>JBHPHK010000021.1:0-2593 GCA_042569365.1 Patescibacteria group bacterium | reverse complement strand
TTCATATACTAACTATAGATAATGAAATGTAATATCACTATATCTTTATAATAGTAAAACTATACGATAATGTCAAAGCAAAAATCCACAATTGGCGATAATATAAAAAAATATCGAAACAAGCTCGGTATTTCTCAAGATGTGCTTTCAAAGAGGGCAAATCTTGCTTTTCATACAATCGCTAAGATTGAGGCAGGTTCAACGCCAGATCCTCGTATAGAAACTGTAAAAAAGATTGCAGACGCTTTGGGCGTATCACTTGATGATTTAATGAAATAATTATGGCAAAAAAAGATTATACAAACTGGGATAGACAAGACTTAATCAAAGAGATTGAGCAACTTCGCAAACGCAAAAAATATGGGCTTGTTTGGGAAGATAAGCCGGAAAATGTTGTTGAACAATGCAAAATAGAATTACCGGTTTTGGAAGAAGTAAAAAGTAAAGAGATAATTTCCGACCCAGACAAACCAGTAAATTTATTGATTGAGGGCGATAATTATCACGCTCTTTCGGTTTTGAATTACACGCATAAAGGCAAAATTGATGTAATTTACATTGACCCGCCATATAACACAGGGGCAAAAGATTGGAAATACAATAATGACTATGTTGATGATAACGACAAATGGCGACATAGCAAATGGATATCATTCATGAATAATCGACTAAAACAATGTAAAAAACTTTTAAGTAAATCTGGTGTTTTAGTTTGCACGATTGATCACAATGAACAAGAAAATTTAGGCATTTTGCTTCGTGAAATTTTTCCTGAAAAGGATATCGCATGTATTACAATCGTGCATAACCCAGCTGGAATCCAAGGATTAAATTTTTCATACTCCCACGAGTTTGCATATTTTGTTTATCCCAAAGGAGGTCGCTTTATTGGTTATCAATATAGGGACGATGACAGTAAGGATGTGAGAAATTTTAGAGATGTAACCGGAGAAAGCTCATTGAGGGAAGCGGCGAAAAATTGTTTTTACCCAGTTTTAGTTAAAAATGGTGAAATTATTGGATTTGGTCCAGTTTCGCCACAGAATTTTCACCCTAAAATAAATGAGATTAGGAAAGATGGAGTTATTGAAATATATCCAATTGACCCAAATGGTGTTGAGAGAAAATGGAGATATGCAAGACAAACTGTTGAATCTGTACAAAAAGAACTTAACGCCAAGTATCTTAAACAAAGAAAGGTTTGGGATATTGTAAGAAGTAAAAATAAATTTAATTACAAAACTGTTTGGAACGATACAAAATATTTTGCCAATAATTACGGAACTCAAGTTCTAAATAAAATTTTACCCCTTAATATTTTTTCTTATCCTAAATCGTTATATGCGGTAGCGGATTGTATAGATGCTGCAGGTAATAACAAAAAGGAACTTACAATTTTAGATTTTTTTGCTGGCTCTGGAACTACTGGGCATGCCGCACTTGAACTAAATAAAGATGGTGGCAAAAGAAAATTTATTTTGTGCACAAACAATGAAGACAATAATGGTGACAACTATAAGATAGCTACGGATATTTGTTATCCGCGCGTTGCAAAGGTAATTAAGGGCTATAAAGATCAGAAAAACAATGATGATGTTAAGGGATTAGGCGGTAATCTAAAATATTTCAAAACCTCTTTTGTTCCTGCCGATCCAACGGACAAAAACAAAGTTGCTCTTACAAAGAAAGCGACAGAAATGCTTTGTGTCAAAGAAGACACTTTCGAAGAAGTTAAATCAACAAAGCAGTATAAAATTTTCAGAAATAAGAAACGATATACTGGGATTGTTTTTGATCATCAGGCGATAAATAATTTTAAAAAGGAAATTGCCAAAATTGACGGCAAATTCAGTCTTTATATTTTCTCACTCGGCGATGATACTTTTGACGAGGAGTTTGAAGATATGAAGAAAAAAGTAAAATTATCACCAATACCGGAAGCGATACTCCGAGTTTATCGCAGAATATTTAAATAATTGGAAAAACTATGCAACTAAAAGACTATCAAAATACAGCTATAAAAAAACTTCTCTCAAGAAGTAAGGAACTGCTTGAACAAAGCGGAGAGAAAAAAGTTATTTTCAAGGCTCCGACCGGTTCTGGCAAAACCATAATGACTGCGGAATTTTTGAAGCAACTTATTGACGACAAGGAAATTAAAACCCCTCTTTCGTTTATTTGGACTGCTCCAAGAAAATTGCACACGCAAAGCAAGGAAAAGCTGGAAAAATATTACGAAGACACAAGAGCTTTGGAATGTTCCGACTTTGAAGATTTGACCGACAAACAAATTGGCGAAAACGAAATTTTGTTTCTGAACTGGGAAAGTATAAACAAAAAAGATAAAAACACGATTGTAAAAGAAAACGAAAAAGAATTTTATCTCGGTAAGATTGTTGAGAACACGAAAGAAGAAGGACGAGAAATCGTTTTAGTAATTGACGAAAGTCACCACCACGCAACGAGCGAAATTTCACAAGATTTAATTACAGATATTGCACCAAGATTGACGATTGAAGTTTCCGCCACTCCAGTTATCGCAAACCCCGATGAGATTGTTTCCGTGCCTTTGGAAGATGTAAAACTGGAAGGC
>JBHPHK010000020.1:0-2629 GCA_042569365.1 Patescibacteria group bacterium | reverse complement strand
TCTTCTTTCTTAACCTGCGCCTTAGCGTTGATATCGACAGCGTATTCGCGAATATCTTTGACCAGAAATTCTGGCTCAAAAGTCTTCAAAATGCGCGGATCGTTTTCGAAGATATCACGTAAAACATCTAAAGCTGTGTCAACGTCGTTGTCATTTGCGATTGCCACAGAAACTTCCAACGGCTCTTCATCATGAATAGTCTTGTTGACGATCGGTGTTTTTGTCAGTTCGCTATTTGGAATCGTTACGATCGGACCCTGATCAGTCATGATTTGCGTAGCCATAATAGACATTTTATGGATCTTGCCACTATAGTTTTGCTTATAGCCGAGGGAGATTTCAACTTTATCACCCAGATCGAAGGGTCGTTCAAAAAGCAGATTAATGCCGGCAAAAATATTTTCAAACATACTACGCGAGGCGATACCGATCACCAGGCTAGTGATACCAGCGGTTGTCAATACGCCAAGGACGATCTGATGCAATCCTAAAATCAGAAGCGTAATCACTACACCCGTGATTATCATTAAAATGTCTAAAAGCTTATCAACTTGTTTTAAGTAGCGTGGCGCTACGTCCAAATGTTTTGCGCGGACTATCAAGCGCTCCATAACGCGACCAATATAGCGGACCGCCAAGAAAACGACAAGCCAGGTAATCACAATCCAAAGACCGCGCCAGAACCAGACGAGCTCGATATTAAATGTTTGCAGGAATTCTTCCATGTTTTCTCTGTATAGTTAGCTTAACTCTAAAAATCGAATTCGCCGCATTGTAACATTGATCGGCTTTTTTGTCAACCTTACTTCTTCTTCCTTGGTCTCAAGATATATTTCGCCAGCTCGATAATCAGAATCGTTACCGCCACAGAGCCTAAAATTAAGAGCCAATCGACTAATCCTATCGATACAGTCTCAAAAATCTTCTGCAAGAACGGTACATAAATAGCTGAGATCTGCAGAATAAATCCGAGCACCACCGCTCCGAGCAGCCATTTGTTGCTGAAGAAATGTTCCCGGAAGATCGAGTGCCTGAGGCTCCTAATGCTGAAAATATAGAAAAGGGAATCGATGCCGAGAAGCGTGAAGGCCATTGTGCGCGCATACGCAAGATCGCCAGAGGTGCGCATCGTCCACCAGAACAAAAGCAAGATCCCCGTCGCCGTCACGACGCTGATCAGGCCGATCAGCCATAAGTCCGCCCGCCCTAAGATCGGCTCCTTGCGGTCGCGTGGTGGTTCGTTCATGATATCGTCCTCTTGCGGATCAAATGCGAGCGCTACATCCGGCGCTCCATCGTTGACGATATTGACCCATAAGATCTGCGTCGCCAGGATCGGCAAAGGCCATCCCACGATAAAGCTAAATAAGATCACGATGATCTCCGTGAAGCTATCCGAGAGCAAGTAGCGCGTAACTTTGCGGAAGTTATCGAAGATGGTGCGGCCCTCTTCGACGGCTGCGACAATCGTTTTGAAATTATTATCGAGCAGGATCAAGTCGGCAGTTTCTTTGACAACATCCGAGCCAGAACCCACCGCAAGACCAATGTCTGCCCCCTGCACAGCCGGCGCGTCATTGACCCCATCGCCCGTCATCGCGATCACTTCGCCTTCAGCTTGCCACGCGTCGATGATGCGTAGTTTATCTTCCGGCGTCACGCGCGCATAGATCCGAATATCCCGCAGACGCTTGCGGAATTCTCGTTCATCTAGCTCTTTAAGCTCAGTCCCGGTGATCACATTTTTCTTATTTGCCGGCAGGCCGATCTCTTTGGCGATCGCCCGCGCCGTCTCGGCGTGATCTCCTGTGATCAATATCGTTTTCACTCCTGCATCCGCCACCTGTTTAATAGTCTGGTAAACATTCGGGCGCAAAGGATCTTTGATCACGATCAGACCTAAGTATGTCAGATCCTGCAGTAGTTCATCCTCATCTTCGGAAAGCTCTTGAACATTTTTAGCAACGCTGCTCTTCGCCACCGCTAACACGCGCAATCCCTGTGCCGACAACTGGTCGACAGTGTCCAAGAAGCATTTCTGCGCCTTGTCTGACATCTCTTGAACGCCATTTTGATCTTCATAATATTTCGAGGCTGGAATAAGTTTTTCGCTCGCACCTTTCAGGAAAACTAAATTCTGGTCCGCGCCGCCTTTTTCACTCAAGAGCACCGCCATGAATTTACGCGCCGAAGTGAATGGAATCACATCCTTGCGCGTAAAGCGTTCGTTTAATTTGTCACGGTCTATGCCGGCCCGGTTGGCTGCTTTAACGATCGCCACTTCCGTCGGACTACCAACAATTTTAATATCGTGCAGAGCCGCGCCTGGGTTTTCGATCTCGGCATCGCTGGCAAGCCACGCTGTCTCTAAAATATTTCCCAGCAGAGGACCTTTCTCCTCAAAGATGGCTTCTGAAAATTCTCCATCGGGAAGCTTCAAGCTTGCCTCTTTAGAGACTTCGGCCGGCACAATCTCACTAACCTCCATAATCGCTTTTGTGATCGTACCAGTCTTGTCGGTCGCAATGATCGATACGTTCCCGAGCGTTTCCGCGGCTACGAGTTTGCGCACCAATGCTTTACGTTTCAAAATACGCTGCGCTCCGATCGCCAAGATCACTGTCAAAGC
>JBHPHK010000019.1:0-3478 GCA_042569365.1 Patescibacteria group bacterium | reverse complement strand
GCTTCCTGTAATGCGTTGAAAAATGCTTTTTCTTCTTCTGTATCAGATTTGATCGCATAGGCGATGGCGCGGACTAATTTGCGTCCGGCCACTGCTTCACGAAGCAATGCTGAAAAGTTCAGAGTAGCGCCTTCGCGTTTTGCAGCGTGGAACATATTGGATACGTCCACGAATACTGCGACGCGCTGATCTGGGTGTTTTATATAGGTCATAAATAATAGATAATCACTCTCGTTAAAGAGTGGCCTTACTTGCGGTAGTGTATTTAGATATTTTAGTACCTAAACCGTTCTTCCTTTCAAGAAGGACTAAGTCGACTGCTGAGGACGTTTAATCTTAAGCTCTTTGAGGAGCTTTTTAAAACGTTTTTCGTCTTCGCGCTCTAAGTAGTTAAGCAATTTACGACGTTGATTGACCATCTTGACCAATCCACGACGAGAACTAACATCTTTCTGATGCTTTTTCAGGTGGGATGTAAGCTGCTTAACTTTTTCCGTCAGCAACGCAACTTGCACTTCCGGAGAACCTGTGTCCTCCTGGTGTAGCTGCTGTTTCTTGATTATATTAGACTTCTTACGCTGTGTAATCGCCATAATGTTTAGAAACTGTCTTTTAGTCGACTTTTAGTGAATTAATAATAAAATGTTCGTCTGGCGAAGACTTTTCATAAGATAGCATTATTCTGAATTTTTGGCAAGTCTTTTAATACCGGTCTGCAATCGCGATATCTGTGTAGAAATGGTGGATTATCTGACTATAGCTATAACCCCATTCTGATGCCATATGGCGCGCGCTATTGGCGTCCATACCAACTCCGTGGCCACGCATTGTAGAAGAAAATGGCGCCGAGACTGACTGCAGCCATGGTTTATCCCCGCCCCACTTTTCTTCCCAGGAACGGGTGCGTCCATCGGATTCTCCGAAGAAAGGAGTGATCACGATATCGTTTTGATAAGTAATAAACATACCGCGCGTCGCATCGACTCCCACTTTATAGTTTGGCATGCGGGCATCTGATTCATAGCCGCGATAGAACATATCGACGTGGTGATCGAGGTCAAAGTTATTCTGCGGATGCTTGCCGCCGGCGTTGACGTAGTAGCGTGCGTAGGTTCGTGCCACGACAGCGAGTGCTCTGTGATATTGAGCAGGGAAAGAATCATATGCCTCCCCCAAACCTTTGAGATATGTCTCAAGTGGAAGATCATTGATCGCCCAGAATTCTCCGGTCGAGGTTGAGCGTCTCGCTTCGATCACGCCACGGAAACGGTTGTAGTTAACAGTTGACGGCTTATCAACGTAGTCAACCAATTGTAAAACTGTTCCAGAAGCTGGAATAAATCTGATATACGAGTCGTAATACCCAACTTGCCCGGATGTCGTCGAGAATCTGTACTGGCCATTGATGTATCCCACGCCACTGATGATGTTCCCGGCTAATGCGGCGATCAAATGTCCGTCCGCAGTTTTGGCATAGTAGGTTCCGCTGCCAGCTACACGAACACCGCCCACGTTTTTGTAGATGCCGATCTTGATATTGCCCTCTTGCTTCATCGCGGCTGCGTCTTCAGGAACGTCAATTGCTGCACCGGGCGGATTGTACTGGAGGTTTTTGGGATTAATCACGCGGACCTGACCCCAGCTGTAGCCGAATGTTAGAAAGGCGGCACTTGAGATGAATGGTCGTCGTTCTTCATCAATGATCAGATAAACTGCCGGACTGCCATCTGCTCTGATCAGAGCAGAGTTCGCAAAACCCTGCAGAGCGCCTCGTTGATAGATCAAAAGAGTATCAAGAGTAATTTGCCTTATATCGCCCCAGGTCCCGTGGGACAGAAAAATCTCGCCGGCCGGGAATGCGCGCCGATAATTATTGTCTATGCGGTAGATCGTTTTACCAGCCGCTTGCACCAAACTGCTTTGGGGCAAGATATGCGTACTATTAATGCCGGCTCCGAGAGAATTAAGCGCAAGCTCTGCCGCAGACACGTCAATGACGTCATCCATGCTGTAATGCAGGTCCTCCAGAATAGCTTGCGAAGAGAAAGCGCGCCGCTTTCCGTTAACAACTAAATAAACTGTAGAGGTTCCGGCTTGTCTTATCAAAGCATAATCCGCAAAAGACATTGGCGCACCTTCGCGATAGATTTCGCGTTGCCAATCCGTGATCGTGTAAGTCAGCGCGGGCGATCCCCAAGATACATAGACATTAGCTGAAGTAACCTCACGCAAGTCACCCTTCTTAGCGTAGTATTTTGCACCGCCCGCATTTTGCACAAACTCTTGCTCGATCAAGTGTTCGGTTTTGATTACGCCGGCCGATGGATTGAACTTCAGATCACTAGAGTTTATCGCACGAACCTTACTAAAGCTATAGCCCAAGCCGTAAAATGCGGTGGCACTGGAGAAGGCGTAGCGCTTGTCATGCTTGACAACATAGACTGTCGGGTTGCCGCTGACGCTGATGAGCGTTTCGTTTTTAAAACCGATTGCCGAAGCTGAAGGATAGGCCGCCAATGTGGTGGCGCTTACAAGTTTCACATTCGACCAGCTCGTCCAAGAAAGTAAAATATTTGCGGAAGGAACGGCGCGTTTTTGACCCGCGTCTATTTGATAGACTACAGGGCTTGTGCTAGCGCGCACAAAAGAACCATCGACGAGACTAGCCTGCGCCTCATTAGACATTAAAAAACTGGCTCCAAAAATAGCCAGGGAAGTCAGCAGAATTGTGAATGATAATTTCTTTATCATAAGACATTTACACTATACCTGATAAGCGCTATTTATTAAACCAATTCCCTTGATTTTTTGGCTTAAGTGTCGTACAATGTTAAGGATCTAGACCCTCATGGCTAACACCCTCTCCAACTTAATTACAGAGTTTCTCGAATACTGCGAGATCGAACGCGGCCTTTCGCAGCGCACGGTGCGCAATTATTCGCATTACCTCAATCGTTTTGTGGATTGGGAGAAAATTTCTAAGGCAGAACAAATAACGGCCGACCGCGTGCGCCAGTACCGCCTCAAGCTTAATCGTTTTGAAAACACCAAAGGCGAACCTTTAAAAAAACAGACACAAGCCTATCATTTGATCGCGATCCGCGCCTTCTTGAAATATTTGGCGAAACGTGATATCAAGACTCTTGCAGCCGAAAAGATCGAATTACCCAAGACGAGCGGGCGGCAGGTAGAATTTCTGACAGGCGATGAAGTAGAAAAACTTTTGAAGCAACCGGACGCAAAAGATATGTCAGGCTTGCGGGACCGTGCTATTTTCGAATTACTATTCTCAACGGGCTTGCGCATCTCAGAGCTGACTAACCTCAACATTGATCAGGTCAACCTTAAGAATGACTCGTTTAGTGTGAGGGGGAAAGGCGATAAGGTCCGTGTCGTGTTCTTGTCAGAGCGCGCCCGCGATACTTTGAAAAAATATCTCCATGAACGCCGCGATGATGCTCCGGCATTGTTTATCCGG
>JBHPHK010000018.1:0-4787 GCA_042569365.1 Patescibacteria group bacterium | reverse complement strand
AAGGATATGGAAGATATAAAACCTATGGATCGCTTACTCGTCGGTGATGTTGGCTTTGGAAAGACTGAGGTTGCTCTGCGCGCTGCTGTCAAAGCTGTCGAGGGCGGTAAACAGGTAGCGATCCTCGCACCTACGACCATCTTGGCCGAGCAGCATACCAAGACTTTTATTAAACGGTTAAAGGGCGCAAACATCAAAGTCGCCACACTCTCTCGTTTCCAAAGCTCTCAGGAACAGAAAAAGTCCATCGCTGGCATAAAGTCTGGTAAAGTTGATCTCGTGATCGGCACGCATCGACTCTTGTCTAGTGATGTATCTTTCAAGAATCTCGGCCTGATAATTATTGACGAAGAACAGCGCTTTGGCGTCCGCGCAAAGGAGCGCTTGAAACATTTGCGCGTGAATGTAGATGTTTTGTCGATGACGGCGACCCCTATTCCGCGCACACTTAACTTAGCGCTAGCACAAGTGCGTGACATCAGTACAATCGAAACTCCCCCACCCGGCCGTCTCCCGATCGAGACTGTTGTTGCGCGAGAAGATGAAGAGGAAATGCGCAATGCAATCCTGCGCGAACTCAAGCGCAAGGGTCAGGTTTATCTGCTCCATAATCACGTCGCTACGATCGAAGCAATGCGCCGCAAGATCGAAAAACTTGTCCCAAGTGCGCGCGTCGGCGTAGCACATGGCCAGCTTTCTGAAGACAAACTCTCTAAAGCGATGCAGGATTTTGCAGGCCACAAGATGGATGTCTTAGTCGCTTCGACAATTATTGAAAACGGACTCGATATCCCTCGCGTCAATACCTTGATCGTCAGGCGCTCCACACATTTCGGCCTATCACAGCTTTATCAGCTGAGAGGACGTATCGGACGCGGCGACAGACGCGCCTATGCTTATTTCTTTTACAATAATCAAGAACTTAAAGGTCGTGCTCGCGATCGCCTGACCGCCCTGCTCGAAGCAACGCAGCTCGGTGGCGGTTTCCAGGTGGCTATGCGCGACTTAGAGATCCGCGGTGCCGGTAATATTTTAGGTGTTGAACAGTCTGGCACGATCCAAGCCGTGGGCCTAAATCTTTTCTTGCGCCTTCTGCGTCAAGCCGTTTCTGAGATCAAAGGCGGTATCGCCGGCCCACGCCTCGATGTTAAGGTCGAACTTCCACTCGAATCATACCTGCCCGAAGAATATATCAGCATTGAAGAGGACCGCCTACTTGGCTACCAAAGATTGGCAGACACTCGTTCCTTAGCTGAATTAGAAGATGAAGTCGATGATCTTATTCATGTTTATGGAGAAATGCCGGCACAGGGCAAGAACTACATCTCTCTCTTGCGTATTCGTCTCTTGGCCGAGCTTGCGCTTGTCATCAAGATAGAAACGCGCATGATGCGTGCCCGCGGAGGAAAAGAACAGAAGCGTGTTGTTCTTGAGGGCGCTACTGAATTTCCTGCAGACCTTATCGAAGAAATTATGACAAAGAATCCCGACTGGAAACTTAAAGGCCGCGCTTTAAATATCCCTCTTGACCTTTCTGACCCCTCTTGGATCAACGAACTAGAGCGCGTTCTGCAGATACTCAGCAAACCGCAAAGAGATGCCCTCAAACAAAACGGACACAAAATGAAAAAGAGTTAATGAAAATTTAACTCTTTTTTAATGTTTCTTCAGGTAAAATAAATAAGGAGCTTTATCTAAAGTTCCCGCTGTTTTCTGTAGAAAGTCTAATCTTGTTTGCATGTCTCCATCTAATATATATCTGCACGCCCTTAGATCGGTTGAAGGCATTGGTGCGAGAAGATTATTAAGAATAATAAAACTTTTTGGAAGTGCCCAGAAAGCATATAACGCTAGCCCGCAAAGCTTACTAGATCTTAAGTTAAGGCCAGCGATAGTTTCTAGTTTTGAAGAAATGAAGGAGACGATGAATCTGAAACAGGAACTCTCCCAGCTTAAAAAAAACAATATTGAGCTTGTCTCTATATATGACGCTGGATATCCCGACCTTTTAAAGAAGATTTTCGACCCTCCCCCGCTTCTATATTTAAAAGGTGATCGAGAGCTGTTAAGGACGCGAAAGCTTGCGATCGTCGGCACTCGCCAATGCTCCTCTTATGCTTTGAAAGTTACACGCAAAATTATTGCCTCTCTAATAAATCAAGACGTTTGCACGGTCTCTGGCCTGGCGCGCGGGATTGACTACTGCGTCCATAAATACAGTCTTGAATTTGACATCCCTACGATTGCTGTGTTAGGTTGTGGCCTGCGTTCTTTTACGGGCAATGGACAAATGCGCCAGAAATGTTTTGATACTATCTGCGAGAAAGGGCTTGTGATCTCAGAATTCCCGCCAGACCAAGGCGGTCAACCTCAAAATTTTCCATTGCGAAACAGGGTCATAAGTGGTCTTGCAAAATCCGTACTCGTGGTAGAAGCACCGGAAAAAAGTGGAGCGCTAATTACGGCCGCAAATGCCTTAGATCAGAACCGCGATGTTATCGCTGTACCCGGCCCTATTGATAGCCCCAACAGTCTAGGAGCCAATTTCTTGATCCGTGATGGCGCCACAATTTTGACGCAGGCAGAGGATCTTCCCCAGTTGCTTGATTGTGAGATGGGTTGCACAAAGAAATCATCTGTATTAATATCTGGCACAGACCTTACAGGCAGCGAGCGTGCGATCGTCAAAGCTCTCCAGAAAGAGCCAACAACCTTTGATAATCTCATAACTCAAACCAATTTAAAATCAGAAAAACTAAACAGCGCCTTGGGCAAACTGCTGCTGCGCAATATAATTTCAGAGGATTCTCCTCAACTTTATTCAATCGCATAACATATGACTAACCTCGTTATCGTTGAGTCACCAACGAAAGCTAAAACAATCAAACGTTTCTTAGGCAAAGGCTACACAGTCAAGTCTTCCTATGGACACATCCGCGACCTCCCTAAAAAAGAGATGGGTATTGATATTGAGAATGATTTCGAGCCTACATATATTATTCCTCCCAAGGCCAAGAAAACTGTTTCAACATTAAAAACAGACGTGAAAAAAGCGGACACTGTTTATCTGGCGACTGATGAAGACCGCGAAGGAGAGGCGATCAGTTGGCACTTGGTGCACGCCTTAAAACTTAAGAAAGATGTCATCAAGCGCATCACTTTTCATGAAATCACAAAAAATGCGATCGAAGAGGCCTTAAAAAATGCTCGCGATCTGGACCAAGACTTAATTGACGCCCAGCAAGCGCGCCGCGTTTTAGATCGTCTTGTTGGTTATGAGCTCTCTCCGTTCTTGTGGAAGAAGATTAAATACGGACTTTCTGCTGGACGCGTTCAGTCTGTCTGCGTGCGCTTGATCGTAGAGCGTGAGCGTGAGATCGAAGCTTTCAAGCCTCAAGAGTATTGGACGATTACGGCCGACGTTTCCAAATCTAAAAAACCTAAGAAAGAAGCCTTCCCGGCCAAGCTTGTAAAAGTTGATGGAAAACGGCTTGATAAATTTGGCCTGAGCGACAAAAAGTCGTCTGACAAGATCGTTAAAGACCTTAAAGATGCCGACTATACAGTCGTTGATCTTACCAAAAAGGAGAAGCTGCGCCGTCCTCTCCCTCCTTATACTACCAGTACTTTGCAGCAGGATGCAGGGCGCCGACTCGGTTTTTCTGCCAAGCAGACCATGATGCTTGCTCAGCAGCTCTATGAAGGTGTTGTACTGGGCAGTGAAGGCTCTACTGGTCTGATCACATACATGCGTACCGACTCTATGAGCTTAGCAACAAGTGCTATCGACGAAGCACGTAATGTTCTGCAAAACAAATTCGGAAAAGAGTTCGTGCCAGCTAAGCCTCGTTTCTATAAGACAAAAAGTAAGGGTGCCCAAGAAGCTCATGAAGCTATTCGTCCAACAATGTTGGCGCGTATGCCAGAAGATCTTAAATCTCATCTAGACAGTCGTCAGCTCAAGCTCTATGAACTGATCTGGAAGAGAACGCTCGCCTGCCAGGCTGAAGATGCGAAAATGGACGCGACCACAATTGATATTAGTGCCGGCAAGCATGCTTTCCGCGCAACCGGATCTGTAATTACGTTCCCGGGCTTCCTAGAAATATATCAAGACGGTGGTGCTGCGGTAAACGAAATTATTTTGCCTGAAGTTAAGAAGGCTGAAAAGCTAGACCTTCATGAGCTCAAGCCGGAACAGCACTTTACACAGCCACCCGCTCGCTACAGCGAAGCTGGCTTAGTAAAGAAGCTGGAAGAGCTTGGCATCGGACGTCCTTCTACTTATGCACCAACAATCTCGACTGTACAGGACCGTGGTTATGTCGAAAAAGAAGAGAAACGCTTGAAACCGACTGAGATCGGCACACTGGTCAACGATGTCTTGGTGGAACATTTCCCGCAGATTGTTGACTATCAATTCACGGCGCGTCTTGAAGAAGACTTGGACACTATTGCGATCGGTAAAAAAGAATGGGTCCCTGTGATCAGAGATTTTTATAAACCTTTCATCGCCAACCTCAAGAAGAAAGACAAAGAGCTCTCCAAAAAGGACTTGACTGAAGAAGCTTCTGATGAAGTATGTGAAAAATGTGGCAAGCCAATGATCATCAAGATGGGACGCTTCGGTCGTTTCTATGCTTGTACTGGTTATCCTGACTGTAAAACCACCAAGCCGATGGAGGGAGAAAAAGAGGCACTTCCGCCAGAGGAGGTCGCAGATGAACAATGTCCTGAGTGTGGCGAGCCAATGGTCGTGAAGCGCGGTCGCTTCGGTCCTTTCTTAG
>JBHPHK010000017.1:0-9715 GCA_042569365.1 Patescibacteria group bacterium | reverse complement strand
TCTTATTGGTTCCATTGTATCTTTTCTTTGGACCGTCAATTCTTCTTACAGTCATCCACATCAATATCACCATCGCCATCTAAGTCTGTAATTGGGATAACGTCGTATTCATGCTGTTCATGTTCACTTCCCACATTCACTTCCAAGAAAGAAAATGGGCCGTTTTCATCACCATCAGAGTGACAGATCAGAATCGGTTCTGGTGGAACATAATTACAGTCATCGACGTTTATCTGTCCATCGTTATTGCGGTCCGTAATTGGGATTATGTCGTAAGGGTGTGAATCATGCGATCCAACTTCGACTGTCAGGAAGCTCCACGGACCGTTTTCATCACCGTCAGAATGACAGATCTCTATAGATTCAGGCGGAACATAGTTACAATCATCAATGTTGATCTGTCCATCGTTATTGCGGTCTGTAATTGGGATTATGTCGTAAGGGTGTGAATCATGGGTTCCGACCTCTACTGTCAGGAAGCTCCACGGTCCGTTTTCGTCGCCCTCAGAGTGACAGATATCGATTGGTTCTGGTGGCGTGTAGTTACAATCATCAATGTTGATCTGTCCATCGTTATTGCGATCTGTAGCTGGGATCATATCGTATGGATGCGCATCATGCGTTCCCACTTCAATCGTCAAGAAGCTCCATGGGCCGTTTTCGTCGCCCTCAGAGTGACAGATATCTTCGTACTCTGGCGGAGGCGTGTAGTTACAGTCAGCAATGTTGATTTGACCATCGCCATTTAAGTCTGTGATCGGAATAATGTCGTAAGTGTGCGAATCGTGGCTGCCAACTTCTACTTCAAGGAAAGTCCAGGGACCATTTTCGTCGCCGCCGGAATGACAAATCAGTTCAGTTTCAGGTGGTGGTGGCTCGTCACATGGTCCGCTCCAGGTAACATTAAAGTAGTTGCTCTGAGGCGGTTTGTTTGGATTTTCATTTTCCGAACGAATCATCCATTTATCATTTATGGTCTCACCATTATAAGGACCACTAAACGCAATGAAAACGTTTACGGTTACTGTTTGGCCAGGACCGACGGTTGGATTTCCATTTACTACACCTGTCCCCAAATACTGCGAACCCGTACTTGGCGGCTGCGTAACATTTTCAATATAAATACCTGTTCCCGTCGTACGCTCACCAGTGTTGCGCACCGTAATAGACCCTACCAAGCCTGTACCATCATCGCTACATGCAAAATTGGCACTCAGCACTTCTAGAGACACGTCTGACCGATCCTGATCTTGGCCGGTCAACTGAGCTAGGCTTTGATAAGTACTCGGTCGTTCTCCCCAAACTGAAATAGCAACTGACTTCAGCTTAGGTACCGTTTTTGCTCCACTCTTTAAGAAAGCTTTGACCAGCACTTCTTCTGTGCCAATCGGCAGGGTGCTAATATTTTGGTTAATAACTTCGGCAGTACTAGAACAATCGTCACAGTCCCCTGTTGGGATCCATTTATCACCATCGAAGTAATACCAACGCATCCAGTCACCGCTCAGCTGGTACGTGATCGACGAATCTGCGCCGATCTCTGCATCTTCTTTGAAGGTGAGCAGGCGGTTGTCTTCGGTTATTTTGATTGGATCTAGCGCAATAACATCTGATGTATCGTTATGTGCTTTTAGTGCCGCGCCGTCGTTACCAATATCCACCTTTGGATATTCATAAGTAATCGACAAAGGATCATCAAAAGATACGGTGTGCACAAATGTTTGAGTTGCTCGAACCGTCGTTGGATTTGCTTCAAACGAGTGAGGAACGAGCGGCACATTAAAAACATACGGCAATGCAAAGAGTAGTCCTATTTCAACTACGAGCGCAGCAAGTGCTACGATCATCGCTTTTCCGAAAAATGATTGGTTATTATATTTCATAGTATTTGATAAGTAAGCTTATTTAGAATCTGCGTAAGCCGTAATATCCAACCACCGCTGCCGCCAATGAAACTCCAATCGCAATCAAGAAAGCTGTAAGCAACTGTTGCCTGGAGTCCTCAAGCAAGACTTGAGTTGGCACACCCACAGATACCATTCCGATAATCGCACCGTTTACATCTCGTACAGGTTCATATGCGCTGTAATAACGAATACCCAATCGATCAGTGATCGTGCTGTATCTCTCTCCCTGCACCAAAACGGTTTCTATAACGTTCTTATTTGTTTCCTCTGAGCCAGCCCAGCGCGATACTCCATCTAAAGTCTTAATTGTAGTTGCAGACCTTACTGCGCCAGTATACATGGTTACGTCTAGACCTGTTTGTTCTTTCGAGAAATCAACAAAGGCGTTGTCAAAACTGTATCCGACCTCTACAGCTCCGGTAACTTTACTTCCGCTTATGAGCGGGAAGAAAGCGCGCGTCGTCATTACAGGCGATAGCACGCCCTGAACATTTCCAAATGATTTAACCACTCTACCTTCGTCAAGTACTAGCTTAACTAGTGGGTCCGGACTGAAGTCTCGGCCAATGTCGCGAGGCTCGTAAGGACTTTTAATTATTTTACCAGTACTATCATATATTCGAATTGAATCAGTATTTACAGTGCGCAATTCTGACTCAGTACCATTCTTAAGTGCTTCAGTAAGACTTGTAACCAAATCTGGTTCTTTCGCAATAGTTTGCGATAAGAGCAATGCAACGTCAGAGCGTTCTTCCATAATTAGTTTTTCCGTACGTGCTCCCTGTTCCATCAGCTGCAAGTTATTTTTCTCAACAATACCAAAGACCAGAAGCGTAAAGATCAGTGCCCCGAGGCTCGATACCGCAACAGCGATCGCCAAGAAGACAACGTATGTTCGCAGTCTTGGACGCACCTTAATGAAGGTCCATGCCCACAAAAATAGGAAAACAAAGCCGAGAATCGTAAACAACACGGCAAGCTGCCACGGCAGTCCAAATTCAAACGTAAACCGTCTGAAAGTGACAATGTCATACTCCGGCAAGCGATAAAACATCACCGCAATCTGGCGGAAGAACAGGAAGATATAAGCAATCAACGGCCACAAGTTCAAACGGCGAACCGCAGCTTCTTCACCACGCTGTCCTCGATAACGTTTGATCTGTAGATAGATTGTCGAAGTCAGGAAGACAAAAGCTATAAACTCTAGCCCTGTAAGAAGAATTGACGGTCCAAAGAAAAGATACAATGGAACCAATAAGATCAGCAGTAGTAGTAATACGCCGAAAGACTTGCTTGTCGCCCCTGCAGTTTTGAACGTTTTACCAAAACCTAGGAACATTTTTTTAACATCTCTAAAAAAGTTTCTGGTAACGCTCACGTCACTCTTAGAGCCAGGTAAAACCTGTCTCAACTGGGACAGAACGGGTTCCGCCAAAACACCACGGAATATCGCGAAGAAGCCGATAACCTCGATGATAATTGCCGCCAAAGCAAATCCCGGGTATTTACGTTCGAGAATAAATAGGAAAAAGGCAATCGCCAAAGCCAGGAAACCAAATGGACGCCAGACTGTACGTAATTGTTTTTCTCGTCTTGATACGAGGAAGAACAGGAATGCGGCTGATATTGAAACTAAGATAGCAATAATAGCTGCCAAGAAGTGTAGATACTCTTGCCAGAAAATACTAATGTTTAATGCAAATGTAGACATAATAAAGTACTAGAAGTTAGATACGTAAATTATAGCTTAATTAACGGAAAATTATATCCACAGACTCACATTGATTTGTAAAATATTTCCCCCTTCGTTTTGTTCTATTAATTACCTGGGTTAAGCGATAATTTATGCGCATCAAATAATCCATCATACTTGCTGTTTTTTTAATTTTAAAAGGCCTGAAAAATCACTCTCCATATTTATTCCATAAGACAATTTCTCTTGACAGATCCCCTGTTCTGTGTCTCAATTAAGTATCTTGTACATTCACCCACTGCCATAAGGAGAAATCAAAATGGATATAAATGGTGACTCGCCTGATATCTACAAATCGATTGCAGAAATTGGCACGGAGCGCCTTCGCAAATATATCCGCAGGATTGCTTTTAAAGGGTCCGCTATTCGGATTCTTTACTTCCTCATGGCGGATAATAAACGAACTCAGGACAATGACTCGAACATTCTAGGCAGCTATACTTACATCCTTATAGATAAGGATGGCAGTGAATCACTAAAATGCATGGGGACTGTTGAGGTAATTGATGCTGCCGTCGCAAATAAAAACATTGATGATCTTTTTGCGATCGACAGCAGTCAGTTCCGCAGTAAACATGAGTTTGCCAATAATTTCGTTCTCCTCATTAAGGTAAATGAAGATCGTAATTTCAGGCCGATTCTTAGTTTTATCCCTTATAAAATCGTGATCCGCAATAGCTTAGGATACGATTTGTACGAGCATATTCTGTCCGAGGATGTCTGCGAAAGCATTCCAGCCACACAATCTTAACAAAGGACCTTGTCAAAACAGGGTCCTTTTCTTTATATCGCCTTTTTAGCGCAAAATATTACAGTTTTAGAGCTCGCATAAACTCCCTTGACAAGTTTGCTATTTTATGATTAAATAGAGAGTCGTTACGGTCCTTGTCATCATCATATAAACCTTAAATCAAGAAAAGGAGAGAATCATGTGTCTCCTCAACTCAATCAACGAGCTTGAGAGACGCTTCTTCGGAGGACAGAAACGCGGCAGTGCGTTTCGTTTCCTCGTGGCCCTTGGAAAGAATGAAGACCCGGAATATCTCTTAAAGACAATTCAAGAGTTCTGGTATTTCTATTCTTCCGAAAGCAGTCGCGCAGGCTTAGCTCTTACCAAAAGAACTTATTGCCTGCCAGACCTCAGTGCCTTTACAAAAGGCACCTGCGTAAATCTCTTTGGCGTAAAAGAAAAGGATCTGTTTCAGACAGCCTTATCGCCGGTAGAGATTCCTCGCTCGACCACTTTCATTCTGATCGCGATCAATGAAATTCATCAGCTCAAACAAGAACAGATCTTCCAGATCAAATCTTCGCAGCTGACCGTGCTAAACCAAGAAGGTCAAAGACTGGGAAGCGTTTCCGTCGGCAGTTCGTTTATCATGAACACAGTCGATGTCATCCCCGCCACATCTTATTAACAAAAACCCCGTACAACGCATGCGGGGTTTTTACTTATTTAAATTTTTTCAGACTTAGCCTGTCTGTTCCAACTTGCTCTTAATAATATCTATCTCTCCGGGGATAATATCTTCAGAAGCTTCTAGAAATGCCAAATATTGAGCTTTCAATTTGTCGCTTTCTGTTGGTCCATTATCTAGCTGATGCTCAAATAAATCTAACGCCTCATCGACCTTGCCTCTGTGTGTCAATTCCACAACTTTAGTTTTAATATTCTTGCGCTTACCCTGCAATTCCTTAAGGGCTGGCTTAACAGCCTCCTCTGATGCCGCGGCCTGTTTTGTAAAAATCTTAGGATCAGGCAAAGTAATCTTTTCTTTCATTGAAACTCCTTTGCGTTTTTCCTCAAAGTATTTTGCCATATTTGGATATAACTCACTCTTTACGACTTCTGTATCATAGATGGCCTTAGTAAGATCGTAGTCAATCTTTAGCATTTCTGAGTCACCGACAGATCCTTCTTCATGCTTCTCTTTCTTCTCCTTGAGTTTCTTTTTTAGAACAATCAAATCGCCAAGCTTCTGAGCATCTCCTCGTGAAATGGTCGTCTCTCCAGACTCCTCTCCAGACTCAATAATATCTTTCATTATCTGATCAGAAAATTCGTAGAGATCATCACTAGTCTCCCCCTTGCTTATTGATATATCTTGAGCTGTTATCTCAAGACCTGGTTCTTTTTCAGGATTTTTAGATAATGTCTCGGGCATATATTTTTATTAAACTTGAATAATCTAGATTGCGATGCGGTCCAGATCTTCCTGTCCTAGCTGCATACTGTTCTCAACTCCTTTTTGGATTGACATCAGATTTTCGAGATCATCTTGCATGCGCTCTTCCGCTTTTACGTCTGTATATTCTTTTTTAGACAAAGTATCGATAACACCCTTAACTTTATTGAGGGCCTTCTTCAAAGTCTTAGCTTTATCAACATCTGAAAGTTTATCAAGCTTAGTGATAGCTAGAGTCATAAGCTCGCTAGCGCTGCCGGTATTACTCAGACTACGAACTTCATATAAAGAATCATAAGCGGCTTGAAGATTTTCAGTTTTAATGTCGCCTGGCGCATTAGCCTGCAATCTGTCAACCTTGTTTTTTAATGTATTCTCAACCTTAGACAGCTCCGCGTCTGACCTTGGGTCTAGTCCCAGAGTCGCCTTCTCAATAGAAGCACCCAGGGCACGGTCGGCAAGAGCTTGGTCAAAGTTTACAACAGACTTTTCTAGCTTTCCAACAGAGTCAACGCGTGTTTTGATATTATCAATCTCGATAACATCCTCACCTCTTAATAAACCTTCTTTAACTAAGGCTGTACGACGATCTTGTTTTTCTGCATCTGAATAGCCGCGTTCACTTTCGGAGCCTTTCTCTAAAGCGCTCTCTGGAATATTATCACTAGCTTCCTCAAGAACGTCAGCAAAAGAGATTTCTTTAGCAGCTTCGTCTGAGGGTTGTTTTTCTGGTGAACTAATCATGGTGTTTTTAATTAAATGTTATATTAGGGTTAGATCGTTCTGATACCTTAATATATCAGATTATGACGATTTTGTCAAGTTAGTTAGTCGATTATTGCTTTGATCAACTTGGCGGCCATTTCGGGATTTGCTTTGCCTTTTGTTTCTTTCATCATTTGCCCCACAAGGAATTTCAGGGATGCCTCTTTGCCTTTCTTGTAATCTTCCACCGCTTTTGCATTCTGGTCTACGATATTTTGCGCCACCTTCTCGAGCTCTCCCTCATCACTAACTTGCGCTAAGTCCTGTTCTTCAATAATCTGCGATGGATCCTGGCCGGTCTCATACATTGTTTTTAAAACTTGCTGCGCCGCCGAACTATTGATCTTGCCCTGCATTACGATCGTGATAAACTCTGCAAAATTTTCTGCTGAGAATTTCAAATCATCAACCGTTGTATTATTTTCTTTGAAATGTTTTACGAGCTCGTTGACGACATAGCTCGCTCCAAGTTTAAAGGCATCGTCAGGATTATTAAGCTTAACATCTTCGTTTTTGAGCCACGCCTGCAACTCCGAGGCAACTTGCTCATAGAAATCCGCTGTCTTTCGAGAACCAGTCAAAACCGCGATATCTCCCAGACCCAGTTTGTATTCTTTTTGAAAACGAGACTGCTTTTCTCCCGGCAACTCCGGTAGCTCTTGTTTAATTTTGGTGAGCTCTTTTTCATCTATCGTCACCGGCGGAATATCTGGCTCAGGGAAATAGCGATAATCGTGCGCTTCTTCCTTACTGCGTTGTGCGAGTGTAGTCCCAGACTTTTCGTCCCAGCCACGAGTTTCTTTAGTAGTATCTCCTTCTTCGCCGTTCTGCATCGCTTCATGCAAACGCTCCTCTTCATAGGCGAGTGCTTTCTCGACCGCCTTAAATGAGTTCATGTTTTTGATTTCGATAATTGCGGTCGTGCGTTTGCCGTCTTTTGTCCGCACACTGATGTTTGCATCTGCGCGCATCTGGCCCTTTTCCATATCTGCGTTAGATACATCCAAATACCTTAGAAGTTGGCGCAAGCCTTGCAGGAAAGCGCGCGCCTCTGCTGGAGATTTAATATCAGGCTCGGTAACGATCTCCATCAAGGGAGTGCCGGCGCGGTTATAGTCTACCAGGCTGTAGTCCGCTTTTTCAGGATGGGATAATTTTCCGGCGTCTTCTTCAAGGTGAATGCGCGTTAAGTGAACTGTGCGTACCTCATCGCCAACTATAAAGTCAAAACGGCCATTTAGACAAAACGGCTGGTCAAACTGGGAGATTTGGTATCCTTTCGGCAGGTCTGGATAGAAATAGTTTTTACGGTCAAACTTGGCCAAACGTAAAATATCGCAGTGAAGTGCAAGGCCCGCTAGCCGAGTCCAACGAATCGCCTGCTCATTTGGGACCGGCAGCGTACCAGGATGGCCCATACACAAAGGACAAACATTAATGTTTGGCTCCTGGGCTTCGGCCTCATTAGCACAACCACAAAACATCTTGGTCTTGGTCTTGAGTTGGGCATGTACTTCCAGCCCGATTACTGTTTCGAAGTCGTTTTTCTTATTCATATAGACTTAATATAGCAGATTTTTACTTTTTTGCGAAAGAAAAAACCGCCTCTTTACAGGCGGCTTTTCTATTATTTGGAAACTTTGATGCTTGGTCCCATTGTTGAGGAAATGGAGATTGTCTTTAAGTACTCCCCTTTTTGGCCCTCAGGCTTAGCTTTCTTGATCGCATCTATTAAAGCTGTATAGTTTTCTTCAATCTGCTTAGGGTCAAACGAAACCCGACCGATCACCTGATGGATATTTCCCTGACTATCCATTTTAAAGGAGGTCTTACCGCCAGATAGTTCTGCAATTGCCTTGGCTGGCTCTGGGGTAACCGTGTCGTTTTTCGGGTTTGGCATCAGGCCGCGAGGTCCTAAGACTTTCGCAATCTTAGCAAGCTTAGGCATCATATCTGGCGTAGCGATCGCGATATCAAAGTCGATCTTACCTGAAGATCCGATTTCTTTGATCAATTCTTCGCCGCCGATTAGTGTTGCTCCAGCATCTTTGGCAGCTTTCGCTGCTGCATCGTCTGCGAACACTGCAATGCGCTGCTCTTTAGCGATACCGCCGCCGAGATTTACGTTACCGCGCACCATCTGGTCAGATTGTTTTGGATCAATGCCGAGTTTGATGTGCACCTCTATGGTTGCATCAAACTTTTCCTTGGAATTATCTTTGACTGCGACAATAGCGTCGGAGATGCTCATACTTTCGCTACCGAAAGTTTCTTGTTGTGCTTTATAGTTTTTTCCGCGTTTCATATGTGTTCTAAATTATTTTTCAACTGTAATCCCCATGCTGCGCGCCGTACCCGCCACAACTTTCTTAGCTGCTTCAAGGTCTCGTGCATTCAGATCAGGCATTTTCTTTTCCGCAATCTCTGCGACTTGCGCCTGAGTCAAGGAGCCGACCTTCGTCTTGTGTGGTTCACCTGAACCCTTAGCAAGTTTGATCGCTTTCTTGATGAGCTCTGCTGCTGGCGGAGTCTTCAAGATAAAATCAAACGAGCGATCTTCATAAATCGAAAGTTCGACCGGGATCACGTCGCCGCCAAGATCTTTAGTTTGTTCGTTGAAGGCTTGGGTAAATTCACCAATATTAATACCGTGCTGACCAAGCGCTGGACCGATTGGTGGTGCAGGTGTCGCTTTCCCAGCAGGGATTTGAAGTTTTACCTTTGCTAAAAGTGGTTTATCGGACATATGTGTAAGAGATGTATAAACTTAAATTAGATTTTCTTGATTTGAAGGAAGTCTAGCTCCACAGGAGTTTCGCGACCAAAGAGATTGACCAAGACTTTGACGGTTCCCTTCTCTTCGTTGACTGACTCGACTTTGCCGTCGAAGTCCTTGAAAGGTCCGTCGTGAATCTTGACTGCATCGCCTGATTTGACGTCGACTTTGTATTTTGGTTCTTTGACGCCCATCTTCTTCTGGATCTTTTCAATCTCATCTCGAGAGATTGGCGTTGGGATGGTACCCGAACCGATGAAGCCTGTAACATTTGGGGTGTTGCGCACTACGTACCATGATTCGTCAGTTACGATCATTTCTACGATCA
>JBHPHK010000016.1:0-9863 GCA_042569365.1 Patescibacteria group bacterium | reverse complement strand
TGTTGGGATACATACCACCGCTGCTAAAGTCAATAACACAATAGTTCCCCTCGATCATGGTCTTCAAAACGGTGATGTTGTGGAAATAGTCTCTAATACTAAGACTCAGCCCCAAAGAGAATGGCTGGAATCAGTTAAAACTAATTTAGCTCGCCGAGAAATACGCAAGTATTTCCAGATGCGTAGTGGAAAAAATAGTGAAGCCGAAGGCCTCGGCATCATGAACGATGCTCTTGGAAAATTATTCAGCACAACTTTCGATCGCCTCAAGGAAAAACGTATAAACACTGCTCTAAAAAAATTAGATATCAGTAATACCTCAATCCTCCTGCGACTTCTCGGGAAAGGTGATGTGGAAGTCGAAAAAATAATCGAGACTCTATACGAACCTTCCGAGATATTCCGATCTCGCCAGGACTTCATCTCCAAGACTCAAAATCGTCTCGGTACTCTGCTGCGCAAGCCTCGCGTACATGATTTAGACAAGATGGAGAATCAATTGGCAGAGTTAAGGATACAAACCACGAAGCACACTGGCCTACTCAATACTATTACTGCGGCCTTGGCTAAAAATGAAATCAATATCTACTCTGTATCTGGAACACAGCATGACCAGGATGATGCTGCCAATATTTTTGTCACAATCGAGGTGAGAGACGTTAAGGATCTCTTATCGATCATCAATAAGCTGAAACGCCTGCCAAACATCTTAGATGTCCGCAGGTATATTAAGTCTTAAGTTTTAGGTAATCTATTCGAAGTCCCGTTGTTGACTGAGGAGTGTATCTAAAATTTTCTTGCCCGCCGCAATGTCATCCCAGGTGATGATCAGCTGTCCGCCAGTCGTACTGCGCTTCAACTTTACTTTTGCACCCAGACGGTCTGAAAGCTGTTGGGCCATTTTTGTTGACTCCGGATCTGTATAGTTTTGACGACGCGTATGTGCCTTGACTTGCGTAGAACGCAAGAGCGCCTCAGAATCTCGAACAGTAAGTTTTTTCTTGAGAATCGCATCAAGCAACTCCAATTGCTTATTAGTATCAGACTGTCCTAAGATAATTTTGGCGTGGCCAGCTGTTATTTTTCCAGCTGCCAGGGCTTTTTGCGCTGCAACAGGAAGATCTAAGAGGCGCAAAATATTAGCGACTGTCGTGCGCTGCTTGCCCACCTTATCGGCGATCTGGGCTTGTGTAAGATTAAACTCATCACGCAGCTGCGCATAGCCCTGAGCCTCTTCTAAAGGATTAAGGTCAGTGCGCTGAATATTTTCAACGATCGCGAGCTCTAAGTTTTTTTGCTGATCAACTTCACGAATAATAACCGGCACAGCTTTGAGTCCGGCCAGTTTTGCAGCACGCCAACGACGCTCTCCCACAATGATAAAATATTCTCCCATCTGCGCCTTGTCAGGCGCAACAACTAACGGCTGTAAAACGCCGTGCTCCTTGATCGAGTCTGCAAGTTCTTTTAATTCTACTTCATTAAATTCTTTGCGTGGCTGATTTGGATTCGGCTTAATCTTTTCAACCGAAACCTCCTCAACTCCCCCGCCAATCTTTTTGACGTTCAAATCTACTTTTTTCGGGATCAGAGCCTCAAGCCCCTTCCCCAGTCCTGCTTTCACCATAGTTTTGAGTTTCTAATGTTTGTTGTAAGTGTTGCAAAGCCGTCATGACTTCTTCTGCTAATTCACGATAGGCCTTCGCGCCCTTGGAGCGTGAATCATAATTTAAGACTGACTGGCCATAGCTAGGCGCCTCAGTCAGGCGGACATTGCGTGGAATATATGTTGAAAAAACATAGGCTGGGAAGTGTTTGCGGATCTCCTCGGCCACTTGGTCGGATAATTTTACACGCTTGTCGTAGAGTGTGATCACTGCTCCCAGAATCTGGGTATGCGCACCTAAATTTTGTTGGATAAGTTGGATCGTGTTGAGTAGTTGTCCGATACCTTCTAGCGCATAGTACTCACTTTGTACCGGGATCAAGATATAGTCTGAGGCGACTAGACCGTTGATGGTTACAAGCCCGAGACTTGGCGGTGCATCTAGAATAATAAAGTCGTACTTTTCTTTCGCCGGCTCTAAAGCGCTCCTCAGTAAGAATTCCCTACCCGTAACGTTGACCAGCTCTATATTAGCGCCCGCCAAGGCTGGTGCTGCTGGCACTATATCTAAAAATGGATTTTCTGTACCAACTATTACATCGTCTACAGAGGCAGATCCACTCAAGACTTCATAGGTGCCTTTTTTAACCTCTCGCGGAGAAGTCCCGAGGCCGCTCGTTGCGTTGCCCTGCGCATCCAAATCCACCAGCAAAACCTTCTGGCTTTTTTCAGCCAGCGCTGCTGCTAGGTTAATTGCGGTGGTGGTTTTACCAACCCCACCTTTTTGATTTACTACGGATATTATAACTGCCATAACTCCTTAATTATACGTTGATTCCCACCCGTTGACAATGCTATTTTTCCTCTAATTCACTTAGTTCAGCGTCATTTATGCCCAGTTGTTCTAACATTAAAATATGTCTCGGATTGGCAGGGTCATACTTACCTACAGTAAAACGCATTTGTTCTTCAGGGTTTTTACCTAAAACATCCCAAACGCCGATATTGCCCTCACGATAAATTATATCTTTTGTGAAAACCACTCCCGGCGTTTTACAGTCTGTCCCTCTAAAAACTCTGACACAATTATTCCAAGCTCTTTTGCGTGCCAGATCTTGTGCCTTTTCTAAGTTTTTACCTTCCGCTAGTCGATTCATTGTATAAATATCAGTCATTACATTAAAGAGTTGTCTAAAATCTTTTGGTTTTCCCCCAATTCCTTTCGCTAAACCGATACTTAAATGACCCACAATACCTGCATAATCTTGCATGTTGCCGCTCAGTGCCTGTTCCGCCATTGTGGAAAGTCCTTCTTCACCTTTTTCGTAGCGATCAAGACCTAGGGATAAAAGTTTTAAACGACTTCTTTCCCCTTTCTTACGGCGAACAATATGTGTTCCAATTTCGTGCGCCAACAATCCCTTCAACTTTTCAAACGTGACTTTTTTATTCTTTGGTATTAAAACCTGCTTTGATTCTTGGTCTACACTCATAGTAGCTTTGTTTTGCTCTGAAACAACAACGTTCCAATCATTTACTTCTATATTATTAAGCGCAGCTTGGAATATTTCTTTCATTTCTTTGGCATCATATTCTTCTTGCTCCTCGCTAATCTGTACTAAATCGCCAAGCTCTAAAATTGTTTTACCATAAGCCGAATCTATCGCTTTTTGCGATGGCAGCGCAATAGTCTTAGCTTCCGGAAAATCCGGAAGTTGAGCGAGTACTCTTTGTGATATCTCATCTAATTCTTTATTGCTAGAACCAAGATTACTTTGTGCTTGCTCTCTGATCATATTAATGACACCTGCAAATATTTCAGGAGATGGTTCGCCGTAGACGAATTTACTGTATCGCTCGAAATGTCGCATGTCACCATTTACACTTGCCTGCATCATACGGTTCTCTGCAATTTTTTCATTTACTTTCCAGCGATAAATTTGTCTGATATTTTCATTCGCCTCGTTTAGAAGAAGGTCTTTTTTAAATTCCACGAGATAACCCTCATGTTCCTGCAGTGACTCCAAGTCTAATTTGGGATAATCAAGCGTTGGATTATCTACTTCATTGTTTATAAATGCCTCTTTCTGCTCAGCGCGTTCTTCCGGATCACCAACATAATATTCATATGCCTGAAATATGCTGACATCTTTAAACTTTGCAAACCAGCGCTCATCTAACGCTTGTTCACTTCTCGGAATAATGCTCTCTGGATTTGTTTTACTGGTTTCCATATATTGATTATATTTGACTTGATACGCATTGACAACACTGCAAAACTTTGTTGAAATAGACTAGAACTTGAAATTTAGCCGGGATGGCGGAATTGGCAGACGCGCAGGACTCAAAATCCTGTGAGGTTCATCCCTCGTGTGGGTTCAAGTCCCACTCCCGGCACCATTAGCAATTAACAGCCTTGACCGGGCTGTTTTTTATTGACAATTCTATTTATTAATGATAAGATCGACTATTCCAATCATCATTGGAATTAACCCCGAAATAAGCACATTAAGAAAGGAATCAATATAATGCCTCCTTTAAAAATCCTTATAGTCGAGGATGAATTCGCTCCTCGAATGGTTTGGAAAGAAGAGCTCGAGGCCGCAAAGTTGATTGTTCTTCAGGCTGATTGCCTCAAAGATGCTCGTGAATTATTCAAGAGCAATCCTGATATCAGTGCCATTATCATGGACATGAATATCGGTATGTTTGCTTGCGAGCAAACCGACAAATTGGTTAAAGAGTTCCGAGAAACTTTCTCAGGACCAATCGTTGCTGCTTCGTGTGACTTTGATAGCAATGCTTTACTCATTGCTGCAGGCTGTGACTATAAAGTCGCTGACGGCAAATTTGATGCCAGTCAGATAGTCCTTGAAGTACTCGGTCTTAAGTCTTCTTAAGACAAAAAATAAATAACCAGCCGATGATAACATCAAAGGCTGGTTTTTATTTTGACAAGACTCATAATCAATTATAAGATTGAAGACTATTCACTTTGCACTTTTCAAAGGGGGCGAGCATGCCGCAGGAAAAAACCAAACTAACCGTCCTGGTGGTCGAATCTGAATCAGGCCATACTGTAAAACTTGGGTTTGATGCAGTTCCTTCCCTCGGTGACGACATGACTCTTCTCAAAGAATTCACAATGACTGGAAAACTTGAGGCCACGACTAGTCTGCTTGGCTCAATCCAGAAAGACGTGAAACGATTTGCGAAGAAAAACAAGATCAAGATCAGAAACATCAAACTGCTTGATTCCACAAAGTAACCGATTATCAATCAAGGCGCTTCCAAAAGAGGCGCCTTTTATTTTAGATTGACTTCCTTAATGTCTTATGTTAGTTTTATATATTGTCCTAAACTGACAATAAAAACGACATCGCACCTTAAAAGGAGGCGCCTAGAATGGAACAGGTAAAAATCTTTGCTGGTGATCCCATAAATGAAAACGAACTTGAGAAGGAGATCAACGCCTGGCTGCAAAAAAAGAAGAGTACCATCAGACTCACTCGAACCTCACAAACGATGACCGAGAATAAACTTCTCATCTCGATTTTCTATAAGGATCTGAAGCACTAAGCTTGCGTCATGATTCAAAATAAGACCCGTTCTATCGAGCGGGTCTTTTACTTTAACTTAAACTTTTTAGTAAGCTCGCCTACTCGATCAGCTAATCCAGCTATTTTATCTGTATCCTTTTTTTGTTCAATAGCTTCTGCGATAATTTCTGCTAACTCCCCCATCTCTTTTTCCTTCATCCCGCGCGTTGTCACAAAAGGAGTCCCCAGTCTCAATCCCGACGGATCAAACGGCGTGCGCGTTTCGTAAGGGATTGTATTGCGATTTGCGACGATGCCAATTTCTTCTAAAAGATCAGCCGCCTCGCGTCCAGTGACGCCTTTATTGGTCAGGTCGATAAGCATTAAATGATTGTCTGTTCCGCCTGAAACAAGCTCAAAACCGCGTTTTGTGAGCCCCTCAGCGAGCGTCTGGGCGTTTTTAACCACCTGTTCGGCATATTGGGCAAAATCTTTTTGCGAGGCTTCCAAAAGGGCAACTGCAATCCCGGCGATCGTATGTTCATGCGGCCCGCCCTGCAATCCTGGGAAAACTGACTTGTCGATCAGGTCGCCAATTTCTTTTTCGCGCGAGATTATCAGCGCCCCGCGAGGGCCCCGCAGACTTTTTTGGGTCGTGGTCGTGATCACGTCAGCCGCTGGAAAAGGATGCGGATGGACTCCCCCAACTACCAGTCCAGCAATGTGTGAAATATCTGCAACCAAGTAAGCACCGACCGTCCTTGCAATTTCTCCAAACTGGTCAAAGTCTATCGCGCGCGGATACGCAGTCGCGCCCGCAACGATCACACGGGGTTTATGTTTTTCTGCAAGCTTGGCAATTTTTTGATAATCCAAGTAGCCGTCTTTTTCCACGCCGTAGTGTTCGAAATTATAAATCTTGCCGGTAAAACTAACGTCGTGTCCGTGCGTTAAATGTCCGCCGTGACTAAGCGACATCGCCAGCGCTGTATCGCCCGGCTGCATAAGCGCGTTGTAGACCGCTAAGTTGGCGATGCTTCCAGAATATGCCTGGACATTAGCATGCGCGCCACCGAATAGTTTTACTGCCCGTTTGATGGCTAAAGCCTCAAGCTCATCGACATACCTATTGCCGTTGTAATAACGTTTGCCGGGATAGCCTTCCGCGTACTTAGCCACAAAACCAGAAGACAAAGCTTCGCGCACTTCCCAGCTAGGCCAGTTTTCAGACGGAATCAGCGACAACGTTTCTTGCTGTCGTTTTTCTTCGAGATCTTGCAGTTGTTTTACTTTGGCGTCTGACATAAATAATTTTATTACCGTTTAGGCGTGCTTATGGTTTAGATTTGGTTTTAAAAATAAATAGAGAAGCGCGAAGACCGCTGCGATCACGAAGGCGGTAAAGAAGCTTTGTGTGTACATAAAGACGATGCCGACAATGCCGGCGGCGAGCAGCTTGCCTAGCGACAAGACCTGCTCAAAGAAAACTACTTCGTGCATGAGATTGTCGTCTTTTGATTTTTTGGCGGTGTCATAGATCGTGGAGACGAAAGGAATCGTTAAGACAGTTTTGCTGATGCGGGAGAAAGAATCGAAGAAGAAGATGCCGATCGGCGTTTTGGCAAAGATTCGGGTCAGGAAGGAAACGATATAGGCTAGCGTCCCCACAGTGAGCACCGTCCAGCGTGTCTTGAGGCGATCACTGAAACGACCAGCAATCAGTGTCACGACGATTGAGAAAATAGTTGCCACAGCGATAATCGAGCCGATCGAGAGAAAGTCGCTTATCACGATGTAGATAAAGATCGGCCAAATAGTCAGCACGATCAACTCTTCTCCATAGCCGAAGTAGGCCGCAAAATGCCTGAAGTTTTTGCGCGCGAAAAGATAACGGAAAGCTCCTTTGTATGAAAATGTACCGGGCGTAAATTTTTCGCGGGTTGTAAAGAGCGGGATTACGGAGACGAGGAGCAAGCCGATCGCAACTAAGAAGAGAATCGTGAAAGTTGAGAATTCTAGGATCAAACCGCCGACGACTGGTCCAATGACCGCCACGATCTGTATGATAACAGAGAGAATGGAAAGCTCGCGCCCACGGTGGCCTTTGCGTCCAAAACGCGCCAGGTCTCCATGGTAAGCCGGCCAATAAAGCATTTTTTGCAAAGCAAAAACGACAGGGGCGATAAAGAAGAAGCTCGGCCAAAAACCAATCGCAACCAAACTTAAGAAATATGCTGCTAGCACCAAAGTTCCGAAAAAGAATGCGCGTTCATAACCCAAACGCCGCGCGATTTTTCCGCCCAGCGGGAGCAGGAAAAAATAAACCCCGTACACCATCACATAAAAAAGCATGATCCAGCTGATCGAATAGCCTAGCGTGTAAAGATAGATCGGCTCGAAAAGTGTAATGATCGACGTCGAAAAACCCTGCACCGCCATCGTGATCAAGAATTCTTTGATCTCTCTGCGAGGCAGTATTCCTAAGTATGGTATGTGTCGTGTTGGCATTTATTTGACGACGAAATTTATTAAACGACCAGGAACGAAGATTACTTTGACTACTTCTTTGCCCTCTAGGTTTTGTACAACATTTTCATGTTCTTTAGCAAGAGTTTCGGCATCTGCTTGCGTAATATCTTTCGCCGTTGACAGAGTGGCTCGCAATTTTCCGTTTACCTGCACGATCAAATCTATATTTTGCGTTTCTAGAATCTTTGCATCATATTTTGGCCATATTGCTCGGAAGATACTGTCGGTGTTTCCTATTGTTTGCCAGATCTCTTCTGCCAAATGAGGCGCAAGCGGTGCTAATACGATCGCTAGCGTCTCCCATTGTTCTTTCGTTACCTTTGAAATATCTTTGGGCAAAGGATTAAAGTATTCCATCAGACCGGATATTACTGTATTGAAACTATAATCTTCGAAATCTTCAGAAGCGTTCTTAAGTAACGTGTGTCTGGCCTGTTCTAGCTGATCATCTGCTTTTTGTTTTGTATCTTTCCATTCAGCTAGTCCCTTGGCGATCTTTTGGAAGAAACGCGTAATTCCGACAATGCCTGAGTCACGGAAGTCTCCCCCATCTTTATAAGGACCGATAAACATAAGATAAGTGCGCAAGACATCTGTACCATACTGATCGAGGTACTCGTCTGGCACAATAACATTGCCGCGCGATTTGCTCATCTTTGCGCCGTCTTTGATGATCAGGCCGTGCGCGAAGAATTTAGGAAAAGGCTCTGCAAAGTCGAGCAGTTTCTCATCATGGAAAAACATTGTTAGGAAACGTGTGTACATCAGGTGCAGCACAGCATGTTCATTGCCGCCGGTATATTGGCTGACGGGTAGCCATTTTTTAGTGCGTTTCTTGTCCCAGGCCACATCTTTAAAATCCGTGGAAGGATAACGGAGAAAATACCAGGCCGAGTCTAGGAAGGTATCTGTCACGTCAGTCTCGCGCTGAGCCTTACCGCCGCACTTAGGACATTTTGTGTTTACAAATTTATCGACGTCTGCAAGAGGAGACTTGCCGGAGCCGGATGGTTTAAAATCCTCAAGCTTAGGAAGTTTGACCGGGAGGTCTTCTTCCGGGACAGGTACAGTTCCACACTTATCACAATAAATGATCGGAATCGGCGGGCCCCAGTAGCGCTGGCGTGAGATGAGCCAGTCTCTTAACTTATAATTCGTCTTGGCCTCTCCCCACTTGCCAGCCTTGCCAGCTTTCATGATCTGCGTGCGGAAATCGGCAGAAGGCATACCATCATACTCGCCAGAATCCATCATAATACCTTCACCCTCATCAGCTCCGTCCTCGAAATCGTTTACTGACTTGATGACCTGCTTGATTGGCAAGTTATATATTTGTGCGAACTCGAAGTCGCGCTGGTCGTGGGCCGGCACGGCCATTACCGCTCCGGTGCCATAGGACGCCAAAGCATAATCTGCGATCCAGATTGGGATCTCTTCGTCATTAACAGGATTGATCGCAGTTGCGCCAAGCGGAACGCCAGTTTTTTCGCGCCCCTCAGTGGTTCGTTCTATATTTGAAAGTTTGTTGGCCGCTAAAATATATTCTTGCACCTCTTTGAGCCGATCTTTCGAGACTAACTCTTCGACTAAAGGATGTTCCGGCGCCAAGACTATATAGGTTACACCGAAAAGTGTGTCTGGACGAGTTGTAAAAACAGGGACCTCGACATCTGAGTCCTTCACTTTGAAATTAACCTGCATGCCTTCGCTGCGGCCAATCCAGTTTTTCTGGGCTAGGATAGTTTTCTGGCTCCATTCAATGTCATCATGGCCATCCAAAAGACGTTGCGCATAATCAGTTATCTTAATAAACCATTGCTCAAGATCTTTTTGTGATACCTCGCTATCACAACGTTCACATAAGCCCTGCTCGACTTGTTCATCTGCCAAGACAGTCTTACAGGAAGGGCACCAATTGACTGGCGCCTTGCTTTTATAGGCCAGACCTTTTTCATAAAGTTTCAGGAAAATCCACTGCGTCCATTTGTAGTATTCTGGGTCGTAAGTCGTGACTGCGCGCGACCAGTCGAACATATTACCGATGCGCTTGAGCTGTTTTTCAAAGTTTTTGACATTCTCCCCGATTACGTCTTGCGGTGTGCGATTGACCTGGATCGCATAGTTTTCACTGTGAATGCCGAAGGCATCGTAGCCGATAGGCTCGAAGACATCATAGCCTTGAAGTTTTT
>JBHPHK010000015.1:0-13340 GCA_042569365.1 Patescibacteria group bacterium | reverse complement strand
CAAAAAGAAATCATCAGTGTTGCTGAACAATTGTTCGCAAGCCTCTCGGGCATTGCACAGGGTAAAGGCAACGAAAAAAATTACCTAGCCTTTGAGATTGTCGCTCTCCAGGAGGAGATTGTCTTCTATGTGGCGATTCCATCGGCACTTATTGAGTTTGTTACACGTCAGGTGCAGGCGATTTATCCTGACGCGGCCCTCGAACCAGTCGAGGAATATAACTTCTTCCTACCAGAGCTGGGTCATGTTGCCGCCGCCACACTCGAGCTTGAGAAGGGCAACAACCTGCCGATTCGCACCTATCAGGAATTAGAATCAGATCCACTGAATGCATTGACAAACGCAATTTCCAAAATGAATGAGCACGAGGGTGCCGCAATTCAGTTTATTATTTCGCCCGCGGATGCAACTTGGCAGAAAAGTATTATAGCTGAGGCGGAAGCCATCCAAAAAGGAGATAAGAAGAAATCTGGAATATCATCATCACTAACAGGAGGTTTAGGCACGGCATCAACTGAAATCAGTCAGACAGTCAGTGAAACATTGTTTGGCAAAGATCAACAGCAAGCTGCTGCAACTCCTCAGGAACCGATTCTTGCTCCGCTTACACAGCAACAGCAGCAAGAAGTCGAAGCATTGGGTCGGAAGGTGAGCAAGGTAGGCTACAAGGTAAATATTCGCGTTATTGCAAGCTCTGACAATCCTACGCTCGCACAACAGCACCTCAATAATATTCTGGGCGGGTTTGAGCAGTTCCGTTCACCAAGTTTTAATGCATTCAAATTTGTACAGCCCAAAAATATCTCTGAAGTACTTGAAAGCTACATTTTCCGTTATTTTGATCCAAAAGAGAGTTTTATTCTCAATACCGAAGAGCTTGCTTCTGTTTATCATCCACCGTCTGAGCTTATTGAAACCCCACAGGTCCGCTACTTGGGCGCACGATCAGTACCGGCGCCGGCTGATTTACCAACGGAGGGGCGCTTAATCGGAAATAATACCTATCGTGGCCAGCGCCGGCCCGTGTACTTAACACAAAAAGATCGACGCCGACATTTGTACCTTATTGGTAAGACTGGTACAGGTAAAACGACATTGTTTAAGAATATGATTCGCGATGATATCTCCGAAGGGCAGGGCGTCTGCGTCCTTGATCCGCACGGCGACTTGATCGAGGAGCTCTTGATGACTATTCCAAAGGAGCGGGCAGAAGATGTAATCTTGTTTGATCCGGGAGATTCAGAAAGGCCGATGGGCTTGAATATGCTTGAATATGAAAACGAAGACCTGAAAGACTTTGCGGTAGGGGAGATGATCCAGATTTTTTACAAACTCTTTCCGCCGGAGACAATGGGCCCAATGTTTGAGCATAATATGCGCAACGTGATGTTGACCCTCATGGAGGATACTGAAAACCCCGGTACCATCGCTGAAATCCCGCGCATGTTCTCAGATGAGGATTTTCAAAAGTCTAAGGTTGCCAAAATCACTGATCCAATCGTTAAGTCTTTCTGGGAAAATGAGATGGCTAAAACTTCTGACTTCCATAAGTCTGAAATGCTTGGCTATCTGATTAGTAAGGTTGGACGTTTTGTTGAAAATCGCATGATGCGCAATATTATTGGCCAGCCTGAGTCTTCGTTCAATTTGCGTGATGTTATGGACAACGGAAAGATATTGTTATGTAACTTATCTAAAGGTAAGCTCGGCGACATCAATTCCAACCTACTTGGCATGATCCTGGTGACTAAGATTCAGATGGCTGCCTTGGCGCGCGTCAATACACCGGAAGATCAACGTCGCGATTTCTATCTTTATCTTGATGAGTTCCAGAATTTCACGACAGATTCCATCGCTACTATTTTATCTGAGGCGCGAAAGTACCGCCTCGTAATGAATATGGCCCACCAGTTCATATCTCAGCTTCCAGAGGATATCCGTGGCGCAGTCTTTGGCAACGTCGGCACAATGATTTCATATCGTATCGGTCCAGAAGACGCTGAGATTATCCAAAAAGAGTTTGAGCCAAATGTCGGCGTAAACGACCTGGTAAATCTAGACTTTGCTACCGCTTACGCCAAAATCATGGCCAACGGCGACCCAACTCCGGCGTTCAGTGTCGAAATTCCAGCGCCGGTTGAGGTTTCTAATCCAGAGATGCTCAATCCAGCACTCGCAAAAGAAATTGCAGACCTCTCGAGACTTAAATATGGCCGCGACCGCGCCATTGTCGAGAGCGAAATAGCCGAGCGCTCACAAACATAAACTTCATCTCCGGCAGACTTTATGCTAGGATAACTAAAGAAAACAAATACAAAACAAATGAGTAAAGTCGATAAACTAGCCATGGCACTGCAGATGCTCGAAGGTGCGGAGAAGAGCGTGCAAACAGCCCGTCAACTGATCAGAGAATCAGTAGGCGCTGCTTCTGAGGACACGTTATCCCAAAAGATAGCTGACTTAACAGGATCCGAGACTGCGGATAATATCATTGAGGGTATTTATGACGGCGAGCATATGCTGGGAGCAGACAAGAAGCGCTATCCCGTCCCGCCAAACTATGCTAGTAAGTCTAAGCTCGTTGTTGGTGATGCATTGAAGCTTAATATCGCCGCAGATGGTTCATTTATTTATAAACAAATTGGTCCAGTCGAACGCAAACAAGTCATCGGCACACTTACTCAAGATGAGCGAGGCCAGTTTAGGGTTATGGCGAACGGCAAGGCTTATCGCGTACTTTTAGCCAGCGTTACATACTTTAAAGCCCAGCCAAATGACGAGGTTACCATTTTAGTGCCAAAGGATGGAGATGTAGAGTGGGCCGCGATCGAAAATGTAGTCATCAGAAGTGCAGATTCCACGGAAGACGTTGCTGATATAGATACAGAAGCGCTATAATATAAACATAATAATTTAATCGCGTGGGTATTGCTCTCTACCGCAAATACCGCCCTAGCCAATTTAAGGACGTCATTGGTCAAACGGCGGTTATAACTACGTTGAAAAATGCATTGGAGCAGGACAGAATTGCACATGCGTATCTTTTTGCGGGTCCGCGCGGTACAGGTAAAACATCTGTGGCGCGTCTCTTGGCGAAAGCAGCTAATTGCCCTGACACTAAGAGTGGCGAAGTCTGCGGCAAATGCACTTTTTGCACCGAGGTAGAACAAGGTAGAGCTCTTGACCTTATTGAGATTGACGCAGCCAGCAACCGCGGCATTGACGAAATCCGAGCTCTGCGCGAAAAAGTCAGCGTAGCACCCACCAATAACAAATATAAGATTTATATTGTCGATGAGGCGCATATGCTCACCAACGAGGCCTTCAATGCGCTCTTGAAGACACTAGAAGAGCCTCCGGCGCACGTTATTTTTGTACTTGCGACAACTGAGCCAGAAAAGCTGCCAGTTACGATCCAATCCCGCACTCAGCGCTATGATTTCAAAAAAATTACACTTCCAGATCTCGTAGATCATCTGCAAGGCATTGCCGACAAGGAGAAGACTAAAATATCGAAAGACGCTCTCGAGCAGATCGCCAGAAAAGGTGAGGGGAGCGTGCGCGATTCGCTATCTCTCTTGGATCAGATATTCTCATCAGCAAGCGATAGCGGTGAGATATCAATTGAACATGTCCAGGATATTCTAGGACTGACTGACCTTGGCACAATTTTTGATCTTCTAGAAGCTCTCGCCAGCAAGAATCAAAACGCAGCCTTAGCTGTTATTCAGCAGATCATAGACTACGGCCATAACTTTGCGCATTTCGAGAAGACACTCCTGGAGACTATGCGCCACCTGATGCTCTGGCAGATCAACCCCGACCTCCCAGAATTTACGCAGCAGTGGTATGCGCCCGACCAACTGAAAAGACTGGAGTCTCTGGCAAATACGTTCTCTCCAGCAGAACTTACCCAGCTGATCACTAAATTTATCGGCACTCAAAAGCTCTACCGCACGATCTATCTTCCTCAGCTGCCACTGGAAATGTTTATCGTCCAATTCTTCTTAGACTCAACGGGAAGAAATAATGGCTCCAATGATGATTCTGTTCCGTCAGCGCCTGGTCCCGCTTCTAAAAAATTATTACCAAAAGCTAAACCAAAGTCTGCTCCTGCCAAGTCAGCGATCAAGATAAAAACCAAGGAGATCAACAATATCAAGCCTCTCAAAAACGTCAGCGTAAAACTTAAGAGTATTGTCGCGCGCTGGGATGAGGTTGTTAAACACTTATCTGAATCAAATGTCACGACTGCTCAAGTTTTGAAATCTTCTGTACCAGTTCAACTGGAGAAAAATCGCATTACTTTAATAGTTGAGCGTGACTTCTATAAAGATTATCTTTCTCAGACCCACCAAAGCACGCGCGTTTCGGAAACTATCGAAAATATTTTTGACGCCAACCTTGCCTGTAGCTATATGACATCAGAGGAGGCACCACCTGCCCTCCAAAAAAAGTACGAACAAAATCGCCCGACGGTTGATGATAACCCTGAAAATCCCGGGGAAATGACCAATAACGCCCTCGAGATTATTGGCGGTAAAATGGTATCATAAATCCATCATTGACATTTGATGGTTTTTTCTGTAAGATCCTGTCTGATAGTTGATGGGGGGTAGCCAAGTGGTAAGGCAACGGTTTTTGGTACCGTGTACCGTGGGTTCGAATCCCACCCCCCCAGCCAAGATAAGTCTTTTGATAACATCAGATTGAATCTGATGTTTTATTATGGAAATGTTTATAGAAGCGTTATAATATATTTATGCCTCGCATTACTAAAGAAGCTAAACGCAATAAACGCTCAAGCTGGATAGTTTTCATTACAGCTATTCTACTTGTCGTCTTTGTGTTGATTTTTATTTTCTGGTCAAATGATGAACAGCCAAATGAAGATGACTTACAAACTACGGAACCAACTCGCGATGTAGTCGTGCGCGATTATTACGAATGTATCGATGCTGGCTATACCGTGGTAGACATTTTCCCGGGACAATGTACTGACTCTGAAGGAGTGACCCATGTCCAGTCCATCGGCAACATCAATGACTACATAGATGAGTTTACTCATGTAAAACCTTACGTCGGCGAACGAATTTCCTCTCCGGTAACGATCACTGGACAAGCGAGCGGATCCTGGTTTTTTGAAGCAGAGTTTCCTGTGGAACTTAAGGATGACTCAGGGAAGATTCTCGCTACAGGTATCGCCTCCACTACAGAGGACTGGATGACTCAGGATATTATCCCATTTTCACTGACCCTAGCATTCGAAAAACCACTCGGAACAGAGAGGGGAGAGCTGTATTTTTATGCCAGCAACCCTTCAGGAATGCCCGAATTTGATAAGACTCTGCACTATCCGATCAGATTTGAAAAAGATTAAAATAGCGAAAGTACGTATTTCGCGCAATATTACACCGGAAGGCGGTTGTACGACAACCGGCGTTAGCCTAGGCTCTCTAAATAGTTTCCAAGAATCAGTAACCGATAGCATCGCCTTAACCTCTGCCGGTGCCTCTGCCGATACTAGCTGTTATTGGGACTTTACAGGAATCGGCATTACACAAACAATCCCAGAAGAACAGCCTGTAGGAAGTTATAGTATTGATATGACATTGACAGCTACGGCGTACTAATTATTCGATTTCTAGACCAGTGATTGCATAATATAGCCCTACAAAACTCTTAATAATATGGCTTTAGTAAGCCATTTATTATTTATGGACATAATCTGTGTTCAAGCGCTCATTGACTTGTGTATAAGTATCTAGTAAACTACTTTAAGTTAAGTTCGCTCGGGAAGTGTGGACTTGGCAAACAACAAAATACAAATCCATTATAGTCTCTTAATTCCTCGAAATGTCTCCTCTTCAAACGGAGGCATTTTGAGTTGGAAAAAAGTGGTCAACAGAAGTATTACTCGTTATAATTAAGAAACATATGGAAAACGTAGAAATCAAATCAAAAGACGGTTACAGACTGATTGGTACGTATTATCAGGCGGGAAGCCAGAAGGCACCGTGCCTGCTTTTACTGCATCAAATGCGTAAAGACCGGTCTTCCTGGGAAGAGATCGCCAAACACCTCCGAGACTCGGGCATACATGTCCTCACTCTTGATATCCGCGGCCATGGCGAGAGCACACAGTACGGCAGCGTGCAACGGACCTGGAAGGACTTTTGTGAAATCGATTTTGAGAATATCGCACTGGACGTGGAAGCAGCGAAAAATTGGATGCACCTCAGGCGCGAGGCAGATTCAAATTCATTGGGATTGATCGGCGCCAGTATTACTGCTAACATTACTATTCAGATGCTAGCTTTAGACCCTGATTGGCGATTTGGAGTAGCCTTGTCTCCTGGACTTAATTATCATGGACTTAAGATCAAGCCAGCGATCTCTTCTATCACCAAACCCTTATTGGTATTGTCTGCTGACAATGACCCCTACCAGGGTGAAGCAGATTTAGTCTCACTATTTACTAAAACCCAGCATAATATTACATTTCATTCATTTGAAAATAGTGATGCGCATGGCACAGACATGTTCTTAAATATACCGACAGCGCAAAATGTATTCATAAACTATATAAACGAAGTCCTCAAAACATGATCCAAGTAAAAAATCTAAGCCGCCGTTTTGGCAATCTTATAGCCGTTGATGATGTATCTTTTTCAGTCGAAAAAGGTAAGATTTTTGGACTCCTCGGACCAAACGGCGCCGGTAAAACCACAACGATCCGCATGCTGGCCACACTACTTAAACCAACGGGTGGTACTATCCACATTGACGGAAAAGATGTCGTAAAAAACCAATCACAAGTGCGCAAGAGACTGGGTCTAATATTTCAGGAGCCGAGCCTAGACATTGCTTTGACCGCTCGTGAGAACTTACGCATCCACGGACATCTCTATGGCTTAAGTGGCCCTGAGCTCAACAAAAACATTGAAGAAGTTTTAGAGGTTATTGAGCTTAGCAAACGTCGTGATGATAAAGTTAAGAACTTCTCTGGCGGTATGCGACGCCGACTTGAAGTAGCGCGCAGTATTCTACATAATCCTCCTTTTCTTCTTTTTGATGAACCGACGGTTGGTCTTGATCCACAAAGCCGCTATCACATCTGGCATTATCTGGATAGCATTTGTACTCGCTACAAAACAACAATCTTGTTCACAACTCATTATTTGGATGAAGCTGAAAAAGCCGATGAAGTTGCGATCATTGACCGCGGACATCTTATTGCTATGGATACCCCTCAAAATTTGAAGGCCAAAATCGGCGGCAACCTCATACGTATTAATACCGACGACAATAAGACAGCACTTAAAAATATTCATGCCAGCCTTCCGGAAGTAGAAAATGTTGAAATTACCGAGACAGGACTAGAAATTCGTAGTGAATCGACCAAAAAAACGATCGTCAAGTTGATGCAGTCTATTGAACCGCAAGTATTATCATTTGAGTCCCGCTCGCCAAGTCTTGACGACGTCTTCCTAAAACTCACTGGCCAGAGCGTTAGGGAAGGGGATTCAGCAGCAAGCCTTAAAGCTTGGCAGATATAACTATGAAAAATATATTCCTCCCAATCTTTTCTATCTGGTACCGCGAAATACTTCGCTTCTGGCGCGATCGCTTTAAGGCCATCGCTTTCTTTGTGTTTCCCATCCTTTGGGTCATCTTCTTTGGATCAGGCCTAGCCTCCGCCTTTATTCCAAAGGCAGCCTTAGACTTTCCAGGCACATTTGAATATTTTGATTACCTGATACCTGGCATTCTAGGCCTTACAGTTGGTTTTACAGCGATTTTTTCTGCGATCACCTTCGTTACAGACCGTGAATACGGATACCTGCGCGAGATCCTAGTATCACCCTCGCCGCGCCTCACTATTATTCTGGGTAAAGTTCTGGGTGGCGCTACGGTTGCTTTAGCTGAAGGCGTCTTGATGTCGGCAGCACTTATCGTCATAGGCCTCAAACTTGAAATCGGCATTGCCCTAATGCTCATTCCAATCTTAGCGCTTCTTGCATTAACTCTTAGTTCGCTCGGAGTAATCCTGGCTACCTACATCCGCTCTACCGAAGCTTTTCCTGTGATCATCCAGGTATTATTCATGCCTTTATTATTATTATCAGGCGCCCTATTTCCTTTGAAAGATTCTCCATTTTGGATGGAGGCAATCAGCTTTGTGAATCCCGCGACATATGGGATAGATGCACTCAGAAGTGTTTCCTTAGCGAACGCAGATCTTCCATCCGCGCTACTTGAAAGATTTAGCATTGTTATCAATGGCTATGTGGTACCATTTTGGCTGGATCTGGTTATCCTTGCGGCTATCTTTATTGTCTGTCTGCTCTTATCCGCTTGGCGCCTTAGTAGAACACGCTAATGCTATCACTCTTCGCAAAATTTAAATTTTTCAATCGCATCCTGCCAATTATCTCTGCCTTATTGATCTTTGGATTCTTTGAGATGATCGTATTCTATCGCGAACATTTTTGGTGGTGGGTGATCGGCTGCGGAGCCGTTGTACTTTTGTCAGCCATCCTCTACGCGCGTATAAATAAGCGAAAAATTCACCGCATGAAATACGCGATCCTACCAATGCTATTGCTTATCGGTGGATTGCTCTTTTTTGTTTTGCTGCAAACCGAGATATTTTATCATCTTTTCAGTGCCATTCTAGCACTAGCTTATATTGTACAGTTCTATAACATGCTGGAGCTCCACAAAGACCCTCTGCCAGAGAGACGCAAGTCTATCCTGCAATTCTTCGATGCAATTACTTTCTTTACCGCATTCTTGCTTTATGTCGGCGTCTGGCAACTGAGTATGTTTTTTGGGCTTACATCGTGGGCTACTCTCCTGATCATCGCAATTTTGACCGGCCTTTTGCTCTACCAACTTTTCTGGTATCATCGCCACTTCAAAGCCAAGGCCTGGCTATATGTCATTGTTGGATCTTTGATAATTTCTGAAATTACATGGGGCTTGTTATATTGGCCGACCGGCTTTTTCGTTAACGGACTTCTCCTGTTGGTCTTTTTCTATCTTTTCGGGGCTCTCTCACTTGCCAGATTCCGTGACAACTTAAATAAGCGCTATGTCATGCAGTATATCTCAGTGGCCATCATAGCGCTGGTGCTAATTCTGGCCTCAAGCCAGTGGGCACCGCCACATTACGGTTTTTAGACGTAAAAACTCAGACTAGATACTGGGCTTGCATTTTTTATTAATTTGTGTTAAAGTTTAGCGTTCAAAATGTTAAACTTATAAGGCTGTAGATAAACAAACATTTATGACATACACACCCAAATCAATACTTGTAACAGGAGGAGCGGGCTTTATCGGCAGTAATTTCATCCGATACATGCTCCAGAAGTACCCAGAAGTATCTATCATCAACCTAGATAAGCTTACCTACGCCGGCAACCTCGAAAACCTACAGGATATCGAGGGTGATGCACGTTACAATTTTGTGAAGGGTGATATAGCTGATAGCAAGCTGCTTGATGAGATCTTGCCCAAGGTTGACAGCATCATAAACTTTGCAGCCGAGACGCACGTGGATCGTTCTATCGATGGGGGAGAGGATTTTATTATGACAGATGTCTTGGGGACTTTTCGTCTTCTGGAGGGTGTCCGCAAGCACAGTATCAAACGCTTTCTACAAATCAGCACCGACGAAGTTTACGGCGATATACCAGCCGGACAAACATCTAAAGAGACTGACTCATTAAAACCAAGTAGCCCGTACTCTGCCAGCAAGGCTGGCGGCGATTTTCAGGTAATTGCGGCGCATCGCACCCACGACCTACCGACTCTGATTACTCGCTGTACAAATAATTATGGTCCAAACCAATATCCGGAAAAACTGATTCCGTTGTTTATCACAAATATTATTGAAGGTCTTGAGCTCCCGATCTACGGAGACGGTCAGCAAGTGCGCGACTGGATTTATGTCGACGACCATTGTGAGGCTGTCGACCTTGTCTTGCGTGAAGGCCAGCTCGGTGAAATTTATAACGTCGGAGCAAACCAAGATCCCGAGATCACCAACATGATGATCACGGATTCTATTATTAAAGAGCTCGGCAAAGGAGAGGAGCTTAAAAAATTTGTGGACGACCGTCCAGGCCACGATCGCCGTTACGCGGTGGATACAGACAAGATCGAAGCTTTAGGCTGGAATCGCCGCACCGATTTTGCCGAAGGCATCAAGAAAACTGTCCAGTGGTACACCGAGCACCCATCTTGGTGGCAAAAGATCAAGAGCGGGGAATTTAAGAAATATTATCTCGAACAGTACAAAGCTCGCTAATTAACGACACTATGTCACTCGAAGGATCTAAAATCTTAATCACAGGCGCAAAGGGCATGCTTGGACATGCGTTGCAAGATGTTTTTGCAGACCTAAAGCCCGTTACTGCAGATCTCGAACAGCTAGACATCACCGACAAGTCAGCAGTCGATAAATATATCGACGATTTACATCCGGACCTTATCATCAATGCAGCAGCCTATACAAACGTCGATCAGTGCGAGACCGATCGGGAAGCTTGTTTTAAAGTAAACGAACAGGGGCCCGCTAATCTTTCCCAGGCCGCCGCAAAGATTGGCGCTAAGATCGTTCATTACAGCACGGACTATGTTTTCCCGGGAACTAAATCGGAGGGCTACGTTGAATCTGACGAGACAGATCCGATCAATGCCTACGGCGCGTCCAAACTTGCCGGCGAGAAAGCTCTTCAGAATAGCAATGCTCAATATTTTATACTCCGGACCGCCTGGCTCTTTGGTCCACACGGCAAGAACTTCGTGGATACCATGATCAAGCTTGGACAAGAAAAAGACAAGCTCACGGTCATTGATGATCAGACTGGATCTCCGACCTATACATACGACCTGGCACGCACAACTTATGACTTACTCGCTGGCGATTATGAATCAGGAATCTACCACGCAACCAATAGCGAACAGACCACCTGGTGTAAATTCGCCCAAGAGGCACTGCGTTTGAAAGATATTAAAACGCCGGTCGAGCCCATCACAACCGACCAGTATCCAACACCTGCTAAGCGTCCTCAGTTCTCAGTTTTAACAAACACAAAATTACCCGAGCTTCGTTCCTGGAAAGAAGCACTCGAAACTTACTTAAAATATAACTAGGCTCAAATCTTAATCTACTAATCTATGAAAGGTATTATCCTAGCCGGAGGTAACGCGACGCGACTTATGCCGCTTACCAAAGTTACTAACAAACACTTGCTGCCAGTCTATGACAAGCCAATGATCTACTATCCATTGGAGACTTTATTGAAGGCCGGCATCAAAGACATTCTCATCGTTTCCGGTAAGGGACATGCTGGTCACTTTCTAGACCTTTTGGGATCAGGACGCGACTTTAACGCCAATTTTACATTTGAAGTTCAGGAAGAGGCCGGCGGTATCGCTCAAGCCTTAGCCTTAGCAGAAGATTTTTCTGACCACGAGTCAGTCACCGTCATCTTGGGTGACAATATCATTGAAGATGACATCTCTGGCGCTGTCAAAGACTTCGAGGCGCAGGGCGGGGGAGCGAAGATTTTCATCAAAGAGGTCCATGACCCTGAGCGCTTCGGCGTTGCCACAATCGACGGCGACAAGATCACGAAGGTTACGGAAAAACCTGATAAACCTGACTCAAACTTCGCTGTTACCGGTATTTATATGTACGACGGCGACGTCTTCAATATCGTCAAGACTTTGAAGCCTTCCGGGCGAGGCGAACTTGAGATTACCGATGTGAACAACGCTTATATCGACAAAGGAAATCTCACTTATGAGAAACTAAAAGGATACTGGACTGATGCCGGGACTTTTCCGTCTCTCTACCGCGCTACAAAGTTGGTAGCTGAAGGGCAAATGAAAAAGATCGATCGTCCTTAAACATTTATTCCTAACTAGCTAATCTATTCATGAAAATAGGTCGCGCAGTCACTCCCACAATTTTTATAGCCGGAATCCTGGTGGCCTTTTTCCTGTCCTGGCTTGTTTCTCTTCCACCACGCCTGAATTTGGCGCAGCTTACGGTTCCGCAAGAAGAGCAAACCTGGCAATTTCCAGTCTATAACTGGGGGTTAAACTATCGCGATAACTACGGCGCTTATTCCAGTTACTTCAACAACTATCATGCGGGGGAAGACTGGTTCATGCCGGCCGGCACTTATGTGTACGCAGCCGCCAACGGCGTTGTAAAGCGCGTCGCAAACTATGACGACAATAAAGACTATGGCGGCTTTGTTGCCATTGAACACACCTTGCCGGACAACAGCAAGGTCGTTTCTATCTATGGACATTTGGACTGGCGCCGCATCAAAGTCTCAACCGGCCAAACAATTAGCCGCGGAACGCATATCGGTTATCTCGGCACCTCTCAGTTCAACGGCAACTGGACGCCTCACCTTCACTTTGGTCTGCGTAAGGGCGCCTTTGTCTACACAAGTTTTGCCTACATGGGTTACTATTCTCAAGCAGCGCTAAGTCAGGACTGGCTCAAGCCCCGCGACTTTATAGTGCCGCGCCTGTTCGATCAGGAAGCTCCTGAAATATCGATTGTGAAACCTATAGCTGGAGCGAGAGTTGATAATTACGTTGATATTGAAGTGCGCGTAAATGATCCCAGCGGAATCGGACGCACTCGCATTTGGGCCTCACCTGACAATGGCTCAACCTGGTTTATCCTGCACCAGTCGTATCAAAACACTGCGACTCACACAAAACAATGGAACGTTGCCACCAAAAATGATGACACATTCAAGCTTATTGTAGATTCCTGTGATCGTTTTACTAATTGTAGTACTGCACCAGCGCAAGTTACATTCGAAAAAGACATAGTCGAATATTTAGCTGAGCGTCGTCCGGCTGGCTCTCTACTATCTGCAGGTGGACCAGCTATCTACTTGCTCGATCAGGATCGCAACATCCGCATTTTCCCATCATATCCAATTTATCTGACACACAAACGCAACCGCAATGTGCGCCTGGCTTCTCAACAAGAAATAGATAGTTATCCTCGCTTGCCAGCAGTCGGCTTTGCAAACGGGAATTTAATCCGAGTTAATAATACTAAGACCGTTTATCTAATTACGGATAGTGGCCTCAAGCGACCTTTCGCCACAGCCACAGCTTTCCGTCGACAAGGCCTCTCGTTTAATGAAGTCTTAGTCGTAACAGAGCGTGAGGCAAATTATCACGAGCTGGGACCGGCCATCCGTGACAATTCGCCGCTAGCTGATGGTCTCTTTGTAAAAGGTAGCGGTCTGACAGTTTATTATATTACTGACGGGAAGCGACGTGCCATCTCG
>JBHPHK010000014.1:0-14610 GCA_042569365.1 Patescibacteria group bacterium | reverse complement strand
ATGTAGCGGAGTTCACTGGACTTCCGCCCATCATGGACCACCGGGTAGTGACCCTTGGTCCTGCCATCCACGCCGGACTTCTCGCTGAAGAAAAACACCGACCCGAACTCGAAGAACATGGCTTTCCCTGGATCGATCTGGTCTACTGCAATCTTTATCCTCTCCAGGATGAGATCGCAAAGGACGATTCGACCTTGGAATCCATCATCGGACAAACTGACATCGGCGGCCCGACTATGCTGCGCTCGGCAGCCAAGGGTCGACGCCTCGTGATCGTCTACCCCGCTGACTGCGACAGAGTCCTTCAGCATCTCAGAAAAGGAACAGAGAAAGACAAAGAGCTCATTTCCTATCTGGTCGCGAAAGCCGAAGCCACTGTGGCCAACTACTGCCTGGCTTCCGCCCGCTATCACAGCGATGGTGGGTACGAAGGCTTCATCGGAGAGAGAGTCGAAAAGCTCGGCTACGGTGAAAATCGCCAGGACGGTGGAGCAGCCTTTTATGCTCTGCTCGAAGCTGACGACGACCCACTAGCTCTCACCCACTTCAAAAGAGTTGAGGGAGCCGCACCCGGATTCATCAACTTTACCGACTTCGATCGCGTCCTGAAGACGATGACCAGACTCAGCGCTACCTGCGATGCCAACGATCTGTCGTTAAACATCGCTGTTGGCGTCAAGCACGGCAACCCCTGCGGCACAGCCATCGGCAAGAACTCGCTTGGTGTCATCAAGGCCATGATCGACGGCGACAGTGAGGCAATTTTTGGCGGCATCATAGCCACAAATTTTGCCATCACAGAAGCAGAAGCAGAGCTCCTCAGAAACTGGAGCATGGGCGAAGGATCCAAGCGGATTTTGGACGGTATCTTAGCTCCCTTCATCACTCCGGAAGCGATCAACATCCTGAAGCGCAAAAACGGCGCCTGCAAGATGTACACCAACCCGGCACTGGAAGCAGAAGCCCTGGAAAATCTTTCAACCACGGCCATGCAGTCCGGCAAAACCTTCCGACCGGTCAGAGGCGGCTTCCTCGTTCAGAACCATCCGACATTCGTGTTGGACATGGAAGATGAACGCCTCAAAAAGATCGGTACCCTGACTGAAGGTCAGAAGGGCGCTATGTTGGTGGCGCAGTGCGTCGCCTGGACCAGCAACAGCAACAACATCTCGCTCGCTCAGTACTGCGCCGAGACCGAAACAGCCTACCTGATCGCCAACGGAAACAACCAGACTAAGCGGATCGCCGCCTTAGACTTGGCTATTTCCAAGGCAAAAAAGATGGGCCACAGCGTCGCTGGATCTGTCATGGCTTCAGACAGCTTCTGTCCTTTCGAGGATGTCCCCCTGCGCGCCGGTGAAGAGAAAATCGCCGCCGGATTCATCCCTGAAAAGGGAATTCGCGCCGAACAGGTCTTCGCCGAATTCGAGAAGCAGGGCATCAGCATAGTCTCCGGACACGACGACATATGCCGTGGTTTCGGCTTCCATTAAACAATAACCCTTTATCTACAGAAAGGCGTTGCTCAGCACAGCAGCGCCTTTTCTTTTTTATTATTCTTTGCTATAAACAAATGACGCGGGCCCATAGCTCAGCTGGTAGAGCGCTCCCATGGCATGGGAGAGGTCAGGAGTTCGAATCTCCTTGGGTCCACCATGAGCCGTCCGCTAGGACTCTAAAGAGTCATCCCCGAGAGCGAACGAAAGTGAGCGAGTCGGGGAACTCTTGAATCATTAGCTTCTAATATTCAAGGTATATCCTAGGATAGATTCCCGCCTTCGCGGGAATGACAAGAGAGAGCCGTGCGCTAGCACTCTAAAGTGTCATCCCCGAGAGGAGCGCCAGCGACGAGTTGGGAAACCGCACTATAATACATCATTTTCCTGAACATTTAAGAATAATGATCAGAGAATCATTTGAACAACCCTTTATACCTAACAAGAGTTTTTTGTTGATTACATTTAGAAACTATTGACTAATATTTATTGCCTGCTATGATGATCAACCGTTCTTAAAAAATCAAAAATCAGGAGGTCATCATGCTAGCGATTTCATTCTACCTGTTGTTAGTGATGTCGGGGCATATCATTTATGCCAAACAACAAGAAACCATCCGCACCGACGCCGAATTGCTCTCCGAAGAAGAAATCTTCGACTATGCTGTCATTGATGGTCCTTCTCAGCTATGGATGAGCGATTTACTGATCCTGGGAACTCTGTTTCCGGAAATTAACGCCACTTTGCGTGCCACCATTGTTGACGAAAATGGCTCCTGTAAAGGTCAGTGGGGATACCAAAAAGATCAGGTTGTCATTGCAGAGAAAGACTTTCTGGATGTCTGCAGTGAACGCGATCTTGACGATGCAAAACCCTATCTGATTAATCTTGAGTGGGAGAAAGTTCGGCAAGCCATTCGGAGAAACAAAAGTGTCGACCTGCCGGAAAGCCCACTGAAAACCGGCCGCACATTCTATTACACCGATTCTCAGATCTTCATTCACCATCTTCGCTATCAGGACTTTGGACAATTCATCGATGGCGTGGGTGTCGCATTGCCTAACGGCAAGTGTTTAGTCTTTGAACCGATTGTCAGGACGTGCTCTGATTGTTAACATCTTAAACAAGTAAAAACTCCCTTCATCGAAGGGAGTTTTTTCTTTTGGTTTGGTTTTGATTAAGTCAGCCAGATGATCGCCGTGCAGTAGTAGATGTGCGCATCGGAAGCGCCAGTCTTCTTCTTGGGACGAAAGCAGCAACTGTTGGAAATCAGAGTCTCCGAACAGCCAGCGTGCTCGGAACTGACCAGGCAATCGTTGACATCGTTTTCATGCTTAGCCTCATGGCCCTGAGTCACAATCACCCGCAACTCTTTTGCTTGAACTTCGCCTTTTGACAGATTGTCGTAGTAGATGAACAGGTTATAGGAGATCCAACTTGAATCAATCTTAGTCTGCTCATCCTTTACGAAATAATTCGTCTCGAGCTCGAAATTCACGATATAGACTTGGCGTTTTGAGGCAGCCCATATCTGAAATTGCTCTTGCAGCGCTTCCGGAGTCTTGGCTTTGATGATATGAAGAAACACGTTTGCCTCCTTTGGGAATGTACAAGTATCGTGTTTAATTGTTAAGGGTTAACCTTAACACAAAAATAGCTTTGCATCAAAGGATAACAGAATAACCAATCAGCTCTTTCGACACTGCTAGTTTTCGCAATGAAAAAAGCGGTCGCACAATGTGAAACCGCTTTTTTGTTTGGTTAATATTTAACGAACCTGCAAGGTCTCGCCGGAGTATTCCAGCTTCATGGGTTCGATGATGACTTTCCTGCTGTCGTCCGGAGACAACTCGATGTAGCCACCGTCAATGGCGGGGATTCCCAGTTTAACTGAGAGATCGATCGTTCGCTGCTTGTCTGCGGGAGACACGAACAAAGCAAAGCCCGCGCCCATGTTGAAGTTGCCGTACATCTCCTTGTCGGAAACGTCGCCGTACTCCTGGATGGCCCTGAAAATCGGCTGCGGCTGAGGAATGTTTTCGATGATGTATCGAAAATTTAGCTCAGCGCGCATCAGTTTGCGCCAGCCATGGCCGGTAATGTTCACTGTGTAGTGAAGATTGATGCCGGCATCGAGGCAGGCTTCAATCACCGGAGCGTAGATGGTCGTGGGAGTCAGGATCGCTTCGCCGTAAGAGAGACTTCGCGGAGCGATGCAGTATTCATACCCGCGCGGAAGCTTCTTTGCGATTTCCCGGGCTAAGGTCAGGCCATTGGCATGGATACCAGAGCTTCCCAGAAGCACGATCGCATCACCTTCCCGAATGTTACGGCTATCGATCAGTCTGCCCTTCGGTTTGATGAGGCCGATCCCAGATCCGCTAAGGATCGCTACGCCCGGCATGATCATGTCTTTGAGAGTCGGCGTTTCTCCGCCGCCCCAGACACAACCCGCAATGTTGCAGCCCCGCTGCCAGCCTACTGCCAGGTCACTGCAGCGCTCCTGGTCGTTAAACCAGTCCGAGGAACCGACCGCGATGTGCATCGCCGTCGAGATCGGAAGAGCTCCCAGTGTGATCAAGTCGTTGATAATCATGGCCAGCGCGCACTGCGCCACTTTGTCGTAATGCGTCTGACCCGTGTACTTGCGCACCTCATCTGCGACCAGATTTTTGGTACCTAAGCCCTCTTCGACATGGCCCAAAAAATGGTCTTCAGCTTCAAGCAAGTAAACACTTTCACCGCGGCTGGATCCGACTTCTTGGTAGCCAAAACGTTCAGGGTTCTGGGCTGTCTCTTTGGCAGCCATCTGGCACATCCGCTTAAACGGATCCATCTCGCCGTAGTTCACGCCTGAACCTTCGTAAGTCATTCCATTTTCGGACATATGTCCTCCTTTATGTAAAAGATCTGTTTTTGATACCGTCTGCAGCATGCAACGCGGTCTTTGACTATACCTTGATATATAAATACGATCAACTATTAACTAGCCTTCAATAAGAATAAGACCCGCTCCTTAGGAACGGGTCTATAGTTTCGTAAATGGTTTAGGTTTTGTCTGTGAGGTAATAGAATTCAACAGACGTGAGTTGGTCATGCTTGTCGTAGATGTCCTGGATGGTTACAAGTTGATCGCCATATTTCCTCAAGGAATAGATACGAAGTTCAGTTACTCGATCTTGTCGTTCCCCGGGCATTAATTGGTTAGCCCCTCCAGGAATAAGTGCGAGCCGCAGTCTGTTTTCTGAACTTCGGCGCACTTGTTCATCACCTCGGTAGAAGACAGTTGCGCGACAAAGAAGTCCACTCTTATTATACGCCGTTTCCACCGCAACAATGTCGTAGCGACCAGAATTTACGGCCATCTCGAGCCTTCTTGCAACGTCCTTTTCCCGACTGAGAGGATCTGTGGACCCTTTCGTAAAGATCCTGCTTTTCACATTCTCATGAGATCCGCTCTTAAAGGTCGTGTTTTTCACATTATCATCGGACGCATTTTGGTCCGAATGAAATTCATGAAAATGAACTTTCACTTCCTTAGTATCCAAGCCACGCCCGCAGCCAACAAGAATCGTTCCGATTCCCAACAGCAAAATAAGAAAAGCTAATTTACGCATAGCTTTTACCTCCTTGATTGGTAAAGTTTATTGTCTATAAGTTCATGTCAGACTCATTGGTCTAACAAGCCACTCTACATGAAAATTACTTATTTGTCAACTAAGAAAACCGGAAGTTCTCCGTTTAACTATATGGTGCGGCCGAGAGGATTTGAACCTCCACGGGGTTGCCCCCACTAGCTCCTGAAGCTAGCGCGTCTGCCGTTCCGCCACGGCCGCATAATTTTTGTACAAGCTCTTATTAATTAACTAAACTTACTTTTTTGTAACGAATATAATATCCTCACTCTCTTCATTGTACGGATTACCCTGCCAATCACCAAAAGTGTCACACTTTTTAAAACCTACCTGCAGACATAGGTCAATAAACTCATTTTTCTCATAAACTCTCACTGAATATTGCTTTGTTGTCTTCCGACCATCAGATCTAGTGATAATCCAGGTTCCATTAACCCTCTTAGTTAGAGGATCGTATCGATCAACAATTTGCAATTGACCGCCAGAGCTAAGATGACGGACCTCGTCTTTTTTATATTTGTTAGATAAAATTCTAGGAATATTTACGTCCGTGTGCATTAGAAATTCTCCACCGACTTTTAGCGATTTATAGAACCTTTGTAGCACTTCTAGGTTATCATCATCCGTTTCAAAAAAACCAAAAGAATAAAATAAGTTAATGACTCTATCAAATTCATTCTCATATTCGATCTCCAACATATTTTCTCTTCGAAAATCTACTGAAATATGTGCTTTTTCTGCAGCTTCAATGGCTCTCCTTAGATGTCGTGAATTTATGTCGGAACCAACAACTTGAAATCCTTTTTTAGCTAATTCGATACTATGCCTGCCATAACCGCACGGAATATCAAGAATTGTCTCTCCGCCCTTTAAATCAAGCAGTTTAACAATTCCGGAAACTTCTCGTTCCGTTCTTTCAATAAGAGATAACTTTTCCAGCATATATCCTTCCTTGGAATCATCTCCTTCTATGTAAAAATCTCCAAAGAATCCGTATTCTTCATTCCACCAATCAGATTTTGCTCTTGTGGTTTTATCCTTTTGCATATTTGATGTTATTGAACATGGTCGGGATGCCGGGATTTGAACCCGGGACCTCATCGTCCCGAACGATGCGCGCTACCGGACTGCGCCACATCCCGCCGGTTTTCTTGCTACAATGTAATGGTACACAGAGTAAATATTCTGGTGCTCCTGGATGGATTCGAACCACCGACACCTCCCTTAGGACGGGAGTGCTCTGTCCACTGAGCTACAGGAGCTAAATACCCATCAATTCTAGCCTTGATTGCAATATAAATAAACAGACCTCGTTATAAACTTTGTATATTCTTTCCCTAGTGTCATAATCCCTGGATTGTACAACGTCTTAATATTCTTGTAAATGTTCTCCGTGGAACAATTTCATCAAAAATATAGAAAATACATCCTTCCAATACTCTTGGGAATTTTTACATTTCTACTTCCCTATCAAATACGATTATTTTTTAGTGATCCCAATATACTAAATAATACCGATTTTACTGTTTTCTCAGTATATCTGTCCGATGTCGTAGGTATTCTCCTAATTATCACGTTATTCACATACTTATTCACAAATAGAGTAAGAGCGGCTAAACTCTGGAAAAACATCAGATCAATAAACAGCCTCCTCTTATTACTGTTTGTAATTGTCGGGTTTATATCAATATTCTATTCGGGCTATTTCGCGCAATCATTTTACGGTGCATTCAAGCTGTTTGAGCTATTTCTAATAGCGCTCTTATCCGGATACATATTTACATCAAGAAAAAATAGAATATATGCAGGGATCGCATTTATAGCATCTATGACCCTCCAGGCAGCCATAGGCATTATTCAGTATGTTTTTCAGAAAAGTATAGGTCTAAAGATTCTCTTCGAAAGCCAATTTGATGCGTCCACACCCAACATAGCAAAGCTAGATTTTAACGGAGAAGAGATAATTCGTGCATACGGCACCGTCCCGCATTCCAATATTCTAGGGGGATTTCTGGTGGCCAGCTTACTAATCACTCTATTTTTCATATTTTATGTAAATAGAGAAAAGATTAAAAATAAGCGCATATATTTAGTGCTCTTATTTGCCGTCTATTTCATCCAATTTTCAGGCTTAATATTGAGTTATTCTAGATCGGCTTGGCTTGCATTTGGAGCTTCTCTTGTAGGAATTATCGTGGTTTCGGGCCTTATTTTATGGAAAAACAAGAAAATATCACTGAAAAAGGTTATTAATAAACGGACAATCGCGGTTTTTGTGATAATTCTGATCAGCTCACTAGCTGTGATATCGATAGACAACAAGAATGTTAAAGCTCGTTTATTTGACTATACAAATATAGCTCAAGAAGAGAACATAGACATTCGCAATTCAGCTAACGATTTTGCTTTGGGCAATTCTTCAAGAAACATATTTGGCAAAGGTATCCGTTCGTTTATCCCTGAATACACCTTGAGCAATCCAGACCTACCACAGCACTATTGGCAGCCGGCGCACAGCATTTATAATCTAGTTGCTTTTGAAATGGGCACAGTCGGCATGGAGTTGCTTATTATACTTTTTCTCTACGCTATCGTGCGCGCGATTATTAAATCTGTCCGTAGAGGCTATCTGGACATAAGCATTCCTATTATCATTGCATTGATAACAATCGGCTTTTTTGATCACTATCTCTGGACGCTTCAACAAGGACAGCTTATTTTATGGGTTGGATTAGGTCTGCTATTTGCGACAAATAAGGGCATTAAAGCAAACAAAAATGTTCCACGTGGAACATCTTCATCATAGTTATTAAAATATTTTAATAATTTCAGAATTTCAGATTTCTTAGACTAGATTAAACCAGTCAAGCAATCTTTCGCTCCAGTTCTCAATGACCTGGGTTTTCATTGCGAGATATCCGACAACGCCAAAGAGAATCGCCACTGCCAATGTAGCGATACCCACTCGAACTATATTGTATCCCAGATTAGTATCGTCATCTACTACATCAACATCATCCATTCTGTCTATTTGGCTTGGAAGGGGACCTACAGCTGTATCATCACTAGCACTCATTACTACAGTTTCTGTAGTATTAACCTCCTGCTCTACATTTCTCGCGGCCTTAGGCTTGGCCGGCTTCTTTTTATATCGTTCTTTCTTTTTCTGATTGCGCATACATTTATTTGTTACCCTCTATTTGTGCCATTTTTCCCTAAACTTTACAACAGGCAAGATTTGACATTAATACACCACAACGTACAATGATGCTTGAAGAGACTGATAGTGGGTCCTTTGGGACAAATCGACCGCTATCAGCTTTTATTTAGCTAAATAATCATATAAATGAATAATCTTGAAGAAGTACCTACATCCAGCTCAGCTCCGGAAACAATCATTGGCTCTTCAGTCAATGTCGAGGGTGAACTAAAAAGTGATGGAGACATCCGCATCGAAGGCAACGTGACCGGTAGTGTCAAAACAAAACACAGCCTGGCCGTCGGCGAGAACGCAGTCATCGAAGCTTCCGTCAACGCGCAAAGCGCAGTCATCTCTGGCACAGTCAATGGAAATATTACAGTTACCGATCGTGTTGAGCTTTCAGAATCAGCTCGCGTCACAGGAGACATTTCCTCTAAAGTCTTGTCGGTTTCTCCAGGCGCCGTCTTTGCTGGCACAAGCAAAATGGCTACTGAAGATGCAGCCACAACAGGAGCAACAGATAAGACTGCAACATCAAACGACGCAGGCAAGTCTTCAACTGAAGCCAACGGCACAAAAGCACGCCGCGGTCGCCGCGCTAAAGGCTAATCCATCCGATCATCTGAAAACTTAAGTGTACTACTACGCTTACGCCGCTTTTACCAACGAGGATAAAAACCTGAAGCTTCTTGGTGACGTTAAGGCAGCTGTAAATCAAAGTGAAATAACTGGCGTTGAAAGCACATTGTCCGAGCTCCGAACAATGCGCGATCTTGTTAATGATGCCAAGCTCCAGAAGGCCACTACATTTGTTGTAGTAGGGGATGACAGCACTTTTCATGAGGCACTGCGCATACTTATGGAAAATAACGGCATACCTATTGGGTTTATTCCTTTTTATCCTTCGATTATTGCCGACATTTTAGGAATCCCGAATGATCCTGTCCAAGCCGCGCGTATCTTAGCGCGCCGCCGCACTGTCCGCGTGCCTGTCGGCATGGCCAACAAGCGTCCCTTCTTTTCTGCTTTGTCATTAAAGAAACCAATCCCTGCTAATATCCAAGAGGAAAATAAAAGACGCTTTAGTTTCCGTAGGAAAGCTGAAGAGACGCTGCGTGATGTTTCTTTGCGTATCGAGGGTTCGATTAGCCTGCGCGCCAATGTGCACAATCTTTCAATAATAAATTTAGCTACACCTGAGCTGATCCCGCCTAAGCTACGCGATAAAAATCTTCCAATCGGGGAAAAGACTTTCAAAGTCATTCTGGAAGAGCCTAATGCCGAGCAGCAATACCCAGCCAGTCTCCTGCTCGGTAAAAAAATGCGCCTCCAACGCCTGAAGGAAGGAAGCTATTTTGCGGATGGAGTAGAGATTGGGACCGGACCTTTTGATGTTTCGTTTTCGCGCAAGTCACTCAAGCTGATCGTAGGAGCGGCGAGGAAGTTTTAGATTATAAATAAGATTGACAAATACATTAAGCTGTGTTAGATTACATAGTTCTATTCAGAACACTTCAGGTCAGAGTAGAACTTTGAAAACATAACCCAGGTATCTAGGTAATCGCTTTTCAGCGAATACTCGGAATGCCGCACACAAAAAAGGAGTTGTACAATGAAAAAAGCAACCCTCGCACAAGGGAATGAGATAATTAATCTCATCCTGCAAAAAGAAGTTTCCAGCGCAAAGGTGCAGAGTCTTCTGGAAACCGGAATCTTCTCAGACCTCCTCGATGTTGAGGACTTACGGAAAGTAGACCGTTACGCTCTCCGTCAGCTACTTAATAAAGTTGCCGGCACAACCCAGATCGTCGATGGCGTCACTATAACTTCTCTTGAGACTATTATCCTTCCAGCACAAAACGTTTCCTTACATGAGCGTATTGATGGGAAGTACAATAGCATCGCCGATGTTTTCACAGAACCGGAGCGCTTCCCGATCACTTTCGGGAACACAGGGCGCACTCTCGTACTAGCGCACTTCAACCGTGAAATTGAAAAGAGGGACTGCTCATTCTGGGCCAATAAAAACGGCTACGAACAAGCTCAGATCGAGGATCTCCTGGCCGTCGGCAGTCACCCCGAGTACCAAGACCTTCAGCGCAGGTTCTCGATTATCTGCTTCGGCTCCGATTGTGGTGTGAATGGTATAGTTCACTATCCGATCCTCACTGCATGGAAAAAAAATAAGCGTGTCCTGACCGTGGCTAGCACCTGGCCGAAACCGTGGGGAAAAAACGACCGAGTCCTCGTCGTTCGCAAAGAAGCCGCCTAAAAAACATCAATAACATTTCCCAACCCCCCTCGCAGCCTACAAAAACTGCGAGGGGATTTTTTTATGCAACTAACTTGACTTAACGCACCAGAAAAAGTATAATCCAACCGCTGAAAAGCATTCAGTTTTCAAAAATATATGACATACGTAATGCGCTTCCTCGGCTTCTTCTTTGAAGAACTCCCCGCAGCAGCCCGCGCAACAATTATCGCCATCATTTTCCTCGCCATCGTGGCAACCACGGGCGTCCTTGGCATCCTTGTTGCGATCGCAGCCGGCCTCTGGGCCATTCAAATTATTCTCGTTGCCTACTTGCTCTACTACAAACTCGTCCGAGACAAACGCACCAAGAAAGCTAAAGAAGAATTGATCGAAGCTGAAGAATTCGAAGAATAAAAACAAAATCCAGCAACTTGCTTAAGGCGGTTTGCCTTACCCGTCTTACTTTTTAATAAACTCTCAAGCTAAACTAACCGCAGATCCTGGACTCGTCGCTAATGCTCCGGGATGACACTCTCAAATGAACATCTCCGACCTCGCCAAACAATCCAAAATGCAAACGTCCGAAATCCGCGCTATCATCAAGCGCTTGGATCTTCCGATTGGCGAACGTGCTCGCAAAATCGACCCGAAGTATGTCGAGAAGATCAAACAGGCCGTCAAAGGCGGAGAGAAAAATATAGCTGAACAAAAACCGGCCGAGCCTGAGAAACCCAAGCTCAAAGAAAACGAAATCGGCATCCCACCGAAGATCCAGGTCAAGACCTTAGCCGAGCGCATGAAAAAGCCTGTGACCGAAGTGATCAAGCACCTCATCCAAAACGGAATCTTCGCCGCCCAAAACGAAACCATTGAATATGACGTCGCCGCAATCATCGCCGAAGACTTTGGCTTAGTTGCTGTTGAAGATAAGGAAGCCGCCGAAGAGGCAGACGACTTTTCTACCGGAAAGATCAAAGAGCTTCTCAAAGAAAAAGACGAATCCAAGCTTGTACCGCGACCACCAATCGTCGTTGTAGTAGGTCATGTTGACCATGGTAAGACTACCTTGCTCGACTCCATCCGTGAGACCCAGGTCGTCGAAGGGGAGTCCGGAGGAATTACTCAGCACATTGCCGCTTATGAAGTCGAGACAAACGGCCAAAGTATTACATTTTTAGACACACCAGGCCATGAAGCTTTCTCTGCTATGCGCCGTCGGGGAACATCCGTGACTGATGTCGCCATTCTGATCGTTGCTGCCAACGACTCAGTCAAACCGCAGACCATCGAAGCGATCAACTTTGCTCGTGAAGCGAATATTCCGATCGTTGTTGCGATCAATAAGATCGACCTGCCCGAAGCAAACGTTGAGAAAACCAAAAAAGACCTTTCCGAGATCGGCTTGATCCCTGAAGACTGGAGCGGAGACACCGTCATGGTCGAAATCTCAGCCAAGAAGAAAACTAATTTAGATAAGCTCTTAGAATCCGTTCTGCTCGTCGCCGAAGTAGCAGAGCCTAAAGCCAATCCAGACCGTCCAGCCGTTGGCGCCGTTCTTGAATCCCATATTGAGAAGGGCGGAGTCGTTGCTACAGTTTTAATCCTAACAGGCACGCTTAACATCAACGATCCGATCAGCGCCGGTGGCGTTTCGGGAGTCGTCCGACAGATGCGCGACTATCGTGGACAGCCGGTCACCACAGCAGGCCCAAGTAAGCCAGTCTTAATCTCAGGCCTCAATGCAGCTCCTGCCGCTGGCGAAATAATGCAGGCAGAAACTGACATTACCAGCGCCCGCCGCAAGGCCGAGGGCAAAAAAGAGGAAGACAAAACGCGCCGCTTAAGCAAGCAAGCTACTCAGAAAAAGGAGGACACCAAGACTGTTAATCTCGTCATAAAAGCGGATGTGCAAGGTTCGCTCGAGGCTATTGTTCAAACATTAGAGTCTCTCCCAAGCGACGAAGTCTCGGTCGCCATTGTTAAAAAAGGTGTCGGCAAGATCAACGACTCCGACATTAAGACCGCCGTCTCTACGGGAGCTGCAGTAGTGGGCTTCCATGTTGACAGCGATCCGATCGCTGCAAAGATGGCTGAAAACGAAGATGTGATCGTTAAGAAATATGATGTGATCTACCATCTCGTCGAAGATATTACAACAAAACTAACTGAACTTCTCTCTCCCGAGAAAATCCGCACCGTTGTTGGTCGCGGAAAGATCTTGGCTATTTTCAAACAAGGAAAGGGCGATATGATCGTCGGCGGAAAAGTCACCAAAGGCGAGATTCAAAATAAGATGACCGTCGAGATCTTCCGTAATAAAGAATCGCTCGGCGAAGGCAAGATTTCCCAGCTGCAAGCCAACAAACAGTCCGTGCCGTCCGTTAGCGAAGGAAAAGAGTTTGGCATTACTCTTTCAGGCTCGATCGTTATTCAAGAGGGTGACGTCATCGAAGCCTTCCGCGTCGAAGAGCGCAAGCGATCGTTGGACGAGTAATATTTAAGACACACTCAATGGCACTCGACCGCAAACCATCACCGCGCCAGACCAGAGTCCAGTCGTTAGTCATCGAAGAGGTCGGCAAATTACTAAAGAGGGAAGTAGAGCTCCCGCCGGATATTTTGGTTACTATTAAAGGTGCAAAGATTTCTCCGGACTTGCACTATGCCACGCTGATCGTAAGTGTTCTCCCAGAGCATAAAACACCTTCGACCCTTGAACGTCTCTCGAAAGCCGCGCCGCATCTCCAGAAAATCCTCAATAAAAACTTGACGATGAAATATGTTCCGATGATTCGGTTCGCACAGGATCGTTCCGAGGAGAGGGTAACAAGGATTAGTGAAGTCTTGAAAGAAGAAGAAAAATAAACTAAAACTGTCACAAAACTGACAAAATATCTGTCAACAACCATTGACAGAAACGCTTTTTTGTGCTAGCATTACGGTTGTACCTTTATTATTAACCCCAAAAAGCAAGGAGGTTCGTCATGAAAATGGCAACCAACAATCAGCTCTCGACCGTCACGCGCAACAACCACCGCAACGACCAGGCCAAGCTGATCTTCCTCCTCGTTCTCGTGGCTCTCGCCACTCTCAGCCCCATCGCCTGTGCGATCGTCAGCTGAGAAGAGATTCACCATGAACAAGGACAACAGCAACTCAAACTGGATTGACTACTTCAATAATCAGGGAATCAGTTTCCCGATCGTCGTGGCCATCCTCGGAGCATGCTCAATGTTCCTCATACTAATCATCTAACACTGCCCTGGCGTAAAAACTGGGGCAGTTTTCTTATCCTTGCCAAAATATTAAGATAAAGGTATACTCAAACGTCCCATATGAACACACCTACACAATTACCAGATTTTAATAAGGTAGTAGAACGCCTCCGCAAGCCTGCCAAAACGCTGATTATTCAGCCGGACGGGCCAGACGGAGATTCTGTCAGCACGATTATCGGGCTGGGGTTAGCGCTGGAAAAAATCGGCCATAAAGTCACTATGTCTACGATCGAAGAAATTCCACGTTCTCTTCGTTTTCTGCCTTTCATCGGACGCTTCCGCACCCAGCCGCCTCTCAAAGAACACGATCTTGTCATCGGCGTCGACATGGGCGAGTTTAATCGCACAGCATATTTCGAAGATCTAAAACAACAGCCAAGCGCACCCGACTCCAAGCATTTCCGTTTCACGATCAACATCGACCACCATCCTTCTGAAGATTTCGGCGACCTTAACCTAATCGACCCAGTCGCTCCCGCTACCACGGAAATGGTTTATCATATTTTGAAAGCACTGAAGATCGAAATAGACCACGACATTGCAACGGCTCTGCTCACAGGCCTCGTCACAGACACAGGCTGTTTCCAGCACGCCAACACCTCTTCCCGCGCTTACCGCCTCGCTGGTGAATGTGTCCGTGCCGGCGCACGCATGCCGAAAATCATGCGCCACACTTTCCATAATAAAAACTTAAACCAGCTCAAGCTCTGGGGCGGTGATGGTTTGCGGTCGAGTGCCATTGAG
>JBHPHK010000013.1:0-16571 GCA_042569365.1 Patescibacteria group bacterium | reverse complement strand
ATCAAAAAATCAGTTATTCTCAATCCAAATTTCAAAAATGTTTTATCCGGCGATAGCCTGAAAACCACACTCGCGGACGGAACAGATGCAATGGTGCTTGAAGAAGCATTAAAGAAACGAGCAGAAATCGCAAAGGCATACAAAGAGACAGGAATTGATATAAATCCGCTTTTGCTTATTCAATTACCCGATCGCAAAACACAAGCCGAAGATCAAGTCAAAAATGATGTTGTGCGGATTTTAAAAGATAAATACGGAATGACAACAGAAAACGGAAAACTGGCAATTTATTTATCAGAAGAAAAAGAGAATCTCGAAAACATAGCAAAGAATAATCACGAGACCGAAGTTTTAATCTTCAAGCAAGCGATAGCTCTCGGCTGGGATTGCCCTCGCGCTCAAGTCCTGGTGCTTTTTAGAGACTGGAAAAGTCTCACATTTTCGGTCCAAACAGTCGGGCGTATTATGCGTATGCCAGAACCAGATACAGGGCATTACAAACAGGAAATTTTGAATCATGGTTTTGTATATACTAACCTTGCCGACATTGAGATTAAGGAAGACATGGCAAGGAACTATGTAACGATTTATACCAGCCAAAGAATTGAAAATTACAAACCGACCAAACTGGAATCGGTTTATCGCCTACGCCAAAGAGAAAAAACTCGTTTAAGTCCGAAGTTTATAAATATCTTTTTAGAGGAGGCTAAAAAATACGATCTGGAAAAGAAAATTGAAACCAAAGGGCAAAAACTAGAACTCTCTTTAATTTCAGATTATGAAGCGGAAGGCGTTGATAAAATGGCAAATGCGGAAATAAAAGGCGAAGCCAAAATCAACACCGAGAACGAAGCTGATTTACAAAAGCTCTATGACTTTTTTGTAAAAAATAATCTTTCGCCGTTTTACCCTGAAGACCGCTCAATCGGCAGATTAAAAGAAGCGATTTACTACTTCTTTAGAATGCGTCTTGGCATGGAATACACAGACCGCTTTGCTGAAATTATAAATATTGTATTAAGCCCAAAAAACAGTCAACATTTTGTAAATATTATTGATAGTACCAAAGAAAAATACATTGCCGAAACTCAAAAACGAGAAGCGGAACTACAAAAATCAGCCGATTGGGAATTGCCTGAAATGTTGAACTTTGGCGGAAACTTCACGGAATTTAAAACTGAATTATCAGCAATGAAGCCGTTTTATTACGACAACAAATGGAAAACCGAAGAAGCTTTTATTAAATTTCTTGAAAAATCAGATCAAATTGAATGGTGGTTTAAAAACGGCGACCGAGACGCTACATTTTTTGCCGTGCCTTATATTGAGAATGACGATCAAAAACCTTTTTATGTTGATTTCATCGTTAAATTTAAAGACGGAAAAATCAGTTTATTCGACACAAAAAGCGGAAACACAATCAAAGACGCACGAGAAAAAAGCGACGGTTTGCAGGAATACACAAAAAAGCACAAAAACATTTCCGGCGGAATTGTGGCAAATACAAATTCAAAAGATTTTTCCGGTCGCTGGATGTGCTACAACGGGCAAGGTGCTGAACTAAACTCCGATGACTTTTCTAATTGGGAATTATTGGAAATATAATTATGGCAGAAAACGCAAAATCACATGCTAAAGATTATTTGCTAGAATACAAAGCCAAAAAGGATACTCCGAAATGGCTTGCTTTATTGATTCAAAAAGTTATTGATACCAATGCAAAAATTTCAGATGATGAAAAAAACTCATTATTTCAAGAACTTCTAAAGGAAAATGGGATTGAGGTTGAGCAAGAGGCGAAAGAAATTATAAACGAAGAAACCGTCGCTCAAACAGAAACAAAAAACAAATTAACAAAGCAAAGTCTTACCTTACAAAAAATTACGCACATAAAAGGCGTTAATGCCCTTATTCCGAACCAACCAATCACTTTAAGTCCAGCATGTACTGTGATTTTTGGTCTTAATGGTACTGGTAAAAGTGGGTATTTCAGAATTATCAATGAGCTTGCTGGTGGTATTAAATACAAGGATATTTTAGACAACATTCACAAGCAAGGCGATGGTTTAGAGGTTGATGTAGATTTTTTATTAGATAACAAAGCACAAAATCCCTTCAAATGGGAAGATAAATTGGTGCGGGGCATTGCTCCATTTAGTCAAATAAAAGTTTTTGATACAGAATATTTACCCATTTTCTTAAACGAGCGTGAAAGCTCAGTGAATATAGAGCCACTTGGACTAAATTTTTTTCAAGTAATCGCAACAATTATTGATGAATTTAAGGAGAAATTAAACCAATCCCAACAGCAAAAACAAAATTCTTCACCTGACCTCCAAACGCTTATAGATGTTATTCATTCAGACGATTTGAAAACATTACTCGGAAAAACTTCATTAACAGAACAAGAAAGACAGCAATTAAATGATAATAAGCTTTTTTCTAAGGAGGACGAAACAAAACTCGTTCAATTGAATACAGCCAAAACTTCACTTGAAAAAAATAATACGGAAGATAGTAAAAAAGTATTGAATCAAGAAAAGAAAGAAATTGATGATCTTCATAGCCATTTATCTGATCTTAAAACAAACCTTGAGAAGTTAACCAAAAATGTATCGTCTGCTATAAAGGATTATTCGGAAAAAAAGAAAACAAGAGATGAACGAGTAAAACAATTTGAGGTTTTAAAAAATATACCTTCTCAAGACAGCGAGGAATGGCAAACTTTTATTGAATCGGCGAAAGATTATGGCGCAAAAATTGATCAGTCTGCTTTTAACAACGATGAAAAATGCATCTATTGCCACCAGCCATTAAGCAAGGAAGCAGTAAAACTCGTTCAGGCATATGCTCAATATTTAAACGACCAGTCACAGCAAAATTTTAAAGATTGTATTGATAAAGTTTCCGCGCTTAAAGATGAAATTGATGATTTTGTCACGGATTTTGCTTTTTCTGAAAATTTAAAAAAGTCTTTGTCCGAAACATGTAATGACCAGGAACAAGATTATGAAACATTGATTAGCCAAGTGTTAGAAGCGGCCAAAAAGCAAAAAGAAGACATAGAAAAAGCATTAAAAGACAAGACAGCTATCGCTGAAAATTATGTGTTGGACTTGTTAGGGTCAGGTGAAAAATTAAAGGAATTATCAGAAAAAAAGAAAAAAGAACTAAATGATTTACAGCAATCTGATACACAAAAAACGCAAAAAATAAGCGAGATCAAAACAGAAATTAACAAGCTTGAAGACAAACAAAATATTTCAAAATGGAAAACAAAGATTGAAAGTTATTTTTTAACTTGCAAGTCTGTTCAAAAATATGAAAGCGTAAATCAAGCTATGGGCACCAGAGGAATTACAGAATTGGGATCAAAAGCGCACGATGAGCTTTTAACTGATTCAATTAGACAATCTTTTGAAGACGAACTGAAAGCCTTAGGTAAAGATATTGAAGTTAGTCTTGAAAAGACAGGCGCAGGAAAAGGCTCTGTTCGTACAAGACTTAAGATTTTAGGAAACGATGTTCGTGTTATTTTAAGCGACGGAGAGCAAAAGGCTGTTGGACTTGCATTATTTCTCGCAGAGGTCGAAAGCCAAAATGATAAATGCCCAATTGTTTTTGATGATCCTGTTACCAGCGTTGATCATGAGGTGGCTGATTTTTTGGCTCAAAAACTCCTGCAACTATCCTCGGATAGACAGATCATCATTTTTACACACAACAAATTATTTTACGGCTCATTGGTTTATTGGGGAAATAATATTAAAGATAAAAAGAATAATAAAACTCATCATATTTGCAAAAACTACACACAGAAAGGTTGTAACGGAAAAGGTTGCCATATTTACACCTACAAAGTAGATAGAGAAGCAAAAGATAAAACGGGCAGAATATTTGAAGCACAAAATGAATCCTGTAGCTATTTTGTTGAGAAGGCGGAAAATGAAATGAAGGGTGATTACTCTTTGAGTTGTGTCTCTGGTTACCTAAAATCAGCAATTGAGCATTATATTGATGAGAAAATTTTGTTAAAAACTGGCTTGATGAAAGATCGACTTCGCAAAGTTGGTGTGCCTTGGGAAAATCTTAAAAAAATTGATAAGAAAGAAGACGAAATTAAAAAGTTAGAAGGCTACTGGAATGATTTGAGCGATCGGGGTACCCACGCAACGCAAAACTCAAATGAAAATCCACTGAAAACTGAAGATTTGAATAAAATAATTGCTTTCTTAAAGACTTAGATTTCGACAATTTTGCTCATTTGAGCTAAGATAATAATTGAAAGTGGCACGCCAACTTCGTTGGCACAAAAAATAAAACTGGCGAAAAAAAGACCTCAAATCGGGCGAAGCCCGAAAAGCAAAAGGGCAAAAAGGAAGGGGGTCTGGGGGAAGGAATTTTTGCCCTTTTGCGATTAAGAATAGAGCGTTTCCGCTTTTCTCTGATTAAGAGAAACACAAAACAGAAAAATTTTCTTTTCCTTTTAAAAGAAAAAATTGCGCGCGAAAAAATTAAAAAATGTAGAGAAAATTTATCTGTTTTGGTTCCGCCGAAGCGGAGCGGAGGCGGGCGGAAACGCACATCATTATTCTGGATTTTGTTCAAAGAAAGTTCGAACATCGTCCAAAAAACACCGCCAATGTATCTAGATGATCTTGAATACGAAGACTATTGAGCGCATTTTTGACAAAAGATACATTATTGTTAATGTTAAAATAACAGCATTTATACTAATCACCAATAACCATATGACCACCAATAACACGCCTGTATTAAGCAAATCTAAGACTGTTTATTTTGTAATAGGAATCTTAGTCTTAGTATTAATCGCAGGGCTTGTGACTTTTTTAATTCCAAAAGATGAAGAAACTATTAAGATTGGATTTATTGGTCCGCTTACAGGACCCATAGCTGACCCTGGAGAATATATCAAAAATTCCTTTGAATTGGCTAATACCTTGAACAACATTGTAGATGGCAAGAACATTGAAGTGATTTATGAAGACGGCAAAGGTATTCCAGCCGAAGGAGTTACTGCTGCCACTAAGCTGTTAAATGTTGATAGAGTTGATATAGTCGTCAATGCATTATCTGGGGGATCTCTATTAGCTGTGGCTCCGTTAACAGAGGAAAAAGAAAAAATCTTGATTTCTTCTGTTTCAGCTACGCCTGCAGTTTCAGAAGCAGGAGATTATGTCTTTAGAATTTCTTCTTCAGCTAATTTATTTGCAGAAAAAACTGCACTCATGATAAAAGAGCTGAACTATAACAACATAGGAATAATTGCAGAAAATACAGAATATGCCATAGGATGGAAAGATTCATTCATTGAAAGATTCGAAGGCACTCTTACTAAAGTGGAAACCTTCAATACTGGAGATGTTGATGTTAAGACACAGCTTTCGAAAGTTGATGCTTCAAATCCAGATGTAATACTTATGCTTGTGCAATCGCCAATATCTGCCGTTACGTTAATTAAACAAGCAAAGGAAATGGGTATTGATAAGCAAATAATTGGAAATGAAGGCTTCTTTGCAAGAGGCGTGGTAAAGAATTTGATGGGAGACGCCGCAGAAGGAGTCCTTGTGCTCACTTATAAATACGATTTAGGATCTAATGAGATGCAGTTATTCTTTAAAGATTATGAATCAATGTACGGCGAACAGATTCCGGAAGAAATGTACGGCGCTTTAGGATATGATACCTACATGCTCTTGTATGACGCTTTAGATCACTGTAATGGTGCAGACTCAAAATGCTTACGAGATTATCTCTATACTATAGAAAATAGATCTGGAGTGACAGGAAAGTTTAGCTTAGACGCGAAAGGCGACGGAATCAGAGATTTCATGTGGTGGAAAATAAAGAATAAAGAACTTATTCCGTTTTAGTGAAGAGACGTCTAGAGCCAATGCCAGACTCTCTAGAAGAGAAGCAACGTTTAGATTTGACCTATTGTCAAGTTCCGAAGTATATAAAAGAAATAGATCATAATTTTGTAATAACCTTATCAAAATTAATTCCAAAGAACTCTAAAATTCTTGACGTTGGATGTGGCACGGGATCAATTCTCAAATTATTAAAAGGTAGACGCAAAGATTTAAGGCTATTTGGTCTCGATTCCTCTTCGTTTATGGTATCTGAAGCCAGGCAGCGGAATATTACAATAAAACTTGGTGATGCAAAAAAGATACCTTATGCTGACAGCAGTTTTGACGTTGTTTTAAGTAGTAGTTTACTGCATCACATTGATCATCCAATTATCGCTATACGAGAAATGCTTCGAGTCACAAAAAAGGAGGGGCAAGTAATAATTAGAGATCTACGTAGACCAAAATCCAATAATGATCTAGAAAGAATCTTATCAAATAGAAAAAGCCCTAAGGCTGTTAGATTATTATTGAAAGATTCTTTAATGGCCGCTCAAACTATTAATGAACTAAAGGAGTATTTGTATAAATTAAAAATTGACAAGTATAGAATAATAAAAAGGGGACTAAGATATATTTTAATAATAAATAAATAGAAGACTTATTGATAGACAATCAACATTATGTCAATTGCATTTCAATTATTAATAAACGGGATCATAGCAGGCGGTATTTATGCATTAGTCGCTTCCGGCTTTTCTCTAATCTATTCAACAAACAAGCTTGTTCATTTTGCTCATGGAGGTGTCATTGCTTTTACTGCCTACGTATTATATTTATTATTTAATGTCCTAGATTTAAATTTTGTCTTTTCTGTAATCCTGGCAATACTTTTTGCCTCTCTTTTAGGTTATGCAATCAATATTCTTGTCTATAAACAGCTAAGAAAGAAAAGGGCATCATCAGCTATTATGCTAATAGCTAGTATTGCATTATTAATTTTTCTGGAAAGTCTAATTTTGCTTATATTTAAAGCTGATATCAAAACTATCGGTTTTATTAATACAACTACAGGCATAGAATTAGGAGGAGCTCTAATCACTCCGCTCCAAATTATTATTATCGTCTCTTCTCTTGTCTTACTTGGCTCTCTTTTCTTCTTCATGAAAAAAACAATGCTTGGAAAAGCACTGAGAGCCGTTTCTGATAATAAGGATGTTGCTGAGATTATTGGAATTAGCTCAGAGAAGATCTATTCCCTTAGTTTTATTATTGGATCCGCCATTGCAGGCACTGCTGCTATCCTAATAAGTCTAGAACAGAATCTTACTCCATTTATGGGAACGGGTTTAATAATCAAAGGTTTTGCTGCCGCAGTTATCGGAGGCTTAGGATCTGTTCCTGGTGCTATTTTAGGCGCTTTCTTGCTCGGGATTACAGAAAATTTCGGGATCTGGTATCTGCCATCCGGCTATAAAGATGCGATTGCTTTTGTCTTATTGATCATATTCCTATTATTCAGACCTAATGGTATTTTAGGTATTAAAAATAGAAACTAAAATGATTGAATCGTATTTTATACATATCTTGATCCTGATTGGTATTTATCTAATTTTTGCCCTGTCTTTACAGCTAGTTTTGGGATTTACCGGAATACTAAATTTTGGTCATATTGCTTTTTTTGCTATTGGCGCTTATGTTTCTGCATTACTCATGCTAAATGGCCTACCTTTCATGGTGGCAATTTTGCTAGCAGGAATTATATCCGCAATTTGTGGATTCTTATTTTCAATTCCTATAAACAAACTCAAGGGTGATTATGTTGCTTTAGCAACTTTATCTTTTTCTTTTGTTATTTATGCGGTTGCGTTAAATTGGACATCGTTAACAAGAGGAGCCTTAGGCCTACACAATATTCCAAAACCTGAAATTTTTGGTTTTAGTTTTTCATCAAATATAAGCTTCTTAATTCTAACCGTGCTTATATGTATTATTTCATATTTTGTAATAAATAGAGTTGTATCATCTCCTTTTGGTAAAGCCTTAGAGGCAGTGAGAGACAATGAATTAGCAGCACGAGTTATTGGGAAAAGCGCTTTCAAGCTTAAATCCGTCGCCTTAGTAGTATCTGCTTTTTTTGCAGGTATTGCCGGAAGTCTGTTTGCTCATTATATTACATACATTGACCCTTCTTCTTTCACAATCATCCAATTAACTCCAATTTTGTGTATTGTCATAATAGGTGGCTTAGCATCGTTGAGAGGGACATTGATTGCTACAGTTATTTTAGTATTATTGCCAGAATCTTTAAGATTTATTGGATTTTCAAGCCAAATCGTTGGACCAATGAGACAAATAGTTTACTCATTGCTTTTATTATTAATATTAATTTATAAACCAAAAGGATTGTACGGTAGAATTAAACTAGACTAACATGCTTGAAGTAAAAAAATTATCAAAATATTTTGGAGGAGTTAAGGCAGTAAATAACTGTAGTTTTAACGTAGAAAAAAACTCTATCACAGCCTTGATTGGCCCCAATGGCTCGGGCAAATCAACAGTATTTAATCTAATATCCGGAGTTTTAAAGGAAGAGTCAGGAAAAATCTTTCACAATAAAACAGATATTACTCATTATTCCGTGGAAGAAGTTTCAAATTTAGGAATCTCAAGATTGTTTCAAACATCTCAACTATTCAAAAACCTAACAGTAAAGGATAATCTTCTCCTAGCAATTGATAATGAAGATACAAAATTCTGGATAAATCTTCTAGGAAAAAATAAGGTAACCGAGAAGAAAGTTAATAAAGTAAAAGATATATTGAAATTAATTGATATGGAATCTTCTTTAAATATATTAGCGGAGAATTTGAGCTTTGGACAACAGAGATTAACAGACCTGGGAAGGGCAATATTGAATCCTCATGAATTATTAATGCTGGATGAACCAGTTGCTGGAATAAACCCAAAATTAAGAAAAATCATCTCTGAAGTTCTGTTAAACCTAAAAAGACAAGGAGAAACAATCCTTCTGATTGAACATGATATGAATTTCGCATTACAATTAGCTGATACGGTAATAGTATTAGATGAAGGATCTGTAATTTCGCAGGGCACGCCGGAAAATATCGTGAAAGACAAAAAGGTTATTAAGGCTTATCTTGGAGATTAACCATGCTGCATACACAAGACCTACAATCAGGATACGGAAAAATGCATGTCTTGCATGGAATTGATTTTATGATTAAATCAGGGGAAATCATTGCTATTATTGGACCAAACGGTTCGGGCAAATCAACATTTCTAAAGAGCATATTTGGTCTTTGTGATATCTACTCTGGAAACATAATCTGGATGAATAAAAATATTACAAAACTAAAAACTTATGAGAAAATATCGGAAGGAATAGCCTATGTTCCGCAAGGAAGGCAAATTTTTAGAAATTTAACAACGCATGAAAATTTAGAAATAGGAACCTACTCGATAAAAGACAGAAGGCTGGCGAAAAAAAGGATCAAAACTGTTTACGAAAAATTTCCTTATTTAAGAGACAAACGAGATAAAATTGCTGATACCCTTTCAGGAGGTCAACAACAAATACTTTCTATTGGAAGAGCCTTGATTTTGAATCCACAACTATTGCTTGTAGATGAGCCTTCTCTTGGATTAAGCCCGAAAGCTACTAAGATGGTGTTTAAAAAGATACAAGAACTTAATAAAGAGGGTGTTTCCGTGATTATAGTTGAACAAAACATAAAAGCTGCAACAGAAATTGCGAATCAAATTTATGTTTTTGAAAATGGAAGAGTTGTACTTAAGGGCCAAAAGGATATCCTAAAAAATCCTATGATAAAAAATGTATATTTTGGTGGTAAATAAAATAACTGGCAACTAATTTATCTCACTACTTTTGATTTATAAACTCCTTATAGCGTGATAATGGAATAAATAATGCCACTCAGGTAGAGTCTAAGAAAAAACCCTCCCTCTCCGCCAAAAATAATAACTAATCTTAATCTCATGGAAAGAGAAAAAAATTTTAACCGTCTGGAACAAGAAAAAAGTGCTATCACCATTTCTGACTTAATAGATCCAGAACGACAGCTGCCCAAGAAATATCAGGCACTAATCACTGAACAAAAAAAATATGGTGGCAATTATTTAACTTCACATTCCAAAATTTGGGATGATTGGGTATATGAAATTCCCCCGGGTACGAAAACGGAACAAGCTGTAGCCTTCTTAAAACAACATATTTCCGGCGATGTTCTTATAGACTTAGGAGCCGGACAGCACGATGCGATGAAGGATTTAAGTACTAAACTTGAAGCAAAAGCCTATGTCGGGGTAGATCAGTATCAAAGTTTTAAAAAACCTCAAGATTTAGGAGAAACAAATATTTCTTATGAAGAGAAAGATATTAATAATACTCATCTAATAAAGGTGGAGTCAGACATGCTTAAATTTGTCGGATTGACTAGAGATAGTTCTGGAAGTTTCGTATTAAACGGTATAGATCAATATGTGATCAAAAGTAATGATTATAATTTGGCACTAGTCAATGAAATAGTCAGAGCTACTCATTCAGGTGGAATAATATTCGGTGTTAACTCAGAAGATATTCAACATCATTTAGCGGAGATCGCGGCTCAAAAAGATTCTGTATTAGAAAAGCCGAACTTAGATTTTTCGTATTTCCCTCCTCATTCATTTATTTTCATAAAAAAATAAATTGCCCAAAATAGAAGAAACCTCAACTCAGCAAGTCATCACCAAGTGCGACATTCCCGGTATTGATTATGTCATCAATCCGTATGTCGGCTGCGAGCACTCCTGCGTATATTGCTACGCCCGTTTTATGAAACGCTTTACCGGCCACACCGAACCCTGGGGCGAATTTGTCGACATCAAATCTAATGCCGCCGACACCATCCCCACCAAAAGCGAAAAATACCGTGGGAGAACTCTTCTCCTTTCCTCCGTCACCGACCCCTACCAGCCACTCGAAAAAGAATGCAAGCTGACTCGTCAGATCCTAAAGAAACTAATTCCACTCCAACCCAATCTCCAAATCCTCACCAAGTCAGACCTCATCACGCGCGACATTGACCTTCTCAAGCAATTCAAACAAGTCGAAGTTGGCCTCACTATCACCATGCTCGATGAAAAAATCCGCAAAGAGATCGAACCAAATGCCAAGCCAAGTGCCAAACGCATAGAAGCTCTCAAAGAGCTCCATAAAGCAGGACTGAAGACATATGTCTTCGTCGGACCGATCATGCCCTACCTTACCGACTGGAAAGAGATCATCCGGCAGACAAAAGATTATGCCGACTCTTATCTTATTGATAAACTTAATATCAAGGGAACAATTGGCGCCTCTATCAACAAATGGCTTAAGACTCATCATCCCGATCTGCTAGCTAAATACGCCGAAATCTACACCGACCAAAGTGACTACTGGCAGCACGAGAAAAAAGAGATCGAAATATTCTGTAAAACTAAAAAAATAGACTGCAGCTCTATTTTGTAAACATATGACAATTGCCACCCATCTCTCTACTAAAACCTTCACAGACTTCCTGAAAAAGATTGACCAGGAGTTAGCACGGCACGTCGACCAGAAATACAAAGAGGGCGCTACCAATTTCTTTAAAGAAAAGGTGAATATAAAAGGAGTACGCGTCCCGCAAGTTCGCAAAATTTCTGCTAAATATTTTCGGGAAATCAAATATTTGCCCAAGAATGATATATTTAAACTGATAGAAAAACTCCTTAGTACCGGCATTAGCGAAAATATCACGATTGCACTTGATTGGACTTATCGTTTGAAAGATCAGTACGAAAAAACAGACTTTCGCACTTTCGAAAATTGGCTTAAAAAATATATCACCAACTGGGCTAGCTGCGACGACTTTTGCACGCACCCAGTTGGCTATCTCGTTTGGAAATATCCGGCTCTGCTACCTAAAGTATTTATCTGGACGCGCTCCCGCAACCGCTGGGTCAAGCGCGCCGCCGCCGTCACCTTGATTCATCCCATCCGAAAAAATAAGTTCTTCCTAAAACATGTCTTCAATACTGCCGATGTTCTCTTGCTCGATCAAGATGATCTTGTTCAGAAAGGCTACGGCTGGATGCTCAAAGTAGCCGCTGATAGTTATCAGAAAGAGGTATTTCAATATGTCCTCAAACATAAAAACAAAATGCCGCGCACAGCCCTGCGCTACGCTATCGAAAAAATGCCCGCAGACAAAAAGAAAGAGGCTATGAATAAATAGACTTAGTTCTCTATAAATTTACCACTTACTTTATCCCACTGCCGACTGATTTCCTTTTCCGAAAAAACTCCCCCGAGCAGTCTACTATAAAGTTCCTGGGCCAGCTTCTGGTCCAAGCCTTTTTCTGGTCCTCCCGCTTGTCGCCCTTCGTCTTTCCATTTCTTCATCAAATCTCCGGCAATAATCTCAGGAAATATAACTAAAATAATGTCTTTGATGGATTCGCGTTGACCAAGACGTCTTTTTGCGCGTGCCACCTGAGTTTGTTTCTTCTCGCGTGTGCGCTCATTGATCGAAAACTGAATCCCCACATCTTGCTTCCCGGCCTCAACTCCAACTCCGCGCACATGCTCCTCTCGATGAATAATAAAATCTATCTTTTGCTCAACGTCTTGGTAAATATCCGCCCGGCGAATTAAAAAAGGCAGCTCATCATCAATGCTCAGCTGTTTTAAAAAATTCGTGACAATTTTTTCACAAACATATCCAGAGCGTTTCTTGATCTCGCCTGTTTCTTTTTTTTGAGCAACGCGTTTGTAGGCCTCTCGTTTCCATTCATGTACTCCACTGCTCTCGCTCTCACTAGCAATAATTTGTTGGTCTAGTTTTTCACTAAGATCACGTTTAGCTCGCTCCAAAAGATATGTCTTATACAAACCGCGCGGCACCCGATCCTTATCCAAAAAATAATCAACATCCCATTCCAGATCTGTAATGATTTCTCCAAAAGTTGCTTCGCGTTTATAACCCTCATCATCCATATAATTAAAACGCTGGCTTTCTTCATTATAGGTCGCATATCTTTCATTTGGCTCTCTTTCCCGTTGCTTGCATTCCGGATCATCAAGACAGGCAAGCTCTGCCTTAAAGTCCCGCATGATCTCCTGTTTCTCTTTTTGGAAACTATAAATAGCTTTTTGCGCCTCTTTTGGAGTTTGTTGTCCTTCGGCTGTTTTTTTCAAACGCCAATTTAAAGCGCCGGAAAAATCTCTAAAATCTTGCGCTATATTTTTATCCTCACTCATGGCAACATCAATATCGTGCTCGCCTTTGGCCAGTTCTCCGTAATGTCTTAAATCTTGTTCAAAACGTGGTCTCATAGTTAACATTATAACAGATTGCATGTTCACAAGATCTTTGACAAAAACCCTGAAATTCTGCAAAATATAATTAAGAAACTATTGAATTAAGGGTTTTTTATATGGCGCAAAAAGTACGCAAAGCAGTGATTCCGGCGGCCGGTTTTGGCACGCGGTTTTTGCCTGCTACGAAAGCTATGCCGAAAGAAATGCTCCCCCTCGTCGACAAGCCAGTTATCCAATACATTGTCGAAGAAGCTGTCGCGGCCGGTTTTGAAGAGATTATCCTGATCACAGGCCGCAACAAACGCGCGATCGAAGACCATTTCGACACAAGCTACGAGCTTGAGTGCCTCCTTCAACAACAAACCAAAAAAGAGCAGCTCGCAGCAATCAAGAATGTCTCAGACTTAGCAGAGTTTGTTTATGTCAGACAGAAAATGCCACTCGGTCTTGGACACGCGATCCTCATGGCAAAAAATGTGGTTGGTGACGAGCCTTTCGCAGTTTTCTTAGGAGACGATGTGATCGACGCGAAAGTTCCGGCAATCAAACAGATGCTGAACGCCTACGAAAAACAGCCCGGCTCATACGTTGCTGTTCAAAAAGTTCCAAAAGATCAAATTTCACATTTCGGTGTCATCGACGGCACTCCCCTGAAAGACGTTCCCCGCACCTACGCCGTCAAAGACATGATCGAAAAGCCTAAGGCCTCCGAAGCTCCTTCAGATCTAGCTGCCATAGGCCGCTATATCCTCGATCCTCGCATCTTCAAGATCATCGAAAAAACACAACCAGGTAAATACGCTGAGATCCAGCTGACGGACGCCTTGCGCACGTTCGCCAAAGAAGGCACGCTCTTTGCTCATGAATATGAAGGTGAATACCTAGATACTGGACGCGTCCTGGGATACATGCAGGCCAATATTCACTTTGCACTCAAACACAAAGAATTTGGGAAAGAGATTCGCAAATACCTGAAAGATATCCTTAAATAAACTACTTAAACTAACTTATAAATATGTCAAAATTTAGACGCTTACTTGCACTATTAGTCATTATTACAATACCTGTTTTTGTTGGCGCTAACAGATGCTCCCTCTTTGGTGGCGAAGAACTGCCTCCAGTTACTCTTGAAGTTTGGGGAGTCTTCGATGACGAGCAGACTCTCAAGCCATTTATCAATGAGTTCCAGGATCTCTATCCGAATATTCAGGTCGTCTACACACAGCGCAGCGTGGATACCTATGAAACAGATATTTTAAACGAGTTTGCCGCGGGACGCGGACCGGACGTGTGGATGGTTCACAATACCTGGCTTCCAAAACATCAGGACAAGATCCGGCCGTTTACAGCCGAAGAGCTACCAGTGAATGTCTATCAAAACATCTTTGCAGATATTGCCGTATCTGATCTGACCGCCAACGGCCAAGTTTATGCCATCCCAGCTTATATCGACTCAATGGCCTTGATCTACAACCGCGATATTCTACAAAGCGCCGGTTATGCCAACCCACCAAGCACTTGGCTAGAATTTGATGGCATGATTAAAAACATAACCCGCTACGACAACATCGGCAACATCACGCGTTCAGGTGCTGCTCTCGGAACTGCTCAAAACGTAAACCGCGCCGCTGACATGATTTCACTCTTGATGCTCCAAACTGGAGTCACGATGACTAACGACGCTAAGACCCAGGCATTATTTAGTGAAACTGATCGTACCGTCTCGCCAGAGCGCAACCGCGGAGTTGAGGCTCTCACGTTCTTCACGAACTATGCCAACCCTAGCAAATCTTCTTTCACCTGGGACTTATCACAAGACAACTCAATTGACGCGTTCATCGCTGGCAAAACCGCCATGATCTTCAACTACTCCTACGCTCTGGGCGTTATTAAAGAAAGAGCACCTCGCCTCAATGTCAGCGTAGCGGAAATGCCACAGCTAGATGAGACCGGAGGAGCACGCATCACCTTCGCGAACTATTGGGCGCTCGCTATGGCGCAAAATACCGACGCTGCCAATGAAGCAAATATGTTCATCCAGTTCTTGGCCGGCAATAATGCCGAAGCATTAGGCCAAGCACAAGATGGTTCACCGCTCGGACAGGAAGTCAACAAGCGTTACCTGGAAACCTTCCAGCGTCCATCAGCCCGCCGCGACCTTATCGAAACCCAGCAGCAGACCGACGCCAATCTCGGACCTTTCGCTAAGCAAAATCTGGTCGCCCGCACCTGGTACATCGTTGATGATGCAAGTTATGAAAGCATCTTCAATGATATGATCGATGATGTCATCCTAGGCCGCCTTACCATAGCCGACTCGCTTAAGAAAGCATCTGACCGCTATACTCAGATCCTAAAAGACACTTTAGACAATCGTGAACGTGCCGGCCTAAATGGAAATATTTAACCCTTCTCTTATGTCAAAAAATATAAAGATTATTCTTACTAGTTTATTAGTCGTATTCCTTCTTTCCGGAGTATCTTTCAGCTATGTAGCTGCCCAAGATACAGACCCGCAACTTCCTGGCACCGAAGATGATGGAGGAGGTTTTGATACTGGAGACCCAACAGGCGGACCAACTGATGCTACGCCGTCCGATACTTCAATTGGCGATCTTCCTGAAACACCAGGCGGCATCACAACAGAACCGATGCAAATAATCCAGAATGTGTTGAACTGGGTCATGAGCACAGTCGGTGCCTTTGCAGTGCTCTTCATTGTAATCGGCGGCTTTCGTTACATCACGTCTGCCAATAATCCTGAGCTGGTCGAAGGCGCCAAAAAGACCATTCGTTTTGCAGTGATTGGCCTTCTGATTGCTGTTCTAGCGCTTGTATTAGTCAATACAATTGGCAACGCACTTCTCTTTGGAGGCGCTACATAGAGAATTTCACCAGTCTAGTTTCCCCACATAAACTTTGACTGATTCGCTATAAAAAAGTATGATAAAACAGACTTATTTAATATTGAAGGGAGGTGAACGCAATGCGTAAGTTTAAGAATATCCTGGTTGTCGCCGTATTAGGCGTGCTCGCTTTTGGATTTTTAGTAGCACCTGTTGCCGTTGGTGATTTTGGCGTTACTCCTTCCATCGCTGAAGCACAGCTTCAAGTTGGCGTTAACGATCCAGGCCTCGCACAAGGTACTGATATTTCAGTAATTATCCAACGTGTCCTTAACTGGGTCTTGGGTATCGCCGGTGCTTTTGCTGTTCTGTTCTTGGTTATTGGTGGTTTCCGCTATGTGGTTTCCGCTGGTAATGATGCCGCGATCGAATCTGCAAAATCAATTATTAAATCATCGATCATTGGTTTGGTGATTATCATTATTG
>JBHPHK010000012.1:0-23860 GCA_042569365.1 Patescibacteria group bacterium | reverse complement strand
CGAAGCGGATCAGCAGAAAGCCTTTGTCGATCAGAATGATCCTTTGGTGGTCGCTCAAACAAAAGCCAATGAGCTTTTCGGCGGTGAAGTTGCCTTTATTCCATTCTTTGTTCAGAGTGCAGAGGGTAATGTTTTAACAAACGACAATCTGCAGCGCATCAATAATGTACTTGGCGTATTTGCAGATGAAGACATTGCGCCCTACTTAAGAAATGCAGAGCAGATTTTTCCGGCACAAATACCGGAGCAAGGCGCCGACAAAGCGGTCGCCGCGCAACTAAGGCAATTCCCTCCAGAGATTGTGGGAGCGGTCTTCTCAACAGATTTAGAATTTAAAGATGACGGTACCGCCGCGGCATCTGTTTTTCTTTTGTCTCCAGGCGTAGATGTCGCTAAGCTGGCTGCAGCCGATATCGATCCGATTGATTTTGATATTTTGATTGATGAAAAGATCAGGGAAGCGGGAGAAGGCCTCGAGATTGTTACTCTGGCCAACGGAGTCGTGCAACAAGAAATATCCGGTTCAAACATGGAGGCGGGAATCTTCTTTGGCATTTGTTTAATACTAATCATTATCTTACTGGCGATCATAGTTCGTAAGATTCGTTATATTGTTTTCTCGCTGGTCGTCATCGGGATGGCGATCGTCTGGATGTTTGGGCTAGTCACGCTCTTTGGCCTGCCGACATCGATGCTAGTTATGTTTGCGCCGATCTTGACTCTAGCGCTTGGCATCGACTACGTGATCCATTTCTTCGCGCGCCTCAGAGAGGAACGGGAGACGACGGACCTCAAGCCCGCGATCTCTACAACCGTCAGACACACGGGACTCGCTGTCTTTATGGCGATGATCACGACGGCGGTTGCCTTTGGCGCGAACGCGATAGCTCCTTCACCAGCGATGATCGGATTTGGCTTAAGTGTTGCGATCGGTGTCTTCGTGATGTTTGTCACTACCTTTACAGTTTTGCCGGCTCTGGTAACTTGGCTTGGCGTTAAGAAAGTTAAAGCCAGGAAGAAGTTGAAACGTCCTATCATCGAACGTAGCCTAGGCAAGGTTTCCAGTTTCCTTGAAAAATACTCACTGGCTGTAGTCGGGCTTGTTGTGGTCGGTTTTGTGTGGGCGGGCTGGAATGCCTGGAACGTGGACACGACTTTTGATATGAAAGAATTCCTGGCAGAGGACTCGCAGGCTCTTGTGGCTATGACTCTTGTCGAGGATGAGTTTGGGGGCACGAGCAGCCGCCAGGAGATGATCCTGCTGGAAGGCGATGTACTTTCCGAGGAACTCCTAGATGAAGTGCAGACAGCCGCTGAGAAGCTAGATGAGCTCGGAAACGTGCAAACTATCTTTACTTATCTGCCGCCGCAGACTAACTCAAAAATGGCGACGCAGATCCTGACCCAGGAGATGCGACCTCCGCAGTTAGAATCACTGGTGCACTATTCTGAGGGCGGATTGCCAGACGCGATGCGTATCGTCGTCGCTTTAGATCCAGCGGTCGCTACTGAGATGGAGACCGCTTTGGCAACGTTTGGAGAAGCGACGCAGGGCCTTGAAAACTTCGTAGGAATCGAATACACGGCTACCGGTCAGATCCACACCGGCAAGCACATGGTGGACTCACTTAATAGAGCGCTGTATCAGTCGGTTGCGATTGCACTTGTAGCCGCGTTTATCCTGCTGTGGATCTCGCTTAGGCGCATCGGGCTGGCCTTGATGGGGCTTGTGCCGGTGATCTTCGTAGCGGTGATGGTCGTGGGCAGCATGACCATGCTGGGCATCTCGCTTAACGCGATCACAATGCTGATCGCCTCCATGTCGATTGGTATTAGCGTGGACTTTAGTATCCATATCCTGCAGAGACTTTCAGAAGAACTGAAACGCAAGAAATCCATGCGTGAAGCGATCAACACTGCAGTGCAGCGCACGGGGACTGCGCTCGCCGAGACCAGCATCACAACGTTTATCGGCTTTGGCGTCTTGATCTTCTCCAGCTTTGCCTTCTTCTTCAACTTCGGTATCGTCTCGTCCTTGATGATCGTTTACAGCCTGATCATTAGTTTGATCTTCCTGCCGGCCGTGCTCTGGATCAGACATAGAAGACTGAAAAAGAAAGAAGCGAAATAGCATTTAGCATAAAAACCCTTCAAGCGCGAGGGGTTTTTGTTTTTCTGCCCAAGTGCTATTATTAAAACCAATGACAACGCTAAAACAAAAAATAAACTTCAAAGACAAAAAAGTTTTAATAACAGGTGCAGGATCAGGAATAGGAGAGGCGACAGCTAAGCTCTTTACTGAGGCGGGGGCTGATTTGATATTAGTAGATATCAACAAAGGCAAGATCGACAAGCTTTCCGGGGAACTCAAAACAGATGGCCAGACGATAAAAACCTATCGTGTCGATCTATCTAATAAAACCTCGATCGACTCGCTCTGGAAGAAGCTAGACAAGGACTTGCCGGATGTTTTGGTGAATAATGCAGGCATTTATCCATTTCAAGATTATTTCAAGGTCACGAAGAAACAATATGACCAGGTCTTAGACATCAACTTGAGCTCGATGTTCTGGATGTGCCAACAGTTTGTGAAAAGGCGCTATAACAAAGGACTCAAAGGCGCGATCGTTAACGTTTCTTCGATCGAGGCGATCCTGCCTTTCAAAGAAGACCTGATCCCATACAGCATCAGTAAGTCAGGCGTGATCGCACTGACCAGATCGATCGCACGCGACTATGGCAAGCAAGGTTTCAGAGCTAATGTCATCTTGCCGGGGGCAATCAAGACACCGGGCACTGGCGGTTTGACTAGAAAGGCAATACGAAAGATGAAAATAGGCCTTTTGAAGGTCGGATACATCATTAATCAGCGTTTGCCGCTAGGAAGATGGGGGGCGCCGGAAGAAGTTGCCCAAGTTATTTTCTTCCTCTCAAGTGATATGGCAAGTTATGTCCAGGGCGCGGCCCTCCCAGTTGACGGCGGTTTTTTGTCTGCCTAAATTCCTAAAAAACCATAAAAAGAAGGATTGTGAAATAATCCCCATTTGACTTATCAAGGGATGTGTTTAATATTAATAAACGTAAATTAAGAATTAAGAGACAAAAATATGCCACCAGCAAAAAAATCTACGAACAAGAAAAGTACTCAAAAAAAGAAGCGTGCGCCCAAGAAAAGTGCACCTAAAAAGACAGCAAAGAAAGATCTCAAAAAAAGCCTTAAAGAAGCCATAAATGAGACCAAAAAGGCTGAAATAAAGAAGGCTATCAAGAAGGCAAAAGAAGGAAATTCACATAAATCAGACCATGGCGGAGGTATCGTTTGGGCGGTTTTTGTTATATTTATCGGAGTCATTCTCCTGCTTAACTCCACCGGAGTTGTGCCTTGGGGAGTCTGGAACATTCTCTGGCGCTTCTGGCCGGTCTTCCTGATATTGGCGGGTGTTCAAATCATATTTGGCAGAATCAAGCTTGCCAGTCTCTTAAACGGAATAGTTGCGATTGTGGCATTTGGCCTCATATTCCTTACCGTTATCGCGGCCTCAAACACTGATCTTCTCAATCGCTGGAATGTCACTCTGCCGGACTGGTGGGTAAATATCAGTGAAAATATTGCCGGCGACACTGGCGCAGAAGTTAGTGAAACGCTAGTCGTGCGTGCCGAAGATTATGTCGATATTACGAAGCGCGACGTCACTATCAACCTCGGCGTAGGAGAATTTACGCTTGGATCTGACGAAATCGCTGACTACTTAGAACTGCAGGCTAGTTATTATGAAGAATATGGCCGGCCAATCCTCAGCGAAGAACAAGAGGATGACACCTTGCTGATTAATTTCGAGCAAGAACACAGCAAAGGATTTTTCTCCATCCCATTTGATGGATTGGAATACGATTTTACTCTCGGCAAACCGCTGCTGGATACAGACATAAATATTGAGATCGGCGCCGGTCAAGGTTTAATGGAGTTAGATGATTTAACTCTCGGCCAAGTACAAACTGATATTGGCGCAGGGCAAGTCCAGATCGATATCGGAGAAAATCTGTCGATCGCGGACGATCTCGTGATCGATATCGGCGCTGGCCAGGCTATCGTAAATCTACCGGAAGATATCGGCTTCCTCTTAATCTATGACGTTGGCGCCGGCGCTATCAAAATCAACGGCAACAAAATCGGCTCACTTGGAGACGATGACGAGGTCTATAAATCATTGAAGTACGATGACGCTGAACAACGCATCACGATTAATGTTCATGTGGGTGCCGGACAGTTTAGCCTTAACACAATTAAATCAGAAATAAACTAAAACATATGCAAAAAACAGGTCGTATTTGGATTGGAATAATTCTCTTAATCCTTGGTCTCGCTTTCTTAATAGATCAAACTGGGCTACTGAGTTCCTACGGAGTAGGCTTTGGGTGGATGGTCGGAACGTTCTGGCCGCTGATCTTAATTGTGATCGGACTTTTCCTCGTGCTGCGCAAGAGCCTTACCGGCGGATTTATACTGCTAGTCCTCGGTTTTCTTTTCCAGATTTCCGAACTGACTAGTTATAGTTTCTGGGCACTTTTCTGGCCTATCGTCATAATTGCGATCGGACTTTCAATCTTACTTGGGCGCACGCGCACAGCCAAGCAGAAAATCAGCGAACGTAACAACGGATCTGCTAAAACTGATGAAAGCACAATAGACCAGCAAGTCGTTTTTGCCGGCAAGGAAGTAACGCTTACTTCTAAAAACTTCAAAGGCGGCAGTCTGCAGTCGACTTTTGGATCTCTTAAGCTGGATTTAACGAAAGCCAAGCTAGCTCGCACAGGGGCGACATTGGAGATAAACAGCACCTTTGGCAGTATTGAAGTTATCGTTCCAGAAAATATGCCAATTTTGTCTGACGGCACGCCGATCTTAGGAGGCTGGGAAAACAAATATAATACAACTTCAACCAAGAAAGGGCCGACGCTTCATATTTCGGGCCAGTCCGTTCTCGGTTCTGTGGAGATAAAAAACTAAGCAAATTTCTATAAACTTGATAAGATAAGGGCAGAGCAGAGCCCTTATTTTATTTAACTAAAATTATATGACCAATGAATTTACACGCGTTAAAGTGATTAGTGATAAAGAAGTGCAGGGCGTCGCTGAGCAAGTTTTCCAACAATTGGTAGACAAACAAGGCGGCGTGCCAAACTGGGCGCGCGTCATGGCGAATCGTCCAGAGATTCTCGCTACCTTCATGCGGCTTTTAGGCACGAGCATGGGGCCCGGTCTTGTCGAGCAGGATAATAAATGGAAAATGGCATATGCCGTATCAGAAGTAAATAAATGTGAATATTGTGTAGGAGTCGCTGGGGCGATGCTAGAAAAACTAGGCGTTGCAAAAGAAAATATTGAAGACGTGATTTCTGAAAAAGCGAAACTCAAAGCTGACGAGAAGATAGCTGTTGAATATGCGGAAAGCGTTACGAAAGACGCGAACGCGGTCTCAGACGAGCAATTTGCGGCTCTCAAAGAGCATTATAACGACGAACAGATCGTAGAACTGACGGCCGTGATTGGTTTGTTTAACTATATTAATCGCTTCAATGACGCTCTACGCGTACTTCCGGAATAAATAATTGGCAACAAAGAAAAGGGTGCTACAATGATTATGTAAAGATCATTTGATCTTTAGTATTAATCATAAATATTTATGTCCAAAAGAACTAAAAAACTCACTCTGACTGGAGGAATTCTTTTGTTCGCAGGTGCCTTATTCGCGGTTGTCTTTCTGACAGTCGGGCTTAATGTGCGTGCGGATGAAATACCAGATGTCGGAGCAGATGTGACAACTGAAGCGATTGATGCTGTTGAATCCACAGTGATCCCTGCCGGACGGGTTTATCCGAACGGTACTCTGTTGAAGAGCAACAGTGCACCAGCCATTTACCAGGTCTTTAATTCGACCTATAGTCCTACTGTTAAGAATACAAAGCTTGTGGGTCTTGGAGAACTTCAAACTTTCCCAGACTGGAGCACGTTCATAACTCAGCACAACTACAATGAGGTGGTGATCGTGTCTGACGCGGAACTAGCGCTGTATACGAAGGTTGGCAAGGTGGTTTATCAGGATGGAACGCTGATTCGCGTTGCCGGAAGCCCTACAGTCTACTACGTCATGGAAGGCGCTGCTTTCCCATTCAGGTCAGCAACAACATTCCTTGCACGCGGCTTTAAATTCACAAACGTTAAGGTTGTATCTTCATTGAAGGGTGTAGATACTATTGCTCCTTCTTCCTTGTTGGATGTCTGGCTAACCAACGTTCATTGTTTCCAAGGAACTCTAACTCGAGATTTCCTCGGAACTTATCGTTATGCAGAATGGTCATCTTACCGACCACTCTTTGATATGGGAGCTCTTCTGCGTTCGTACAAGCGCACAACGGCAGAAAGCGTACTGATTTCGCATGATGCCTACTCTCTAGAGACTTGTCCGTTAGTGAAGATGGATGTCAAGAGTAATATTCCGATGCCTGAAGAAGGACTCGAGCTTGATCCTCACGTAGTCGTTAATGGTGCTCCAGCATATATTGCCTTAAGCTACCAGAAAGGAACGATTGTACGTGACACGCAGGATGGCAAGTATTACTTCATGACACATGGTTTGGATCCAGATGTAAAATACCAATTTGCCTCAGCATCGGTAGCCTTTGATTTCTACGGCTACAATCCAGATGCAGTTATCTCAGGCCGTACGGCTTGGATTCCAACCGCAGGCGTAATTGATATTCCTACGCCGATCTAGAAAGTCCTAATCTATATAAAAAGAGCCTCGCTTTACAGAGGCTCTTTTTTGCTCCTGGGTTTTAGTTGATTACTTATTCGTTATTTTGTGAACCAGCACCATCACCGGAACGCATCTTCTGATGCAATTCCTGCATACGGGCTTGATCTTCTGCACTCATGCTCTTGCGCATCTGTTCGCGCATAGTCTTAAGCTCTTCACGTTCCTCGTCAGTTAAGTTCTGCATATCACCCTTGTGCATTTTGCGAGGTTTTTTGAGTTCTTCACCGTCGAGAGACATCGCGATAAAGTTGACGCCTTTATCTTCGAACTTCGGATGATCTTCCGCGTCGATCGCGAATCCTTCAAAGGCAACTTCCTGACCGATCTCGTACTCGACGTCCTCTTTCGGCATGCCGACAGGGAAACTGTATTCCTCACCGGTCGCATCATCCTTTACAGTGATGATTGGACCATCGATGGCCGTGATCGTACCGGTCAAGGAAACCTCTTCCTTATCCTCATTCATGCAGAAACGAGGGCCTTCTAAATTACCTTTAGCTTCTTCGGCTAACGCATCACTGTTGATAGCATAAGCTCCCGCAGACCCCAGTCCCGCAACAGCGGTGATAACTAGAATACCAGTGAGAATTTTGTTAGACTTAGATTTCATTTAATTAGGGGTTAAAGATTTTTTAGGAAGCCCTCCTTGTTTAGGTGAGGGCCTATGATCTAAAGTTTTCTCTCAAGATCTATATTAACGGTAAAAAAATTAAGTGAACGAATTATGGATACTTGTGGATATCAAAAAAGCCTCTCTGAAGAGATCTAAGAGCCTATTTCCACTTAATCGTAAACGTCGTTCCGGTCTTCAGTTTACTCTTCACATTGATCGTCCAACCGTGCGCATCGACAAGGTCTTTCACAATCGCCAATCCCAAGCCCGCACCGCCAGTCTTGGAGCTGCGCGATTTATCGACTCTAAAGAAACGCTCAAAAACATTATCCAAATCTTTCTTAGGGATCCCAAGTCCTGTATCTTTAATAATCAGGCTTTTGGCGTTGGCTGTGATAGAGATCACGCCTTTCTCTGTATATTTAAACGCATTCTCGATCAAGTTGTCGATAATTTCTCGAAGTTTGCCGCGATCTGCCTTGATCTGCAAATCCTCCTTGATCTCAACCTTAGTCTGAATGCCCTTTTTAGAATATCCCGCCACCACATCATCAACGAGCTTTAAGACCTTCACGTCTTTCTTCTTCAAATCCTGCTTGCCAGCCTGGACCTGGATGATCTCCTGCAAGCGTTCGACTAAATACTCAAGCTGAGAAATATCAGACAAAATCTGATTCATCTTTTTATCGTCCGCCTGATAAAGGCCGTCCCGAATGCCCTCTACCTGGCCGCGCATTTTTGTCAAAGGAGTCTTGAGCTCGTGCGCGACATCCGTCACTAAGTTTTCCCTGAGTTTTTCTGTATGCTCCAACTTTTCGATCAGCTTATTAAAATCTATCATAAGGGAACGAATCTCTGCAGACCCTTCCACGGGCACACGCGTTTTGTAGTCGTTTTTACTAACTTTACGTACCGCCTTTTTCAAGCGTGAGAGGGGACGGATGATCTGGATGGAAACTCCTGCTCCAACAAAAAGAGCGACGATAATGCCAATCCCAGAAGATAAGATTAAGGTGTTGACGATAGTGGTCTTAAAGGGCTCTGTGATATCTTTTGAGCGCAGTGGTTTCAGATTATCCGGCAAAGCAGCACCTTTCTTTTTATAAATATTTTCCAATTCAAGCTCCTGTCTTTGCAAGAAACCTTCGAAGCTATTATTGATCCGTCCAAAACTAATCATACCTGCGAGTGTAGTCGAAAGCAGGGTGGTGGCCACGATCGCCAACAATATTTTTCCAAAAGTGGTTTGGGTAAACCTTGGTTTTTTATCGGGCTTTTTCATTGAATTTATATCCGGCACCCCGGATAGTTAAGATAAAATGTGGTTTGCGAGAATCTTTCTCAATCTTTTTACGGATATTCTTAATATGCGAGTCGATTGTCCGGTCAAAGATGATAGCAGGTAAGTCGTCATTCTCGGTTCGCTCCAATAATTCCTGGCGAGAAAAAACTTTGCCCGGTTGTTCTGCTATTCGCGCGAGCATATTAAACTGAACATTGGTCAGGTCAATCGATTTGCCATTGAGTACCGCTTCATATTTCGTAAGATCCAGCTTGAGCGGGCCCGCCTCAATAATTTGATTAGCGGGATGGCTTGCATGGGGACGCTTAAGCAAGGACTGAACACGCGCCACCAAAACTCGCGGACTAAAAGGCTTTTTCACATAATCATCGGCGCCAACGTCCAGGCCCACCAGCTCGTCTGTCTCTTTGGTGCGCGCTGTTACCATAATGATCGGCACGGGAGATTTTTTACGGATCTCACGACAGACTGAGAGTCCATCCAAATTCGGTAAATTTAGATCCAGCAAGACCAGATCCGGTTGTTCTTTTTGGAAAACCTGAATCGCCTGCAAACCGTCATCTGCCTCACAAGTTTCAAAGCCAGCTACCTCCAGATAGTCTTTTTCGATCTCGCGGATCTGCGGCTCATCTTCAACGATAAGTATTTTGGTCATAGCTTATTAATAAATCTGCAATATGGAGGAATTATGGACGCCTCTTATTTTAGCACGGCTGTCTATAGGCGCGAAAAACAATAATTGCTAAACTAAACTATATCAGCATTAACCGATCAAAATGAAAAAAGAATACATCAAAACCATGATCCAACTCGCCACGACCGCTTTTGGTCTCGTCGCGGCGCTCGCTTGGAACGAAGCGATTAGTTCATTGTTTACTTCAGTCTTCGGAGAATCCGGCAATATCTGGTCGCTCTTTATTTATGCGATCGTCATTACGATTGCAGTCGTCTGGATCACGACTCGTCTCGCTAAGTTAGCTGAAAAAGCCGGCATTGAAACAGACAAGCAATAATTGCGGTACAATTTTCAGAACGGTATAATTAAAAAAGCACAAATTTAATGTTTCTTAGCGTTTTAATGTGTCAGTGATCTCACCCGTAAAAATATTATTAATTAGCCTGGCCTTAATGGTTTTTGTTGTGCTTGGTATTATTTTTATTCCGCGGGAATATATCGAGGATCAAACCAGCTCGACGTCAGAGTATCCAATGCAGATCTCCAGTCCTTCCATCCAAACAGATGGTGCAATCCCGACAAAATTCACTTGCGATGGAGAAAATATGAATCCAGAACTGCAGTGGAATGCAATCCCGGAGCGCACAAAAAGTCTGGTTTTGATAATTGAAGATCCTGATGCGCCTGTCGGCAGTTGGATCCATTGGAATGTGTGGAATATCGATCCCAAATCAAATGGAGTTTCAGAAGGGGGAGTGCCGGAAGGGGGAGTCGAAGGGGTTACAAGTTTTGATACGACTGGCTACGGAGGTCCGTGTCCGCGCAGCGGCGAGCATCATTATTATTTTAAACTTTACGCTCTAAATATTGAGCTTGAGCTGGATTCCACGAGCAACACGAACGATCTTTATGCCGCTATGGACGGACACCTACTTGGAGAAACAGGATTTATGGCGACATACTCGCGCTAAAACCTAAGTGAAAACGTCTTAAACACCATAAAAAAGACTTTTAAGCGTGTTGTGGATAGTTTTGCTAGGGTTTTTAGGTATATCTAGGTAAAATATATATGAAACAGCGATTATATCTGTTTTTTGTAAAAATTAGCAGATGCCGCTGTTCCATGTACATATGTACATATTTAATCCGTAAGTAGCTACGTTCAAATCTTATGAATAATGTAGTCCAATGGATGTGGGCTCACGTGCTTGTCGGTATTTGGATGGTAATTTATCCATTCCTTTACACTTTCGACAGCAATACCAGCAAATGGATCATAGTAATTTTGGGAGCTGTCCAGGCAATCTGGGCATTGATCATCATCTTTACTAAGAAGCCTCTCTGGGCATGGGTTCACGTGATTGTCGGCATTTGGCTGATCATTCATCCGTTTGTCTTCAGTGACACCGGTGCTGTATTACACTGGACCTGGGTTCTAGGTCTAGTAGGCGCTATTGTTGCTCTAGTTGTTGCGCTCTCCCGCGGTGGTGAGAAGCCAATGGCAGGCGGTGAAGGTCAATAAGGTCAAATACCTTCATACCAACACATAAGCAAAAAGCCCCCGTAAAACGGGGCTTTTGCTTGTCTACATAAATTGACAGAAGCGCTTATAAGTGGTATAAATTCGGTAGACTATAAATATTTACAGAGGGATAATTACCCTCTTTTATGAATATCAAATGAGTTCAAAAGATAAACCAGAAGAACAGCCAGTTGGAATGGGAGCGACTCTATCGCTTACTCCGGCTGCACAAAAATTTGTAAACGACATTGTTGAACAGGGTAAAACTCCGGAATATCCGGACGAATTTCCGCGTGTTCAAGCTAGTAAAGTTTCTAGCTCACTGGCGACTTTATATGAAAAGATGCGTAATACGATCGATAGTACCGAGCAACACTTGCTCAGGCGCAATGCGATCTACCGTTTCTTGCGCCGCAATGTAATCGTCTACGGCATCCAAAATAATCTTGGAGACCTTCTGATACGCGAGCTTGTGCGTTCTGGCTATGTCGCGACTAATACTTTTTTAGAACAGGATATCCCTAAGCTCGATATCATCACGCAAAAGTATTTAGTCTTTACGGACGAGCTGAGGCAGCGCTTACCGCAAGAAAACCCTGCTCAGCTGGAGCGCTGGAGCCTGCAACTAGCGGCGATTGAGCTGGAACGCCAGTTATATAATCCAAGTCAGGAGGAGACATTGCTTCAGTTTGCCTTTGAACATTTACGCGGAGAGATCGTCTGGGAGGATAACGCATTTACTGAGGAAGAGCGCGACTTCCATTTGTATCTGGCGATTCATCGAGCTCTTTTTAAGTCAGATCACACCCACTTGGAATATCATCTTTTGAAATCCTACTGTACCGGTTGGGAAGATTTTTCTGTTGAGAACGTATCTGAGATGGTTGAGCATGCAGTTTTGCATCGTGAAACAGCCTGGCAGCATATCCATCACCCACTTTCCATTCGTTTAACAAAGAAGGTGCGTCGCCTGACAATTCCTTTCCAAACGCTGATGGATGCGATTCGTTTAGATCCTACTAAGGCCCGACAGCGCATACAGGAGCGGGACGCTTTTCTCGTCGACACCCAACAGGTGATTAATGGCTATTATGAAACTAACCGCAAGACTACTCGTCGCAGTACGATTCGCAGTATCTTCTTTATTTTCATAACAAAAATGGCGGTCGCTCTGGTGTTTGAAATACCGTACGACCTCTGGGTGATAGATAAGATTCGCTACTTGCCGCTCGGCATCAATGTTGTCTTCCATCCGGTTTTGCTGTTCATGTTGGGTACATTCGTCCGTTTCCCCGGCAAAGAAAATACTAAGCGCATTATCAATGACTTGCGCGACACAATTGTTGAAGGTCGTGAGAAGCCGCAGTACCATATTCGCCTGCAGCGCCGCCGCTCGGTCGTCATGGGTATCACAATGTCATTGATATATCTAATCACTTTTGTAGCCGTCTTCGGCGCTATTGGATATGGCCTCTGGTATTACGATTTTGGTGCTGTTGGCAGCATATTATTCTTATTCTTCCTGTCCCTGGTAGTATTTATGGGAGCACGTTTGCGCACGCGCGCCAAGCATTATTATCTAGTACGCCAAAAAGAAACTTTCTTCGGAGCTATCTTCGAATTTATCACAAACCCTATTGTAGAGGTCGGACATTGGTTTTCAAGCAAGTTTGCGCGCTACAATTTGTTCCTCTTTCTCTTTGATATCATCCTAGAAGCGCCCTTTAAAGCCATTACTTATGGTATCGAAGAGTGGTTCCGGTTTGCTCGTGAGCGCCGGGAAGAGATCCTGGATTAGACACAAAAATTTGACAAAATAAATAAGTCTGTTATACGCAATCCACAGGCTGTTTTGCGCGCTTTTTTGATTATGCTACTATTACGGACGTTAATAATTTACTTTAAAGGAGGTGGCATTCATGGAAGGAGAAATGTTGTTAGTCGCAAGCAAAGTAAAAGCTTACGCTAAATCCAAAGGAGTCCGTACATCAGGAGATTTCTTGACTAAAATGAACGAAGTAGTTCACCAGTCAATTGACCGCTCTGTAGCACGTGCTCAAGGCGAAAAGGTTGGTACTCTTAAAGAGCGCCACGCTTAAGTCGCGACAAGTTTTCGCACACTTTCAAAACGCACCTAGCCTACGCGGCAGGTGTGTTTTGATTTAGGAGAATATTATTGGCTTCGCTTGGCGAGCTGCTTATGTTTCACGCGACTGTCATCTGGACCCTCGAGGCTATCTTTCGTACCGACAACTTCAAACTGGACATCAGGGTCCTGCATGAAATCAATTATCACGCGCCCCGACTCAATCAAACGAGCTAGATATGTCCAGCCCGTCTGGAAGAGAAGGTCGCGTTCCTGTAAGGCAACTTTATCAAAAATAAGTCCCCAGTAGCCATTCTTGCCGGGGGTGTTTTTTATTTCGATTATGATGGTATCGTCGGGCGCCTGCTCTATCCCTTCGGGCGCAAAAACCTGGCTTACGACGTGTGGGGGTAACCCACCCGCAGTGTAAACCTCGACGTTGTATGAGCTCCCAAGAGCCTGAAATTGCATACTGGCATTATACCATTTTGGGGGTATTTTGGATATAGAGATCTGTTATGATGTATATATGCGCTATAAACTCTGGCAAGGCAATAAAACATCGAAAACCCTCAAATTCTGGTTTTACCTGTGCGCCTTTGTGACGATCGGAATCTTCGGTGCGGGTATTTGGATCGGGATAGCGGAGCCGGCTTTTATTCCTTATCCGGACAAGCCATTCATCGGAGCGATTGCGATTGTGATCGCACTTTTCTTAGCGACACCTTTTCTATTTCAGTTTTTGTTTGCGCGCTGGCGCCAATATCCTTGGCTGACAATATTTCTGGAGCTAAACTTTTTCTTGATCATTGGACTGGGAAGTGCCGGGTCATTTGGTCTCTATGAAATCTTTCCGGAATTCGATACGCTTCTACACGGTTTTGTTACTCTGCAGACGGCCATAATTTTAGGACTGGTCTTCTGGATCTTAAGTGAAAGCCCGCCTCATTTTACATCAGTCTTTTTGGTGGCTTTGATTGGCAGTATTATTTTCTTGCTTTTGTGGGAATTTTTAGAATACGCTTTGGATGGACTGACCGAGATCGATTTTTTCTTAACTCAAGGTGAACTTGATGATTTCAGAAAAGACCTCTGGGCGGATTTAGCCGGAGCTCTCGTTGGTAGTTTTATTGCCTTACTGACTTCGCAGCCCCTAGCTAGGATGCTCAAAAACCATAGCCACAATAATATATAGTTTAATCGCTAATCTGTTTTGATTCGATCCAGGTAATGTTGACCTGGGTAGTTTTGTTTATTTCGGCCTCGATCAGAGTTTCGATCTGGCTCGTAATATCGGTCGTAATCTCTGTAGTTGAAATAAGAGTTAGATTATATCTCTGCAGCTTATTGAGTGAGTCTATTTCAATGTTGAGAACGGTAGCGTCGGGCAAAACCTCGCTGATTACGTTTTCCGCAGCTAGATAGTCGTTGCGGTTTTGAGTGGCACGGACTGTTAGGCCAATTAGCACGGCTACGATAAGTACAAAAGCAAAGACGCCGACGACAACGGTGCGAGTGCGGAGCTCGGCTGCTTCAGCTTGCAGACGTTTTGTTGTTAGGTGGGCGATTCGGAAAACAATGATGGCCGCGAATATAATAGCGAAAAGATTTGTGAGAAAAAGTAAAAAGGCGCCAAAGAAATGAACAGGGGAGGCCTGTGCTATTGAGATGCCCATCACTGCGAGGGGTGGTAAAAGCGCAACGGCGATGGCGACGCCAGAGATGAGATTGGAAATCTTCGGGTGAATCCGAATATAGGCTCCCGCAAAACCGGCTGCGAGCGCGATGAATAATTCTGCAAGAGTTGGATTAGTGCGCATAAAGAACTCTGAACTGAGCTCTGATAGAGGCATCAGGAGCGCGATGAAATAGCCCAGTAAGATGGCGATAATAGCACTAATAATGATCGCAACTGCGCCGCGGTACATGTTCAGGGCAGCGCCCTTAGAGACACCAAGTGCAAAACCTAAGATTGGCCAATAAAGCGGAGCGATCAGCATACCACCAATAGTAACTGCGGGACTGTTGATAATGATACCGAGAGTTACTAGGACTACAGCAAAGAAAAGCAAAACATAGAAGAGTATACTGCCCTTTGTTTGTTTTTCTATTCGCTCTTCTGCGATGTGGTGGTCTTGCGGAGAGAGGCCGAACGGTTTAGTAAGACGTGACCATAGGTCTCCCCAAAAAGATAATTTTATGTCATTCATGGTGATTAGTATATCATAAAGAAGACAGTATAAGCATACGGTCTTATGAAAATAAATCAAATATCACACGGAACAATAATACCCCTAATTCTTGCAGCAGGCGCGCTAGTGATTTTAATTGGATTGGGCGGAACAGCTTTTTATTTTAAGTACCGAGAATCAACTGTTGGCACTGTTATATTAGATCCAATCAAGCATAAGACAAACACAGAGAATTCTGTGATCGAGCCACCTCAAGATAATTATGTGCCGGCACTCTTGTTGGATAGCCTCTTCGCAAATACAGATGAACAAATCTGGCAGAATTATCCGGAAGATGATGTGGTGCAGATAATAAGTACCGGTGACATTATGGTTGGTCGCTATGTCAATATTAAAGTCATCCGGACAGGTGATTTTAATTATCCCTATCTCAAGACACGTGAGTTGATTGGGTCGGCAGACCTCGCGATCGGTAATCTAGAAACGCCTCTCTTAGCCGGATGTCCGCAGACCGGAGAGGGGATGATTTTTTGTGCTGATCCAAGACATGCGAAGGGATTGGCCGGGGCCGGTTTCGATCTCCTGAGCCTGGCAAATAATCATAGTTCAAACTACGGAACAGAAGGTCTGGCTCAAACAAAAGAAATTCTCAAGAAAAATAATATTGCTTTTGCGAGAAACGAAATAACTTGGCAAAAAACTATCAAAGGAACTAAATTTGCTTTTATTGCGGTCAATGATGTTTCGGAAACACTTGATACCGCAAGTTTGCTAAAACAAGTTCAAAATATGAAGAAGAATGCGGATGTGCTGATTGTGTTACCTCATTGGGGAGCAGAATATACTCGCACGCCGAAAGCGGCTGGGGGAGTGGCTCCGCACGATCCAAAGGTATTATCACATGAATTGATAGATGCCGGCGCCGATTTGATTTTGGGAAATCATCCACACTGGTATCAAGGTTTTGAGATTTATAAAAACAAATTAATCGCGTATTCCCACGGAAACTATATTTTTGATCAAGAGTGGTCAGAGGAAACCAAAACAGGCATCATTGGCAAGTATTATTTTTATAAAGATAAGTTAGTCAATGTTGAGATTCATCCAGTCTACATTGAGGAGTACATGCAGCCACGATTGCTGACGAGTGAAAAGAAAAGCGCTATTCAGGCAGAGATATTCAAATATTCTTGGGAATAATTTAAAGCTCTAAAACCTGCTTGATTTCCGACACTTCTTTGAAAAATCGGAAACGGATTTCAATGTCATCATCGATCAGGTCGGATTTCATCAACTCATTGAGGTATTTGCGCCACCACTCGTGCACAAAGACATAGTGTGGAGCAAAAGCGCCAAGGTTTGCTTGTTCGCGCAGCTCGAGGAGAGTAGCGATGATTTCGTTGAAAGTGCCGAGGCTGCCGGGAACGGCTACTGCGATCGGAGCATAAGTCAAGAGTGCGCGACGTGTTACTAGCGAGTCGACTGCCGCTTTCACGCCATATTTATTTTCGGCGGCATGAAAGATTGGAGTGGTGATGCCAAGAGTGTTATCGGGTGCTGTTTTGGCGGAGAGCTCCATGCTTCCTCCAAGCGCGCCATTCATAATGATGCCGCCCGCATTCTTGATCATTTCCGCAAACTCAGTAATGCGTTCTTCTTCACCTGGTCCGTTGACGAGATAAGTGCCTCCGAAGAGCGCTACAACTAGACCCTCTGTTTCATAGATAATTTCTTTGTCCTCATGATCAAAATAGACTGCCGCCTTGGCGTTTTTGGTTTCTAGGCGAGCTTCCTGATGGACTTTACCGGGAATAGTTTGTGAGTGAAATGGAGTAATAAACATATTAAATTCAGTTAGATTTTCTTTAGTATAACATTATTTACTTTCCTGTACGTAGCGCGCTTGGATGAAAAGTAAATCGGAAAGGCGATTGAGATACCGAAAGCTTTCAGAGTTGATCTGTTTATCTACAAGGAGTTGAGAGGCAACACGTTCAGCTCGCCTACAGACAGTACGTGCTACATGTATTTCGGCAGCGCCGTTTTCTCCTCCGGGGATAATGAAATTTTTCAGCGGGGGGAGCTTCTCAGACCATTTATCGATCGCTTTTTCGAGGCGTTTAATGTCTTCATCAGTAATTTTCTTGGCAAGCGTGTTTTTCTGGTCGGTGGGAGTGGCACAGTCCGTTCCAATAGAAAAAAGATCTTGCTGTACAAGTTTTAGCTGATCTTGGATCGGCTCGTTATCAGTTCGGATGATTGCTAGGCCGAGGGAGGCGTTAAGCTCGTCGATCGTTCCGCAAGCTTCGATGCGAATGTCGTGCTTGGAGACTCTTTGGGCGGCGCAGATGCTAGTCGCGCCTTCATCTCCGTTCTTAGTATAGAGTTTAGCCATAAATTAAATACTTATTCTATTAGCATAACATGTTTGGCTCAGTTTTGATGAGACTTAAGTCGACAGAAATTGGTTTTGGATATCTTTTCCTTTCAGACTTCGTGAATCTCAAATAATATCCTCAAGAATGCTGTTAACCTGTTTGATAGCCAACAAGATTCGCAGAAGATGTTTTTTGAGAGCAAATCGAGCAACTCTTCAATCCTCATAAATAAGCTACTCCTCGAAAGACCGGAACATCAGAATACATTACAGACGGGTAATTTTCGAGTCATATCTTATTTATTCGGACCTCCCTCATAAATAAGCTACTCCTCGAAAGACCGGAACATCAGAATACATTACAGACGGGTAATTTTCGAGTCATATCTTATTTATTCGGACCTCTTCATGATTTTCAATAAATATTTTCCTCTGCAAGCCTTGTTCTCGATATTTCTTGAGAGAGAATTTATTTAAGCCACATTTATCAAAAACGCAGATCCTGATATAGTAAGATCATAATTTAGTTAAACACTATTTATGCGAAAATTATTTACTATAACTTTAATTGCTGTCTTGGCACTAGGTCTAGTTGTGCCTTTTGCAGCGGTTAAGGCTTTAGAAGTTGTACAGACACAAGGAACCTATCAGCTCAATGAAGACAAAACCATTGACGATAGTTTCATTGTTTCTGCTGAAAGAGTTGATCTTGAAGGAATACTAGTCGAAGACAGTATCGTTGCCGGAAGTCAGGTTACATTAACGGGCACAGCCCAGGAAGATGTAATCATGGCTGGCGGAATACTTGATCTTAGCGGTGTTGTCGAAGAAGATGCAATGCTAGCTGGTGGACAAATAACTGTTGCTGGCGACATTCATGATGACTTAACAATAGCTGGTGGCCAGCTTGATGTACGCGGAATCGTTAAAGGTTCTGTGATCGCAGCGGGCGGCTCCTTAAAGATTAGCGCCGAGAGCGTAATCGAAGACAATCTAATCATCGGTGCCGGTACAGTCATCCTAGAAGGAACTGTCAAAGGAGACATCTACGGTGGTGCTGGTACGATTGAGATCGTCGGTAATGTCGAAGGAGATGTGCACATCTACGCTGGCAGAGTATTCGTACGTTCTTCTGCAGTCATCAATGGAGACCTGACTTATTTCAGCAACCGTGATGCATCGATTGAAGAGGGTTCACAGATTGACGGTCAAATAGACCGCCGTACTCCGATCGCTCCGGTCATCCTGGGCGTCACGGGCGTCCTGGGCTTAATCGTCGGTTTTGTAATCTCTGTTCTAGGATTCTTCATCGTCGGAATATTGTATATCCGTTTCTTCACTAAGTTTGTCAAACAGTCAGAGGACGAAATGGCAGAATCTTTCTGGGGAACTTTCTGGAAAGGATTAGTTGTGTTTATCTTCACTCCGATCATCAGTTTCTTGCTGATGTTCACGGTGATTGGACTCCCGCTCGCATGTATCTTGATGGTGATCTGGGGCTTGGCTCTATTCGTTGGACAGATACTATTTGCGATGTATCTTGGTGATATAATCTTGCGCAAAAAGGATAATGAACGCGGAAACAGCATTCTTTCTCTATTGATTGGTGTTGTTATTACGCAGGTTATCTTCCTCATTCCTTTCGTGGGATGGTTCCTGCGTTTGATCGCTATCATCCTTGGGCTCGGTATGATCTGGCTCGCGTGGCGTAAAAACACGACAGCCGACTTTACTTTCAAGGGTAAGGCTAAGAAATAGATACTCGAGATTTTGTAAGTAAAAGAAAAGAGCCACGGCATAGCTGTGGCTCTTTTTAGAAGAGGAGTGAACTTAATATCGGTAAGCTTCCGGCTTATAAGGCCCCTCTTTCGGGATATCGAGATACTCCGACTGTTTATCAGTCAGTTCGGTCAGGCTAACATCAATGTGCGGTAGATGAAGTCGCGCTACTTCCTCATCAAGTTTTTTGGGAAGTTTGTGTAAACCAACTTCCATTTTTTCTTGATAGAGCAGAAGCTGCGCGAATACCTGATTGGTGAAACTGCATGACATTACGAAGGCGGGATGACCATCGGCGCACGACAGGTTAACCAGTCGGCCTTCAGCAAGTACGATGACAGTATGATCGAGAGAGAAAACCCAACGGTCTGTGCCAGGCTTGATATTCTCTCTTGTTGCATCAGATGCTTCGAGTCCTGCCATATCTATTTCATCGTCAAAGTGACCGATGTTACAGATGATGGCATTGTTCTTCATGAGCTTCATGTGGCCAACTGTGATGATATCGCAACAGCCGGTGGCTGTGACGAAAATGTCACCATCAGAGATAACTTCATCAAGCTCTTTGACTACGAAGCCTTCCATGGCAGCTTGCAGGGCGCAGATCGGATCGATCTCAGTGACCACGACACGCGCACCGAAATTGCGCATCGACTGGGCACAGCCCTTGCCAACGTCACCATAGCCGCACACGACAACTTTCTTGCCTGCGATCATCACGCCCGTGGCACGCTTGATGCCATCAGCCAGAGACTCGCGGCAACCATAGATGTTGTCGAATTTGCTTTTAGTGACAGAGTCGTTGACGTTGATTGCTGGAATAAGAAGCCGACTTGTGTTGGCCCACTTATGCAGACGGCCAACGCCAGTCGTAGTTTCTTCTGATACACCATGAAGTCCTTCAACTGTCTTGTGCCAGAAGTCAGGCTGTTCAGCATGGACTTTCAGCAAGAGCTGATTGAGATCCTTATCTTCAGCAATATCCTCTTCAGGATAGGAGTCGTGAAAGTTGTGATGTTCCTCAAGCTCATAGCCCAAATGCAGCATCAGAGTGGCGTCTCCGCCATCATCCACGATCAGATTGGTCTTTTGATCATCGTTCCAGCAGAAAGCTTGAAAAAGACACCACCAATACTCCTGATTGGTTTCACCTTTCCATGCAAAAACCGGAACGCCGCCCTTAGCTATGGCGGCTGCCGCATCATCTTCTGTTGAGAAAATGTTGCAGGAAGACCACTGTACTTCTGCGCCAAGCTTGGTCAGGGTTTCGATCAAGATCGCCGTCTGAATGGTCATGTGAAGCGAGCCAGTGATGCGTGCGCCCTTGAGAGGCGTATTATCACCATAGCGCTTACGTAATTCCATCAATCCGGGCATTTCGTCTTCGTCTAGCAGGATTCTGTTGCGTCCGACGTCAGCAAGAGATATATCTCTGACTAAAGCCGTGGGCGCTTCATCATCCTTTTGGTGGAAAGGACTTGAGAAATCAAATCCTTCTGTCGGCGCTTGACCTTTCAAGCTAATAATCATATGACAAACTCCTTTTTCAAAAAAGAAAAATTGCGAGAAATCCCCCGCGTTAATATGTTCTTGGTAACGAACTGCGATCTATATTTATAGCATAACAGCCGCAAAAAGCCATCAAAACTTGCGTACACTTCAAATATTTTCGAAAAAAGCTTATGATTAAGTGGATTAAACAAGAATAAAAGCACAAAGAATGACACATAACGTAATTATCATCGGATCGGGACCGGCTGGTCAGGCAGCGGCAATTTATGCAGCGCGCGCAGATTTAAAGCCTTTAGTGATCGCAGGCCGGCAGCCGCTCGGTCAGCTCATGGAAACAACTGAAGTCGAAAACTATCCGGGCTTCCCGGAGGGAGTCCAGGGTCCAGAGCTCATGCAAAATATGAAAAAACAGGCTGAGCGTTTTGGGGCAGAGTTTATTGACAAAGACGCAACAGCAGTAGATTTCTCAGACAAACCTTTGAAGGTCTCTGTAGATAAAGAGACATATGAGACGTACACAGTGATCATTGCGACGGGCTCTGCGCACCGCAAGCTTGGCATCCCAAGTGAAGAAATATTCGCCGGTAAGGGCGTATCCTACTGCGCGACTTGCGATGGCGCTTTCTTCCGTGACAAAGAAATATTCGTGGTTGGCGGGGGAGACTCTGCACTTGAGGAAGCTAATTTTCTAACAAAGTTTGCTTCTAAGGTCACCATCTTAGTTCGCAAGGACATGCTTCGCGCCAGCAAGGCAATGCAGCATCGCACTGAGCAAAATAAAAAAATAGAAATCCTCTACAATACAGAAGTCCAGGAGATAGTAGGCGACAAGGTTATGACCGGCATAAAAGTCATCAACAATCAGACTAGCGAAACAAGCGAGCTCCCAGGTCAAGGTATCTTTGTCGCCATTGGACAAGTTCCGCAGACACATATTTTTGCTGACCAAGTGAAAGTCGGCGAGCAAGGCCATATCGAGCGCAAGCCCGAGCCGAACGCTGAAATGAAGACCAGTGTGCCAGGTGTTTTTGTGGCAGGTGATGTTTGGGATTACCGCTATCGCCAGGCGATCACATCGGCAAGTTCGGGCACGAAAGCTGCACTCGATGCAGAACGCTACTTAGCAGAAACAGGTTTAGTCGAATAATATATGCGAAAATACTTGGCTGGCACAATATTTCTGATAATCGGCCTCGCAGCTATAGTTATTCTTTTAGTCTGGCCTAAAACTTACCAGGAAACAGATGATAGTACAGTTAATGTGGTAGCAACATTTTTGCCTGTCGGTTTGATTGCTCAGGAAATTTTTCACGATGTAGCGAATGTGGAGCTCTTAGCAGATCCTCTGCAGGATCCGCACAGCTATGCCTACACTCCCGATGATTTAAAAGCACTGGAACGCGCAGATTTGATTATCACTCTTGGCGTAGGTGATTTGGAGTTATGGATGAACGATGCATTGGAAATAGTTGACCGCAATATCTCGCAAGTTGCCTTGGCTACCGAGTTAGACCTCAAGCGCTACGCAGATGATCATTCGCATGCGCATGAAGATACTGGAGCTCTTTCGTATGATCCACATGTCTGGCTTGATCCCGTCAATTCTCAGTTAATGGCAACAAAATTAAGAGACGCAGCAATAGTGTTTTATCCAGACCAAGCAGAAAATATTGAGACTAACTTCACTAATTACTCAACAAAAATGATTGCTCTCGAGAGCGAGCTTAGTGAAAGTCTAGCTGAGTATGCCGGCGCAAGCTTTGTTGCTCCACACTCTGCATTTGCTTATTTCGCGCAACGCTTCGGATTGGAGGAGATCGGATCGGTTTATTTGTCTCCAGAACGCACGCCCACTCCTGAAGAAGTCGCGAACTTGAGTCGGATTATCCAGGAGAATGAAATCACCCACATATACACAGAGCCGGAAACCGATTCAGACTTTATTGCCAGCCTTGCCAAGGACCTAAACTTAACCATAGCCGTGCTCGATCCCTTGGGTACCGGAAAATTTGAAATAGGGTATTATGAAAAGGTAATGCGCGCAAATTTTCAGGCATTAATTCAAGGATTTCCACAATGATTAAAGTTAAAGACCTTATCGTAAAATTCCAAGACAATCTTGTTCTCAATAAGATAAGTTTTGAAATAAAAAAAGGAGAATTGGTCGTGATCGTCGGGCCCAATGGTTCTGGAAAAAGCGTTCTACTCAAGACAATCCTAGGACTTATTAAAAAAACGAGTGGAGAGATTGAGGTTAACACTGAAAAAATCGGCTATGTCCCGCAGCGCCTAAGTATTGACCAGAAATTTCCGCTGACGGTGCACGAATTCCTGACATTAAAGTCGCATAACCACAAGGAGACTATGCGCGTCTTAAGATTGGTCAAAGGCGGAAAATGGCACAAGAAAAACTTAGGTAGCCTGTCCGGCGGTCAGCTGCAACGCGTTTTGCTGGCATATAGTTTGATTGGTGATCCGGAATTACTTATCCTGGATGAGCCGTTAAGCGGAGTTGATATTAGTACTGGTGATTCGCTTTTTCATCTTTTGGAACATTTGCACAAAGAACATCACTTAACGACCCTGATCGTGTCGCACGACATGGAAGTCGTCAACCAATTCGCGTCTCGTGTCATTTGCCTCAACCAAAGACTGGTTTGCGATGGGATTCCGCGTAAAGTTCTCACCGGCGAAACCATCGAGAAGCTCTATGGCTCACATGCGGGACATTTCAAGCATAAGCATTAGACCATGAATATCATCGAAGCTTTCCTCACATTTCCTTTCCTGCAGCGGGCCTTGCTCGCCGGGATCATTGTCGCGGTCTTAGCAGGACTCTTGGGTGTCTTTGTGGTCCTAAGACGCATGGCTTTCTTTAGCGATGCGATGGCGCACATTGCCCTTGCAGGTATCGCAATTGGACTGTTGGTTGGTTGGCTGCCCTTCTGGAGCGCGCTAGTCGTTAGCATCATTGCCGCAGTT
>JBHPHK010000011.1:0-27725 GCA_042569365.1 Patescibacteria group bacterium | reverse complement strand
GAGATTTCGTCATGACTCCCATGCTTCCAAAGACCTCTGCACTTCAATCGCCACCCAATTGATCGGGAAAACAAAAGTCGTTCTTAAAGAGAAGGTCTCTATTGATCACAGTGTTCCCCTAAAGCAACGTCTTGAGGACGGATCGTTTGGACTGGTTTTCAGAAAAATACCCAAGCTCTACCCTCTTAATTTGCGCGATGAAGCTGAGGATGTAAATCTAGCTTTAGTTCGATTTGGCCGCGCAAACTCTACCTCAGGGATGAACGAGGAGCTTGAGAAGTTTAATCTGAAATACGCCGACATTGAAGATCTTATCGCCTTTTGCGTCAAGCATAGAGAATATGTTTGTCGCTTTCGCTCGATCCTGGCTCTGGCAGGCGTCAAGACGAGTAAAGACGGGCTCATCTTCTTTGAGGTCCCATCTGTTTTTTGGGAGAACGGCTTGAGTATTTCTACTCATCAATGCTTCGGTGGTCCATATGCCGATCTAGTTCTTCTCTGTCGAGAAAAAGTCTGAAACTGCAAGGAAAGAAGAAAAGACCTTACTGCCCTAACAATTTCATCATAGGAGCGGGAATTCCAACCGCTCCTTTTTTTTCTTACAAAACGAAAACGCCGCCCCATTGGGGACGGTGTTTTGCCTTTGGCAGGAGATCGTATGGGATGTTAGAACCTGTTTGCTGATACAATTGACTATTGACATTTAGGATAAATCATGCTAGATTCGTCTATTGCACATTAACACTCAAGACTATTATTGTCTTGTTATATATAACGCGCTAATGACAACCCCAGGAGGTTGACGCTATGAAAAAGCAAAGAAAGAGCCGAGTGGAAAGACGCAGAGAAAGAAAATCAGCAGGCACAAAAGGACTTGGTCCATTTGAGATCCTCCTTCTTGTATTTGGAGCGATTGTATGCCTGTTTTACCTCAGCATGGGAGTCATGACGAAATCTCCGTCTAATGCACACTCTAAACCCTCAAGAACTGAAACGGATGTATACATCCCTATAACTAAGGATGATATATCTCCTGATGCTCATCGCTTTTCTGTTCTGGATCAAAAAACACAGGATATGATCCTATCTCTAAACATGTGGAGTCAAGATCATCAATCTGTTGTTTCAGAAGATGTCAAAGCATTTGGGGAATCAGTTGATGCATCACAAGCATTATTGATGCCTCTTATGCGTTTTCTGGTTGAAACTCATCCAAGGAGCGAAATTCGTGAGAAGCTAGATAAACTAATTGAAGATGGTCATGTAGCAACAAACTACCAAGTTCTCCCCCGAGGAAACAAAGGTGCTACGGTATATGTTACAGAATATTCTGGCACGTTGTATAAGGTCTTAAATTTAAGTCCTTATAATCTTCTTGATATGCGAACTTCTGATCAGTATCTTCAACTGGTTATATGGCATGAATTCCATCACCTTGACGACTTGATTTCAGAACGCACTCCTCTAGAAACTTTCATGCTTTACCCAGAAGGTACACCTCATGATGAACAGTACTATAGGACTTGCTTCACTGGAGAACTGAAAGCTTATGAAGCTGAGCTTAAACTAATCAAGGAACTCAAATGGGAATGTCATCTTGAGACAGATTCTCTTCTACGAGAATTATATGCATCCTATGTGAACGGTGGCATGAATTCTGCAGCAGATCTACTCATGAATTGGCATAGCACCTACTATCCTTCATATAAACCTTACTATCCCGATGACATGAAGGAATGGACAAAAGCCTGGCTAACACAATATTCACTAAATTAACCAATAACCCCACAGGACATCAATCTTGTGGGGTTATTATTAATTATCTATAAATTACGAAAGTATACCTATAGCGGGAGATCGTGTGGGATGTTAGAACCTGTTTTGTGGGATAAAAAAAGACCCCCGCGGACTCTACGAATAATATTTGTAGTTTCCACGGGGGGTTGATGCTAAAAGGTTGAGTGTCACTGTCTTTCTCTTAGACCTCGATCATCCATCCTTTCATGTTGTTTTGAAGATACCATTGACCTTGACGCACTGCCTTCATGTACTGAACCATGACACTCTTGAGCTTGGTGATGAATGTCGCGTCGTCTCCGAGATCAGTGCTAATCAGGTGGATGAACGCGAAAGTCGCACGCTTCTCGACAGTAAGAGCATCATCAAGATCTGACTCAACCCAACAGTCACAGTCATTGTCGCAGCGGTGTTTCTTGCTCTCCAAGATCCTCTGCTGAATAGTGTTTGTCATGCGCTTCAGAGTCTTCTGCAGTCGTTCTAGCGCTGCAGAGATCAGTTGTTTGCGCTCGCGAACGTCGATCTCGTCCAGCACCTCCAGAAGTTCAGTATCGAGTGTGATGAAGTAGAGCATAGCAAGATGCTCCACGAACATGTAAGCAGCTTCTTCCCTCTGCATCCCAGCTTTTTTTCGACAGTCTTCGTTTCTCCAAAAGACTATATAGTCATTCAGGCTGTTGGCATGAAAGGAAGCCCACTCTTGCATGTTTTGCATGCAAACACGGAACGGCAATAAACCCCTCAGTGTCTTCATTATATTGTCCTCACTTTTCTCTAAATCTAGAGAAGGTATCGAATAACACCTACGACTAGGTGTATTCTAGAATGTTTTTAAGGTTCTGTTCTGTTCGGCTAAAGCCGATAGGAACGACTAAATTTAGCATATTTTGGACCTTTTGTCAATCCTTCTAGATAGAATAATGTCAGCTTTACAACATCATGCAATGAATCAGAATCATTCCTTAAAAGACAGTATTTAGTGCCACCAGTAAATCACATAAGATCGTGCAGTTTATTAGAAGATAAGAAAAACCTCCGCAGTCGCTACGAAAATATTCGTAGTTTCCACGGAGGTATGAGGGTTATTAATTTGAGAGTTATCTACTTGCGTACAAACAGATAACGGAAAAGGTGTTCGGGTCCGCAACACCAAGAATAGAGAGTCTTTAGACTATCTAAGCTCAAGAGTCGCGCGTACCGTGAAGAATAACTCTCCTGCCATACGGACTTACTTTTAAGAATCGTATTGAGAGTAGGCACGCAAGAGTCACCATCAACAATGGTAGAGGAACCCAAGCAGATGATCCTAAACCGAAACTGTCCATCTTTATGCTCAGAGAGAGAACCTACACCGAGAAGATCTTCAATCTTTGCGAGTTCGTAGCCATTAGCAGTAGCCCAACGCTCTACCGTTTCGATTGAGTCGATGCGATTGAAGCGCGCAAGAACAAGATTCCGTTCCACTCCTCCAAAAGTAATTGGAAAACGACTGTGCGTGAATTCCCCTTCAACATCATCGTACTTCCCAGCTGCTATACGATCCTTGAGGAAAGTAGATTTGTTCGGCAGAACACCTCTCGCAAGTTTAGTAATGGTCACTTTGAGCGGAAGCTCCTTAGAATCCATAGCCAAACGCATTTTATCACGATCTATTTTACGAGGGTCTTTTACCTCTAGAAGGTCTGAGAAATGCCCGCCGCGCAAAAGACGACTCATTTGAGTACGTTCCACCTTTTTATCGTTCAGCAACTTTAGAAAGTGCTGGATTTGTTCAGACGTTACTTTGGCCATAAAGGCCTCCTTTATCTTTCTGTATTTAGGTGTCTGTACTGCCAAGCAGTGAATTCTGCATGATAGTACCGCTGACACGCTTTTGAAAGATCGTAAGATATTTTTATATCATATTTTTTGCTTCTTGTCAATCCAAATACAAAAACATACTTGTCTTACAAGCATGCCCTTGGCAGAAGATCGTGTGGGATGTTAGAACCTGTTTATGTGTAGTTAGTAATGTCTCTTTGACTTGACAACTGATACATTTCGTGTTAGGTTCACCTGTTGCACGTTTACATTCGAGACTCTGTCTCGTTATATATAATTTATGATCACAACAACCTCAGGAGGTTGAAGCAATGAAAAACAGCAAAAAGACTCGAGCAGAGAGACGGAGAGCTGCGCAGGAAAACTCAACAGGGAAAAGTTTTTCAAGAGCTCTCCTTATTGTAGTTGTTATCGCGATCCTAACCTTTGGGATGTTCATGTTGATTACCACGACTAAAGACTCCGAAAAACGAGCTGAACATACTACACCGAACCGAGTAAGTTTAGAGCGTGAATCGACTATTCATTCTAAACTGCCCGATCGATTCTTCGAAAGCGGAGCAGAACCGTGGATCGAAAGATTAGGCATAGTTGTGCAAAAAGAAGAAATGCGTATATCGATTAGTGAACAAGGAAAGGACCTGCTCTACAAAGAAGATATGCAAATCATCCTGGCGCTCATGCTTAGCTTCTTAATGGACTCCCACCCGTCAGAAGAAGTAAGAAACGGTTATCTCGAACTTCTTACAGATAATCGATTGCATATAGTGTATGGAGACATTAATGCTCTAACAAGCGTTATTCCTGTTGCGCACGGAGAAGATGCACTTGCGCTCACTTTGTCGCCCTTATTCCTGATGAACTGGAGTGAGAGTGACCGAATGTGGTATTACACTCTTCACCATGAGTACCAGCATGTCAAAATATGGTTGGACGATCACGTTTCGGTGGAGCAGTATTCTATCCTCGCAAGTTATGATGATCTGGAAAACGAAGAGTTGATGAAAAAAAGACTCTTTCACGAACTAGATTGTCACCTCGCTTCATGTCGGTGGGCAGTGGCAGAGGGATGGGGCACTGAAGACATACGTACCAACTACGTTAACGTCTATTTGCAGGGAGGAGTGTCAGCCTTGGCCTACGAGACTCTGAGAATCTATAAAGACCATCAAGGCTATGTGGAGCATCAGGAAAAGTTGCAGCAGTGGATTGATGACTGGATACAAGAAGTCTCCGATCAGGAAGTCTCTGTTGACTGACAAGGCGCCCTGAAAAATTTAATTAAGGAGCGGGAATTCTAACCGCTCCTTTTTGTTTTGTAAAGAAAACAAAAACATACTTTTATGCAAAGTATGTCTATGGCAGGAGATCTGAATGGGATGTTAGAACTTGTTTTGTGGGATAAACAACTCTTCAATAACTTGACAATTGATCTTCTTTATGCTAGATTAAGCCGTTGCACATTTAAACCCAAGACTTAAGTCTTGTTATATAAACCTTAAATGAACTTATAAAGGAGTTTGTTTATGAGCCAAAGCAAAAATCGCGCTGAGAGGAGACGAATAAAGAAAGAAGCGCCTGTCATCATTAATTGGTGGCCGCCTATCTTTCTGATAATTGTGATGATCACAGCCGTGTGGTTTTTTTCTCAGCTTTATTCCAAAGACACTGTCCGAACGCACGTTGACACAAGATCTCAAGTAGGTGCACCTGCCTACGAAAGGCTCTATCTCGAAGCAGATGGTGAGGTCAGATTCATCGATGAATATGCACCACGCCTTCTTATAAACAACGCTACTCCGTTTCATTTTGGCTGGCAATTCTTCAACCACGATCAGCGCATACGCGAAGCTGAGTTCAAAATAAATCGTTCTCACTTGAATTCAGAAAATATTATGCTCGCTTTGGAAAGTGATTGGATTAAATGCAGAGCCATACTTGGATCTGTAATTGACTTTTTGATCAACACTCATCCCAAGAGAGAAATCCGCGAAGAATTGCCAAGGCTTCATAATGAAGATATCCTGCTTCTCGAGTTTCATAGCGCAGTTGATATGAGACACGAAGCACCAGTTGCCTTCTTTGGAGTCCATATAAATGATGAGGGGCATCCCCAACCATCTTTATGCGTATATGTTGAAATGCTGTTGGATCCTTTACTTTCCGATAAGGTTCTTCAGCTTTACATCTGGCATGAATTTCAGCATGCAAAAGATTACCTTAATGGTAATGTGAATTGCATCACCATAATGAAAGATGGCATCCCCTCAGCGGAAGATATTGCAAACTGGAACCAAGAGAGCGCAAGATTACTCCTGTTAAGTGAATGTCGTGCTTGGTTGGAAACATGCAAATTAACTGATGCTATGGAGGTGGATGAAAAAGAAATCAGCCCGTTCAGGTCAATTTATCGCGCCTATAAGACAGGTGGTCCGAAAGAGATGACATCAGTTATGATATCGTCACACTACGGAAACATTGAACTTCTAAAACCTTATAGCAACGATCTTGAGGCTTGGGCTAGCGAGTGGTGTCAATCGATTCAAGAACAGTAATCATTGATGCTAATATTAATCTGTTCACATTAAAGGAGCGGGAATTCCAACCGCTCCTTTTTCAATTTAAAAACATACTTGTCTTACAAGCATGCCTTTGGCAGGAGATCGTATGGGATGTTAGAACTTGTTTTGTGAGCGACAATTACCTTGACAGATGAGCTTGACTATGTTAAAATGCAGAGTTCTATTCAGAACACCTCAAGTCAAAACAGAACCTTGAAATCATAATCCAGGCATTTAAGTACTTTCATCAGTTGAGCAAATACTTGAAATGCCGTACATGTATACATAAAGGAGTTGTGCTATGGTCGGTATAACCCTCGCACAAACAATCGAGATCCTCAATCTCATACAGCAAAAAGTTTCTAGCGAAAATCTGCAGGAACTCCTTAGTACTAATAGGGGAATTCTTGAAGATCTCCTCGAAACCAACTTTATTGGGAAGATTAATCGCGACACTTTCCGTTCCGCGCTCATGTCCGTAGTTATTACTGATCTCGGATTGGTAACTCTGCCTGACAAGAGTGTTTCTTTTAAGAAGCGTATGGAAAATGCCAACTGCATCGAATACGACGAGTTCAACGAAAAACGTTTCCCAATAACGCTCACCAATATCAAGCGTAACCTCTCCTTAATATGCTTCAATTGTCCCACGAATTACGCCCTCGTAAAGAAGTGGATTGAAGCTAACAACTTTGAGCCTGCGCAGACTGAGGATCTTATCGCTGTGGCCGCTAACCAGATGCTTCACGAATACCCAAGCGAGTACAATTTTGTCCAGGCGCTGGGTTCTTTAGGAAAGAATCTGAAACGCACGGCAAGCGTACATCCGATGCTTGTCATCAACAACAGCCATGGTGATGTTTCGTTGATGATAAGGACAAATAGTATTCGTTACGGAAGCTACTACAAAGATACGCGCTTCCTCGTCGTCCGCAAAGACGCTGTCTGACCTAATAACCCATTCAAACATCCCTTCGTTTGCTTTCCAAAGCCAGCGAAGGGATTTTTTATTTAAATGACTTTTTCAAGAGAGCATCACAGCAAACAAAAACATACTTGTCTTACAAGTATGCCTATGGCAGGGGTGGAAGGAATCGAACCTCCGTCTACGGTTTTGGAGACCGCCATTCTACCACTGAACTACACCCCCTTGATTGTGTTGATTTGACCGCACAGGTCCTGGACTCGTCGCATGCGCTCCTCTCCAGGATGACACTATCGAGGAAATATGCCGAGCTCTTGCAGAGCTAATGAAATAGACGCTATACGCGGCAAATCAGTTATCTCTTTACCTAGCATACCAGAAATTTCATTTAAGGGAACTGTTTCCACGGCTGCAAACTCTTTTTCATCCAGTTTCTGTACACCGGTTGGTTTAGCGTCTTGCGCGAGAAATATATGACATCGGGTCTGTAATATACCGGCCGCTTCACATGTATCGGCAAGCTTGGTCCATTTGTCTGACACATAACCCGCTTCCTCTTCTAGCTCTCGTCTAGCTGCCTCTAGCGGATCTTCTCCATTGGCCGCCATGCCGCCGATTGTTTCTAAAATAGTTTCTTTCACTGGATGTTTGTACTGACGAATCAGGATTACCTCTTTATCTTCAGTAACCGCCACCACGTTCACATTATTTTCTACCGCATCGCATACAAAATAATCCGTCTCCTTACCATTGGGCAGACGAATCATATCGCGGCGAATTCTCCACCAGGGCATTTTTTCAAAAACCACCTCAGAAGAAAGAATCTCCCAAGGCTCTCCAATATATCTTTTTAAGTCGCCTTTAAGCGCAGGCTTTTTCATACTTAAAAAACTATGTGACCTTAGCTTCTTTATGTTCAGTGTGTTTTTTACAGTTTTTGCAGAATTTTTTCAGCTCAATCTTCTCTTTGTGAAGCTTCTTATTCTTGTGGGAATAATAGTTTTTATTCTTACAGTCTGTACACTTGAATGTTATGAGGTTGTCTTGGGACATATGTCTAAAATTAATAATTAACAATTCACAATTAACAATTTATGAAAATATTTATCTTAACAATTATTAATTGTGCATTATAAATTGTGAATTTAGTCTGGAGCTCACGCGCGGGATCGAACCGCGGACCTCACCCTTACCATGGGTGTGCTCTACCAACTGAGCTACGTGAGCTTACTTGCCTTGCCTCTCCCGTCCGAGCAGGAAGCGGGCAGTCTGGTATATCCAGTCAAAAGAACGAGTGCGCCAAACGCGGAGCTTGAAGACTATCTTCTGGTCTGCGCCTTCTGGAATATTTACTTCGCGCGTTTTGGTAATGATATTGAAAAGCTTGTACTGTGAGAGATCTTTTTCCTGGAAATCTGTAGTCTTGCGTACCTTCACGAACACTCCTGGCTCGCTGGGATCACTTTCCAAGACTTCTACTTCACAGTCTGCAAAGATCTCCTGCATATCTTCCTTTTCATAGCGCCAAAAGTCATAAGGAAACGCATGGTACTTAAAGCCTATCGAACGGGTCGTGATCAGAATCACGCCGTTGGGCTTACAAACTTGCTTGATATTAGAAATAGCAGCGCGCCAGTCTTCGACATGTTCGAGTAGTTCCGTTGTAAAAACTACATCAAAACTGTCTGCACCGAACTTATCGACCAACTCCTCTGCGGATACGATCTGGTCTACACCTTTGCCTTCTTGGATGTCGACACCGATATACTCGGCCGGTTTTAGTTTTTCTATTTCTGTCCGCAAACTAAAATTAACCGTCCGCGCGCCTATCTCAAGAACACGCTTGCCGGCCACGTCAGCCGTTGTTAAGTTTTGTTTGCCGAAATCAATTCCGCTTTGATTGCACATAGCGCAAATATTAAATGGTGGGCAGGGAGGGATTCGAACCCCCGAAGGCATAAGCCATCAGATTTACAGTCTGACCCGTTTGACCGCTTCGGTACCTGCCCGTATTTTAAGTGCACGACGCAACTGTCGTGGAGCCGAAGGAGGGAATCGAACCCTCGACCTACTGTTTACAAAACAGTTGCTCTGGCCTCTGAGCTACTTCGGCCCGTTTGGAAAATGAAAAGGTTCTAGCTTGAAGGAGCTGCTAGCTTATTCAAACTTTCTTGAAGTTTTTGTGCTTCTGCGTTTTCAGGGCGGTTCTTCAAGACTTCCGCCACCAATGCGCTTGCCAGCTCTTTGTCATTACTGTCGGCTGCCGCTTTGGCCAGGCCTAATTTGAAATCATCGTTATCTGGCTGGCGCTCCAAAGCTTCGCGGTAATGCTTCACAGCCTTTTTTGCCTGCCCTGACTTACGCAGCGCTTCAGCTAAATTGGCATTAAGCTGGGGTTGCTCTGGCTCTTGCCTCATAGCTTTGCGATATGCATCAATCGAATCTTCGTATTTCTCTTGTTTAAAGAAAACTTCTCCCAGTTTTTCATAGGCAACGACATTGTCATCATCCAAGCGCAAAACTTCCTGATAGGAGTTTAAGGCATCTTCGTAGTTTCCCTTGTGTAAATAGATTTGACCTAGGCTCAGATAAGCTTCGATATGCTGCGGATTGACACCAATTGCCCGGATCAGTGAGCTTTCAGCCGCGTCGTAATTTTTGCTTTTAAGATAGATGTTACCCTCTTCGAGAAGGCGCTTGAACTCGCGTTGTTTTGCGTCTTCCTCTGGAGTTAGCTTAACCTCTTCAGGTGCCTCTGCTTCGCCATTAGCTTTTTCAGAAACTGCTGGCTCGTCTGCAAGCGTTACTGGCTCTTCTGGCTGTGAGCTTTCTAAGACTGGCTCTTCTGTTGCGACCTTAGTCTTCTTACGCTTTGCGACCATACCTTTAAGCTGATCGCGCGATCCCATGAAGAATTTTCCAGTCTTGCGGGCGCCAACAGACAAAATATCGCCGATCTTACGACCGCTTTCCTTGACTCGCTTAGCGCGCGCTTTAGCTGTGGCCTCTACTTTCTCAAGCTCGCCTACTTCTGGCTCTTTCTCGCGTGCTACCTTCGGTAGTTTGCGGGCAACAATAAAAATCAAGATAGCAAGTGCTACAACAAATATTACTGGAGGAAGGATATTGAAAAGCATAAAGATGAATTATGTTTATTATTCTTCACCGAGCACGAAACGCTCGAAACGGGCAATAGAAATATTTTCACCAATCTTGGCAACCGCATCTGTGATCAGATCCTGGATGGTCTTGTCCGGATCACGTACATAGGCCTGGCTAAGTAAGGTGTTCTCTTCTATGAACTTAGTAAGCTTGCCTTCGACAATCTTTTTAGCAACTTTGGCAGGCTTACCCTCTTCTTGAGCTTCTTTCATGAATAGGTCTTTCTCTTTGGCGAGTTCGTCCTCTGGGATCTGGTCTTCCGAAAGCCAGCGTGGTCCAGCGGCGGCAATATGCATTGCAATCTCGTTGACCATCTTTTGAAAATCTTCGTTTTTAGCGACAAAGTCTGTCTCAGCGTTTACCTCTACGAGTACGCCAATCTTGCCATTACCATGAACATAGCTGCCGATCCAACCCTCTTTGGCGGTGCGACTAGCTTTCTTCTCAGCTTTGGCCTGCCCTTTGACGCGCAGGATTTCCTGCGCTTTGGTGACATCACCTTTTGATTCTTTAAGAGCGGCTTTGGCGTCCATCATTCCGGCGCCTGTTTCGTCGCGTAAATTTTTAACGTCTTGTGCTGTAATTGTCATTTGTTTGCGTAGTATTATTTTTTGGAACTCTCCTTTTTGGGAGCTTTTTTAGCTGCAGATTTTGGCTTTGCATCGGAAACTTTCTTTTCAGGTTTTTTCTCGGACTTTTTTTCTGTCTTTGCTGCTGGTTTCTTCTCCGCCTTTTTTCCTACTTTCCTCTCTACTTTTACTTTTGTCTTTTCAGTATCTTGAGGAACTGGCTTCTTTGCAGGCTTTTTCTCTGGCTTTTTAGCAGCCTCTTTCGCTTTGGCTATTTCTTGGGCCTTCTTTTGTTCTTCAGCTAGCGCAAGACCGGATTTTTTACCCTCAGCAATTGCATCGGAAAAATAGTTGGCCATGAGCTCGATAGCGCGAATAGCGTCATCGTTGCTCGGTACTCCATAGTCGATCAGGTCAGGATCAGCATTGGAGTCCATCAAAGCTACGATCGGAATATTCTTGCGGCGCGCTTCACGAACGGCAATCCGATCCGCTACCGGATCAAGAATAAACACCGCTGCCGGAAGCTCGTCGAGAGTCTTCAGGCCGCCGAGTGTAGCGTCCAAGCGCTCAATCTCGCGATCGATCATCAAGCGTTCTCTTTTGTTGTACTTCTTATCAAGCTCTCCTTTTTCTTTCTCTTCTTCCAACTTGCGAAGCTTTTTGATGCGCTCTTTTATGGTCTTGAAGTTTGTAAAAGTACCTCCGAGCCAGCGTTTAGTGATATATGGCATGCCAACTTTTTGAGCCGCTTTCGTCATGGTTTCCTGAGCTTGTTTTTTAGTAGTAACAAAAACAATCTGCTTGCCATCCTTTGCTAGCTTCATCAAAAAATCGGCTGCTTCCTCCATCTTCGCCTTTGTCTGCGAAAGATCGAGAATATTGAGCCGGTCACGAACGGTAAATATATAGGGTTTCATTTTCGGATTCCAGCGCGTACGCTGGTGTCCGAATTGTACGCCTGCCTCAAGCAGGTCGTCTAGTTTGATTTCTTTCATATAGTTTATTTCCTTATTTATTTGCCCTTTTTCTTAAATGAAGATGGGCCTTCCATTTCCGTCATATTGCATTTGGAGGGCTTAAAAACGGATTTTTAGCCAGGATTCCATGCAATCAGGAAATGTGTGAATTAGAATTTGATTTGCAGCATCGAATATACCACAAACTATATCCACTGGCAAGAGTAGTCAAACTGGGCATTTTTTCATTCATTTCCTTATTATTTGACATTCATCCTGAAATCTTGTAGATTTATGTTTACTGCTTAGATAAACACTATGAAAGCAAAAATCCACCCAAAATATAACGCAGAGGCCACAGTAACGTGCGCCTGCGGAAACACATTCCAAGCTGGTTCAACAGAAGAGAAGCTCGAAGTTGAGATCTGTTCAATGTGCCATCCTTTTTATACTGGTAAAAGCAAGCTAGTGGATACGGCTGGTGTCGTTGATAAGTTTAAGAGCAAACTCGATCGTGCTAAGGGCCTCAAAGAGGACCACAGTAAAGTCAAGGTCGCACGCGACAAACGCGCCAAAGAAAAAGCAGAAGAAGAAGCAAATTCTGAAAAACCTGCTGATTCTTAAATAGACTGACAAAGCACCCGCCACTTTACAAAAGGGTGTTTTTTAATATCTCAATTATTGCTAGAGTAAACATATGGACAAACGTTATCTGAAGATCAAAGCAGAATATGATCAAGTGATCGCCGACTTAAGCCAGCCGGATGTGGCGAGCGACCAAAATCGCTACCGCACTTTAAATCAGCGTCAATCTGAATTGACGCCGATTATTGAGCTGATCGACGAGTACGCCAAACTGGAAACTCAATTGAAAGAATTGAACGAGGCGATAGAAGCCGATGAAGATGCAGAGTTGGTTGAAATGGCCCGGCAGGAATGCAATCCTCTCGAGAAACGAATCGAAAAACTTGAAGAGAAATTGAAAAAAGCGATCCTTCCCCGCGACCCGCGCGACGCAAAAGATGCCGTCTTGGAAATTCGTGGCGGCGCTGGCGGCGATGAGGCGGCTTTGTTTGCAGCTGAGCTTTTCCGCATGTACGCCCGCTTTGCCGAGCAGCAAGGCTGGACTTTTAATACTATGAGTAAAAACGAGACTGATTTGGGCGGCTTAAAGGAAGGCGTCGCTGAGATCCAGGGCACGAACGTCTATGGCCATTTGAAATTTGAGAGCGGGGTTCATCGCGTGCAACGCATTCCTGAGACTGAAAAGTCTGGGCGCGTGCATACATCGACTGCGACCGTGGCTATTTTGCCTTTAGTTGAAGACGTGGAATTTGAGATAAACCCTGACGACTTGAAGATCGATGTGTACCGTGCAAGTGGCGCCGGCGGACAGCACGTCAACAAGACCGAGTCCGCAGTTCGCATTACGCACATTCCGACTGGCACAGTCGTTGCGATGCAAGACGAAAAATCCCAACACAAAAATAAAGCTAAGGCTATGAAGATTTTGAAAGCGCGTGTTGCTGATGAAAAGCAGCGCCAGGACCAAGCCAAGCTTAGTTCTGAGCGCCGCGCCCAAGTCGGCACCGGCGGACGTGAAGAAAAAATCCGGACCTATAATATCCCGCAGGACCGCATCACTGACCACCGCATTAAATACACGACCCATGGTGTTGAAGCCGCGTTGGCTGGCGATCTGACCGGTATTATCGCCAAGCTCAAGGAAGAAGAAGAGCGCCAGCTTCTAGATCAAGAATCTTAAATGACTACAGCTAAGACCGCCTTGGAATGGAGCGGTCAGCAATTAAAAGAGCTCGATAACCCTGTACTGGAAGCAAGGCTGATATTAGCTTTTACGCTTGGTGTTGAGGCAGAAGATTTACTTTCCGATCTCGATCAAGAATTGAGCGAAGAGCAATGGCAAGGTTTTCAGATGAACATCTCTGCCCGCAAAAATAATAAGCCTTTTGCGTACATCACTGGGCAAAAGGATTTTTACGAGACGTTGCTTTCGGTTTCTCCGGATACTCTTATCCCCCGCCCGGATAGCGAGACGATCGTAGAGATCTTGAGGAACAAGCTTCCTGGCGACTACCAGGGTATTATCCAAGATATCGGCACAGGCTCTGGCGCACTCGCCATATCGCTCGGCAAACTCTTCCCGCAAAGCAAAATTATTGCTAGTGATATTTCCCGCAAAGCACTTGCTGTCGTCCGGCAAAATATAAAGCAACAAAAATCACGCAACATCGAAGTGCGACAGGCAAATCTCTTATGTCCTGATACAGCTATTCAAGTAGTGCTCGCGAATCTGCCTTATATCGCCAGCGAAAAATATGAGAAACTGGACGCTTCAGTGAAAGACTATGAGCCGGAAGTAGCTTTGAAAAGTGGCGCCCAGGGCAGCCAGCATTACTTGCGCTTACTTGATCAGATCGCGAAACTGCCCGCAACAAAACTCCCCCAACTGATCTTACTTGAATGCGACCCCGAGCAGATGAGGTCTCTGATCACCTATCCTCCTCTGGTAAAACTAAATTATAAATCGTCTATAGAACGTTCTTTAGACGGCCAACCGCGCGTCATAGTTCTGGAAAAAGTTTGATTCGCAAATTTTAGGTTTTCCGGTTAAACTTAAAGATACATATGGACAATTTGACACCCAACCCAACTCCCAATATTCCAGAGCCACAGGCTGCAGCGCCAGACGCGCCTCCGGCAGCTTATGACGTTCCTGAAGTTGGCGCACCAGCAGAACAAATTCCGGCACCACAACCGAGTGTAGCTCCTATCCCTATTGCACAACCTGTCGCAGCACCAGTAGCTCCTCCCGCACCCTCCCGAAGACTCCCCTCTCCTATTTGGTTTTGGTATGGCCTTTCTGGCCTGACCTGGATCGTCGGCGTCGTCCTCGCCGTTATTTATATTAGTCGCCGCGATAAGGCGAGTAAACGTTTCGGTTGGTTTAGCTTGCTGTGGAGCTTTTTGTTTTTAGCAATAGTTGCCGCACTTATTCTCTTTAATTATTACGTGCTAGATACGGTAGGTTAATAAATAATTTAAATATATGGAAAACCGCCCGTATTTTATGCGGGTATTTTTATATTGTCATTCCCGAGAGTAAATGAAATGAACGAGTCGGGAATCTGTCTTAGCAACTAACTTGAATATTCATATTCAATGACTCAATAGATCCCCGACTCGGAAGCTTCCGCTTCCTCTCGAGGATGACAAATAAAAATTATGAGAGATTATTATGTATATATTTTAGTGAGCAAGAAAAACGGCAGACTTTATATAGGCGTTACAAATAATTTAATTAGAAGGATTTTTGAACACAAACAGGGAAAGATATCGTCCTTTACCAAAAGATATAAAATATATTCTTTAGTTTACTATGAACAAGCAAATGATATATCTATCGCTATTTCAAGAGAAAAGCAAATCAAAAAATGGAAAAGACAATGGAAAGTTAATTTGATAAATCAATTTAATTCTCAATGGATAGATTTATATTTTAGGATATGTAATTAAAAACACCCGCATTGAGCGGGTGCTTTTGTTTATGTGAACTATTCTTTCTTTTCTTCCTTGTCGGCAGGTTTCCCCTCACCAGCGTCGGCTTCAGCTGGCTTTTCTTCTGCACCTTCCGCTTCACCTTCACCTTCTTCACCCTCTTCACCCTCTTCAGCCTTCTTCTCTTCCACGTCTTCTATATCCTCAACATCTGCAGTGACCTCCTCGTCAAGCGCAGCCAATTCTTCTTCAGAACGCGGCGGCGTTACCACAGCGATCACTGAAGTAAGCTCTTCTTCTATTTCAATGTTTTCAGGTAAAGTCAGATTTGCAATTGTAATAGAGTCATCAAAAGTTTTCAAAAATGAAATATCAACCTGAATCTCATGCGGCATGTCGGCCGGCAGCGCCGTAACTTCCAAAGCGTCGTAGTTTTTCACGAGCGTTCCACCGTCATCTTTGACCGCAGCAGAAGTACCACCATATACCAAAGGTACATCGGCTGTAATCTTTTCGTCCATACGAATCTTAAAGAAATCAGCATGAATTGGCTTGCTAGTCACCGGATCAAACTGGGCATCATGAATAATCACGTTTGTCTTCTCGCCATCTACATCAAGTGAGACAATTGTGTTTTCACCTGCCTCTTCATAAACTTTTTCGAAGTCTAGGACTTTAATAGTGATAGATTCTGTATCCAAACCCTTACCGTAAGTAACGGCTGGCATCAAACCTTTAATGCGCAAATTCTCTCCGGTTTTGTGGCCGGCTTCGGTGCGTTTTTCTGCTTTTAAAGTGATTTCTTTGTTTGTCATATATAAAATTTAGTGCCCAGTGCGTATAAACGAATATACTTGTCTTTGGCGATTATGTCAAATTATTTTGTTTATTTTCCATTCTTTTGAGATCTGCCGAGCTTTTTCGAATAGCTATACTGCCTATAATGCCCATCAAAGCCAGCCAAATCATCATAGAGCTTCTTCCGGCCGAAACAAACGGCAGCGGCAGCCCAGTGACTGGCAGAAGACCTAGATTGGTGCCGATATTTATGAAAACTTGGGCTATCAGCAGCGTCGTGATCGCAATACCAAGAAGCGTCCCAAACCTGTCAGGACTTTTCAGGGCAGCATAAAAACAACGTACAATCACAAATAGGAAGAGCGCTAAGATAAACGCCGCGCCGATCAAGCCCAGCTCTTCTGACGCCACCGCGAAAATAAAGTCCGTCTGCTGCTCCGGTAAAAAGTTCAACTGACTCTGCGAGCCCAGTCCAAGTCCGCGTCCGGCCACTCCCCCGGATCCTATCGCGATCATGGATTGAATCGTGTTAAATCCTGCTCCCAAAGCATCGCTCGATGGATCTAAAAAGGCAGTGAAGCGTGCCTTCTGTCCCTCCGTTAAAATAAATTGCCATAGTCCCACCAGTCCAAGTAAGCCTATGAGCCCACCGATAGATAAATATAACTTACGCACGCCAGCCGCGAGCACTAAACCTCCCCAGATCAAGAGAAGCAAGAAAGCGCTACCATAGTCTGGCTGCAGAACAGTCAGGAAAACTGGCACCGCCGTGATCAGGCCGGATAGCAAGAAAGTGCGGACGCGATAGAGCTCTCCTTTTTCGCGCGTGAAAAAAGACGCCAATAATATAATTAAGGCCAGCTTGGCAAACTCGACCGGCTGAAACAAGAAGCTTCCGACTTGAAACCAGCTGCGCGCACCGTTGATCTCGACACCAAAAAACATTACCAAGATCAAAAGTAAAATCGCCAGCCCATAAAAAAGCCAGGCATAGGGACGCAAGCTGCGATAGTCAATCATCAGCAAGGCCACTAAAAAAGCAAGCCCGATACCTACTGCGATCGACTGTTTTAGGACCTCGCCCTCCAGCAGCTCGTTGTTGCGGGAGATGCTGAAGATTAGTGAGATGCCGATACCTATTAAAAAGGCAACTCCACTATAGAGGAGCCAGTCCGCTTTTTTAATTGTACGCCAAAAGCGATGCATTGCTAGTTATTTACCTCCAAACTTTGCCCCGGAACAACAAATGTCTCCCGAATATTGGCATCCAACAGTAAGTTTGTTACAGGATATGCGTTTATACTTTGGCCAGTATCCAGTAGTAAGTCCGGCCAGATTGCGAAAAAGTCGCGCTTCTCACTCGGCTCTAGCTCCTGGACAGTCGTATAATTAAGACCGACTAGATTGCCAGAAGCATCCAGCAAAACAATTGGAATTTCTACTGACTTAAATGTGTAACTAGAACGATTGGTAATCGTGCCTTGAGCACGGCCTACTACGCCGGACTCATCCACGGCCTGATAGACTAGATCTGATATGCCAAAGTCGGCTGCTGGGAAATTTGTATCAACTTTTATGAAATATAAACTGTCCAACGAGACCTCTACTGATTTGGGCTCCGCTGAGATCGGCAGGGCTATTTCCGTATAATGATGCGTTTCGCCCGGTAGCAAATAGCTTTCGCGCTCCCGCTCCGCCACAATCTGACCGTTTGCGCCTTTCACAGTAATTGTGTAAATCAGTGGACTCACTCCCCAATCGTTCATAGGATTTGTGACGGTAAAGGTAACATCCACTGTTGTAACGCCTGTCACAAACTCTGCATCGGTTACCGTCAGTTCGGTAATCGGCGGTTGCTCTTCGCAGCCATCCGGAATGCCGTCATTGTCTTCATCGGCCTTATCATCAAAACCAACGCAAATATCTTCGGCATTAGCTACTCCATCGTTATCTGAATCGCGAGCCGGCAATAGTATGAAAATTCCGTACAAAACACCAAGCATAATCAAAGCCACGATCACCAACACTACAACATAGAGCAGACTGCGCATTCTAGAGCGATTTTCCACCAAATACACCTGCCTTTTATGCTGTTGTTCTACTGCACCGTGCTCCGCATAACCTTGTGCCATCAACTGTTCCCCTTGTTTCTGCTCAGTCTCAAATACTGCTGCTGCTTTGGCAGCCTTTCTTTGTGCACGTGCTTCTCCGTATTTTCCCAGTACTCCTGGTTTTTTAATTCTGTTTTTTGCCATAATTTATGATACATAGCATACCACGAACCAAGGCCTGCAGCAAATTCTTAGATGAAATCTGCACAACTGTTTTTAGAGTCATCTACAATTGTCTAATTGTTTTTTTACTGTTAAAATTACTTACTAAGCTTAGGTCTATGCCTGGAGAATTTGTACATCTGCATACACACTCGCACTACTCTTTGTTGGATGGGTTGGGTCGTATTCCTGACTTAATTGCGCGTGCGAAAGAATTAAACCAAACCGCCCTGGCTCTTACAGACCATGGCGTGCTTTATGGCGCGATTGAGTTTTATCAGAAGGCCAAAGAGGCAGAGATTAATCCTTTGATCGGCACGGAGCTTTATGTAGCGCAGCGCAGCATGAACGACCGCGACGCCAAGCGCGACGCCAATCCTTTTCACCTGCCCGTGATCGCGACCAGCTTTGCGGGTTATCAAAACCTGATCAGTCTTGTCACTAAGGCGCATTTGCAGGGATTTTATTATAAACCGCGTGTCGACAAAGAGCTTCTAAAATTGTTCAGTAAAGATTTAATTGCCTTGTCTGGCTGCCTGAAAGGTGAGATCCCGCGTGCAATTATGGCTGGCAAACCAGAAGAAGCGCGTAGTATTGTCCGAGAGTACCAGGAAATTTTCGGTGCTGATAATTTTTATATTGAACTTAGTGCACATACTTATATTTCTGATCAGCAGGATATGAACTACAAGCTGATCGATCTTGCTCAAGAGATGCAGGTGCCAGTCGTGGTGACAACTGACATTCATTACGTTCGGGAAGATGATGCCGAGGCGCATGATGTTTTGCTCTGCGTCCAGATGAACCGGAAGGTATCTGACCCGGATCGCATGAATATGCTGGACTGGAAGCTTTATATGAGCAGCGCCGATGAGATTCGTGAAGCCATCAAGGATTGGCCGGAACAGATCCAAAAACAGGCAATGGAAAATACGGTAAGTCTTGCGGAGCGCTGCAATATCGAAATTCCATTGGGAGAGATATTGCTGCCGCATTACGAAGTCCCGGAAAACCATACTCCGAGCTCGTACGTACGCGAACTTTGTGGTCAGGGCTATATTAAGCGTTACGGCACTTCGATCGACCAGATCACACCGGAACAAAAAGAACGCCTAGACTTTGAAATGGAAGTTATCGAGCGCATGGGCTTTGAGACCTACTTCTTGATCGTCCAGGACTTCGTCAACCACGCTAAAGACAAGGGAATCGTGGTCGGCCCTGGTCGCGGTTCGGCTGCGGGAAGTTTTGTATCTTATTTACTCGGCATTACGGGCGTCGATCCTCTACAGTACGGACTTCTTTTTGAGCGCTTCTTAAATCCAGATCGTATCTCGATGCCTGATATCGACCTGGACTTTGCTGACCACAGGCGCGATGAAGTTTTGGAATATGTCTCGGAGAAATACGGTCGCGACCACGTCGCTCAGATCATTACCTTTGGAACTATTAAGGCGCGTGCTGCCATCCGCGACGCCGGCCGCGCTCTGGACTATTCATATACGCACTGTGATCGTATCGCCAAAATGATCCCGATGTTCAAGACTCTAGATGAAACTTTGGAAGAGGTTCCTGAGTTTAAGCAAGTTTATGATAACGAAGAGGGCGGCAAACAACTGATCGATGCTGCGCGCAAGCTGGAAAATGTCGTGCGCCATACATCCATCCACGCCTGCGGCGTTGTGATTTCTGATGCGCCGCTCGACAAGCATGTCCCCCGCCAATACGCTACGCAGGACGACAGTATTATCACTACGCAGTACGAGCTGCATGCTATTGAAGATCTCGGCCTTCTAAAAATGGACTTCCTCGGATTAGCCAACCTGACCATCATTGAAAATACTCTAGATATTATCGAGGCAATCCACGGCAAGAAAATCGATATCCATAACTTGCCCGCCGATGATCCTCTTTCCTTTCAGCTTTTTCAAAAAGCCCAGACTACCGGCGTCTTCCAGCTGGAGTCTTCTGGCATGAAACGTTATCTAAAAGAGTTGGGCCCAACAGAATTTGAAGATATTGTGGCTATGGTTGCTCTGTATCGTCCAGGTCCAATGGAGCTTATCCCAGACTATATCGCCGGCAAGCACGGCCATAAAACGCCTACTTATCTTCACCCCTCTTTAGAGCCGATTCTGGCTAAAACCTATGGTGTTGCGATCTATCAGGAGCAAGTCATGAAAATGGCGCGCGAATTAGCGGGCTTTACCCCAGGTGAAGCGGATGTTCTGCGCAAAGCGATGGGTAAGAAGATTAAGGAGCTGTTAGACAAGCAGCGCGAAAAATTCATCGATGGCGCCGTCAATAATAACGTCGATCGCAGTATTGCAGAAAGAGTTTGGGCCTTCATCGAGCCTTTCGCTGGTTACGGTTTTAACCGATCGCACGCTGTCGGCTATGCCATGATCGCCTATCAGACAGCGTATCTCAAAGCGCATTATCCGGCAGAGTTCATGGCGGCGTTGATGACCTCTGATCAAGGCGACAACGACCGCATCGCAATTGAGGTTGCCGAAGCCCGCCGCATGAATATTGAAGTGCTGCCGCCTGATATCAATGAAAGTTATCGTGACTTTGCCGTCGTCTCTCACAAAGAAACTGAGGAACATCCCGCTACAGACATCAATTTCCACAAACCCGCCATCCGCTTTGGGCTCGGCGCTATTAAAAATGTTGGTGATGCAGTGGTGGCAGATATTATCCAGGCTCGCAAAAAAGATGGTCCTTTCAAAAGCATTACTGACCTGGTAGAGCGCATTCAGGCTAAGAGTTTTAATAAGAAAGGACTTGAAAGCCTGACCAAAGCCGGTGCTCTAGACAGTTTTGCACCGCGCCACCAGATACTAAACAATTTAGAAGAGATTCTGATCTACATGCGCACCACTCAAGAAGCGCGCAACTCCGGACAGGTCAATCTTTTTGCTTCGAGCGGTTCAGCCGCTCCCCAGCTGAAGCTGAAAGAAGTCCAGATCGCTAATCCCTATTACACCAAACAAGAATCACTGCGCTGGGAGAAGGATCTGCTCGGAATGTATGTTTCAGAACATCCTTTGGAAGAGGTTGCGCCGCTGCTAGCTAAGTATTCGACACCGATCAAAAACATTACCCGCCAGTCAGTAGACAACTATCTCCGTGTAGCCGGCATTGTCACCGCAGTCCGCAAGATTATTACCAAAAACGGAAAGACGATGCTCTTTGTGACCCTTGAAGACATGTCCGATCAAATGGAGATTATTGTTTTCCCTAATCTTTATGAACAGGGCGCAGAACCGTGGGCAGAAGACTCTCAGATATTCGTCGAAGGCCGCGTTAACGACCGCGATGCCAACCTCAAGATCATCGGAGAAAAAGTATTTCCTTTCACAAAGACAAGTCTTGAGAAAACTCCTCCCGGACAAATTGTTCCTACCAAAAAACAATATCGCCCTCCTCGCGAGCAGAACCCCCCGCCGGCTAATTTCCAAACAACACCTGTCGCTGCTCCCCCTCCCGCTCCTGAGCCGCAAGTCTCCCGCGATCCTAGCCTTGAAATAGATTTAGCAGATGCCAATAGCCCAGAAAAACTAAAAGAGCTGAAGCAAAAATTAGTTGTTTCCGCGGAGGGTAAATATCGCGTATTTTTGCTTGTCCCAAACGGTACGCGCACCCCACAGCGTATTGAAACCGAATTTAAAATAGATTCTACCCCCGCCTTAATCAGTGAAATTGAACAGATTGTCGGATCGGGCAGAGTACGGTAATCTATAGAGTATGGATCTTGGCACAATAAATCCCGGCAGGTCAGGTTACGGCAAAATCATCATTGGTTTTGTTGTTTTTAGTATCATCTTAGTCGTCGTAGTTGCCTATTTTTCTTTTGCGCACGCAACTATCACCATTACTCCTGTTGTCGAAGATATCTCTGTAGATTTTGAAACGCACGTGGACACATCAGCCAACTTTGACCCCCGCAACCTAGATAAAATTCCTGGACGCCTTTTGCAGGCAGATCTTGACGCAAAAGTCGATGTCGCAGATGTCGGCGCTAAGGAAGTTCCACAGAGGGCGCACGTCACAGTCACTATTTATAATAAACGCGGAACAGCGCAGCCGCTCCTTGCTACGACTCAGCTAGTCAACCAAAGTGGCATTAAGTTTCGTACAGACGCACGCGTAGTGGTCCCCGCAAATGGTTCTATTCAGGTCGGCGCAACGGCAGATATTGCTGGCAAGGTTGGTAATGTTGGACCATCAGACTGGGCGATCATTTTACTATCTCCCTCCATGCAGAAACTAGTCTACGCAAAGAGCACTGCCGCCGCTACCGGCGGAGTAAAATCCGTATCTTTTGTGTCAGAGTCGGACTTAAATGCGGCCAAACAAACTGCAATCGACCAGAGCTGGGATCAAGGTTACGCCGCCTTAACCGAACAACTTGAAGGCAGCGAACAGCTTGCCGACGATTCTATCTTGGCCGAAGTTGTCAGCTTTGAGAGCTCAGCCGCTGAAGGATCGGAAGTTTCCAGTTTTAACGTGACTGCCAAAGTCGGCTACCGCGCCGTCGTGTTTGACGAAAGCATTTTACTTAATCTTGCTGTTACCAAATTAAAAGAACAGGTCCCGGCCGAAAAAGATCTGGGCAATTTTAATACCGCTACTTTTAGTTATAAAGTCTTGAAGTTGGATGTAAATTCCGGGCTCGTAAGAATCAGTGTCCATCTGGAGGGTCAAATTATCCCAAAGCTTGGTACGGACGCCTTCGATAAGTCCAATCTTTTCGGCCTCACTAAAGCCGAGGTTGAAGAATTCTTCGCCAGCCATGAAGGAGTTTCTAGCGTCAAAGTTAGTCTGCGTCCGCCCTGGGTCAGAAGCGTGCCCTCTATAGAAGATAAGGTTAAGCTAGTAATCGAACTTCCTGAAGCCCCTAAACCTGAGGAGGAGGAAGAGGTGGTTCCTGAAGAAGAAACAGCGCCTGCAGAAGAAGTGGAAGCAGAGACAGAAGAGGCGGAAACAACGCCTCCAGAAGCAACAGAATAACGTTTTCCCCTGTTTGACAGACGCTATACCAGACGGTATAGTTTTTATATTGACAACCTCTATTTGCGTGAAGACACACCATGGATTCAGTCAGCTCCAAGAGAGGAAGCCCTAGGCTGCAAGGCTCCCCTGACAAATCTACTGGTACCATTTCACATATATGCACATAGCCGTCTCGTCCGGAATACAGGCGACCAATCAAGCGCCTTTCTGTCTTTAAGGAAAGGAACGTGGGTGGAACCGCGGGCTCTAGCACAGAAGTCTCGTCCCATGACTGAAGTTTTACTTTAGTCTTATCAGGACGAGTTTTTTAATCCTAAAATTATGAACCAAAAACAAGAACAACTACGCCACTCTACCAGCCACATCATGGCCGCTGCCGTTTTAGAATTATTCCCTGAAGCCAAGCTCGGCACAGGCCCCGCTCTAGAGGAGGGTTTTTACTATGACTTCGACTTGCCTAATACCTTCGTGCCAGAAGATCTCAAAAAGATCGAGAAGAAAATGAAATTCTTGATCAAACAGAACCTGAAGTTTGAATATGAAGACCTTGCCATCAAGGACGCCAAGAAGCTCTTTAAGGACTTAAGTCAAGACCATAAGCTTGAACTGATCGACGACATTGTCGCAGAAGACAAAGTCAATAAGATCCGCATCTATCGCACGGGTGATTTTGTGGATCTTTGTGCAGGCCCACACATTAAAAGCACAAAGGAGATCGGTGCTTTCAAGCTTCTCTCTTTCGCGGGCGCTTATTGGAAGGCCGACGAAAACAACCAGCAGATGCAGCGTATCTATGGCATTGCTTTCAAGACTAAAAAGGAGCTTGATGCACATCTCAAGATGCTTGAAGAAGCAAAAGAACGAGATCATCGCCGTATTGGGAAAGATCTAGAGCTTTTCTTTTTTGATGATGAAGTTGGTCCGGGCCTCCCGATCTGGCTTCCTAATGGAGAGAAAATTATTAGACAAATCGAAAAGCTTGGACTCGAAATGGAGGACGCAGCAGGTTATGAACGCGTTCGCATCCCGCATATCGCTAAAGAAGATCTCTTTACGCGCAGTGGCCATCTCCCCTACTACGCCGATAGTATGTTCCCTCCAATGGAATTGGAGAATCAAAAGTACTACCTCAAGCCGATGAACTGTCCGTTTCATCACAAGATTTTTGGACATCGCCCCCGCAGCTACCAAGAACTTCCTTTCCGCATTGGAGAGTGGACCGCTAATTATCGTTATGAGAAATCAGGCGAGCTATTTGGACTAATGCGTGTTCGTTCCATGAACATGAACGATGCCCATATTTATTGTTCTGAAGAGCAGTTTGAAGAAGAGTTTATGGGAGTTATTGACCTCTACCTTAAGTACTTCGAAATATTTGGCATCGATAAATATATGATGCGCTTTTCGACCCATTCTAAAGAGGGTCTCGGCAAAAAATATATCGATAACGCCGAACTTTGGGAGAAAACTGAAGACATGGTCCGCAAAGTCATGAAGAAAGGCAAGATCAAATTTGAGGAGGTACCGGATGAAGCTGCTTTCTACGGCCCCAAGATTGACGTCCAAATCTGGAGCGCCATCGGTCGTGAATTTACTTTAGCTACAAACCAAGTTGACTTCTCGGCAGCGGAACGCTTCGATCTTGAATACACTGACAAGGACGGAGAAACGAAAAAGCCACTCGTCTTGCATCGTGCACCGCTTGGTACGCATGAACGCCTGATCGGATTCTTGATCGAGCACTATGCCGGTAAATTCCCAGTATGGCTTGCGCCTATTCAAGCGCGCATTTTACCGATCTCAGACAAGCATGCTAAGTATGCCACCAAACTCTACACCCAGATGAAAGAACAGGGTATTCGCGTCGAAATGGACGATCGCGGCGAATCCATTGGTAAGAAAATTCGCCAAGCTGAGATTATGAAGATTCCCTATATGCTTGTCGTGGGTGATCGTGAGCAAGCAGATAATACCGTCGCAGTGCGTTCGCTGACTCAAGACGACTTGGGGGCTAAGCCCGTCGATGAATTCATCACAAAGCTTCTAAAAGAGATTGAAGATCGCAAATAATAATGTCTCCTAAGCGCAGATCTCTCATTGTAATTGCAGGACCGACCGCCAGTGGTAAATCTAAAATGGCGGTGGATTTGGCGCGCACATATAATGGCGAGATTATTTCGGCTGACTCTCGACAGGTTTACAAAGACACTCCGATTGCGACAGATGTTATTTCTGCAGAAGAAATGCGGGGCATAAAACATCACCTCCTAGAGATTGTTCCGCTTGATCACCATTTCACCGCTGCTGAGTACCAGCAAAAAGCAAATGAGCACATAAAAAATATCCAGGCCGATAAGCGCCTCCCCTTTCTTGTAGGAGGAACGGGGCTTTATATTCGTTCTATTGTTGAGGGCTATTCACTCGCCGGAGGCGTGATTGATGAAAAACTGCGCAAAAAACTGCAGAAGAAACCTTTAGATAAGCTCGTAAAAATGCTCGAGAAGAAAGACCCGGATGCCGCCGCTTCGATAGACATCGCTAATCATCGCCGCGTAATGCGCGCTTTAGAGGTCGTTATCAACAGTAATAAGCCTCTCCAAACACAGCAAAAAACAAATCCGCCCGATTATCCAATCCTACAGCTTGCGATTGATTTCCCGCGACCAGAACTCTATCAAAGGATCAATCAACGCGTTGATGAGCAGGTCGAGAAAGGCCTAGAACGCGAATTGAGAGCTTTATATGACAAATACGGGTACGAGCGCCTATTTGAACTAGGGCTTTGTTATCGTCAATTTGCGCGCCATTTTAAGGGTGAAATCGACCGCACTCAAGCCATTGGACTCACCAAACGAGATACCCGCCGCCTGGCAAAAAGACAGTTAACCTGGCTTAGATCTGACCCTAAGATTAAATGGATCCGCACCCGTCGCGATGCCGCTTATCTGATCCGCGCCTTTCTAGAAAAATACCGCATCCAATAAAATTCACATAACAAAAAACTGCCCGTCTCCTGAGGGGCAGTTTTTCTTTTGAAATTGTTAGAGCTTAGGGTAGTTCCTGGCCCAGATCCTCTTCAATCAACTTAATTATCTCAGCCTTCAACTGCGCAACGGTGCGCGGACCAGCTATAATATCTAGCAACTCACGTTCTTCATTTAGAACATAGAAGGTTGGTAAGCTAATCGAGAAATAATCATCGTGGAATCGATCCGTCGGCTTGTAGAAGTCGATCTGATAATCACCACGATTAAGCTGGGTAAGGTTTACGTTATCAGGCTCCATGGTCGTAAGTCCAATTGAGCCAATATCGTACTCGGCTTGTAGCTCTTGCATGACCGTCGCAAGCTCTTTCAACTCCTCTTGCGCAAGCGTGTTCCACATGCTGTAGACGCCGATTACTGTTGGCTTCTTTGGTATTTCATCATACAATTTGAAGCTCTTACCGTCAGCATCGTGCAGAGTAATCTCCGGAACTACTTTTCCTTTTTCCATCAGAATTCTCTCTGGCACAGCCTTTACAGACAGTTTGAAATTATCTGTGCGCGAGATTGTTGTTACATCTTGCAACCACTCAATGAAATTTCTAGTTCCTGCTAATTCAACAGCGCCAGTCACAATTGATTGAACATCAATTTGCATGATCAAAGAACGTGAAGTTCGATAACCATCAGCTGACATCTCGATAAAGAATTCACCTTCCGGTAATACTACCGACCAGTTCTGACCAATAGCTGCCGGATTAGGCTGGCCATAAGCCTCACCATTCCATTTCTGGAACCGTCCGTTATGAACATTCTTCTCATAGATTGTTATAACAACGTTTGAGGCAGGCTCGCCAGTTTCTTTATCTGTGATGCTGGTGTTTTCGGCAACAAATATTCCATTGATTTCTCGTTTGTAAGATGCTTCATCGTTTGAGATGTGACCCTCCAATCGATAGAAACCAGGCTCGTCAAATACAAGTTCTCCAACCCACAATTTGAGATCTGCATCCCAATTCAGCGAGTATTTCTCTTTCGTATCTAGATTAAGGACATAAGCCTTAGTCGCATTCTTTGCTTCCAAATAGAAGATCTGCGACTCATTAACTTTTCCGGCAATAATGCCAACTCTGTTAATTGGAGCAGCAACCGTATCTCCATTAGATTTAGTTATGCGACTCTGGTATCCAAGTAATGAAGCTGAGGCAACCGCCACGCTTGCTGGTTCTGACAAGGACTTAGTTAGAATAAATTCGTTTGCTCCAAAGATTGGTGCTCCAGTCGGTGTTGGAGGCGGCTCAACAGGCAAAGGAGGCAATGGTGGTGGTGGGGGGGGTGGGG
>JBHPHK010000010.1:0-31569 GCA_042569365.1 Patescibacteria group bacterium | reverse complement strand
CATTCTACTCGTTTTGGTTATCGGTTTTATTGTCTTTGCGTATTCATCATTTGTTCGAACAATTTTCGTAAAAGATTTGGCGAAAACCGACGGCATCAATACTAAGTTTTATGAATATATCTTTATGATTCTGCTCGCGATTGTAGTCGCGGCCAGCGTAAAAATAGTCGGCGTGATCCTGGTCTCAGCGCTGATCGTTTTGCCGGCAGCCACGGCAAGAAACTTAAGCAACAGCCTCAAACAAATGTTCTTCTGGTCAGTTGTTGCTGGCGTGTTTTCAGCGATTCTTGGATTAGGAGTCTCCTATATTTGGAACCTCGCGACTGGCCCTACAATCGTTTTAGTCAGTGCCGCATTTTTCATTATTTCTTACGTTCTAACTTATCTACAAGGGCGCGTGGACAGCAATTAAGGCTTTGTTACACTTAAATTACTAACTAACTTATTAATATGGATCCAACACAAACAAAACAAAACGATGGTTCGGGCATCAAGGTAGTCTCCTGGCTCTTGGCTATTTTACTGCTGGTTGCTTTGATCATCCTATCCGAATACGTATTCTATCAAATTCGCACGAGCGTGCGCTTAGGCGGATCAGTTCCGACAGTCAGCGAGCTTTACGAGGATAATGGCGGAACAATTGAGTATCGTGCGGAAAATGACTTGGGAGAATTCATTTTTACCCCAGAAAGAGAAATTTTCTCAGAACCTACGACAACTTCTGAAATAACGGAAAATAATCAAGAGGTCTGTGACGATCTCGACCCCCGCAGACTTAATGAAGAGTATTCATACTACGACTATGGTTACTATGACTACGACACTGGACGTACGATAGATCGCGAGGTTATGGCGGAGGACTTGGAATACAGTTATTATGCGGCCTGCATCGATCTCGATGTCATGGCGACGACGCTAAATCAGCGCGAACAGCTTGAGTCAGAGAATGCCTTTCAGATTCCTTTGCGCCAGCTCTGGTACGTAATTCCGTTCTTCATTGTCGGTATCCTGATCTTCCTCTTTGTCGATCGCAAGAGCAAGGCTTACCGCGCCATTGGTTTCCCTTACCTTGGAGCAGTGCTCTGGGTGGGAATCCATTTCCTAATCGAGCTTGGTATCGCGATTTATAAGATTGCGCCGGAATACGGAGTCTATGTGATTCTCGGTGCAGTCATTATCCTGTTGTCAGGTCTTATCTGGTGGTTGCAGAACTTTCTTAAGAAGCGTCAAGCCAAAGCAGGAAAATAATAAATCCTGAGATTATGTCTGGAATAAAAGTGCAGGATTGTTCCAATTTGCGAGATTTGAATGGGCTTTCTGATCAACAGATCGAAGCCCATCTCAAATATGCAAAAATAACTTAACTAAAACATATGGCATACCGTTTCAAAATAGACCGTGATCTTTGTATCGGCGCAGACACTTGCGAAATCATCGCACCCAAATCGTTTGAGCTAGATGAGGAGAACAAAGCCGTCTTTACAAAATCAGACGACGAGAAAGTTTCTAATGGAGACTGGATTTCGGGAGATGATCTTCCAGAGGACGATGAAACTCTTCTCGAAGCAGCTAAGGGCTGTCCTGTCGGCGCCATAATAGTGGAAGACGAGAAGGGCAATCAGATTCATCCTTAATCTTAAGACCAATGAATAAAACGAATCTGCAATATGTGCGCATAACCGTTGCAGGAGTTATTTTAGTAGGACTTATTATTACTATTATTTTTACTGTGCGCCATAACCAGCTTCTGAAAGTATCCGTGATCAGGCCATATCGTGAGGATCCGACGCAGGCGGTTATTATTCAGACAAGGCAAGATATCCCAGTCATCCTAACTTTATCTACGGAAGAAAGTTTGCTTTGGGAAAACCAAACTGGAGATGAGACAATCCAAATCTTAGCTAAGGAGTTTGCGAGTCAGCATCTAAGTCCCGAAGAGGCGTATCAAATCGAATTCAAAAAGCCCGGTGTTTACTTCTACGAAGTCACCGGCCTAGATGAGGAAAAGATTTCCTATCAGATCATAGTCAAAGAATAAAGAAAAGTAAGATTTCAAAAACATTGACAGGTCTGCTTCGGCATGCTATTTTTAGATATTCTCTTGAATGCATCAGGAGTTTTCCTGGCCTCGGATAGGGGCGCTAATGTACCTTACCATCAATTCTGGGCAACTAGCCTGGAAGGAGGTATTTATGTCTCGCAAATTCAACAAAATCACTCTCGATGAGATCGAAGTACTCTTGCAGTACTGCAGCGGAGGAGATGAAAAAATCCTGCGCATACTACTTGATCAGTATCGAAAGTTTAAAGAACTACAAACGCAACCTCGCAAGTTCGGCGACTTCACTCTCGGTGACATTGAATCAGTTTTCAATAAACTGGGTAATGTGGATGACATCCGCAGTCTGCAACAGGGAGCGACGCATGCCTTGCTCAAGCCGGGCAAACAAACTCTTGTGGACCGACACGGCTTTCTGATTCCGGAAACTTTCGGAGTAGGAAAGATCTGCGTTCATCCCGACAGGGAGTTTTCTGCCGAAAGATGCGAGCTTAAGTCTGTGGGAGACTTACAGTCACGCATCTGGCATTTCCAGACCTGCCACGAAGATTTTCGTGACATTTCTTTCCGCTGGGATATGCTGAAGATCGAGATCGAACGCCTGGTTATGATGATCGAAACTGATCGGCAGATCAGTAACCTGCTGCATGGTCCGTGGTATGTCGTGGTGCTGCCGGAAGAAGAAGAAGCGAACATAGATTATTTGACTCTGAAATATCTTGTTGCGCTTCAGGACAGTTATCTAAAGACTATTCCGGGCGGACCATCTATCGAAGGCTTGATTGCCGAAAAAAAACCCCTGAATTACTCGATGCGCCTTGCTGATCAGTGCCAACACTACCAGTTCATTCTGGACAAAATGAAGCATGGACCGGTCGTGGCTCTGTATTTTCCGCTGGCGACCCAGGGCTGGTCTGTTAAGGCCATTTGGGATTCGGCAGACAAATTGAGCGAAAAAAGGCTCTATCCTTCTGGTCTCGATGCTTTGGCGGCTATGGCTACTTACCCAGTGGAAATGTTTGATGGTGGCAGGAAGACTCCAAGTTATTTCCTGCCAGCCGTGAACTGCAGCTTTGCTTCAGCGATTGCTCCTGATAAACAGGCGCGTCCTCTGCTGATGGCTGCGAGCTCGGAAATGAAAACATTGTCTGTCATTACTCTCTACGATGAGCTCCAGACCGCGGCAGCGTGTACTTCAGGCGGACTCTGCTTCATCGGCTGACAGGCTGATCCTATTATTAACCCTTTTATCAAAAAAGAGGTACGACATAGTCGTGCCTCTTTTTACTTACGTCGAAATAATTGTCTAGCCGAACTTCTCGACATAGATCTGGCCAGCCAACCAACCTTTTTCTTTTAATATATCCAGCATTGCCTGGACCATGACCGGATTGCCCACCACAAAAACCTTTGCATCCTTCGGATCAAAAGGAATAGGCGGCGATGAAATATGCTCAGTCACAAAACCGCGCGCGCCTTCATATCCTTCTTCAGGTTTTTCGACGCAGACTGTATAGGTGAACGGATAATCTAGCACCATTTTATCAAATTCATCCAGATAAAGCGCATCCGCTGCTGTGGTCACGCCCATCAAAAGGTGAACAGGATTTTTACGCCCCTGCGCCTTTAAGTTTTCCAAGATAGACCAGACTGGCGAAAGTCCAGTCCCGGTCACTGCAAAAATAATCGGACCGGCATAGTCGTCTGCTAAAGTCAGTGCGCCATACGGCCCAGAAAATTCCAAAGTATCGCCAACTTGCATCTTGTCAAAATAGCCTGAAGCAATGCCGGTGGGCATATATTTTACCAACAACTTCAGAGTCTTCTTGCCCGGAAGGCAGGCGGCAGAGTAGGCGCGCTTTACAGTTTTGCCTTCATGGGGAATCTCCACCATAAAAAACTGCCCCGGCGTAAATTCCAACGCCTGATCCGCATCAAAAATAAATTCCCAGACTTGATCGGTCAGGTCTCGTTTTGTCTTAAGTGTTAATACTCCGTTTTGAAGTTTTGGTTTGTTTGTCATTGAAAGATATTTATAAAAGCATTATAGCGCGCCGCTTATATTTATGCCATAAGGATGTTTCAGGAAATATGCTAAAATCTATACAAGGCAACAGAGTCCAAAAGCTTCACGAAGTATATATAAACAATATGCCCAAAACCATCTCCTACGCCCGCCAAATAATCTTCGGACTGGAAGACAGCTTAGTTTCGACGCTTGGAGTCATTACTGGTATCGCCGCCGGCACTGGCAATCCGCTTATTGTTGTCCTATCAGGCTTTGTCGTAATTTTCGTAGAGTCTATCTCGATGACAGCGGGGGAGTATCTTTCCTCCAAGTCAGAAAAGGAGATTTTGCGCGGGACTTTATTAGAACGCAAGCAGGCAATCATCGATAATCCAGCAGAGGAAAAACAAAAATTAAAGGAGCTTTACAAAAAACAGGGCTACCAGGAGAACGAGCTAGCAGCCATCATAAAACGCGTGACATCCGATGAAGAATTATGGCTGGAAGAAATCGGCGCGCATGAGCTCAGATTAGGACATCAATATATCAGCCAACCAAAGCGCGGTGCAATTTATATGGGGATTTCTTATTTATTTATCGGAATCGTGCCTTTGGTAGCCTATTTTTTCCTGCCAATCATGCATTCGATCTGGGTCTCTGTCGTCTTAACAGCGGTCACACTCTTTATTATCGGAGCTATTAAGGCTAAGATAGCTAAAATCACTCTCTGGAAGAGTGGATTTGAGATGGTCGTGATTTCACTAGCCGCGGCCGCAATCGGTTTTGGCATCGGACGCCTGGTCAGCTTCATTTTCGGCATCGATATTGCCTAATTTTCCACAGGTAAAACAGACATAAAACAAAATCAAAATAAAATATTACTCAACAGAGGTTATTTTAAAAAGATAGGCTAAAAGGTTAATCTTTTCTCTATCTTGTGTTACAATTCATAACCGACCACAAGATATTGATTAAGAGATATTTTGATCGGAAGTAAGTGTAATACTTGCACGAAGAGACTGCATCTGTACGCTTAAAATTGGCTACGCAAAGCCAATAACCAATGGCAGGAAAAACAATTCCTGTTATTCTCGTCTTTTATTTAGATTATAAATTTTTATATGGATCCAAATACTTCTCCCACTGCTACTAAGGAATTTACTGAAAATGAGCAAATGACATCTCAAAACGGTAAAAAAATGCCGGATTTGAATCTGTCGCCGACGGCTCAGACGGTTTTAGAGAAAAGATATTTGATGAAAGACGAAAATGGAAATGTAATTGAAACCGCTTACGACATGTTTCAGCGCGTAGCTGATAATATTGCTTCCGCGGACGCTTTTTATGGTGCCACCGAAAAAGAGGTCAAGAAAACCTCGGACGATTTCTTCGACCTGATGATTAATCTTGAGTTTTTGTCGGGCATGACGCTGCGTAATGCCGGCCGTGAGCTTCAGCAGCTTTCGGCGTGTTATGTATTGCCGGTCGAGGATTCGATGGATTCAATTTTTGACACGCTGCGCAATGCCGCTTTCCTGCACAAGACTGGCGCGGGTGTCGGCTATGACTTTAGTAGTTTGCGTCCGGCCGGTGCAATCGTCAGTACCACTGGCGGCAAATCGTCTGGGCCAATCTCCTTCATGCGCCTTTATAATTTTTCTTCACAGACTGTCGTCGGCGAAGCAGGAACACGCAAAGCCGGCAATATGGGTATTATGCGTGTGGACCATCCGGATATTATGGAATTCATCACGATCAAGTCCAACTACGATGAGCTCAACCATTTCAATGTATCAGTCGCGATGACCGATGTTTTCATGGATGCTGTTAAAGACGACAAAGAATACGACCTGATAGATCCCCACACAAAAGAAGTTGTTGCCAAAAAACGAGCGCGCGAAGTCTACGACGCAGTCATTGAACGAGCCTGGACGAGTGCCGAGCCAGGTTTGCTTTTCATAGACGAGGTAAACCGTTGCAACCAGACTCCGGGAGTCGGCGAGATTCGCGCTACCAATCAGTGCGGCGAACAGCCACTACTTCCTTATGAAGCCTGCAACATTGGCTCGCTTGTGCTTTCACGTATGCTTAAACAAAAAGACAATAGCAAGGGCTACGAAGTCGACTGGGACAAGCTTGAATATGTTGTGCGCAAGGCGGTCCATTTCTTGGACAACATGATCGACGTCAATAATTATCCGCTCGAGAAGATTAAGGAAATGAATTTCAATAATCGTCGCATTGGTCTGGGGGTCATGGGCTTTGCTGATATGCTTGTTGGACTTGGTATCCCATACAATTCACCGGAGGCTGTGCAGATGGCGGAGAAGACTATGAAATTCATTCAAGAGAAAGGTCGCGATGAATCTTCACGTATCGGCAAGAAGCGCGGCAATTTTCCTAATTTTGATAAAAGTGTTTTCCCGGCAGCGGGTTATGAACACATGCGCAACTGTACTGTAACAACGATTGCCCCGACAGGCACGACCAGTATTTTTGCCGGTTGTTCTTCAGGAATCGAGCCAATCTTTTCATTGGTCTATATCCGCAAGAATATTTTAGACGAAGACAAGGATGAATTTATTGAAGTCCATCCTATGTTTGAAAAAGTCGCCAAGGAACGTTGGTTTTATAGCAAAGAACTCATGGAAGAGATCGCCAACCAGGGTGGCGTAGAAAATATTGATGAGATCCCGGAAGATGTGCGCAGAGTTTTTGTGACTTCGCACCAGATCGAGCCAGAATGGCACGTGCGTGTCCAGGCCGCTTTCCAAAAATACACTGACAATGCCGTCAGTAAAACTGTGAACCTGCCGAACGAAGCAACGCGTGATGATATTCGCGAAGTCTTTAGTCTGGCACACGAATTGAAATGCAAAGGCGGTACAGTCTACCGCGACGGCAGCCGTGATAAGCAAGTGCTCAATTTAAAGAAATAATTAGAAGACCATGAAAGAACCTAAAGCTCTTAGTAAAGAAGAATTGCTCGCAAAGTACAACCCGCAGTTGTCAGATAATGCACTTGCCGTTGTTCAGAAGCGTTATTTACGTGCCGACGAACAAGGTAACCCAATCGAAACAGTCGGCGAGATGTTTTATCGCGTTGCAGAATACATGGCAGAGGCTGATTTCCACTATGGTCCTAAAGAATATGTGCCGCAAACCGTAGAGAAATTTTATAAAATGCTCGCGAATCTGGAATTTTTGCCAGGGGGGCGGATTTTATTTGAGGCGGGCACAGAGTATACTACCGGCCAGTTGGCATCTTGTTTTGTTGTGCCGATCGAGGATGATCTTGAGAAAATATTCGAGAGCCTGCAAAATGCCGCACTGATCCAAAAACGCAATGGCGGCACAGGCTTTAATTTTTCTAAGGTTCGTCCGAAGGGCGATACAGTCTCCGGAATTCCAAACGTAGCAGCCGGTCCGATCCATTATATTCGCACTTTCGACAAGGCTTTTAGCCAGATTCTCCAGGGTTTTAAACGTAACGGAGGCAACATGGCGATCCTAAATGTGGATCATCCGGATATCCGTGAGTTTATAGAGCTTAAGGATCAAGGCAGTGATGTTCGTAACTTCAATATTTCTGTAGGTGTCACGAAGAAGTTCATGGAGGCGGTCAGAAATGATGAAGACTATGATCTTGTCAATCCGCACAATAACGAGATAGTCGAAACGCTGCGTGCTCGCGACATCTTTGATTTGATTACGCGTCGTGCCTGGGAATGTGCCGATCCAGGCATGATTTTCTTGGACGCTATTGAGGCAGATAATTCCACAAAACATCTAGGCAAGATGGATGCCACTAATCCTTGTGGCGAGCAGCCGTTGCTGCCTTATGAATCCTGCAACCTTGGTTCTATTATTTTAGACAACCACGTCACTAAGGACAATCAGGTGGACTGGGACAAGCTGCGCGAAACTGTGCGCACAACAGTTCATTTTATGGACAACATGCTGGACGTGAACAAGTTCCCGCTCCCAATCGTTGAAAAAAATGTTCACAAGACCCGCAAGATCGGCATCGGCATCATGGGTTTTGCACACTTACTTTATCGTTTAGGGGTTCCTTACAATTCTGAAGAGGCGGTCAATCTTGCTCGCCAAATAATGCAGTTTATCCAGACGGAAGGACATCAACGGTCTAACGAGCTTGCTGATGTGCGCGGCACTTTTCCAGAATGGGACAATAGTGAATGGGCCAAGGGTGAGAACAAAATACCGATGCGTAATGCGACCGTGACGACTATCGCGCCGACTGGCACGATCAGCTTAGTTGCCAATACATCTTCGGGCGTCGAGCCGGTTTTCAGTATCGTTAGTATCCGCCAGGCTTTTTATAGCGAAAAAGGCGGCGATGAAGGCAGTCAAACTTTGACAATCGTAGACCCAGTCTTTGAAGAGGTGGCTCGCAAACGTGGATTTTACTCAGAGGAGCTGATGGAAAAAATCGCCGAGCAAGGCTCTCTCGAAAATATCCGCGAAGTACCTGATGATATCAAGAAAACTTTTGTAACCACCCATGAGATTTCATATGAATGGCACATTCGTATCCAAGCCGCTTTCCAAGAATTTACCGACAATGCTGTTAGTAAAACTATTAATTTCCCGCACGATGCCGGGCTTGCTGATGTGCGCCAAGCCTACATCATGGCTTACGAACTTGGTTGTAAGGGGATTACAATCTATCGCGACGGCAGTAAAGATGCGCAGGTTCTACAATCGACTAAAAAAGCAGAAACTAAGCCGGAAAAAGATGTGGTAACTGAAGAAAAGCTGGAGTCCGTTGAGGAAGAAATCGCTGAGGCAAGAGCAGACACCGAAGAAGTAAAAGAAGAGCAGGTTGTTTCCGAATCTTTACCAACAGAGTCCAAAACAGAGTACAAACCGCTTATCGATAAGAAGCTGGAAGATGTCGAAGCGATGATGACTGAAAATGCGATCACAGTTTTGGAGAAACGTGCTTTGCGTAAAGACGAGAAGGGCAATGCCATCGAAGGTCCTCAAGAGTTATTCCGTCGCACGGCTAAGTTTATTGCGACAGCTGAAAAAAATTACGACACCAAGCCAGAAAAAATCGCTGAGCTTGAAGAAGATTTTTATGAAGCGCTTTCCAGGCTACGTTTTGTGCCGGGTCAGGCACTGCGTAATAGCGGAGACAAAAAACTCACTCTCTCAGCTTGTTTTGTGCTGCCGATTGAGGACTCGATGGACAGTATCACAGACGCCATCAAGGAAAACGTCTTAGTACACAAGGCAACGGGCGGTACCGGTTTTAACTTTTCTAAGATCCGCGCCAAAAATACTGGCGTGGGTGAAGTCGGAAATGTTGCCGCCGGACCAGTTACGTTTATGGAGGCCATTGCCCAGACGCAAAAAACTGTCCAGACCAAGGGTGGACGCGGCCAGGGCAGTATGGGTATTCTCAATATCGATCACCCGGATATCGAGGATTTCATTCAGGCTAAGCAAGAGTCAGGCGCTCTCTCAAACATGAATATCTCTGTCGGCATCACCGATAAATTTATGGAGGCCGTCAAAAACAAACAGCAATTTAAATTAATCGATCCGCATTCCAGCAAAGTTGTTAAAGAGGTGAAGGCGGAAGAGCTTTTTGATAAAATCGCGAAGCAGGCGTGGGAAACTGGTGACCCGGGCGTTGTTTTCATGGATAAGATCGAGAAGGATAACCCGACTCCAAGTCTAGGCAAACTTGAGGCCACAAATCCATGTGGTGAGCAGCCGTTGCTGCCATACGACGTCTGCAATCTTGGTTCTATTGTTTTACCGCGCCATATTAGTGAAGGAAAAGTTGATTGGGAACTATTGCGCAAAACTACACGGACAGCCGTGCACTTCCTGGACAATACGATCGACCTTAATAACTATCCACTCGAGAAAATCGAGAAGATGGCCAAGGGTAATCGTCGCATTGGCCTAGGTGTCATGGGCTTTGCCGATATGTTGATCATGCTTGGCATTCCTTATGACTCGGATGCTGCAATAGAGCTAGCAGAAAAAGTTATGGAATTTGTAACTAACGAGGCCACCGCACATTCTCGTGAGCTAGGTAAAATCAAAGGCAACTTTACAAACTTTGAACAAAGTATCTTGCCACAAAAGGGTGAAAAGCATATGCGCAACTGCGCCCTGACAACGATTGCACCGACCGGATATACCAGTATCGTGGCCAATACGTCCTCAGGAATCGAGCCAGTGTTTGCGCTAGCATTTATGCGCAAAAATTCACTCGGTGGCGTGGACCAGCTAGAGGTGCACAGCCTCTTTAAAGAAATTGCCGAGCGGGAAGGTTTTTATTCAGAAGAACTGATGCAGAAAGTCATCGAAGAGGGTAGCGTTCAAAATCTTGATGAGGTCCCAGAACACATCAAGCGTATCTTTGTTGTGTCACACGATATCGATCCGGAATGGGACGTTAAGATTCAAGCCGCCTTCCAGCAGCACACCGACAATGCCGTCAGTAAAACGATCAACTTTGAAAACTCTGCGACGGTTGACGATATCAAAAAGATTTACATGAGTTCTTATGACTTAGGATGTAAGGGAATTACGATATATCGTGATGGTAGTAAAGACGCCCAGGCATTAGAGCGCGTTAAAGAGAAAGACAAGGCGGGAAAAAGCAAGGCTGTAACCGAACAGCTAGTGCGTTCTACTAAACTGGCTCCACGAGAGCGTCCCGACACTATGATCGGGCACACTTATCGAGTCAAAACTTCTTACGGAACTCTATTTCTGACGATTAATGACGATGAACAGGGTCAACCATTCGAGATTTTTGCCACGATTGGCAAGACTGGGGGAGTTTTTGCAGCTAAATCAGAAGCGATCTGTCGCTTGGTTTCCTTGGCATTGCGTTCTGGTATTGATCCAAAGATCGTTGTTGATCAGATCCAGGGTATTCGTGGGCCGATGCCACTTTTCAGTAAGCGTGGCATGATCCTGTCTATTCCGGATGCGATCAGCAAGATTATGCAGGAGCATATCAATTCTGCTCAGATGAAGTTGGAGTTGGATTTCAAAGAAGGTAAAGATTCAACAACGGCAACCATCCCGGCACCAAAAGATGAAAGTGTGCCGGCAGAAATATCACAAACTCAACCGATTGCCTCTGAGATCGAAGATAATATTTTAGCTGATGAAAAAGAGGCTGTTGGTTTGGAGGCAGGACAAGCATTGCCGGTAGTTGATAATGCAGAAAAAGTTGAAGTAGCGTCAAGCGGCGAGCCAATCGTAGAGTCTGGATCAGTCTCGTCAGAGCCAATCGCAGAAAATAGTTCAAGCCAACCATCAATTGCGGATATGGGTGTTTCACCGGAGTGTCCAGACTGTGGTGCGATGCTAGAGTTTGCTGAAGGCTGTCTGACTTGCCGAGCCTGCGGATATAGCAAGTGCGGATAGGGTAAATACTTCTCCACACCCTTCGTCTTGACATGAAGGGTGTTTTGGTGTACAATCGCCACGCTTTATTCGAGTATTAAGAGACCTTTATGTTGAACTTCTATCTTGACCTGCCGGTCAAGACTGCAGAAGGAAAGTTACTCTGGATTATTTCAGACGAGGTTGTACGTCCATCTGTTTTCTGGCTGGAGGTCAGTCGACTTGAAGAAGCGTAAATTAGCGGTATTCTGGAACGTGTTCAGAATGCCAAAGTAAAATCTAGGCTTCTAAAGAAGGGCGTTAGTCCCAACGTGGGCATGACGCCCTTTTTCCTATTGTCGTATTGCCTTAAATTTGGAATACTAAGGGTAAGATTTCTAAACTAACTACATCTATGCCAGATCCAATATTAAATCAAAACCCAAACGTAGAACAACCAAAACGCAAGAAGCGACGCGGTTGGCTTTGGTGGTTTTTAGGCGTCATCGTCTTGATCATCGCGGCAGTCATCGTTATTTACTTTTATTATTACAAGCCGGCCTTGAATAATGATCAGGCTGAGCAGGCAGAACCGATCGATCAGGTGGAGCAAGAAGTAGAGCTAACATATGATCTCTATTTTGTACAGGAAACTTTCGACGACAATGATAATGTCTTGAGCGGACTTTATAAAGTAGATCCTCTGGCGCCATCCAGTCCGACTTTATTAAAGAGCAGCGAGGATGCAACCTACTGGGCGGTTTCCAAGCAGGGCGACTATGCCTTTGTTGATAAGGAGGGTGATATCAAGATTAAGACAGCTGACAATCAAGACTTTACAATTGACTTGGTGTCTTCGGATTTTATGCCTTACTATGAAAAATTCTTGACGTTCTCCTCTGACGGCAAGACGCTATATTATTCGACCGGTGAGCATGTTGATAATAAAATAATCTCTGATATCAATGCTTATAATATTGCGACGCAAGCCACTGTGACTCTACTGAAGAGAGAACAGGATCGCAAGTTTATTATACCGGTGGGGATTGTGAGCTTTAGCGGCCAGGAAAATCTACTAATTCGAACTTTACTTTCAGAAACAGAGGGACCAATCTTCCTGTCTGATTTCGAACGGATTGATCCAGCCACCAAAGCGGTCGCGCCAATTGTTTTCCCTAGCGACGCCATTGATTTTGACATCAATGCAGACGGCACGAAGCTTGCTATCGTAACGGTTGATAGTTTAGATCCTATCGCCGCATCTACGATCAAGATCATGGATGTAACTTCGGGAGCACTGGAGACACTGCTTTCCAATAACGAAAGTAAAATGTATCAAACTCCAGAATGGCTTGATGATGATATGATTGTTTTCTCAGAAGGTTCAGGAGAACAAGTTTTGGAAGGACCTACAACGCCAGACTTTGAAAAGTACCGAATCTTGAGCATCCAAGTATCTGATAAAAGCCTGACCGAAGTCTTAGCGGCTAAGATTGATGAGGTGCGTGTATGGGATGCGAGCGGTGATACATGCGCGATTATAACCTACCCGACAGACAAGGATATGCAGTTTGCAGTTCTACATGTTGCCAATAAAAAGGAAACGATCACAAAGGGCGGATCGGATACACCATTCAGGTACAGATTTGTTAACTATGCTTCAGGCTTATGATTTTAGGATTTGATGAACTTCAAAAAAGATTAGAAACAGAAAAGATAGTCGAAAATCTTGCGCAGCGCGAGATTGAAAATCCAGAAGGCACGGGATATGACTTGCGCATCGGCAAGCTCTTCAAACTACAAGGCAAAAGTTATCTGGGAGTCGAGCAGCGTGAAACTTCTGATGTCGAGCTTGTAGCAGAGTACAAAGAAAACGAGACTGTCAGTTACACTATCAAGCCTGGTGAGTATTATCTGATGCAAACGATGGAGACTGTGAATATTCCGCTTGATCTTGTGGCGACTTTTGTGACGCGTACCACGCTGTTTCGTTCGGGCGTGGCCTTGCTGACAGCGGCAGCGCATCCAGGATATAAAGGCGAACTGACTTTCGGTATAGTAAACCAAGGAAACATTCCATTTGAGTTTGAGTTTGGTGCACGCGTGGCACATGTCCACTTCCATCAGATCACAGGCCGTAGCGGCGAGTACCGCGGCCAGTGGCAGGGAGGACGTGTTACGACTGGACAGGGCAATCGCGAAACCCAGGTTTAATCCATCAAGCAATGTCAGAACCCAAACGATTCTTAAGCTTCACGATATTCGAGCTGTTTACTGTCGTGGTTGTGATTGCGGTTGCAGCGGCATCAGTGATTTATTTTGTAAGTCCGGAAAAGAAGGAGATCCAGGCACGCAACCTGGAGCGCAGTCTTGAGATGCAATCCTATATGGACGGCTTGCGTCAAAATAAAAAAGACAATCCAGAAAGGGGACTTGTCGTCTTAGGAAAAATTCCAGCTGAGCGAACTGAGATCGGGACTTGTGCTAAATGTTTTAATCTTAAGAAGTATCTCATACCCGGGTATTTGGAGGCGCTGCCAGCTGATCCGCATGTAGATGAAGATGAAGAGACCGGATATTATATTTATCGAGATGAAGAGGGCAATGTATTTATTGAAGCACCGCACGCAGAGCTGGGTGTTGATTTAGTTGACAAAGAAAAGATTTAATGTTATCCTGGTTTGTTGCTAAAATAACAAACAATGCATAAAACCTGGTCTAAAATCATAAGCTGGCTTCCAGCCGTTGCATGGGCGGTCGTGATTTTTATATTATCGGCGCAGCCTGATCTATCGACCGGTCTCGAGCAAGAGTTCATCTTGCGCAAAATAGGCCACGCCGTAGTCTTCGGAGTCTTAGCCTTATTTGTATATTTCGGACTGATCCGATCAGAAATAATTCAATACAGAGGACTACACAAAACGCATACTTTCTGTCGCGATTTAATCCTCACTTTTTCAATCACGCTGATTTATGCCTTTAGTGATGAGTTCCACCAAACTCTTGTGGCGGGACGAGAGGGAACCTCTCTTGATGTGGGCATCGATCTGATCGGAATCCTTGTAGTTATTGGAGTTCTTACCTGGCTAGATCGTCGGCGTCTTGCCAAAGAATGGCATGACTGGCATGATAAAGGTGTTGAGAATCAAGTAGTGTAATATAATATAATCAAATCAATTAACTTTAATTAAATGGAGAAACCAGTAGATTATAATAAAAGATATAAAACATTTTCAGTCTTATCAATTGTGCTAGGACTTACGCCTATAGTTTTATATATTATCAATTCATTGTTGATCGCTATAACATTTATCGGAGACGTGGAACCTATTTCTGGTACGGGAAATACAATGTACTATATTGGGATACTACTTTATGTATTAATGGTAGCGACTCCAGTTGTAGGATTGATATTTAGTATTATCGGCCTAAGTTTGAGTAAGAAGACTCAAGATCAAAAGAGTGGATTAGCAGTTATCGGATTAATAATTAGTATTGTGATGTTGCTGATTATAGGATTGGCATATGTCGCTCTTAGCGCCTGGGAATAATAAAATTAAGTGATAGAGCAATAAAAAAATGGACCTGTATGGTCCATTTTTTGTTTAGTGAAATATTTATTTCTGCAATTCAGTTATGAATTGCTTGAAAACTTTCGGATGTTTCTCGGCCATCTCAGATAACACCTTGCGGTCAAGATCTACTTTCTTTTTCTTGAGCAAAGCGATGAAGGCACTATAAGTCATTCCTTCAGCGCGGACCGCTGCATTCAGCTTGGTGATCCAAAGACGACGGTTGGTGCGCTTCTTTGTGCGGCGGTGCGTATAAGCATGCTGACCAGCTTTGGTCGTGACCTGTTTCGCTAAACGAAAAGCGCTACTGCCGCGATCAAGGTGACCTTTGGCTTTGCGCGTCATGCGCTTACGTTTCCTTGTATGAATAGTTCCTCGTTTTACGCGAGTCATATGATTTATTTATTAGGGAGTAATTTTTGTAAACGACGTTCGTTCGTTTTATTGATTGCGGAATCTTTTCGCTTAGCGCGAGTTACAGTTCCAGATTCACGTGCATTAAAATGTCCTTGCGTCGCACTGCGTTGCATGACTTTCTTTTTCTTGCCCCCCGAAACTCTAAAACGTTTGGAAGCTCCTTTGTGTGTCTTGATTTTGGGCATGTCAGTTAGTTAGTTTATTTCTCACGGTTAATAATTGTGTAAACACGGTTGCCGGCGTTGCTCGGCGGTTGTTCAATTTTGTTTGGGGTCTTGATTGTGGCGCGGAACTCTTCAATCTTTGCCATAACTAGTTTGCGGCGCGCAGGATCTCTCTCTCGTCCGTGCAAGACCATTTCAATCTTGACCTTGTGACCTTCTTTGAAAAATTTGTCAGCCTGCTTAGCGCGGAGCTCCATGTCGTGCTGTCCGATGCGCATCGAGATACGCACGCCCTTGATCTGAATTTTCTTCTGCTTCGCCTTGTGCTTAGTAGCCTGACGCTGTTGCTGATACTTTAGTTTTGTATAGTCAACGAGACGAGCGACTGGCGGATCAGCTTGTGGAGAAACTTCGACAAGGTCGAGCTCTTTCTCTTTAGCTTTAGCCAAAGCTTCCTCTAAAGTTAGAACACCAAGTTGTTCTCCTTTCGCATCAATAACACGCAGCTTCTCTGCTTTAATTTGTTCATTGATGAGGGATTCTTTTTGGGCTGCTATTGGATTTTTCGTTATTAAATAAAGTTGGTGGAGATGGCGGGAGTTGCACCCGCGTGTGAAAAAGCTACTTTAGCTAGTTTACGAACGTAGACGGTTTTGATTTTTTAACTAATGCAAGCATAGAAAACTGACAAAAAATAAATGCACTAGTTTGTTTCGATCAACCCTGCACAAGTGAAACAATAGCCTTGCGCATTCGTCTGGAAAAGGTTGGCACCTAAGGCAAAGTCTCCAGCAACTTTGATTAGATGGTTATCGGGTTTTAAGCGATAACAGATACGGGACTAAATTTAGCTGTTGCGTTAGCAATAACTTCTTTAGCCTCGTTTAGCATAGATTTGACACTTCTTGCTTTGAAAGAAAGGTTAACGAGACATCTTTCGTTCTCGATTCGCTAGTTTAAAGGACGCTTCTCCAGCGATGCTCGGCATCCCCGGAAAATTTAAGAGAGCGTTATTTGCCACGAACTGCACGGCGAATATCGCGCTCAGCCTCTTTCTTGCGGATCGTTTGGCGTTTATCGGCAGTGTTTTTGCCGCGCGCCAAACCGAGTTCTACTTTCAAGAGACTATTACGAGTATAAACACTCAGGGGCACCATTGTCAAGCCCTGACCTTGTCCTGAGGACATTTTTCCGGCTATTTCGCTGAGTTCTCTTTTATGGAGAAGCAGCTTACGGTCCTGTTCAGGGTTGTAGTCTGGGAGAGGACCCGCTTTGGCGTATTTGGCTATTTTGGCTTTTTTGAGCCAAGCTTCGCCTTTATATATAGAAACATAGCTTCCGCGCAGCGAAATATTGCCTTTCCGGGCCGATTTTACCTCCTGACCGGTCAATTTCAAGCCTGCCTCGAATTTCTCTAGAATTTCGAAGTCGTGGAAGACTTTCTTGTTTTTCGCCAGGATTGGCATGGATTTCTGTGGTTTTTAGTAAAACTCGCCCAAGAGCTTAATATACTGTAAAATGATAAGGGTAAAACCGCAAATATTTACTTAAATGAGCGTTTCCAAAGATTTACAACGCAAGGTCTTTAAGGCCTACAAAAAATTGAGCATTCAAGAGGGATGGCCGACTTTGAAGTTGTCCGATATTCCCTTGGAACGTCCGCGAAAAGCTGAGCATGGCGACTATGCCACCGCGGTTGCGCTTCGAATCGGAAAAGAGCTGAATAAAAATCCGCGCGAGATCGGAGAGCTCTTAGCAAAAAGCTTGGAGTCTATCGCGATGGTGGCGAAGGTCGAAGTGGCCGGTGCCGGTTTTATAAATATCTTTTTGACAGACGTCTACATCCAAAAACAACTTAGCAAAATTGTTAAGGAGGGCGATGCATACCTTAGGACCATTGAAGGTCGCGGTGAGCCAGTCGTCATAGAGTATTCTTCGCCAAATATTGCCAAGCCGTTTGGTATTGGGCATCTGCGTTCAACGATTATCGGAGGAGCTTTAGCAAATGTGTATGAACTGGCCGGATACAAAGTGATCCATGAAAATCATTTGGGTGATTGGGGTACTCAGTTTGGTCGCGTCTTGGACGCTTATGAGCGCTGGGGTGATGAGTCCGCATTGGATAAGAATCCAGTCGAATATTTATACGAACTTTACGTTCGCCACAATGAAGAGTCAGAAAAAGATGAGGCATTGATCGAGAGCGGTCGCGCCTGGTTTAAAAAATTGGAAGAAGGTGATAAAGAGGCTCGTGCTTTGTGGTCCAAGTTTCGTGAAGCAAGTCTTGGAGAGTTTGGGAAGATTTATGACGAGCTTGGAGTGTCCAAAAAGTTGAAAAACGAACACGGCGAGGCTTTCTATGAAAAACAATTATCGAAAATATTAAAGTCGCTGCAAGCTAAGAAGATTGTCAAGCGCAGCGAAGGTGCCTTGATCGTTGAACTTGACGAAGAAAACTTGCCTCCATTGATGTTAGAAAAATCTGACGGCGCCACGACGTATGCTCTGCGCGATATTGCGGCAGCTTTATATCGCAAGGCCCAGTATCGCCCCAAGAAAGTTTTATATGAAGTAGGCAGTGAACAAAAGCTCCATTTCCAGCAATTATTTGCGGCAATGCACAAGGCTGGCTATGAATGGGTCGAGGATTATGCGCATGTATCGCACGGACGTTATCGTTTTGCGGAAGGCTCGATGTCTTCGCGCAAAGGCAATATTGTTCGTTTTGAAGATCTGCTATCGCAGGCACGGATGCGAGTAGCGACGATTATTGAAGAGAAAAATCCAGACCTTGAAGACAAGGCCGAAGCTATTGAAAGTGTCGCGATCGGCGCCTTGAAATTTAATGACCTGGCTCAGAATCGTGAGACCGACATTGTATTTGATTGGGACAAAGTATTGAATGTCGAGGGAGACTCTGGCCCGTATCTGCAATACACTTACGCACGTCTGCGTAGTATTTTGCGCAAGAGCGAAATGACGGACAAAGAGATTAAGCGCATAAAACTTTCAGCAGATGATCTGCAGGAAGCCGAGGCGCGATCTGTTATGAGTCTCTTGATTCGAATGCCTGATGTTATTAATGTGGTTCTCAAGGAAAACGCGCCGCATCATATCGCGATTTATTTACTAGAGCTTGCTCGCGAGGCCAATGCCTTCTATCACAAGTACAGAGTTCTGGATGCGAGCGAGGCTGAGAAGCGAGCGCGCTTACTTCTGATCGCAGGCGTGGCTGAAATTATCAAGGATGGCCTGGCTTTGCTTGGAATTGGCGTGGAAGAAAAAATGTAATCGGGCCTGCTAGATTTAGTTTAATAAGGGGCTTCCACCCCAAAATATCACATTACAGATTAAATAAGCATTAAATAATAATGAAAAAAGATTCATCATTTAAACCAGTCGACTCGAAAGTAAATTTTCCTAAACTAGAGGAAAGTATTTTACAATATTGGGATAAAGAAAAAATATTCGACAAAACCATCAGTGAGCGTGAGGGCGCAAAGGATTACGTAACATTCGACGGACCTCCCGGCACAAACGGCAAGCCGCACGTGGGGCATATGATGCAGTCGGCCTTAAAAGATCTCTGGCCGCGCTTCAAAACTATGCAGGGCTATCGTGTCTTGCGCAAAGCCGGATGGGATACGCACGGTCTTCCAGTCGAGATCCAGGCTGAGAAAGAATTGGGCCTCCATGAGAAAGAAGAAATAGAAAGCTACGGCGTCGACAAATTCGTTGAGTACTGCCGCAGCATTGTTTTCTCATACAAAGATGAATGGATCCGTGCCATCAAGCGCATCGGTCGTTTCTTAGACACAGACAATGACTATGCAACCCTTACCAACGACTTTATCCAAACAGACTGGTGGGGTATCAAACAGGCGCACAAAAAAAACCTGCTCTACAAAGATTTTAAAATTTTGCCGTACTGTTCCCGTTGCGGAACCTCTCTTTCTAGTCATGAAGTCGCCCAAGGCTACGAAGATATCACAGACACATCTGCCTTTGTGCGCTTTAAGGTTGAGGGCGAAAACGATACTTACTTCCTGGCCTGGACTACCACTCCCTGGACGCTGATCGGAAACGTAGCACTAGCGGTCGGACCTAAGGTTGATTATGTTTTGGCTGAAACAGAAGAATGGGGCAAGCTATATCTCGCTAAAGAAAAACTGGCACTTTTAGACGAGCGAGAGATTTCATACAAGATTATCAAAGAGCTTAAGGGCGCAGACTTGGTTGAAAAAACTTATGAGCCGCTCTGGAACTTTTTCAAGCCAGAAAAAGACCAAAAAGCATTTATCGTGGTCGGTGAAGATTTTGTTACGACCGAAGACGGCTCCGGAATTGTTCATATGGCGCTTTACGGAGAGGACGACTGGCAAGTGATCAAAAAATATGATCTACCTCGCATCCAGCATGTCGGACTTGACGGTAAATTAACCAGCGAAGTCGGAAACGACTGGGCCGGTCTTGGTTTTAAAGAGGTTGATCCAAAGGTGATCGCAGACTTAGACAAACGTAAGCTCCTTTTTGCCAAAGAAAACTACACACACTCCTATCCTTTCTGTTGGCGATGTAAAACTCCGTTGATCTATTACGCAAAGTCCAGCTGGTTTATTAAGTCCACAGCGCTGCGTGAAAAAATGCTAACAGAAAATAAAAAAATCAACTGGCAGCCGCCATCGGCACAAGAAGGCCGCTTTGGTAAGTGGCTCGAAGGCAACGTTGACTGGGCGATCTCGCGTGAACGCTTTTGGGGATCACCACTTCCGATTTGGCACTGTACAGACTGTGACGAGATGGTCGTAGTTGGAAGTATCGCTGAGCTTCGCGAGCTAGCTAACGAAGATCTACCAGCAGATGACAAGATCGATCTACATAAGCCATTCATCGACACGATTACTATTAATTGTCCAAAGTGTTCCGCCAAGCTTACTCGCGAGCCAGAAACTCTTGACTCTTGGTACAACGCTGGCATGATGCCGTGGGGCCAGTGGGGTTATCCTGCCGTTGAGGGATCCGAAAAAACTTTCAAATCTCAATTCCCGGCAGACTTTATCGCGGAAGGACAAGACCAGACGCGCGGTTGGTTTTACACGCTCTTGGTGTGTGCCACGATGCTTGAAGAGCAGGCCAGCTTTAAAAACGTCATCATGACCTCTCTCATCTTAGATGACAAGGGTCAAAAGATGAGCAAGTCCAAAGGAAACGTAACAGATCCTCTTGATATGTTTGACAAGTACGGAGCCGAGGCCGTCCGTTGGAATTTCTACAGAAACAATCCTTGGAACCCGATGCGCTTTGGGCCAGCGGTCTTAGAAGAGACTTTGCGCGATGTCTTGATCCCGCTCTGGAATGTTTATAGCTTTTTTGTGACGTATGCAAATATCGATGACTGGAAACCGGCCAAGAAAAAAGTAAAACTCACCAATGACCTGGATCGTTGGATAATTTCAGCTAAGGAAGAATTGATTGGCGAAGTTACTAATCACTTAGAAAACTACGATGTTGCCAAAGCGGCTGCATCTTTCGAAAAATTCTTAGATGGCCTGACCAACTGGTACGTGCGTCGTTCGCGTCGTCGTTTCTGGAAATCGGAAGACGACGCAGACAAAAAGGCTGCGTACCAGACACTCTACGAAGTTTTGGTAGATGTGACCCATGCACTTGCTCCATTTCTGCCGTTTATTACAGAAGAGATGTATCAAAACCTAGTCGTGCCTTTTGATAAAAAAGCTGCACAGTCTGTTCACTTGGCCAAGTATCCAAAAGTAAACAAAAAAGCTCTGAATGAAAACCTAAATAAGCAAATTGAGAAAGTCTTGGTGATCGCAAGACTAGCGCGTGCTGCACGTTCTAAGGCAAGCCTGAAGGTTCGTCAGCCATTAGCCAAGCTGACAGTGGCTGGTATGACAGACAAGGATATGAAAAAGGAACTTCAAGAAGCCTTGCTCGAAGAAGTAAATATCAAATCTCTTGAGTTTATCGCGGATGTTGCCGAGCTTTCTAAACGAGAAATTAAGCTTAATTTCAAAGTGGCTGGTAAAAAATTTGGAGCAGACGTTAAGGATATCCAAAAAATGATCGCAAGCGGAGAGTTTACGGAGGAGTCAGACGGCACGCTCACAGTTGGTGAGCACAAACTTGATCAAGAAGACTATCTCGAGCAGTACTCTAGTGAAGAGGGTCAGGATGTTTTGGTGGAAGGCGACCTAGCGATTGTTCTTGATACAGCGCTCACAGAAAAGCTCAAGCAAGAAGGAATCGTACGCGATATTGTACGTGCGGTCCAAGATCTGCGTAAAGAAGCAGGCTATGAACTGACCGATCGCATTAAAGTTTCATTTGAAACATCAGACGAAAGCGTCAAGACAGCTCTCGAAAACTTTGCAGATTACCTTAAGTCAGAAACACTTGCAGAAAGTATTTCCTTAGAAAAATCGGTTGCAGATGCTGAAACAGATCTAGATCTAGACGGCCAAAAAATCTGGCTGGGAGTGAAGAAATAATCCCTACGAGTAAAGCCCTAAATCCGTTATAATAAACCCATGGCAACGTACATGACCAAAGGGGTAATTTTGAAGCGCAGAAACATCGGAGAGGCCGATCGTCTTTTAACCTTGTTTACAGATACAGTCGGTAAACGCACGATAATCGCCAAAGGCGTGCGGCGTCCCCAGAGCAAACTGGGCGGCTCACTCGACCTTCTCACTAATGCCAATATCCAGATCGCCGAAGGAAGAAATCTAGATGTGGTCACGCAGGTTGAAGTTATCGACAGTTATCGTTCACTCAAAGAAAATCTGATCATCACGGGCTTAAGTTTTTACTTGGCGGAGCTTGTCGACCAGTTTGTTGAGGAGAGTTATTGCGATACCCAGCTTTACAATCTGATCACAGAAACTCTGCGTGAATTTTCTGATAGTTGTAGTACGAGAGAGGTGGAACAACTGACATCCAATGATGAGTTTATCTTCAAGCTGGTCAGACGATTCGAGCTCAAGCTTCTTGACAGCTTGGGCTATGCTCCAACTCTCAAAAAGTGCGCAGTCTGCAACAATGAGCTCCCAGAACAAAAACAATATAGTTTCTTGGCGGGGCGCGGGGGAGTATTGTGCGCCAGCTGTATTCAGAAAGAAAGTTTCAATATCCAGCCCAATCTCAGTCTGGAAGCGCTCAAGCTAATGCATTTTCTAAAAAAAGATACACTTGAACAAATTCGCCAAATAAGGTTTCCTGAAGGTATAGCATTAGAGGTCGAGAAGCACTTGCGCAATTTTCTACAATATCATCTTGATCGCAATCTCAAGTCCGCAGCCTTCCTCAAAAAAATAGAAAAATTTAAAATATAAATTATGCCTATTCAAGTACCAAGTAATCTAGATTCATCAAGTCAGGCGAATCTTAATCCAGGATCATCACCATTGCAGGAAGATATAGATCCAGATCCGCCAAATCCTAATCCAGGATCTTCACCGCTGCAGGAAGACATTGTTTCAGATCCACCAAGTCCGCCTCAGCAAGCCGCGACGCCAGCTCCCTTAACTCAGCAGGTAGCTATGCCGTCCGCGCAGCAGGCCGCACCCGAAGCCTCTTTTAAAAAAAAGAAACATTGGGGCTGGATATTTTCAATTATTATTATCGGATTCTTCGCATTGCTAGTGGTTTATTATTATTTGTCGAATGAATCCGAGCCGGTAGATATGGTATTTCTATCAATTTCGACGTTTGTTTTTGCGATCTTCACAGGATTCTTTATTTCTCGCCAAGGTGCGCGCTATAGTTCACTAAGAGAAAAAATATCTAAGTTCGACGGAAACATGTCATCGATCTATCGTGTGTTTGGGCATTTAGGATTAGTTAGTCAGGCGCAAGCAGGGCAAATTATTACAAGCCACTATTATGCAATCTTGCAGAATAGAGCTTGGGATTATCATATTTCAAATAAATCCCACACATTAACATACTTGCATCAATTATTGGAAACCACTACGCAAGAGCAAAGTTTGCCAACCTTAAAATCAGCAGCGGTTACTCGAATCACGATCGCTTTACACGATGCACAATTGATCCGTAAGGACATGGTGTCTCTGCATCGGGAAAGAATACCGAAGTCTCAGTGGATCTTACTGATCTTCTTGGCAATAATATTATTTATTCTGCTTTCTACGATACCTTCTCAGCTATTTATTCTTGGTGCAATTTTGAAGGCTGCTTTTGGTGCTGCACTATTGTTTATTCTGGTTATGCTTTATCAGTTAGATAAACTAAGCTTCTTTGAAGGGCTGATAGGAGAGAATTCTGCAGCAGACGTGTTAGGAATTATTAGAGGAGAAAGATAATACTTAAAGAATAAAAATGCCTGATCAATTTCCATCAAGTCCACAAAATCCAGAACCAGTGCCTCAGACAACTGATGGTTTACAGGCTTTGGGAGCGCCGGCGCCGGCGCCTTCTCCAGTTCAGGTGCCAGAGCCAATTCCAGGCCCGGCTCAACAAGCTCTATCACCAATACCTTTGGTTGCACCAATCCCACCGGCACAACCCAAGATTCCTTTTTGGAAGAAGTGGTGGTTTTGGGCGAGTACTGGAGGAGGACTTGTTATTATTCTGGTAGGTATTTTCGTAGCCTTCATGATGCTTCGCTCGGATCCTTTCGAAGCGGTAGTGATGCAGCTCGAAGCTCCGCAAGCGACCACAGCTGGAAGCACTATCACCTATACAGTTAAATATAATAACGGAAGCGATCTAGCAATGCGCAATGCTTCGGTAGCGTTTACATATCCAACAGGCTTTACGCCGACTATAGGTGTTCCGGATGCAGCCAACGAACAATATACGGAGTTTCAGATTGGAGATATTGTGCCGGGAGCAGAGGGAGAGATTACTGTGACGGGTCGTTTAACGGGAGCGGTTAACTCGGTGCATGTTACAACGGCTACGTTATTGTTTTCCTCAGATGACTCATCAGCAACTTTTAGCAAAGAAGCGGATGTCCAGGTTTTGATTAATCCTTCCTCGATAACGGTGTCTGCCGAAATCCCAGAAACACATTTCAGCGGAGAAGATATAGATTACAAGATCGAGATCGTGAATAATGAGTCCAGTCCTCTCAGTAATGTGAGAGTCAACATTAATTATCCGATTGGCTTTACTTTAGAAGAGGCAACTCCACAGCAGTCAGAGGATAATGTCTGGACGTTTGATACTTTGGGGATCGGTGCGCGAGAAAGCATCGAGCTAAAAGGCGGGCTGATAGGCGATCCAGACGATGCGAAACGAATCACAATTGAAGTTGGACGAGTCGTCAACGGAGAGTTCCTGATCGAAACCGTTTATGAAGCAGTGACGCGCATAGTCCAGCCGACTGTGGCAATATCATCGACCGTACTTGTCAACGAACGTTCTGACGACACAACTGTGGGCGAAGGTGATCGTCTAGAATACACAATACAATTCCGCAACACTGGAGTTGCTGCCCTGACCGGCTTGGTCTTGGAAGCAAAGCTTGATACGCGCGTTTTGGACTTGAGCACGCTTGTAGCTTCCAACAGCGGAGCCTTGGTAGACTCAGATACTGTTCGTTGGGACGCATCCGTCTTACCAGAGCTAGCTAATCTTGCTCCAAATGCGACTGGCGAAGTCTCATTCCGTTTAGATATATATAAGGACATTTTTATTACGAACGCTTCAGACCAAAATATGCAGGTAACCGTAGAGCCGTCTGTGACAGTGCGCGGGCGCAAAGTCGAGGGTGAGATCTTAGTACTCAAAGTAGGAGCTGATCCGCGTCTGCTTATTTCGGGCGCAGTTATCGACGGCCCCGCTACTCCTAAAGTAGGCCAAAAGACTACATATGAAATCAGCTGGCCGCTCTCTGTGCTATTCGCGGGCATGGAAAATATCCGCATCAATTCTACAGTGCCGCCAGGCGTAACTTGGGAAAGTGTCGTTACGGTTTCTAGTGGTGAAGCACCTGGCTTCAACCAAGCAACGCGCACTATCAACTGGAATGTTGGAAAGGCACTTGCAAATCTTGGAGAGCTATCAAGTCCGTTGACCGCTAAGTTTAGAATCAGCGTTACTCCGACTGTCGCAGATGTCGGCAAGGTACTGACCTTAATAAATAAAACGACCTTGGTCGGCCAGGATAGTTTTGCGCTAGTACCGATCAATATTGAGTTCTCAGAATTGACATCAGAACTCGGCCAGGCATACGGCGGGGAAGTTGAAAATTAATGTTCACTCTTAAAAAACAATCAAACAAAACTCAGGCACGGCGCGGTCAACTCAAGACCGCGCATGGTCTTATTGAAACACCTTTCTTTATGCCGATCGCTACAAAGGGGTCGGTGCGGACTCTGAGCACTGGAGATATGCGCGATCTCAATGCACAAATCCTTCTTTCGAATACTTATCATCTGTGGCTGCGGCCAGGTCTCGAGCTTATTAAAAAAGCGGGCGGTCTTCACAAATTCATGAACTGGGACAAACCGATCCTCACAGACAGCGGCGGATACCAGGTGCACAGTCTCTGCGATACGAACGAAATTACTGACCAGGGCGTGAAATTCAGATCGCATATCGACGGTAATGAAATGTTTTTAACACCGGAGCTCTCCGTGGAGTTGCAGGTAGGTTTTGGCGTAGACATCGCAATGGTCCTAGATGAATGCACAAGCTGGCCGATCGAAGAGAGTTATGTTGAGAAGTCGGTGGACCTAACGACCGCCTGGGCGGAAAGATCAAAAGCAGCCTGGGAAAAATCTAGCACAAATACTACGCAACTCTTTGGTATTGTCCAAGGCTCGACCTATCCCAAACAGCGCGAGCGCAGCGCAAAAGACTTGGTCAAGATGGATTTTCCAGGATACGCAATTGGCGGACTGGCAGTGGGGGAGCCAGCCGAAGATCTCTATAAAATGACCGAGCTGACTACGAGTTTCTTGCCGGAGGATAAGGCGCGCTACTTGATGGGCGTGGGGACTCCGGAAAATATTTTAGAGTCTGTGAAGAGAGGCGTTGATATGTTTGATGTAGTGATCCCGACCCGCAACGCGCGTCACGGTAGTTTGTTTATCCGAACAAAACCTTGGGAGGAAGGAGCAGGTGCTGAAGGCGAAGTTTATGAAAAATTGAGTATTAGTAAGGCGGAAGTTGCCGAAGACTTTACGCCGCCTGATCCGCACTGCGACTGTTCTACCTGTAAAAATTATACGCGCGGATATTTGCGTCATCTCTTTAATGTCAAAGAGCCGCTAGCTGCCAGGCTAGCTACCATCCATAATGTTCATTTCTATTTGAGATGGATGGAGGCAATTAGAAACGGAATCGAGCAAGATCTGCTATAATAAACCTATGGAAAAAATCGAATACAACAAACTCGTACGCGATAAGATTCCAGAAATAATAAAGAAGAACAACGAAATTCCGGCAACGGAGGTTTTGAAGTGGCGCGAATATATGCAGGCATTGAAAGACAAAGTCTGCGAAGAGGCGCAAGAGCTCGCAGATGCGGGGGATCGCAAAGAAGTTTTAAATGAGCTGGCGGATCTTCAAGAGCTCATCGATACGATTCGTAAAGAAAGCAAGCTTACAAAAGCACAAATTACGACAGCGCAGAAAAAGAAACGACAAGAAAGAGGAGGGTTTAAAAAACGTATTTTCCTGAAGTGGACTGAGAAAAATTCTTAATTTTACGATAATAGGCCCGCCATCCCTTTTAAATCTGCCGAAGGCAGGCGCCCTCCGCCCCAAAATAACACATTGGGGATTAAATTAATGTTAAATCAAATAAATATTTGGTTTTAGCGTGTAGTCGTGCTAAAATAGGCTTTAATTGAGCATAAGATTCACATTTTACATATGGCAAAAAAAGAACAAGTCACAATGGAGAAGATAGTCGCCCTCGCTAAACAGCGCGGTTTTGTGTATCCCGGATCCGAAATATATGGCGGTTTGGCGAACACCTGGGATTACGGTCCACTGGGCACTGAAATAATTCGCAATATCAAAAATCTTTGGTGGCAACATTTTGTAACAGAGCGTGAAGACATGTTCGGTATGGATGGAGGAATCATCAATCATCCTAAAGTTTGGGAAGCATCTGGGCACGTCGATAGCCTGAACGATATTAAGATTGATTGCAAATCCTGCAAAAACAGATTTCGTGCCGATCATTTAATCGAAGAACAGCTCAAGATAGACGTGGAAGGCAAGTCTGCCGAGGAGATCGATAAAATCATCCAGGAAAGCAAACTTGTCTGTAAAATCTGTGGCGGCAAAGAATTTTCAGAAGCGCGTCTTTTCAATCTCATGTTTAAAGTCGAAACAAACTTAGCACGCAGCAAAGATGAGGAGCGGGAGTTTGTTTATCTGCGCCCTGAGACAGCGCAAAATATGTTCATTCAGTTTAAAAACATAGCCAACACGACGCGTGCCAAGCTCCCATTTGGTATCGCCCAAATCGGCAAGGCATTCCGCAACGAAATCACTCCCGGCAATTTTATTTTCCGTACGATCGAATTTGAACAAATGGAGATCGAATATTTCCTCAAAGAACAGGACTGGGAGGTGCAATTTGAAGATTGGTTCGCAGCCATGAAAGAATGGTTCCTAAAAATCGGCCTCAATGAAAAGAAATTGCGCGCCTACGAACATCCTGAAGAAAAACGTTCACACTACAGCAAGCGCACAGTTGACTGGGAATATGAATATCCTGTCGGTTGGATGGAGCTTTCAGGTCTTGCGTACCGCACCGACTATGACCTCAAGCAGCATAGCAAAGCTAGCGGCACAGACCTGGTTTACTTTGATCAAGAGAGTGGCAAAAATATCACACCACACATTATCGAGCCTACCTTTGGAGTCGGTCGTTTGATGTTGACCCTAATGCTCGATGCATATGCTGAAGAAGAAGTAAAAGACGTTAATGATAAAGCGTATACGCGCAAAGTCTTGCGCCTACATCCACAAATCGCTCCGTACAAAGTTGCGATCCTGCCATTGATGAAAAAACCAGACCTCGCAGGTCCCGCTAAAGAACTAGCCCAGCAGCTTCGCGGACTCTTCCCTCTGGACTATGATGAGACGGGCAGTATCGGGAAACGCTATCGCCGCCAAGATGAGATCGGTACGCCTTTTTGTTTGACTATAGATTACGACAGCCTCGAAGATAAGTCTGTCACTGTTCGTGATCGCGACACGATGCAGCAAGAAAGAGTCAAGATAGAAGAGCTCCCAGCTTACTTAGGAACTAAAATTTACATATAAAAATGAATCTTCAGCTAAAGCAACTCCAAAGCGGTGCTAAGATTTTGTTTGCGCCGATGCCAGCGACGGACGCCGTGACGGTTATGTTTTTGTTTGGAGTTGGTTCGCGCTATGAAAAAGCGGCCGATGGAGGCATGGCTCATTTTATCGAGCACATGATGTTTAAGGGTACCAAGAAACGTCCAAAACAAATCGACATCTCAATTGCGCTGGATAAAATCGGTGCCCAGTTCAACGCATTCACGAGCAAAGAATACACAGGTTACTATGCGAATTCCTCTGCTGATAATTTTAGTGCAGTTACGGAGATTTTAGCAGACATGCTCAAAAATTCCCGCTTTGCGGCAAATGAAATCGAACGTGAGAAAGGCGTTATCACAGAAGAGTTGCGCATGAATAAAGATACTCCAATGCGTCATATCCTAGACCTTTTTGAAAACACGCTTTTTGGAGAAACACCTCTGGGATACTCAATCGGAGGAACAGAAAAAACTGTGAACAGCGTTACGCGTCCGCAGATGATGAAATATTATAAAGATCATTATCGTACCAATAATCTGCTCGTAGTCGTAGCTGGCAATTTCAATACAGCAAAAGTCACACAAGAAATAAACAATAAGCTGCGAGGATTTCCTGAAGGAAAAGTTTTAGATCCCATTCCCTATAAACGCATCCATGATGCGCCGACTTTCGCTCTAGAATATAAAGAAACCAATCAGGCACATATCGCCCTTGGTTTTCCTAGTTTGAATATTACAGATAGCAGAGTGCCGACAGCAGATATTCTGGATTCGATCTTGGGAGGCATGATGAGCTCTCGTCTCTTCATCGAGGTTCGTGAAAGACTCGGCTTGGCTTATTATGTTCGTGCTATGTCAGAACCTTATCTTGATACTGGCGCATTTATAGTTCAGGCCGGATTAAATCCTAAGAAAACTGTTGCAGGCATCAAAGCTATTCAAAAAGAGTTAATAAATATCACAAAGAAAAAAATTAGCGCAGCCGAATTAAATAAAGCCAAAGAGCACATCAAAGGACATCTTATTTTGGAGCTTGAAACATCGGGGATGACAGCACAGTGGCTTGGTTTACGTACTATCCTGACGGGCGATCTAACAGATATGCATGAATATCTGGATGCCATCCAAAAAGTCACGGTAGCGCAAGTTCAGGAGTTAGCTCAGGAAATATTCAGTAAACCACAAACATTGGCGATTATCGGACCATACAAAAAAGAAGACGATTTTAAAAAATTAATAGAACAGAAACTTATCCGTTGACAAAATGGGTCAAAAAAGCTAGTTTAATCTCAAATGGCAGAAATCAAACCAGGCATCAATCCAGGCACAGACAGGAAAGTAATCAGTATTTCAACAGGAACAATCATAAAATTCCTACTCGTAATACTGGCCTTATTTGCGATTTATCTTGTGCGCGACGTTGTGTTGATCGTTTTTGTGGCGCTTGTTGTTGCGGCGACGATTGATCCGGCCGTGGACTGGATGGAAAGACGCAAAATCCCACGCGCGATTAGCGTACTTTTGATACTAGCCGCTATTTTAGCAGTCTTCTTTGCCATTCTCTTCTTCTTGATCCCGCCAATCGTAGAACAGCTTGTCTCACTAGGAAACAGCTTGCCGGAATTCTTTGACAGGTTCCAGCCGGCCCTCCAAAGCCTAAGTGAAGCGGCGGCGCAGGGTAGTGACTTAGCGTCTGGCCTACAGTCTATCTTTAGTTCGCTCGGTGATGCTGTCGCCAGTGTATCTAGCGACCTCTTCGGACGCCTTGGTAGTTTCTTGGGCGGTATCCTTTCATTCCTCGTCGGTATTGTTATTACATTTTATCTCACCTCAACCGAGCAAGGCATCAAACGCTTTGTAAAATCAATTGTCCCGAGCAAATACCAGGACTACATCAGCAAGTTGGTATCGGATATCCAATTAAATCTGGGACGCTGGCTACGCGGCCAGGTCATTATGGGCTTGATCGTCGGTGTCTTGGTCTATATCGCTTTGACGATCCTTGGCGTTGAGTATGCGCTAGTCCTGGCAGTCTTGGCAGCGGTCTTGGAGCTTGTACCATACGTCGGTCCAATCTTGAGTGCTGTACCCGCAATCTTCTTGGCACTGACGACCCAAAGCCCGCTCATTGCTTTGTTAGTCGTCGTTGCTTATATCGTCATTCAACAAATCGAAAATCATATTTTATATCCGAAGATCATGCAGAAAGTCTTGGGCATCAACCCGGTTGTCATCATTATCGCTTTACTGATCGGTGCCAAGCTGGGTGGTTTCCCAGGCTTACTGATCGCAGTACCAGTCACGATTGTTATTTCAGTTTTCCTAAAAGGATTATTAAAGGATGAAAAATCTTTCCCGGGTGGAGAATTCTCCTGGCGCAATCTGCCAGCCTTCTTCCGGCGCAGACATTCAGAAAAACAAAACCTAGACAAATAAAAAGAAAAGAGCTTCCGTTAAGAAGCTCTTTTATCAAGTTGGATTTAGGTTGTGGCGAAGCCGTCTTTTTCAGGATTGAATTTTTTGACGGCAACTTCGACTTTGCGTGCGGCAAGATTGAGGGTCTGTTGGAAGCAGACCAGGATTACTTCGGCAAGTTCCTGGCGCGCTTTCGGCGTACGCTCAGGTTTGTCGAAAAGAAGTTCGGCGATCACAATGATCGGAAAACCAGAGCCGT
>JBHPHK010000009.1:0-36227 GCA_042569365.1 Patescibacteria group bacterium | reverse complement strand
CCTGGACAAAGTCGTCTGATGTACATCGACTTGAGCGACAACGCTGATTGTCTGGGCGGGTCTGCGCTTGCGCAGACACTTGGACAGTTGGACAACGAAGTGCCCGATGTCGGTGATCCGTATCTGCTGGACAATGGTTTCAGAGCAATTCAATCGTTGATCGGCGAAGATCTGATCTTAGCCGGACATGATCGAAGCGATGGCGGACTCATCACGACTCTCACTGAGATGGCAATTTCCGGGAACTGCGGTCTTGATATCGAGCTTCCGGCAATTGGACCAGGCACTGTCATGCAGCAGCTCTTTTCTGAAGGTTTAGGAGTGGTGTTCGAATACCTTCCTAAATATGAGAGCTACATCCATGATATCTTGCGCAAACACAACTTGTTTTATTTTCCGCTTGGTCGTACTACGACTGATCGGAAAATGATCATCAGATCAAGCGGTGAAACTGTTCTCGATATCCCCACCTGGACTCTGCTCAAATGGTGGGAAGCGACGAGCGATCGACTGGAACAGGAACAGATGAACTATGACCTTGCAATCGAGCAAGCAAATAGTCATGCCCGAGAAAATCCCCCGTATGCACTGTCTTTTGTTCCGCCGATGGAACTATCTCGTAAACAACTGCTGTCTCTAGGCGACCAAAAGCCGAAAGTGGCGATCATTCGCGAAGAAGGCAGCAATGGCGATCGTGAAATGGCTTCCGCGTTTTACACGGAAGGGTTTGAGTCCTGGGACGTTTCCATGCAGCATTTGCTGGACGGAAAAGTCACGCTCGAACAGTTTCGCGGCGTCGTGTTTGTCGGCGGCTTCTCTTATGCAGATGTCTTAGGCTCGGCCAAAGGCTGGGCGGCGGTCATCCGCTTCAATCCGAAGCTGAAAGAGATGTTCGACCGCTTTTACCGGCGCCCGGACACTTTCTCACTGGGCGTTTGCAACGGTTGCCAGCTCATGGCGCTGCTGGGCTGGGTCCCCGGACCAGAGCTCGGCATAGCTGAAGCAGAACAACCTCGTTTCATTCAGAACAAGTCAGAGCGGTTTGAATCGCGCTGGTCGACTGTGAGAATCGAGGATAGCCCGGCGATCATGCTCCGAGGCATGGCGGGCTCGACCATGGGAATCTGGGTGGCACACGGTGAGGGCAGGTTCTACTGCCCGAAACCAGACACTCTGGCAGGTCTGAGAGAACAAGGCTTGGTTGCCATGTCGTACGTTGACGCGGACGGCCAGCCAACACTGAGTTATCCGGCCAATCCCAACGGATCCCCCTTCGGCATAACGGGAATTTGTTCTCCTGACGGAAGACATCTAGCCATGATGCCACATCCGGAACGCGTGTTTCGGCTCTGGCAGTGGCCTTGGATGCCTGAAGAATGGAAAACAAGTGTTCCTTCTTCACCCTGGCTGCGCATGTTTCAAAGCGCGCGCGTCTGGTGCGAAGAAAACAATATTAACCCTTAACGGTATTGGAGCATCGCTCCTTTCATCTTTAAGAAAAGGAGAGTCATCACGGCTCTCCTTTTTCTTTTGGCATTAAAATTATAAAACCACTTTGTCGCAGAGGGGTTAGTTTTTGTTGGTCTTGTAATGTGATGCTATTTCCGACTCAGCTTGACATATAACGCACATTCTGCTAAGGTTGTCTATCTGATTATAATGATGATCGGCAGTTTACAACTCACTAACACGCAACTTACAAACTCAAAAAAGGAGGCTTGTCATGAAAGACTTACTCAGTATTTTACTTGACCAGCAGGGGATCGAAGTGTTCCCCGGTGTCGCAACAGACTCGGACAAATTCAGCGACACGGAAATCGAACATCGCTACCACGCTGCTTTCGAATCGGACCGTCGTGTACTCGTGGAAAGCGGAGCCCGCCTTGGCGGAAACAGCTTCATTGCCGAATCTCCGCAGCAGATCGTGAAGCTCAGCCACTCAGGCTCCATCAGGTCGGTCGTGAGCATCCCCAAAGGCCTCTTCTGCGAAATGGAAAAAGGCCTCGAAGCCGCCGGCGTTCTGCGATTGAAAGACAAGGAAGCCGCGTAACACCTCATTTTTCACAAAGGCCAGTTCTTCATTGGACTGGCCTTTTATCTTTCGGCGCCATTAAAAAACTTAGCGCAACATGCTATCATAAATACTATGAAAACAAATGAAACCACTCCCGATCATATCTGCCGCATCTGTGGTGATATGCAAGGCCATCGTTGTTACGATGTTCCGGAGATGATGTACGGAACCAAAGAGACATTCTCCTATTTTTCTTGTGGGCGCTGTCAGACCTTGCAGATCGTAAAATTGCCGAAAAATCTCAGTAAATATTATCCGAAGACCTATTACAGCTATCAGAAAGACCCGGCCAGTAAATATATAAATCCGCTTATCCGTTGGATAAGAGAAAAACGGGATAACTATGCGATTTTTGGGACGGGCACACTTGGAAAATATTTTTATAAGCGCTGGCCAGAAGTAGCTTTACATTCTCTTTCTGAGATTAACCTAACATACAACTCCAAAATATTAGATGTTGGTAGCGGGCAAGGTGCGCTGGCTTATGCTCTTGAAAATGCGGGCTTTACGGAAGTAGCAGGCGTTGATCCTTTTATTGAAAAGACTATTAAATATCCCAACGGCCTAGTGATTCACAAGAAGGAGCTTAAAGATATCGAGGGCCAGTGGGATCTTATAATGTTTCACCATTCTTTTGAGCATCTGGGCAATCCTCTAGAAACTCTAGAGCAAGTCAAAACAAAACTAAAAGCGGGCGGCACATGTTTGATCCGCGTACCGACCGTTTCTTCGTATGCCTGGAAAAAATATAAAACAAATTGGGTTGCACTGGATGCGCCTCGTCATCTAGTGATCCCATCTTTAATGGGTGTAGACATTATGGCATACAAAACTGGCTTTGAAGTTGATAAAATCATTTTTGATTCGAGTGCGATGCAGTTCTGGGGGAGTGAACAGTATAAAAAAGACATAGCTCTAACGGCAGAAAATTCATATGCTAAGAATCCGAGTAAGTCTATTTTTACATCGGAGAAAATACAAGAGTACGAACAAAAAGCCCAGGAATTAAACGAACAAAAGCAAGGAGATTCGATCGCTATTTATCTAAAGAAAAGCTAAGTCCATCAGCACGCCTCTCTCCTGGTCAAATTAAAAACCGGCTCTAGATTAAGCGAGCCGATTTTTTATTTTCAATTTATTAGTGAAACTATTTTCTGCGTTTGGACCATAGCTCAGGATCTGCCAGAGTGGGTGGCTTGCGACCAGATAATGCAGCGATTATGTTTTTCGCGGCCATCATGGACATTCCGTCGCGCGCCTGGTGAGTGGAGCTAGCAATGTGCGGTGTCAGAGTGACATGATCGACAGTTTTCAATCCTGGTGCCATTTTTGGCTCAAACTCATAAACATCTAGCGCGGCGCCTGCGATCTTATGATTTTTCAAAGCGGTGACGAGGGCTTTTTCGTTGACCACAGGACCGCGTGAAGTATTGATCAGATAGGCAGTCTTTTTCATCATGTTTAGCTCTTTAGCACTGATCAAATGACGCGTGCTTGGTAAAAGCGGAACATGCAGAGTAATAAAGTCAGATTTTTTAAGGAGAGTCTCTAGTGTAGCGCGCTTGCCGTGATAAAGTTTTTCGAAAGTAGGATTGCGATGGAGATCAGTATAAAGACACTTCATACCCATCTCATCTGTTGCTCTTTCAGCGACAGCAAAACCAATGCGCCCAAGGCCAATGATGCCCAGTGTTTTACCTTTGATGGCAGAGCCTTGCAGAAGTTCTGGTTCCCAATATTTATATTTACCGGCGCGCATAAAACGATCGCCTTCGATGATCCGGCGCGCGGCCGCAAAGAGAAGTGCTAAGGTATGCTCTGCTACAGCTTCAGTAGAAGCATTTGGCGTGTTTGTAACTAAGATTCCCCGTTCTTTTGCTGCTTCTAAATCAATATTATCAAAACCTACGGCAAAGTTGGCAACGATCTTAAGCTGTGGGTCAGCTGCATCTAAGACTTCACCATCAATCTGGTCTGTCAGTAAACAAAGCAAAGCGTCTTTACCTTTGATTTTCTTGATCAGCTCGGCACGGCTGATAGGCGCTTTCGCCGTGCGCACCTCAACATTAAACTTCTGGCGAAGCATCTTCAAGCCAGCTTCAGGAATATGGCGAGTTACAAAAACTTTTGGTTTGGACATAGGAGATTAATTAAATTTCGTTAGGCTGGAAAGACATATGCTTTGCTAGGGTTGATTCAATATCTTCTTTTTTCAGGAGACCTTCCCGGGCTCCGATATATTGGATGACAGAGGCGGAATTAACCGTGCCCCAGCGCATCGCTTCTTTAATATCGTGACCGTGAGCCAAGGCTCCGATGAATCCGCTTGCATAACTATCGCCGGCACCGGTGCGTTCTACTAAAGGCGCTTCAAAAATATCTAAGAAGTAGACGCGTCCGCCATCCGATGCGTATGATCCGTTCTTTCCATCAGTGATCGCGACAATTTCCGGTCCGAGCTCATGGAGATGAGTAGTTAGAGTCTTAATATCGTCACTTTTGCCTACCAGCGTTTGCGCTTCGTCTCTATTCACAAACAAAACATGAGTAGCCCCTAATATGGGACGCAGAACATCGACTCCTTCACGCAGCTGGAAGCTGCCTGGATTAAATCCGAGTTTAACGTCATATTTTTTGACGTATTCAGGGATGTCTTTATGTAATTCTTCATGACCTGCAGCTAAAGAAGAAAAATATGCGAAGCGAGCAGGCGGGATTTCTGGCAGATCATAGTTACGATGTTCATGATACACGAGAATTGTACGCTCGCCATTGTTATTGATGACAGTCGAGTAGTTTGTAGCGCCTTCAACGGTTTGCATATAGTCAGTATTGATTCCTTCTTCTTTGAAAACTTCGAGACTTTGTTGGCCGGCGACATCATTGCCTAGATAAGAATAGATTGCAGTTGAAAGTCCGAGACGTTTAACGCCAAACGCATGGTTAGCCGCGTTGCCAACAGCCGGAACATAAGTAAGTTTCTCGACTGGGATCTTATCACCGAGACCAAAACAAAGAAGTTTATTATCTTTGTCGATATGGCATGTTTCAGAGCCGTCACCACTGTCATTTACTTTGAGAAATACGTCGAGCGTAGTATCGCCAATCGCGATACAGTCTAATATTTTCGGAGGTTTCTTATTTTTTGCGACCATGAATTTGTTGAATTACTTTTTTGATAGAGGGAGCGGTCAGACCGAACTCTTTCAGGAGTCTTCTGGGGTCTCCGGATTCTCCGAAACGGTCTTGAATGCCGATGCGCTTCATTGGTGTTGGAAGATTTTCTCCGAGAGTTTCGGCAACGACACTTCCCAGGCCTCCGTTGATCTGATGCTCTTCGAGGGTAACGACTGCGCCAGTTTTTTTGGCAGAAGCGAGAAGGGTCTCTTGATCGAACGGCTTGATCGTCGCGGCGTTGATTACTTCTACATCGATGATGTCTTCTAGCTCTTCTGCGGCGAGCAATCCTTCATAGAGAACGGGGCCCGACGCGATCAAGGTTACATCTTTTCCTTCTCTCAGGATTTGCGCTTTGCCGATCTCGAAAGGCGCTGACTTAGTCGTAATAACTGGAGTGGCCGCGCGAGCAAAACGAAGATAGACTGGTCCGTCGTGTTTAGCGGCAGCAATTGTGGCTTTACGCGTCTCATGATAGTCACAAGGCACTAAAACGGTCATATTTGGGACTACGCGCATAAGCGCAATGTCTTCCAGAGCCTGGTGAGTGGCGCCATCTGGTCCAACCGAAATACCAGCATGTGCACCTGCAATTTTTACGTTGGATTCGTTGAGAGCAATAGAGGTGCGGATTTGTTCGTTATTGCGGCCGGGGGAGAAAGTCGCATAGGAAGACATAAAAGGAATTTTTCCTTCCATTGCAAAGCCGGCGGCGAGGGTCGCCATGTTTTGCTCGGCAACTCCGACTTCGACGAAACGTTTTGGATAGGCTTCTGCAAAAGCAAGGGAGCGCGTGGACTCAGTCAAGTCGGCACATAAGACAATTACGTTTTCGTTTGCCTTACCGGCCTCGACTAATCCTTCGCCATAGCCGTTGCGAGTCGGGATCTCCTCGACTTTATCTGTAAATAGATTTTTTGCTAGATGATTGGCCATATTATTCGTGTTCAGAACAGATTTTACCGCCGAGTGTACGGAGTTCCTTCAAGGCTTGCTTAGCTTCGTCGGGTGCCGGGGGTTTGCCGTGCCAAGCAACTACGTTTTCCATAAATGAGACGCCTTTCCCAGGAATTGTATTAGCAATAATCATAACCGGCTTTTCCTGAATAGCTTTGGCATGGGCGCAAGCATCGATAATTTCTTCCATATTATGTCCGTCGATTTCCAAAACATGCCAGTTAAACGCTTCGTACTTATCGCGTAAGGGTTCGAGAGGCATGACCTCTTCCGTGACGCCGTCGATTTGGATATTGTTGCGGTCAATGATGCCGGTAAGGTTGTTGAGTTTGTATTTTCCCGCGAACATCACGGCCTCCCAGTGATTTCCTGTATCATGCTCGCCATCAGAGGTGGCGCAGTAGACATGCCATTTTTTATCATCCATTTTCCCAGCATAGGCGATGCCGCAGGCTTGCGAAAGACCGCTGCCGAGAGGTCCGGACGTCGTCTCGAGGCCGGGTAGGCGGGTGCGTTCCGGATGTCCCTGGAGGCGCGAGCCAAATTTGCGTAAAGTCAAGAGTTCGGAAATAGGGAAATAGCCAGCGTGTGCCATGGCGGCATAGCGGATAGGCGCAATGTGGCCATTCGATAAAATAAAACGATCGCGCTCTGGCCAGTCTGGCTTTTTTGGGTCGTGATTTAAAATATTGAAATATAACGCGGTGAAAATATCGGCCATACCTAAAGGTCCGGCTGAATGTCCTGAGCCAGCGGCGACTAGCATCTTGATGATGTCTTTGCGAATCTCGTTGGCTTTATTTTCGAGCTCGCAGATGGAAGTTATTTTTTGCATAATTATAAAACGGAGTCGCTTAATTCTTGATAGGCCTCACTTGGTTTATTATGCCCGAAAATGAACGATCCGGAAACCAAATTCATTACTCCAGCTGCAGCTAAATGAGGGGCAGTCTCGGGTGTTATCCCGCCATCCGCCTGAAGCACTACGTCTGGATACTTTTTATGGATGTTTTTTATCTTCTCTAGAACATCACTGCGAAAATCACTTCCCTGAAAACCTGGTATAACTGTTAAAAACTGGAAGAAATCGCCTATTTCGACGAATTTCTCAATTTCTTCAAGAGGAGTATCGGGGTTAACGGCAAAGCCAACTTGTTTGCCTTGGGCGCGCACAAGCTCAGCAAAAATTACTGGATCAGCAATTGTTTCAATATGGGCCGAAACAGATGTGACCTGCAGAGGAAGATTGTTGATGTAGCTTCGTGGATCCGCGACCATCAAGTGAAATTCGATTTCAAGGCTTGTATCAAAATCAGCAAGCCAGGAAAAATCTGTGAGCGTACGGTTGTCGACGAATTGACCATCAGCAATGTCAATCTGCACTTTTTTAGTAAAACTTTCGGCAAGCTTGAGTTTTTCTTTGAGTGTCTCAAGATTGCTTTCTAAAATCGCTGGGATGATTGTAATATTATTGCTCATAATCGGTAATTTTTTGGATGCGTCTTACGTGGCGCTCTTCTCGGCTGAAAGGTGTTTCGAGCCAAGTAGTAACTATTGCCGTGATCTCTTCCCAGGTTAAATCATCCGCCGACAAACTCAATATATTGGTATCGTTATCTTTTTTAGAGTCTGCGGCGCTTTTTTTATTCCAACAAACTGCAGCGCGAATACCTTTGACTTTATTGGCGGCGATCGCCATGCCTTGTCCGCCGCGGCAAAACATTATTCCTAAGCTGCCATTGTCAGTTGCGACTTTTTCGGCTAGTGGGAAAGCAAAATCAGGATAGTCGTCTTTGGGATCTAGTGCGTCTGGACCTAGATTCTCGACTTGATAATTTTGTTCTGCTAAAACTTCAGCTAATTTATTTTTATATTCAAAACCGCCGTGATCGGACGCAAGATAGATAGTTAGATTGGACATAAAAATGCTCTTAAAACATATATTCTGCCCTTTATCATATAATTATTCGCCCCATAAAGCAAAAAATCGCGCTCGGGAAGGAAAAACCGATCTTTTGTATATGTCAGACCCTTGCTCTGCAATTATTTCTGTGTTAGGCTGACCCACTGTCTCTTTTGTGAGACTTAGCTCATTTACAATCAATACCACAAACACAAAGGAGGGTATTTATATGTCACCTCAGCATGTTCCAGATGCGCCGACGGCAGGCTCTATCAAGCTTTCGAAAAAACAATCGCCAAGAAACGAATTTCTGCTCCGAACTGCGACCGCGCTTATTTTTGGCCCGATTGTGCTGCTTGCGATCTATTTTGGATCGCCTTGGATCGATGTGCTCATGCTCGTAGCGGGTGGCATTATGGCCTGGGAGCTGACGAAGCTTGTCACCAGCAATGTCTGGGGCGCATCACATACTATCACGGTCGCAACTACCCCCGCGGCGATTTTCTTTCTCGCTACAGGCGAAATTAAATACTTCGCATTGTCTGTGGGTATCGGCGCGATCGGTTCTTTGTTGCTGATGAAGTCCGAGAAGCGTGAAAGGCTGCTTTGGCTGATCGTCGGCGCCATCTACATTCCGACTGCGTGTGGAGGGTTTATTCTCATCTGTACGTACCCGTTTGACGGGAAGTGGATAGCGCTCTGGCTGGTCGCGGTTGTTATCGCGACCGACATTGGAGCGTACGCTCTTGGTAAAACGTTTGGTGGCCCGAAACTCGCCCCGACCATTAGTCCGGGGAAAACTTGGACTGGACTCGCGGGCGGCGTCATCGCGGCATATGTCGTTGGATATGTAGTGAACACATTCCTCGGCGACCCGGTTGGATCTTTTGCGCATACGGGCGGTGTCATCGCAGCAATCGCACAAACTGGCGATCTGTTCGAGTCTGCTCTCAAGCGCTCCTGCGACGTCAAAGATACAAGCAATATCTTGCCTGGTCACGGCGGATTGCTCGACCGCGCGGACGGCTTCCTGGCCGTTAGTCTGGTTGTCACTGTTGTGATTTGGCTTCAGGTAGAAGCGCTTCTCAACTAAAAACTTTAACAAGAGCCCGTTCATCTAGAGCGGGCTTTTTCCTATTTTAAGAAACAAAAAACGCCCTAAAAAGAGGCGATTTAGTGGAGCGGGAGACGGGATTCGAACCCGCGACCTATTGCTTGGAAGGCGATCGCTCTACCACTGAGCTACTCCCGCTCGCGCATTGCATAAATTAGCACTATCCTAAGATAGCGCTAATTTATTTTAAATGCAAATGACTAGGTACAAGGTTTGGTCGGCATAGGTGCGCTGGGCACGCCATGCTTGACCCACTGTCCGTCGTCGCAAATCCAATCATCTTTGGAGGCTGCGAAACGACCGACCAGAACTATCGCTGCGAGTGCAACGATTATAATAATGATTGCCAGCAGAGTATTTTTTTGCGGTTTAGTCATATTGTTGTCTGGGACTAACTAAGTAATTAGTTGTTTCCTTGTCCTGATCCTTGTCCTGAGCTGTTAGATCTCTGCCCAGAATCATTCTTGCGGTTTTGGAGCTGTTCTTGGTATTCGTTGATCTTTTCTTTGATGCGATTCTGCTGTTGGATCTGCTCTTCAGTCTGGGTCATTGTTTTCTCTTGTGTCTGAAGCTTGGTCTGGACTTGTTCCATCAACTTTAGACTTTCTTCCTGATGAGTCTCAAGTCTTTCACGAATTCGTTCAAGTGTACCGTCATCACTTGTGGTGTTATCTTCAGCTTCACGTACTCGTTTGGCTGTACGGTCATCTTGATCAGTTACATTTTTAATACTTTTTTCAATGTCTGAAAGATCAGCGTTAGATGCTTTGAGTTGATTTAGTTCGTCAACGCGTTCATCTAAGATATCCATCTCAAATTCCGGCTTATTGGTACTTGATGTGAAAAAACGTTGGACGCTTTCATAGGCACGATCAAAACCATAAAGGCCATCACCTGGAACAGCTGCATCAGCTTGGCTGGCGGTCATAAAGAAACCACCCACTAGGACTGCTAATACAATAATAATTGATATTGTTGTTTTCATAAGTTTGATTAAGAAATAATATATTGATTATAGCAATAACAACTTATGTATTCCAATGTGTATTGAAGATAAGAAAGAACCCCTTTTTAAGAGGGGTTTTTTCAGTTGATGTCTTATTCTGTGTTTAAGGAACCATTCCGATATGGATATCCATGTAGTCTATTGATCCAGCAGTTCCGAGTGTGACCTTAATTACATAGCCTTCGTCACCAGAACTTGCGTTGACAGCCTGTCCGATAGGGAATTTCTTGAAAGAGAAGTGCTCTCCGGTAACAAGATTGTCCTCAGGTGCTTGGATGGTCTGCATATTGGCAAGTTCTGTACCGCCTGGTACGAAGGCTGCGGCAGAGTATGTCCAGCCAGCCGAGCTGTGGTAGAACAATTGTACATTGAAGTTGGTGTCGTTTGCACCAGCTAGACCAACCGCTTCAATACAACCAAGTGTGAAGTCATTTTGACCAATGTCTTCATAACGAGCAAAGCCATAGTTGAAGTCTAGACTATAGTTAACTTGTGTTGACCCTACAGCATTCTGAATAGTGTAGGTAACTGTGCCAATCCATTTCTTAGTAGTCTGGTAGTAGGCGTTTGTGCTTGCCGTCGTAGTGTCAGCCAGGATAATTTCTGTATCTGAGGCTGTACGTACTCCAGCGTCTGTAATACTGGTACCACTTACTTCGATTTCAACTGGACCAGTACCAGGACCTGTAGTTGTTCCTGCTGCGCCAGTAACAATGAATGCTTTCGAAGCATAACTATGGTTAGCAGAACCGTGAGTTACAGTAGAGCTTGCTTGGGTAAGGTTTGCGTCAGCGGTTGGTGCTTCGTAGAATCCGGCCATGTAGAATTGACCAGCTCCAACGCCAGCGGATGCCATTGAATATGACTTGAAGGTTGGAATTGATCCACTACCGCCAACTGGAATACACGTGATTGTATCGCCGATGGCTTGAATAGCTTCACCTGCAGGACATGCGGCTGGATAGCCAGTAAGTGCTGTCCAGGCAACTGAGCCCGTAGCAGAGATTGTGATTGCATCATCTATTTCTGCATCGACCCAGACGAATCCGATAGTTCCTCCGTCGACAAGTGCGAGAGAATCAACTGATCCAAGAGAACTAATCGAAATAGTATCGGCTACTTCGCCGTCTACCCAGTCAAATACTAGTATTCCAGAGTTTGCGAGATCGCCTTTCGGCACGCTCGTGTCATCTGTGATGTATCCAAGGCCCGTAACCCAGGCGTAGATGTCGCCAGCCGTTGAAAGATTCGCGGCGTCACCACTGGAAGGAGTAGCTGTAGGTACATCTCCAATGGCGTCCCAGAAAGCGGTACATACTAATGTGTCGCCGATTTGTGTTACGGCTTCACCAGCAGGACATGCCCCTGGATAGTTTGTAAGTGCTGTCCAGTCAACAGAACCAGCAGAACTAATAGTTAAGGCGTCTGCAACTTCTGCGTCTACCCATTCGAAGGCGATTGTACCGCCATCTGTCAAAGCAGTAGAGTCAACAGAACCTGCAGAGCTAATAGTAAGATCATCTGCTACTTCGTCATCTACCCAGTCAAAGGAGATAGTACCTCCGTCAGTTAGGGTGGTAGAGTCCACTGTGCTACCAACTCCAACGGTCAGGATATTGGCAACTTCAGCGTCAATCCACTCGAAGGAGATTGTTCCTCCGTCGATCAGGGCAAGAGAGTTCACAGAACCAGCAGCAGAAATAGTCAAAGCGTCTTCTACTTCAGCATCCGTCCAGTCGAAGGCAATAGTACCTCCGTCAATCAGGGCAAGAGAGTCAACAGAACCAGCAGCAGAAATAGTCAAAGCATCTTCAACTTCTTCATCTGTCCAGTCGAAGGCAATCGTACCGCCATCCCATAATGAAGTGGAATCAACAGAACCAAGAGAGCTGATGGATATTGCGTCAGAGACTTCAGCATCGACCCATTCAAAGCCAATCGTGCCTCCGTCGATTAAGGTGGTGGAATCCACCGTACTACCGACCGAAATAGTTAGAATATCTGCAACCTCTGCATCGACCCAGTCAAAGCCGATAGTTCCACCGTCAATCAAGGCGGTAGAGTCTACAGTGCTTGTAGAATCAAGTGTGAGAGAATTGGAGATTTCAGAGTCTACCCAGTCGAAGGAAAGCGTACCGTCGTTAGCAAGGTGATTTTTTGGAACGTAGGTATCGTCTGTGATATATCCTCGGGAAATTACCCAGGTATAGATCTGGCCTCCCGTGGAAAGGTTAGAACTGCCAGGAGCTACTGGGCCGATAGGAATATCGCCAAGTTCATCGTAGAAAGGTGTACAAACGAGATCATCGCCGACAGCTGTGATAGCTGAACCATCCACGCAAGCTTCTGGATATTCTTGGAGGACAGTCCAGTCTACAGAGCCAGGTGATTCAAGCTCTATAGTGTCATCACCAAATTGAAGCGAATGTGTGATGAGGGCGGTATCTTCAAAGAATTCAACAGAACTTGGGACATTGGTTGCAACCGTTGTCTCTAAGTCTGAAATCTCGATGTCGTTACCAGAAATAGCCGTAGAAGCATCGCCAATGCGATTCCACTCTACAATTATCATTACAAATGCCACGACAGTAGCGACGGCTAGGATTGTAGCCATCGTCCAAAGTCCGCGAGAAGCCGCGGATGTGACGGGAAGGTTATTTGCCATTATAGTCTCTAATTATTAATGGTTGATTAAGTTGTACTTAATTTGTACTTGGGGAAGTTTGTGTATTTAAAGGTCGGAGCTTTCTTCTATATCCGCGCGCTTGATGACGGGACCGACGTTAATGATGATGTCCTTGTCGGGGTCAAAGAGAATAACTCGATCGGAGTAGAGAAGAAGTTTGTCGCCATTTTCTGCGCCTTCGTAGAAGTCGGGATTGGTCTCCTTTAGTTTATCAACATCTTCGATAGTCGCGATCGTCGGCTCTTCGTCAGCGTTAAGTATGATATGTTCTCCAACTTGATCTTTAAGGTCGAGCGCCTCTTTGGTGCGCTGAGCATTGTCGTCTGATGGACCTCTAAAGTAAAAGAAAAGCAATACGCCCAGGGCTATAATCAGAAGAATGATTATAGTAATAAATGTTGACGTGTTTGATTTTTTTGCTGGTTCTTTGGTGGTTGTTTCGGCCATTTTTATGTAAGTTAATTCGGTATTAAGAGAAACAAAATTACAGTTACATATTAGCACCCAAAATTTTATGTGTTGTGTATAAAATTTCTGGAAATATTTCAGCACAAACAGCTAGTAAAATCAATACCAGCTAGTATGTTTTTGATATATGACCGAGAAACTATCGAATATCCAGCCCTAATCTACGTTAATCGGCGTTAATTGTGATTTATAGGCATCAACAACATCTGACATTTCGCTTTGTTTAGCTATTTCTTCAGATGTTTTCAAATAAGCCTTATTGCTGACGTTATAACGTTCTGCCAACTCCTTCATTAAATCTAAGCTTCTGGTTCTAAATGTTTCGAGCTGTTGCTTATTCTCTAGATAAACTGTATTTGTGTTGTCAATCGCTAGTGCATCTATAATTCTGTTTGCCGCATTGGACTCCTGAAGCGCTATCTCATTCATTCCTTCGAGAAGGTCAGAGAACGCTGTTTCCTTTTGAGAAAGAGCTTCGAGCTCGATAATGCGTTCTTCGAGTAGCTCCAGATCGTATCCTATCTTGCTGTCGCTTGTTGTAAAAATCCGCATGACTTTTTCATGGACTCGATCAAAGGTGTAATATGTGTCACCAGGGATGGCGTCGTTGGATCGGCTCGCAACAAAATAATATCCACCGCCGAGGAGGACAATAATAATTAGCAAAAATAAAATAAACTTTCCCATCTGTTTTTTATGTGGTCGGGGCGCAGGGATTCGAACCCTGGGCCTCCTGCTCCCAAAGCAGGCGCGCTACCGGACTGCGCCACGCCCCGTTATTACAGAATTATTAACTGAATTTAATCATAAGTTAATCTTGATTTAATATCAAGAGTTGTAGGATAGGGGTGGGTGGCAGGGGGTCCCACCACCTCTAAAGATAAAAATAAACCCCACACGGGGCTTATCGACACAAACTACTAATAATTATTGCTTGATCGCTTCTTTCAAGTTTTTGCCCGCTCTAAACTTAGGGACACGTACCTCTGGAATCTGCATTTCTTCTTTAGGATTTTGCGGATTGACTCCGCGTCGCCCTTTCCGCATAGCCGCGAAAAACATTCCAAATCCCGCTAGCGTAACACGTCCGCCCTGCGCCAGAGTTGTTGTGATATTCTTTTCCATTTTCTCAAGTACATCCAAAACGGTCTTTTTCGGAAGATTTAAATCTTCGGATATTGATTCAGCGAGGGCTTTACGGTTCATAATTATAAATAATTAAGATAAAGAGATTATAGCTCAATTAAGCAAAAAAGTAAATTAAAGTAGTGCGAAATCTGAAACTAGCCACCTATCACCAATTTTCTGTAAGGATACTTTATAGGTAGGATTTGTGACAATAGTGGTAGCTTCTCTGATTTCTTTTTGTTCTGTGAAAACAGTGGCCGTTACTGTGGTGACCGTTGTTGCGTCCAATTTTATGTCCATTACTTTTGTAGTAATTGAGAAAGCCTCAATCGGAATAGTAGGATCTATAGCCCTTGGTTCTGCTATTAAATCTTCAATTTCTGTGCGATAACTGCTTGTTGTAGTATCGAGTAGTTGTGAAAGATTATAATAATATGATTCATCGTCATAATTCTCATGACCAAGAGCAAATGAAGCCGCCGTTAAATAAGCTGCCTCAATATCTGAAGCGAGAAGCTCAACTCCTGTAACTTCAACAGAATTATCAGTTGTGGCTTCACCATTGGTTGTGCTAGGCGTGTCACTCGGAGTACGGAAAATCAGAAAAAAAGTTAGTAAGGCGATAATTACTGATCCAATCATGATCAGAACGACTCCGGTATTTTTTTGACGTTGAGTTAATGTCATAGGAATAAATTACTTTGCGGCGTGAAGATGGGCATTTTCAATATCTGATTGATGCGTTACGCCCATTAGTTGAGTGTCAAAGCTACTTTCATTGTAGGGATTCATTATGCCAGCACTTTTAAGCGCAGCCCATAATGCGTCATAATTCTCTTTAGTAGCTGGATAAATCGCGATATCAAAATTATCGCCAGTATAATGACCGTCAGAAACATGTCTTCTGGTTGGTGGATATACTTCTGTTATGCGCCAGGTTTTATCTCCTTTTCCCGTGCTTAAACTATAGCCTTTGTCTGAAAGAAGAGACTCTAGTTGTTGAACTGAATTCAGTAGAGGTGCCTTCAAATAGCGAACTGAATATTTGCTAGTTGGTTTCAAAAAACGATTTGGAACAACAGATAATGAAGTCGGATTGACTAAACCGTTCACGCCTTGAGGGTGTTCTAAAGCGGCCCAAGTGCAGACCTCATCTTCAAAGCCGAATTGATCACAGACTTTATTAGTATCTGATGGGATAAATACTTCCGTAACAGTTTCGCCGCTTACTACAGTGCCTTCAAACTGCGAACAGTCTACGGCGGCTAGAATATTTTCTGAATAACCAAAGGCGGTTGTGATTGCTTTCACGGCTGCGTAAGAAACAAAAATAATGACTAGGCCGATAATTGCGCCCGTCAGCGTTTTTTTAGCGGTACCAACCTTATCTTCATAGCCCGCCGATGTAATATACATGATACCCCCGATAATAATCATTAGGACGACGATTGGGGCAATCAAGAAAAATCCTAAACGAATAATGTTGTAGCCAGTCTCAAATAGACCGCAGATGTCACATTCTCTTTGTGAGGTGCCGGGACCGCAAGATACGACGCCGCCGTCGACTTGAGCGTTTGCTACTTGCGACCAGGTAGTGGTCTGTCCGGAAATAGTTTCATTAAATAAAACAGGAGCTGCGAGCCAGAGCCCGAAAATTATTAATACTCCTAGGAAAAGTGGAAGTCTTTTTCTCACGATATTATTGATCAATTAATTTCACGTATATTGTAACTAATTTAACTTATTTAAGCCAATAATAAAACCGCCTGTTTCCGGGCGGCTCTATTGTTTCGAAATTAGCTTTTAATGACTTTGTCGATGAGTCCGTATTTGCGTGACTCTTCCGCGGTCATGAAATAATCTCGGTCTGTATCCAGTTCTACCTTTTCAAGTTTCTGGCCGGTGTGCTTGGCGATGATCTTGTTTAGATGGTCTTTGATGCGCACTAGTTCCTTGGCGTGGATCTCAACATCGGAAGCTTGTCCCTCTGCGCCGCCCAGGACCTGGTGAATCATAATCCGCGCGTTTGGTAGAGCAAAGCGCTTGCCTTTTTGGCCACCGGCCAGTAAAACAGCGCCCATGCTGGCGGCCATGCCGACACAGATTGTCGAAACATTAGCTTTTACGTGCTGCATAGTGTCATAAACTGCCAGACCAGCCGTGACAGAGCCACCCGGACTGTTGATGTAGATTTTTATATCCTTCTTGCTGTCTTCTGAATCTAAGAATAAAAGCTGGGCCACGATCGAGTTGGCGACCTGGTCGTTGATCTGTGTTCCCAAAAAGATAATACGCTCTTTTAGTAAGCGAGAATAAATATCATAGGCGCGCTCGCCCTGGGGAGTTTTTTCGATGACTGTTGGGACTAGGTTCATAGGATAAGAGATAAGTTATTTATGGAATTTAGGTTTTATTCAAAACAACAACTTCGGTGTCTTCACTTGGAAGATTGGACTTGCGCAAGGAAAGCTTATTGGTTGCCTCGGCGCCAGTCGCCCCCATTTCCTTCAAGAACGGCTCGAGCGCACTGAGCTTGGCTTTTATTTTCGGAAGCTTGTAGTTAATAGGAATAACGATGCGTGGCTCGATCTGTCCGGTCACAGAAACCGCTTTTTTCGTGTCGAGTCCGTTTCCGCCGCCGACTGGTACCAGCAAAACATCAACCTCGCCGATCTTTTCCAGCTGTTTGTCGGTTAAAGAGTGTCCAAGGTAGCCAAGATGACAGACTTTAACGCCTTCGACATCCATAACATATATATTGTTGAGGCCTGCGTCTTTACCCTGCGTATTATCGTGGAAAGTTTGGATTCCCTGGATGCTGATTCCTGCAATTTCGTATTCGCCGGGGCCAGTTATTACAAAAGGATCGCCTTTGACCGCTTTGATGTTGCTGAATGCTTTGTCTTGTTGAGCCGAAAGGGCGATTACTTCTGCTTTGGGGCGCAAAGGAGTTAAGCCAGTAGAAGCATCAAAAGGATTAACAACAACAGTCGTTTCTTTATTGCCGATTTTACACATTGTGAGGCCGTGCCAGGAGATATACATAATAATTTTCAGTTAGTTCCTCCTTATTATAGAAGTTTGCTTGCTGAAATACAATAACTTGCCAGGAAATGCAAGCTGTGTTAGTATTTCTCTTGCGTTCAGCTTAAGTTTACTGGAGCTTAGCTCGCCCAAGCGGCAAAACGCACTTATTCATTAACATCCAGGTAATACTTATTTTGTGTGGGTTTACCTTGTGTAGACGCACCTTTTTTAAATCTATGATCAGAATTCCTTTTGTTAAGAAAAGCTCTTCCTCATATAAGACTCTCCCAGTCAAAGAAGCGGGTGAGAAGTCTTCAGTTTCCAAAAAAACTACATCAAAGAAGGACGAAGCTTTAGAAACTAAAACTAAATCCACAACCGAGTCTCCTGAAAAAGAGGAGAGTTCAACTTCAGCTGAGCCAATTCTTTCTGAAGAGGCGGCCGAGTCTGAGATGGGCAAGTTGCTTTTAGAAAAAACTAAAAGCTTTCATTTCCCGAATCCTGGCGAGGACGTTGATGGTAAAGTGATTTCACGCACGCGCAATGAAGTGCTGATCGATATTCCAGGCGTTGGAACCGGAGTCGTGCGTGGCCAAGAACTTTTTGATGAATTGCCGGAGTATGGTGAGTTGAAGGCCGGCGACGATACTTCTGCGCGCGTCATGTATCTTGAAAACGAACGCGGCGAGCTTGAATGTTCGTTCCGTCGAGCGGGTTATGATCGAGTTTGGAAAGCTATCGAAGAGCTCAAGGAGAAGGGCGACGTCGTCGAGCTTAAGATTAAAGATGCCAACCAGGGCGGTTTGATCGCTTACTTGCATGGAGTGAAAGGCTTCTTGCCGGTATCCCAGCTTAAGCCTGAGCATTATCCGCAAGTTCAAGGCGGAGATCGCAGCAAGATTTTAGAATTGCTCCAAAAATTTGTCGGTGAGCCTATGATTGTCAAGGTTTTGGACGTTGATCGCGAAGAGGGTAAATTGATTTTGTCTGAGAAGGCGGCTCAAATGGAGGCGAAGAAAGATCAGATCAGCAAGCTCGACGCGGGCACAATTGTTGAGGGTGAAGTATCTGGAGTTGTTGACTTCGGTGCTTTCGTTCAGTTTGACGGACTGGAAGGTCTTGTCCATATCTCCGAGCTGGCATGGCAGCGTGTTGATGATCCGCGCGATATTATAAAAGTCGGCGACAAGGTCAAGGTGAAAGTGATCGGCATTGATGACACGCGCATTTCACTTTCTATGAAAGCCTTGGAAGAAGATCCTTGGATCAACGATGTTAAGAAATATAAGATCGGCGAAATCTTCGAGGGTGAAGTCTTAAAGCTTACTGACTTCGGCGCTTTCGTGAAGCTAGATGACAAGATCCACGGCCTGATCCACATTTCTGAGCTGAGTGAAAAAGATATTAAGAATCCAGCGGAAGTACTTGCAATCGGTGAGAAATTTAAATTCAAGATAATTTCGATTGAACCTGAAGAGCATCGTCTTGGTTTGACGATGAAAGGTGTTGTACAAGAAGACGCTAAATAATTTTAGTTTTGTTTAGATAAAGTCTAAACACTTCGAATCTCATGCATCTTATCGATCAATTCAACGAATATATCCAGACCAGCAATCTTCTGCCGCCAGGCAGTAAGCTTGTTGTTGGTGTGTCCGGCGGACCCGATTCTGTTGCACTATTACTTTTATGTCAGGCACTGGCCAGTGAGATGGATTGGGAAATTACTGTGGCGCATGTGAATTACGGATTGCGCGGAGCGGACTCTGTTGCTGATGAAGAGTTTGTAATTGGCCTTGCGCGTGACCTAGATCTGCCGTGTGCGATCGAGCGTTGTGCAGAGGCGCCAGTGACAGGTATCGAAGCCTGGGCGCGTGAAGTACGTTATGATTTTTTTGAAGAAACTCGCAAGCAGAAAAAGGCCGACTTCATCGTCGTGGGCCATACTTATGACGACCAGGCAGAAACAGTCATGCTAAATTTTGTGCGCGGCAGCGGAGTGCAGGGAGCGGCAGGAATGCTGGCGCAAACTGGCCGCATCACAAGACCGCTTTTAGAAACGCGCCGCAAGGATTTAGTGAGCTACTTGCAGCACATCAAGCAGCCATACTGTTTTGATGAGACCAACCTGGATACAAATTTTTTACGCAACCAAATCCGCCACGACCTGCTGCCTAAGCTTGAAGAAGCTAATCCTAGAACCATCGAACAGCTAGTGCGTCAGGGGAATCTATTTCGTGAAGCACATGAAGCGCTGGAAAGCGTGGTCGATGTTTTATTGAGAAAAGCGGATCAGGGCAAGGGACGCTTTGAGTTTTCCTGGGAAAAATGGACGGCCCTACCGAATGGTTTTAAGACGGGAATCCTGAGACGTTTAGCGCGCCGTCATATTACAAAGCAGGCTCCAAAAAACAGACAGATCCAAGAGGCGCTGCGCGTACTGGAGCTGCCGAAAAATGGACAGAAAGTAATTCTCGCTGATGGATTGACCCTTTGGCGCAGTCCTGGTAAAGTTTGCGTGTTATCTAAACAAAAATCAAGCCAGAAAACCGGACAAGAAACAAGATCTAAATCAAATCAATAACATATTACTCCTTTGAAGAACTTAGCAAAAAACCTAACCGTTGCCGTACTCGCGCTGATCTTGATCGCGTCTATTTTCACATTAATCCAGACAACTGGCACGCAGCCGGAGGAGATTTCTTTGTCCCGCGTGGCCGAGGAGATTAAAGCCGACGAGATTGACAGCATTTTGGTCGAGGGCGAAACAGTAACTGTCATCTTGAATGATGAAAATGCAACAGAACAGGTAGCACAAAAAGAATTTGAAGCATCTTTCACGGAATCGATCGAGCGTTTTGGTGTCGATACAGAAACTCTGGCGGGCCTTGAGATCGAAATCAAAGACGAGTCCGGGTTTGGATACTGGATGGGCGCAATCCTGCCTTTCTTGATTCCATTTTTGATCATCGGCGTCTTTGTCTGGCTGATGTTTAGAAGCGCGTCGGGCATGAATCGCAAGGCTATGTCATTTGGCCAGTCTAAGGCACGCGAGGTGGCACCAACCCGCAAGAAAAAAATAACTTTCAAAAATGTAGCCGGCATGAAAGAAGCGAAAGAAGAGGTGATGGAGGTTGTTGACTTTTTGAAGCATCCTAGTAAGTTTGCGGCGCTTGGTGCTGAGGTGCCAAAAGGCGTTTTGCTTCTAGGCCCTCCAGGTACTGGTAAAACTTTGCTCGCACAAGCTGTTGCGGGTGAGGCAAGTGTACCCTATTTCCATATTTCCGGTTCAGAATTTGTTGAGATGTTTGTTGGCGTTGGTGCTTCGCGCGTGCGCGATCTTTTTCGCAAGGCGAAGAAAGCTGCGCCTGCGATCATCTTTATCGATGAGATCGATGCTGTTGGACGTCAGCGTGGTGCTGGCTTGGGCGGTAGTCATGACGAGCGTGAACAAACTTTAAACCAGATCCTGGTCGAGATGGATGGTTTTGATACGAATACTAATGTCATTGTGATCGCGGCCACCAACCGACCAGACGTTCTCGATCCAGCTTTGCTTCGTCCCGGCCGTTTTGATCGGCGCATCATTATTAATAAACCAGACATCGAAGAGCGAGATGCTATTTTGAAAGTACATGCGAAAAATAAGCCGATCGAGCCAGATGTTGATATGCATAAGGTAGCGCAACGCACACCAGGTTTTTCTGGAGCAGACTTGCGCAACCTCCTAAACGAATCCGCGATTCGTGCAGCGCGCCGCGGTTCTAAAACTGTGAACACTGAAGACATCTTGGAGTCGATCGAGAAAGTCATGCTCGGGCCTGAACGCAAGAGTCGTGTCATGGATGAAAAAGAAACCAAAATCACCGCCTATCATGAAGCAGGTCACGCTTTGGTCGCGCGTATGCTTCCAAATACCGACCCGGTCAGCAAAGTTTCTATTATCGCACGCGGTATGGCGGGTGGTTATACTTTGAACGTTCCAGAAAAAGATCGACATTATCATTCACGTACAGAATTTAACGAACAAATATCGGTTACACTCGCAGGACATGCTACCGAAAAGAAGATTTTCGGAGACGTTACGACGGGCGCTAGCGATGACTTGCGAAAAGCTTCAGAATTGGCACGCAAGCTTGTCACGGAATTCGGCATGAGTGATAAGCTTGGTCCAATGACTTTTGGCGAGAAAGATGAATTGGTTTTCCTTGGTAAAGATATTGCGTCTCAAAGAAACTACAGCGAAGAAGTTGCGGCTAAGATCGATGATGAGGTTAGCAAGATTATTCACGCTAACTACAAAGTTGCCAAGGATATTTTAGATAAACACGGAGACAAACTCGAGGAAATCTCACAGGCCTTGCTCAAGAAGGAAACAATGGAGCAAGAAGACTTTGAAAAATTCTTCAAGGACTATGCCGATGCACCTAAAAAAGTAGTCAAGCCCCGTTCAGTCAGCAAGGATAAGAAGTAATCCTTCTGGCGAGGGTGGACTTTAGGGCCCGTAGCTCAGCGGTTAGAGCAGCCCCCTCATAAGGGGTTGGCCGTTGGTTCGAATCCAACCGGGCCCACCATGGTGCGTTACCTTGCATTTTATGCTTACATCAAGTATAAAAAGAAAGTTATGGGTACATAGCTCAGTTGGTTAGAGCGCTAGCTCGACACGCTAGAGGTCATAGGTTCGAATCCTATTGTACCCACCACAAAAAAGAGGCACTTAGCTCAGTTGGCCAGAGAGAATAGTTAGATTGGCTAGCTCGACACGCTAGAGGTCGGAGGTTCGAATCCTCCAGTGCCCGCCAGCCTTTGTTAAGGCTACGGCTGGCACGATCACAAGCCTAACAGGCAAATATATTAATCCAAATCTATGAGAGAAAAGTGGACCCCCAATTCTGAAGAGGAAGGGAAAACTAGAGACAAAATCAAAAAAGATCTTGAGAAAGGTTATCAGGATTTTGTCGATATTCTAGAAAAAACACCTGGTCTTTGGGAATACATCCAAGAGAAAGAAGAAAAAAGGAAAAGAGAAGAAGATCGCAGACCGCAATTAGAAATACCAGCGCCAGGAACGCGCGAACCGAAAAATGATCAAGAAACTAAAGAGGTCCAAACGACGTAGTATGAATTTTTATCCTTTATACAAAGTTTTAACTAAGCCTTTTTACCAAGGGATTTTTATAAAAACAATTACCGGCAAGAAAAATATTCCTAAAAATGGACCGCTGATCGTCGCTTCCAATCATCAAAGTCATCTTGATCCGTTAGCTGTTATTATGTCAGTTAGGCGGCCTATACGTTTTATCGTAGCTGCCGCGATTTACAAAAACTGGTTTTTAAATATTATTCTTCGATCCAGCAGACAAATTAGGTTTGATCGCAAATCTTCTGAATCTAAAGAACAAATGAATAAAGAGATTGAGAAAACTATGCAAAACGAGGAGGTTTTGGGTATTTTCCCTGAGGGTATTCGTACACCGCGTGATGAATTAGCTAAAGCCTATCCAGGTGTCGGTCGTTTTGCAGTCAAACACAAGGTTGCGGTTGTGCCAGTGGGCATTAAAGGTAGCTATGAAACTTGGCCTAAGCACAAGAGATTCCCTCATTTTAGGAAACAAGTTGAAGTATTTATTGGAAAGCCAATGAACGTCCATGAAATGCCAGAAGTGGTGCAGAGCGCTAATCCGGAAGAAGAAGCCACACGCCAAGTTATGAAAACGATCGGCAAATTGATCGACCAAGAATATAAATACTAGCCTTTCCGGCCGACATCGCATAAGATAGAGGTAATGAAAGAACGCAAAAACATTATTATTCCCGCTGAGCTGGCCAATCGCAGATTGGATACAGTTTTGTTTTCGCTGATGCCGGAGATTACTCGATCGCAATGGCAACAAAAGATAAAGGCGCAAGAAGTTTTTGTAGACCTCGTGCCGGCCAAGGCGAGCTATCTGACTAAAGGGGGTGAGGAGTTAGTGATCGTAACAGAGGCGCCGCGCATCCAAGACATTGAGCCGGATGATTCAGTCGAGTTTGAGATAGTATTTCAAAATAAGGATCTAGCTATAATAGACAAGCCTGCTGGGCTGGTCGTGCATCCTTCAGACAAAAATGAAAAAAAGACGCTGGCACACGGACTCTTAGCGCGTATTCCCGAAGTGAAAGCGATCGGGGAGGATCCGTATCGTCCGGGCATTGTACATCGTTTAGATAAAGACACTTCAGGCCTGCTGGTGGTAGCGAAAAATCCGGAAGCATATCTTTTCTTAAAAAAACAATTCCAGGACCGCCAGGTTAGGAAAATTTACTGGGCTTTAGTACATGGCAAACTCAAAGAGGATGATCAGATTATTGATCTGCCGATTGCGCGCTCTAAGAGAGACCCGCGGCGGCGAAGCGTGCCACGAAGCCCCGAGCTGCTAAGTCATGCTAGGCAGGCTAGTACCAAGCTCAGAGTCTTAAAAAGGTTTGAGAAATATACTTTGGTCGAGGCAGAGCCGATCACGGGCCGTACGCACCAGATCAGGGTCCATTTGCACGCTCTGCATCATCCGATTGTAGGTGATCAGCTCTACGGCGGTAAACAAAAAAACGAAAATCTGGGCTTAAAGCGCCAATTCTTGCATGCAAAAAATATTACCTTAATGATGCCGGGGGAGAAAAATTTACGCACATTCAAGTCTGATTTACCCCAGGATTTACGTAAGGCCCTACAAAAACTAGCATAAACAAAATATCTCTTGACGACCTGAAATCAGCATGTTAGGATGAGCTTCGACCTATTTGAAACGGTTTTTATTATGTTATCTGTAGACACAATCGAACAAAACACAAAATTACGCAAAATTCCTAAGCTGCAGGCCGGTTTTACGGTTGCGGTGCATGAGAAAATTAAAGAAGGCGATAAAGAGCGCATTCAGGTTTTCGAGGGAATTGTCATTGCCACCAAGGGAGGTGGTCCGCGCCGCATGATTACTGTGCGTCGTATTGCATCAGGCGTTGGCGTGGAACGCAACTTTTTGGTGCACTCCCCAACTATCGACAAAATTGAAATCAAGAAGAAGGCGAAGGTTCGTCGTTCTAAGCTTTATTATTTGCGTGAGCGCTTTGGTCGCAGTGCGCGTGTAGCCGAAGACCGTGAAGGTATGGCTAAACTTCAGGAGGAAGTTGAGAAGTTAGCAGAAGAAGTTCGCCTAAAGGAAGAGGCGAAGAAGAAGGCTAAAGCTGAGGCGAAAGCTAAGGAAGAAGCTGACAAGGCAGAGGTAGAAGAAAAGAAAGAAGAACCGAAAGCAGAAGAAACTAAGGAAGAAAAGAAAGAAGAAAAAACGGAAGCCCCTAAAGCTGAAGAAACCAAAGAAGAAGAAACTTCGTCAGATGACAAATCAGCTGAAAAAGAAAAACCGAAAGCAGACAACTTAGATAAAAAAGAATAATCAATCGGTCTAATATTTTCTATTAAAAAACCACTCAGGAATGAGCGGTTTTTTGTTTGGATAAACTATTGAGTGATTTTGAGAACTGCTTCTAAAGTTTCCGGCGAGGTTAGGTTACCGGAATCTTCGTCGAAGTGACCTTTGTCTCCGACAATTTCAGTTTCACTGCCAAAATTATCGGCAAACCATTTCTCGTTTTCTAAGGGGACGAAAGGATCGTCGCTCGAAAATAACGCGTGAGATTTATTCAAAATTGTCTTAACTTTGGCAAAATCGAAGTCGTCTTTTGACCAAGGCGCGGCTATCTCTTTTTCTTCAGCTGATTCGAGACCAGTCAAAGTATGCCAGCCGGCCACAAAGGCTGCTCCACCGATTTTAGCGTCTTCTGGGAGCGTATCTAGGTAGCGCAAAATAGCCTGGACGCCAATACTATGTCCGACGAAATATGTATCGGTATCAGCTTTGCCGACAAGTTTTGTAAGAGATTCTAGCCATTCTTCAATATCAGGCTCGTCAGTATTAGGCATTTCAGGCACGTTTACTTTATAGCCTTTTTTCTCAAGCTCTTCTTTCAGCCACAAATACCAGTCAGTTTTTGGATTGCCGCCCCAACGGTGGAGGATAAAAATTCTTTTAGTATTTTTGTTATTCATAAAATAAAAATTATTGAGTTGGAAGGATTATAACTAATTTCTCTCAAGTCTTTGTAGAGAAAGACCGCCATCTACTGTGATAATCTGACCAGTGATTGCATCGTTCTCTAAAACGCTGACAACCGCACGGGCGATTTCTTCCGCATTCATAAATCTATTGATCATTGTTCTGGACTCGCAAAGCTTCTTTTCATTTTTAGATATACCTTCCCAGGCAGGCGTCCAAGTGTAGCCTGGCGCAATGCCATTGACTAATGTTTTTGAATCAACTTTAGCGAGCGTCACGGTCATACTTGAGAGCGCTGCTTTTGCTACGGAATAGGAGAAGTATTCGGCGTTTCCGCTGCTGAGATTGCCATAGTAAGAACTGATATTTATGATTTTTCTTGGCTGTGAGCCTGCTTTTTGTTTTAGGAAATGTTGTGACGTATGGAGAGCTGAAAAGAAAATACTTTCAAACTGGTCCTTCCATGCTGCGTTATCGAAGAAGTCTCCCGGCTGTGCATTACCAGCATTGTTTATCAGAATATCAATCAGTCCAACCTTATCTGCAATATCTCCAAACATTTTTTCAATTTGCCTTTCGTCAGTAAGATCAGCTTGGAAAATATAACCCTTTGAATGTTTCTCAACTTGATTGAGAGTTTCTTTTGCGCCTTTAAGATTTTTTCGATAATTAATAAACACTGTTGCACCTTTTTGTGCACAAGAAACAGCGATGGCCTGTCCGATGCCGCTCGATGCTCCGGTTATGAGGATTGTTTTTTCTTGTAGGTTCATGAGCTAGTTTGTTTTAAGTGATTTTGAATATTAATATTTTTCTGTTCGTATCTTTTCAGGAAAAAGTAACAGGAGAGCATAACCTACGTGGTATCGCTCTATTTTCTCGCAGCCAATGTTCTTAAGGAAGCCGATCATTTCTACTGTAATTTCTTGCGGGTCTGCTTTATCTTCAGTTCCAGTGTATTCTATTTCCACAAAATCTCCTAAGTCTTTTACTGAATCAAGTGAGATTTGATAGTTTTTATATAAATAATTCTTTCTGGATTTCGAGACTGTTACCAGAGACTTAAACTTTAAGGCTTTTAGGATTTTTCTGCCCTGGTCTGGATCATCAATCTTAGTTTCTAATTCGTCGCAGTGATTGCTTCTGTCATTTTCGTCATAATGCCATTTTTTATAGCTTAGAGTATATATATTATTCTCTTCTCTTAAGCGTAACCATTCTTTGATGGGCTCAACTTCTACGAAACTATTTTTTATGGGAGCGAAGTATTCATCTACTTGTTTTTCTTCTGATTGAAACTCAGCATTCTTTTTAAGAAATTCCAAAAGAGGCTTGTTGCTAGCAATCTTGACTTTGATTTCAATTTCTAAGTCTTGCATTAGTTTAGATCAATTATGTTCTGGTGCCGGAGGAGGGACTCGAACCCTCAAGGTCAAAAGAGACCAACGGATTTTAAGTCCGTCGCGTATACCATTCCGCCACTCCGGCTAGGAGTAGTGTGGAGGCGCGGGCGGGAATTGAACCCGCGTAAAAGGTTTTGCAGACCTTTACCTAGCCACTCGGTCACCGCGCCTTGTCGTCATTTAAGTTAAAAAGATCTCGGTCATCATAACCGCCTATCACCCGTCTGTCAATCAAAATCCACCGGTAAGTACGTTGTAAGTTCGTATTGACTCACCTGTCCATTGGCTGTGCGGGCGCGTACTCCGATGAAGAGCATGTCGCTCAAATAGGAATCACTTAACGATAGGCTCAAGCGCGGTCCTACAAAGAATGGTTCGTGTCGTAGGATGCCCTCGGTGACACTAACATCGTAACCGATGACATCAGATCCAGAAGCTTGCCATTCTATCATGAGCTGCCCATTTTCTTTGCGGACTTGTACATCCTTTGGACTATCAACAGTGACCGATTTATCTTTGTTCCAATGCAAGACATTTGAATACGGCAAAACTTTATCTTGCGCATCTCTACCGCCGACCATAAAAGAATAGGCTTGTTCAGTAGAAAGGCCTTTGATCTTGATCAGGACTTGTTCTTTTTCTTTTTGTTCAAACGATGTTTCCCAGTTGTGGTTTTGAGTAGCCAGCGCTCCGCTTTCCCAGATGCCGACACTGCCAGTCAATTCTAGCTTGTTGGCTGGCAGATTAGATCCCTTGCCAACAGAGGCAATGAGCTGAAGTTCATTTTCTTGTTCTGAGTGAATAGCGAGCTGCGGTTCGAGAATACTCAAGTCTACATTAGAAACACTGGCGCCGACCATGCCGGAAGCGGGACTGATCTGGTTTTCGCCTTCGGCAAACACTAGGAAGTAGTAAAATTTACCAGCTTCAATATTATTGAGCGTATATTCTGTGTTCTTTCCAAGGTCGACTCTCTTATCTAGCCGTGCCGGGTCAGTGCCGTACTTTAAAATATATTTGGAGATCTTTGCTTCTCCGGCCGGATGCAAGAAACGCACTGTTAGTGAATGGCTTTGTGGCTGGATCGTTAAATTTTGGGGAGCTTCGAGCTTGTAGCTGGCGGTTGAGCTGGTATATTTGTTTATTGCTGAGAAGTTTTTTGGATCCTCACTACCTAGGCGCCAAATACTGATGCCACCGACACGTTCGTTGTAAGCGAGCTCTACTTTTAGATCCACGGAACGGTGATCCTGATAATACGCAATATTTTTACCGGCACTGCCTTGGTATTCATACCAAGGCTCTCCAGATTTAGCGTCCCAGTGTTCGGTGACGCTGTATTGCCTCTTGGTATTCAGGACGCCATCCCAAACCAAGCCCGAACTCTTATTATCGGCACTGCCCAGTCCCCAATCATATCCATAAAAAGGAATGCCGATGAGGATTTTATGGCTGGCGATTTGCGATTTAGCGTATTGGATAACGGAATGCATCCAAGACAGGGGAGCGATCGGCCCTGGTGTAGTGTTTAGTCTGGAAAAATCATAAGTCATGATGCGGATCCGATCAGCTGCTTTGCCAAGCCTGGCATAATCCATACCGCCTGGTCCAGACCAGGAATAATTTTCGTTAATCTTAGGCTGGACAGTCACGTGTAAAGATTTCTTGCGGGAATGAAGCTCGCGCGCTAGCTCTTCAATAAAACTGCTGTAGACTTCCTTGTCTTGTGGGCGCACATTTTCAAAGTCCATGTCGATGCCATCGTAATTATATTTTGTGACTTCACCGATAATGGCGCTTATTGCTCGCTGTCTGTTATCTGTACTATTGAGCAGGGTCTGCGCCTTGGACTGGCTGTAATTATTTGTTATAGACGGAATTACTTTGATATTCTTTGCGTGTGCAGATGAGATCAAGCTTTGATCGCGCGCTCCACCCTTGGCAGAAAGTGAGCCACTTCCGGCCTGGTCGTACCAAAAAGGGCTGATATAGGTAAAGAGGCTGCGGTTGTTTTCAAAAGAAGAACGCGCATCACTGACGTCCCAATTGGTAGGCATCCACGCGGCTACTTCAAAACCTTGTGTCTGAATGGCGGTGCTAGCCGCTGCTGTAGGAGTAGAAATTAATGAAGTAGACCATTCGCTGCGTAAATTGTTTTGGTCGATCGCGGCGATCTGGAACGTATAAGCTACGTCGTTTGTTAGGTTGCGCCAGGTGAGGCTCGCGTCGTATGACTGTTGAGTCTCTAGCTTGCCGGTGATCGACTCTCCTTTGATCTCATAGTATGCCAAGTCACTGACGAAAACAGGATCCCATCTCAAGTGAGCTTGGCCGTTGCTGCTGGAAACTGCGATGTTTAGTGGAGTTGGAGGAGGCGTAGTGTCTAAGTTGAAAAGGTTTTCAAAACGTTTCGGCAAAATAAACTCCCAAAAACCTGCCTGCGCATTATTAGCGGACAACAAAGTAACCGCAAATACTGCGATCAATACAGACAGTGAAATTGTTTTGCTGAGCTTAGGCATGAGTAGTTTCCTCGAATATATAGTATACCAAATTTTCGCTTCTCTGATAGCCAAAAAGACTAAGAAAAGACTTTACAGCGAGATGAGTCTCTGCTAAACTCTGTTGGTACAAATCAAACAAATAAAGGGCTCATAGCTCAGCGGTAGAGCAGTCGCCTCTTAAGCGAACGGTCGCAGGTTCGATCCCTGCTGGGCCCACCACTCTTTTTCTTTCGAACTTCATAGCTCTCAAAAAATATTATTTGCGAGCGCTGCGCCCTAAGGTTAGAGATTAGACGATTATAAAGATAGCAAGGCTCGCGCTGATAATGTTTTTTGAGAGCTGTGTCGATGCTGTTCTTCTTTTTTGATCCTCAGGAAATAGTAATTATGACCTGACTCATCTCAAAAAATACATTCGGCGAATCTTGTTAACTATAAAGTACTTATCAAATAGGTTAACAGCATTCTTGAATGCATTTTTTGAGATGATTTAGCTATTAATAGTTCTTAGTTCTCAAGACGTTTAAGAGCTCTTTTTCAGAAACTCGTTTTTCCGCAGGCCATCATCTAGCATATATCCAACGCCATGCACGGTTTTCAGGAGCGGCTTAGTAAATCCTTTATCAATCTTATTGCGCAGAAAACGAACATGAACATCGACAGTATTTGTAAGTGGATCAGCGTTTGTATCCCAGACATGCTCTAGGAGTTCAGTGCGTGAGATGGCGCGACCAGGGTTGCGTATAAAATACTCCAACAATATATACTCCTTGCGTGACAAGGCTATTTTTTTGTCGCCGCGTTTGACTTCAAATTTGGCGGGATTAAGTTCGAGTTCACCGACTTTGATCTTGCCGGTGGGCTGCATGTTTTTCTTGCGCCTCAAGAGCGCACGAACGCGCGCGGTGAGCTCTTTTGTGTGAAAGGGCTTGGTCAGATAGTCATCAATTCCCACATCGAGAGCTTTGACTTTATTCGCTATAGCGGCGACAACAGTCAGCATGATGATCGGTGTTTGGATCTGGGCTGCGCGCAGTTCACGCGCAACTTCGATGCCGTTTTTCTTTGGCATCATATAATCCAAAATGATCAAATCATACGGATTGATCTTGGCTTGCCACACGCCTTTCTCTCCATCGTCGACGATATCAATCACATACCGCTCGGACTCTAAGGTCTTCCGGATGAAATTTTGGATATCTTTTTGATCTTCGACTACGAGGATTCTCATAAGGTTGAAAGTTTATAATAGTAGCATACCTTATAAAACATTAAAAAATTATTAAAATTAAAAACCCCGTCTTTTAATAGCAGACGGGGCCTTTTTTGAGCAAAAGATGCTTAATTTAGAAGGGGGAGGACGGCGAAGCCATTTAGTTAAACGGATGCGTCATGGTCTTGGGCCTCGGCACGAATTCAAGCGACTCAGCCGATATGTTGAGTGGCCGCATTTCGAGCGAGACAGGGCCTCAGCACATTCTCCCCCCATATCTTCCCAATTTCTCTTACCTGACAGTAACTGTTACCGATGCGAACGCGGGTCAGCGAACGTCGGTGCTTGACGTGGGAGCGAATCGCCAGTCAGCGGTTTAAAGGTCGACTGTCGTCTTCGGGCATAGGATATTCCTATAGAGTTGCCCGAGTAAGTTCCGAAGACAGCGTATGACGAGAACGATCATGTTCCCTCAGAAAAAGAAAGATGAGTTGGGAAGTAACTATGACCTAATAGCCTAGCATAATATTGGAGTCATGTCAATAATGTTTAACAAATTAAGGCGACAAAAAGTGTTAATATATTAACATAACAAATTTTCTAGCCCTTTTTTCGCTTTGATTAGGTGATTATTGGCTGGGGATGCAGCAGAGTGTTTGCTTATGTTATACTGTTACTAAACTATATTTCTTATGGCACTTATTGAAGATCTAAAAAGATACGGACTCTCAGACAAAGAAGCAAGGGTATACCTGGCGACTTTGGAGCTCGGAGAAACAACTGTCCAGCAAATATCGCAAAAGTCGGGAGTTAATCGGGCGACGACTTACGTTGTCTTAGAAACTCTTAAGGAAAAGAAACTTACCGACGAAGTTCAGTCCGGCAAGAAACGTTTTGTAGTTGCTTTGCCTCCTGATAAATTACAGGAAGCGGTCACGAAGCGTAAAGAAGAAATAAAAGAGCAACGCAAAAACTTAATACAAATGATGCCCGAGCTGCGTAAAGAGATGGCGGGAGCAGCGGCTAGGCCAAAGGTAAAGATGTATGAAGGAAAAGAGGGTTTGATTGCGATTCACCAAGACTTTCTTATCAGTGGTCCAGATGAGATCTTGCGCATCATGCCGGAGACTTATTATTTTGATCAAATCGGAAGCTATCGCGAGACTTTTCAAAAGGAAAGCGCTATTCGTAAATTAAAATTCAGAGTTATTTCAACAACCAAAAGCGCGACCTCAATCGGAAAAGTCGAAAAACAAGATAACGGTCTGATGCAGATCCTATCGATGTCTGCCAAAGACTTTCCTCTTGAAGGGGGTATGGATATCTACGGGAATCGTACAGTCTTTTATTCGTTAGAAGAGCAGGCAACCGGGGTCGTGGTCGAAGACCAACAAATTGCCGATACTTATCGTTCAATTTTTGAGCTTGCCTGGGCCGGAGGATTAAAATAAAAACTATGCCAGAACCAATCATTTCAAAACTAACCGAGGTCGGTTTTTCTGATAAAGAGGCCAAGATGTACCTAGCAGGCCTGCGCACAGGTCCAGATACTGTCCAAAACTTAGCACGTGCCGCTAAGATCAATCGCGCCACTGCGTATGTTATTTTGCAGAGCTTGATTGATCGGGGCCTAGCTAGCTATTTTACGCAAGGCAAGAAAAGCTTCTATGCGATGGAGGATCCAGAGATCCTGGAAAAACTAATGGAATACGAAGAGGAAAATGTCGATCGCGACCTGCTGCGCTTGCAGGAGTCTATGCTAGAGCTAAAATCTCTCTACAATCTCGCCAAAAACCAACCGCAGCTATACTTCTACGAAGGCAAGCCAGGATTACTCCAGGCAATGGATGATTATTACGGCAAGGAAGCGAGTGATCATGTTTATGAATATTTCTCGATCGATCAGGTCTTAAAGATGTTTCCGAATTACCATGTGAAGCATGGTCGCAAGTCGCGAGGCGCAACCTATGAGTATTCCGGTATCTATGCGCATAATGACGGTCCCCTGACTGAAAAACAGCGCACGACGTATTTTACTTCAGGCGGAAAGCTGCATTATATGCCTAAGAAATATCCTGTCGCGAGCGATGTGATCATTGATGATAAGCGAGTTGCTCTGATCTCTCTTCAGGGAAACCTGATTGGCCTGATCATAGAAAACCAGGACATTGCCAAGACGCAGAAAGTCATTTTTGATATGGTGACCCAGGGTTTAAATAAGATTGAGACCCAGAAGTAAGTAGATATCCATAAAGAATAAAGCCCGGCATATAGATGCGCGGGCTTTTTCGGGGATATGATTGAATTATTAGTTCAATGTTTTTAAAGCATTTTTCATTCCTCCCATGATGGGTCTCCTAAAAACAATTGCGGTTTATATTATCTGCAACAGGTATTTTAGCTGCAGTTTAATGAACGAACTGAGCACTATAGCATGGCGATTGGTTTTTGTCAATGCGGTGGCGCGCCAGTTTTGTCAGTGTTTCGACACTGTTAACCTAGCACACTAAAACAAATAAAATAAGCATATTTTGTCAATAAGTTGACATAAAACAAGCTTTCTCAGAAGTGACTTTGTTAAGGCAATAATCAAACATTCATCCAAGCTAGTGTCAGCTATCATTGACACGAGCTGTTTTTTCGTATATACTGGATCGTTATGCTCTTTTACTAGGCCTAGAACGAGACATCTGTACGTGAGGTGCAGTAACTTCCCGTCCTTTGCGGGGGGAGGACTGGCAAAAACTGCCCTCTGACCTTTGGTCAGACTCACGCAAGTTTCGTGCTCTGAAATACGACCAATACGATTCGTACCCAGCGCTTACCTCGATCTTTTTAGATCAATTATTTAGCGCCCTTACGGCTACGTCCTTAGCTCTGCTAAGGTTGATACTTTTCATGAAGTATTGATCATAAAGTATTTCTAGCACCTCATGTACAAGTGTTTCTAGCTAGTCCCTAGAATAAAAGCGCTCTGCCTTCTTTTTAAAGAGCAGGGCGTTTTTGTTTCTCGTGCCTGTAAAGTGCAAAAATGCTATATTAACTGAAGAATTATCACTAACCATATGGGCCTTTTTGCTACTGGTAACAAACTGAATATTAAGTCGACTAAACGGCTCAAGACACAGATTTTGCGGCGCCCGGCGTTGCAGTTTATTAAAGATATTTATAAAAAATATCCTGAGGTGAACGTATATCTAGTTGGAGGCGCGGTACGTGATTATTTTTTGGATCGAAAAGTTTATGACTTAGACTTCGTAGTCACAGGCATAAAAGGAAGTGTACTTGAGAAGTTTCTTGCGCGCCGTGGTGATATTAAAAAAGTAGGACGAGTCTTCGGTATATTCAAGTTTAAGCCAAAAGACATAAAGCAAGCACCGCATTATGACATCGCTTTGCCGCGCACAGAAAAGTCAACTGGACCACGCTATCAGGATTTTAAAGTAACCTCAAACAGCCAGTACACCATCAAGGAGGATTTAAGGCGTCGTGATTTTAATATAAATGCGATGGCGGTTGACTTAAAGACGGGCGAGCTGATCGATCCACATAAAGGCCTGGAGTCTTTGAGATTGGGCGAACTAAAGACCGTTCGCGATCCTTTCAAGCGTTTTCGTGAAGACCATACTCGGCTCTTGCGTGCTCTGCGCTTTGCGGTCGTACTAGATTTTGATTTTTGCCGCAAGACTTGGGATGCTCTGCGGGAACTATTACCGAACATCCAGAGCACAGTCCGTGTCGGCGATAAAATGCTGCCGGTCGTTCCGCGCGAAACAATTGCTCGCGAATTTTTAAAGGCTTTTCACGCCAATCCAGTCCGGACAATTACGCTTTATCGTCGGAGCGGTGCCTTGAAGTTTCTGATACCTGAAGTTCTAAAACTTGAGGGGGTTGAACAGGGGTATGGACCGGGGATGCGCGCGTGGGATGCTTGGGAACAAACTTTGCATGTATTGAGCAATCTGCCACAGAATGCTCCACTGGAGCTGCAGCTGGCAGTTTTGTTTTCTAAGACAGGTAAAGTAATCGTGCGTGAAAAGAAGAGCGGCCGAACAGTTTTTCCTGAATATCAAAGTGCGAGTGCAGAGGTTTTTCTCAATACTGTCAAAAAGCTTCGCATGAGCTCAACAGCGCGCACCAGCAAGTACTGGGTTGATCAGAAATTAATCGCTTGGTTGATTGAGCAACATGTCTTGATTTTCCGTCGGGATGTCAGGCGCTTGAAAAGAAGCGTGATTTTCCAGCGTCTAGTACAAAATCCAAAAAGAGGAAGATTGCTTGTGCGTTTGTTTATTGCGGAAGCCACAGCTCTGCCGTATAAAAAGAAAAGACAACGTATGCAGCTGATTAGAGTATTGCAGTGGCGGATAAAAAGAGTAACGACGATCGCTAGGCGTCTAGATATTACTGATAAGACAAGTTTAGTCTCAGGGGATTTTATTCAAAAAGAGCTCAAGCTTGATCAGGGTCCGCTTGTGGGTGCTTATCTAAAAGAGGCACAAAGCTTTGCGTTAAACTATATGTTGCGCAATAAGCAGAAGCCCAATCGTGTCCGTATAATCCGGCATCTGAAGAAATTTAAACCTAATACCAAATAAGAAGACTGAGCAATGAATACTATCACTTGGCACACGTTATCTGAAAAGGAAATTCTAAAGAAGTTTAGTACGAGCGATAAAGGCCTGGATGAGAAGACTGCGAAAAAACGTTTAGAAAAATATGGTAAAAATCAATTACCGCGTGGGAAGCGCGCTTCAGGATTCAAGATTTTACTGCGCCAATTTCAGAGTACGCTGGTATTGATCTTGCTGGTTGCAACGGTCGTTACATTTTTCCTGCGGGATTATATTGATGCGGTTGTTATTCTGGGAGCGCTAGTTTTGGATATTGTAATTGGATTTGTTCAGGAATATCGCGCCCAAAACGCGATTAAAGCTCTGCGTAGTTACATATCTGAGAAAACAACAGTTATTCGAGATCAAAAACAGCATCAAATCCCGGTCGAAGAGATCGTACCGGGGGATATTTTGGTTTTGAATCCAGGTGATAAGGTCGCAGCGGATGCACGCTTGATTGAAGTACACAATTTACGTGTTTCGGAAGCTGTGTTGACGGGGGAGCCGTTTCCTATAGCGAAAATCACCAAGACGCTTGCCGATAAAGACTTAACGTTAGGTGATCGCAAGAATCTAGTATTTCGCGGAACGCTTGTGAGCGAAGGGTCAGGTTTGGCGGTGGTCTATGGGACGGGACCTCTGTCAGAGCTTGGTAGTATTGCCCAAAAAATTGTCGAGACAGATGATGAGAAAACTCCATTGCAGCATAAGCTGGGACGCTTCGGTCTCTGGCTGGGGCTTTTGGTGATTGTGATCAGTGCGATTATGTTTTTTGTGGGGATTGCGCTTGGAAATCCACCTATTGAAATGTTCACGACGGGCGTGGCGTTGGCGGTCTCGGCTGTGCCGGAAGGATTACCGTTG
>JBHPHK010000008.1:0-37622 GCA_042569365.1 Patescibacteria group bacterium | reverse complement strand
TTGAAGTCCCTGTTAACTGAAACCTTTGAAAGAATAGATGAATTACACAAAAATAAGGGCGTGTTGCGCGGAGTTCCTACAGGTTATAAGGATCTGGATAATCTTCTCGCCGGTTTTCAACAGTCAAACCTTTTAATTATAGCTGCTCGTCCATCTATGGGTAAAACCTCGATGGCTTTAGATATTGCCCGCAATGTAGCACTCAACGCTAATATTCCGGTTGGTATATTTTCTCTTGAAATGTCGAAAGAAGAATTGGTAGATCGCCTATTGGCTTCAGAGTCTGGCGTTGATCTATGGAAATTGCGTACAGGTAAGCTTGCAGAGGGCGGCAATGTTAATGACTTTGATCAGCTAGGCGCTGCGATGGATAAGCTTTCCCGTTCTCAGATATACATTGACGATACTCCTGGTGCAAATGCTATGGAGATCCGCACAAAAGCTAGACGCTTGCAGGCTGAACACGGCCTAGGGTTAGTGATTGTTGACTATTTGCAGCTGATGGAAGGTACTAATCGAGAAAACCGTGTGCAGGAGGTTTCTGAAATATCTCGTGCTCTGAAGGGTATTGCTCGAGAATTGAAGGTGCCAGTAGTAGCGCTATCGCAGCTTTCGCGTGCTGTTGAACAGCGTACGCCTCAGATTCCTCAGCTTTCTGACTTGCGTGAATCTGGTTCTATTGAGCAGGACGCCGATGTGGTAATGTTTATATATCGTGAGGAAATCTATAAGCCAGAAACTCCTCGCAAGCGCATTGCAGAAATTCACGTTAAGAAACATCGTAACGGTCCAACTGGAATTGTCGAACTATTCTTTGATGCTAATCGCGTGTCATTTAAGAATCTTGACTCACAGCACGGAGGTAATACCGGCGCGCAAAATGCGTCCCAGGAGCAAAATGTAGCAAGCTGGACGAAACAACAGGCCGAGCCTCAGCAAATAGTTTCAGCGGAAAGCTTAAAGGATGAGGAATCAGATGATACAGAGACAGCATCCCCCGCTTCATCTCCAGAATCAGCTTCGCCAGAAATAACTGAACCCAAAGCAGAGCCGCCTGAAGAAGAAGTATCAACATAATCATTAATAAAATATAACATGGTACAAATCGGAAAATTAAAACAAATTCGCGACATGCGTCGCCAGGCAAAGGACATGAAAAGCACTCTTTCTGAAGAGGTTGTTGTTGGAAATTCGCTTGGCAACAAAGTCCAGGTTACAATGGATGGCAACCAGGACTTAACGGGCGTAAATATTGATCCAGAGATCCTTAGTCCTGACAATAAAGAAAAGGTTGAAAGTGCGATCAAGCAAGCCTTTGCAGACGCTGGCAAACAGTTGAAGAAAAAAATGTCTGAGAAGTTGCGATCGGGAGAGCTCGAAATGCCAGATATGTCTAGTTTTAAGAAGAAATAATCTATTAGTTTTTTGATAATGGCTTCTGTCCCACAGCCGCTTCAAGATGTCATAAATAGCTTTGCGAAATTGCCGGGCGTTGGCCCGAAGTCTGCTTCCCGGCTCGCCTACTATTTACTGAAAAGCTCTAAAGAAGATTTAGAGTTTTTTGCTGAGGCTGTCGGAAACATGAAAGAAAAGCTGACGTCCTGTAAGACCTGCTTCACAATATCCGAGACAGACAGTTGTGGTATTTGCAGTGATACCAAGCGCGATGAAGATACTCTCTGCATCGTGGAAGAACCTCTAGATATAGTGGCGATCGAGAAGGCGGGTATCTATAATGGGAAGTATCATGTTTTGAACGGTTCTCTCAATCCGATGGAAGGAATTGGGCCTGAGGATTTAAAACTTAAGGAGTTAGAAAAACGCTTAGAGGACGAGCATGTCAAAGAGATCATAATTGCGACAAACGCTACGCTTGAAGGCGAAACAACGGCGCGCTATATAGCTAAGTTGCCGGTAGCCGAGAAAATTAAGATCACGCGCATAGCACGGGGTCTGCCGGCCGGGAGTGATATCGAATACGCGGATGAGATCACTTTAGGGAGAGCCTTAGAAGGACGGACCCAATATAATTAAAAAAGCCCCACGAGTCTGGGGCGTTTTTTATAGTTTAGCTATCTCTATTTCCAGTAAATCTTGGCGATGGCCTTGTTTGCGCGAGTAGCGTTTTTTAGCTTTAAATTTCACGACATCGACTTTTGGTGCGCGGTACTCTTTTAAAACCTTGGCTTCAATAGTTTTCTTAGCGAGCTTTGTCTGATCATACTCAGCAGTTTTGTCGTCAGAGTAAAACAGGATATCACTAAATATGATTTTATCTTTAGTGAACTTACTCTTCTCAATAGAAATCTTATCACCTTCTGAAACAAGATATTGCTTTCCTCCAGTTTTAATTACAGCTAGTTTGTTGGCCATTTACTTTAAATTAATCGTAAGTCTGAGTATAACGCAATCTTTAAATATCGTCAACTGATTCGGTAATTTCATCAACTGAGTCTCCTGGTTCCCAGTTTTCAGCCTCAGCTGTGCCGGCCGGAACTTCTAGGACTTGGTCGACTGGGCCCGGAGAGGTATAAAGCGGAATTTTCTTAATGTCAGTATCAATATTGATAGGAGGAATATTCTCAGTTATTCCTATAATTTCACCATCTTTTATCCAGATGAGGTCAAGAGCCATGTCTACGCCCTTATTCCAAAATGTCTGGAAATCCTCGACAGTGAAATTAAAAAGCATGCCCGTCTTCTCCGGCAGCTCGCTGAAACCTCGCAAACCTTTGGTTTTATCCGCGAGACTTTCCGCGATATTGACATTGTACTCACTATTCCCGATCTTCAGAATACCTTGATCAAAGTCTATGCGTGAAGTTAGGTCACTCAAGGAACAACCTGCAATAAAGACAGGCACCAGGAGTATAAGCGCAATAAATCTAGGCATCGTGTTTGATCGTTGATGCTTCAAATTTATTGATATCGACTTTTGACTTGCGGACTTTGGGAACGACATAAAATCCTAAATAATGGCCGGTTAGATATCTTGTTTGCGCTTCTATTGCGGGGAACGACCCTAGCAAGACAGTTGCAACAGGGGCTAATACCCATTGTACCACCATTATAATCTTCATCCACCAACCTTTGTCTTTAGGTGGTTGTGGTATCTGATACATACTGACGATCACATTGATGACCAGACCCACTAAGGCGACAGTCAACAGAATACGTGTTGTAGAAAAGAAGTTCTCTGAAACAACCGAAAGTTCAAAACCACCCTTGTTAAGCATGAAAGGCAACCAGCCACCAAGTGCGAGAATAATTGCAGTTGTAGACCATGTATAATGTCCTTCAACTAGGCGCGCCCATCTTACCAGACGTTTACGGAACGGGATTCCTGCTCCGCCCTTACGCCAAAATATCTGTGTCACATACGCAAAGTCCCCTACGCCCCAGGCCCAGCGGCGTTTTTGTTTGTACTGTGCTTTTAAAGTTTCCCAATAAGTGTTACCTAAGACACAGTCCATCTTCACGGTTGTTGGAAGCGGAAGTACATCATAGTCGCCTTTATAATGAATAAACATACGCCAAAATATCTGAGAATCATCCTGTACAACATCCAGTGGCCAATAATTGACAGCTTTTAAGCTCTTCATGCTCATGGCATGGCTAGAGAAAGTCAATAAACGATGACTGCGAGATGCCTCGATCATTTGCCAGAATGTAGAACCCATAGAACTAATGCGTGATAGCATTGGCGCATCCCAGAGATTGTTAAAAAAGAGCGGTAGAGGCTGGTAGCTGTGCTTGGTAGGATTAGGAGTTGTGAGGTAGAAGTATGTAAGCTGATGGAAATAATTATTTGACGGTACAGTGTCGGCGTCAAAACTGCTCAAAATAACATTCTCTAATGCAATATTTTCTTGTTCTAAGATCTCCACTGTCTTGCGTGCAGCATAAGTTGCGTTCGGACCGCGGCCTTTTAGTTCTCCCACGATGCCATCGGGGTGTGTGAATGTTTCCACTTTCCAAAACTTGTCACCATATTTATCTTTTAGGAACTTCGCATCCTCAATATAGTACTGTTCTCCGGCTCGCTCTTCGAAAGCCAAGACAATCATGACACGGTCCATCGGATATCCTGTGGCCAGAATTGAATCAAGCGTTGTGTCTAAAATTTTGCGCCCCTCGTTTACAGACGGAATCAACACGACATGATAAAGTTCGTTCCATTTATAGGGCAAAACTCTTTGGGCGAGGAGTTTTAGATTAGCGACATATTCTTTGAGGTTCCGCAGTTTGCGCTTGTGCTGCCAATAATCCTTAAAGCCAAACATATTTTTATACCCGACGCTTTGCAGTTCACGCAGGCGCGCTTTATTTGTGATGTAGGCTGTGCGTGGATCATCTAAATCTTTGAGGTTTTGCTGCCAATCTACTGCGGTATTATCCCCAAGTTTTATATAAGTATTGATAAGGTGGAAAGAAACATGCGCCGCCTTGACTAGCCACCAAAGACTATAGAGAACGATAAAATATGCCGCAATATAAGGTGAAAGAATAGACAACAGAAATATACCTATAAAAGTTCCCCAAGTTAGAAGTGCGGGTACACTTTCAAGAATTCTATACCGCCAGTATGGCCAGCCAGAGATCTTTGTAAGATGTGGAGGTCGGGTGCGCGCCATCTAAAGAAAGATGATTAGGAGAAATATTGATACTAAAAGTATGATTTGTGTCAGAAGTGCCGAGATTCCCAGCCAATAGGTAAGATATTTACTGCGGGTGTAGATGAGTAAGCCCAAGACAAGATTGATCACAAAAATGATCAAACCTACTACCGGGATCCAGAGCAAATTAATTGGTTCGTTGAAGGTATCGATTCCAACGTAGACATTATAGTGAAGCGCCGTCGGCATTGAACCCTGAGGTCCTAGAAAAATCAGTACTAATAATTGTGCTAGAGCTAAGAGCAGCGTGAGTGCAAAGACAACCATACTAAAGCGATCTTTCAAGATCGCAATTCGCCCGATAGCTTTTTTAAGTCTATTTTCTGTCATATATATTATTATTGAAATGCGGAAAGACTATAACCTATTCTAAGCCATGCGTCAAGCTTACTTAAGTTTATAGGTAACTAGTTCTAATGTCCTTAAATCCACATAGAGAAGTGATTTGCGTTTTGAGCCGATCTGTTCTTTTAAGAGTTTATCGAGAATTGCTATCTGCTGGTCTTGATTATCGTCGGGACTGAGTTTAATACTCCAACCTTCACTAATATGTATCTCTAACTCAGGCGCTAGGCTGCTCGGAGCCGTGTACATCGTGATTACAAAACCAAACTTGTCTTTTAATTTTAAACTTATGTCATCAAGATAGTTGATCGCATCTGCTAAAAGTACGTGCTCTTGGATGGTTACAGTTCCGTTTGAGGTGTCGTGAATGAAGGGTAATGTAACGTCGGTAATCTCAGTACGCATAACCTCTGTAAAAATCATGCCGGTACGATCGCCATAATAATACTTCCCAGCACTGGACCATACAAAGACAGGTTCGCGAACAGTCAGTTTTAGGCGTAAGTTGTTGGGGAGATGTTTCTCTATATGAATATCTTCAATGCCGGGTAGGCTCGACATGATTTCTGATTTGAGTTTTGTGCGGCTAACTAGCCAAATATTTGAATGAGGAATAAAACCAATCCACTTATCATCAATTAGGTCCCAGACCTTAGACTCTACAGTTGCTGACATAAAAGTATCCTGATCGCTAACTTGAACTGATTGAATGCGGAATATAGGCAGGCATAAAACTAAAATAATCCCAACAACTATTAATAATAATCCCCCGCTAATTAGTATCCGCCGCGCTCTTTTTTGTTGCATAAAGAAACCTCGCGAGCTGGGTGTTGTTAAAAAAACACGCTGTTGTCTAACGAGACGATCTTTTCTAATCTCACGCTTTCTCTTTTTAAGCTTGCGTGTGCGCCCCTTCTTTTTGTTTGGATCGTAGGTAAATAACATTTAGCTATATATGCGAGGTAAATCCCAGTTGATTTGAGTAACTATTTCGTAGTTGATTGTGTTTAGTAAGTCTGCAAGATCTTCAGCAGTTATTATTTCATTTCCATCGGTGCCTATTAATGTGGCTACGTCATCAACGTCTATATTATCAATATGTGTCACATCAACCATCGTCAGGTTCATACATATATTACCGCGAATAGGAGCTTTTTGACCATTAATTAAGACAGAACCTTTATTACTTAGTGCGCGATCATAACCATCAGCGTAGCCAACTCCTAATGTCGCTATAGTTGAATCTTTCTTAAGTGTATACGTTCGATCATAGCCGATATGTGTGCCTGCTTTTAATTTTCTAACGGCAATGATTTTGGTTTTCCAGCTCAAGGCTGGCGATAATTCGATATTAGGCGAGCTGTCTTTAATGTCGCTCGATGGCCAGAGTCCGTAATACGCTATACCTATGCGAACCCAGTCACAGTTTTTAGATTCATCATGCGTAAGAGCCGATGCACTACAGGCTGCGTGTATAGGAAACTTATATTTAGTATTAGCCTGCGTCAGTAGAGTAAATTGCTCGTCCGTAATCGACTGGTCAGAAGATTCTGAGGATGAGTAGTGAGTCCAGAGCGCTTCAATTTCCAATTTGTCGAGGGTTTGTATACTTGATATCAGGTCATCGAATGATTCTGGAAGTGTTCCTACTCGACTAGTCCCAGTATCGAGTTTTAAATGTACTTTGAGCGTGGCGCCTATTAAAGCCTCCTGAAAATACTTAGCAGCAGCTAAAGAGTTCACGCTTAGGCTGATGTTGTGGTTTGCAGCTGCATTGATTAGATCTGCGCCAGTGGTTTCATTTGGATAACTTAAGACTAGAATGGAAAGGTCTGATATCCCGTTTTCTCTTAGGTACAATGCTTCTGTGATACTTATGACAGCAAGGCCGTCACACCCTCCTTCTTGCGCAGCTTTAGCTGCCCCCAGAAGTCCATGACCATACGCATTAGACTTTACAACGGGCATGATTTTCGTCTTCTGAGGCAGATTATCCCTGAAGACTTTTAAGTTGGATGTCAAAGAGCTCTTCGATATTTCTACCCAAGAGTGCGCATTATTGATAATGTCTTTAAGCTCCTGCTCAGTTGACGGGTTTAAGTACGGGCTCACCATGATAATATGAATGTAAAACTTCAGGCAACATAACTGTACCGTCTTCTTGTTGGTAATTCTCAATAATAGCAATTAGGAATCGTTCAGCGGCTGCAGTTCCGTTTAGGGTGTGTACATAGTCAGTTTGTTTTTCTCCTGTTCGATAACGAATATTTAAGCGCCGTGCCTGGTAATCCAAGGCGTTACTAGCGGACTGTACTTCTCTCCACGCTTTCTCTCCAGGAAGCCATATCTCATGGTCATAAGTAATACTAAATTTGCCAGGATTATCCTGTGAGGCCAATAGCAGCGTGCGGTACGGCAAGCCTAGAGCCTCAATAATCTTATCCTCTCTAGTGACAAGCTTTTGTAGCTCGTCCTCGGAGTCTTCAGGCTTTGCGTAGATAAACATTTCCAGCTTGTTAAACTGATGCTGCCTGGTGATACCTTGCGTATCTTTACCAGCCGCTCCTGCCTCGCGTCGGAAATTTGTAGAGAAGGCGCAGTAGCGCAGAGGCTTATCTAAATTATTAATAATCTGATTGGCGCGCAGGCTCGCAAGCTGAATCTCAGCTGTCCCTGACAGGTATAAGTTTTCATTGCCCGTTGGGTTCTCAACTTGGAAAACATCCTCGCGACCAGTAGGAAAATTACCCGCACCAAACATTGCCTGCTCTTTGACGATAAGCGGCGGCAAGACTGGTGTAAAATCTTCGTTCTCAATCAGCCAGTCCATCAACCAATGAAAAAATGTAAATTCTAGTTTAACTAAATCTCCAATTAGATAGCTGAAACGAGCACCTGATAAATTAGCTGCCTGCTCCTTATCGAGCCACCCCATTTTTTCAAATAATTCTGCGTGTCCTAGGGGCTCAAAGCCAAATTCTTTCTTAGTGCCATCCTCTTTTAGAGTTATATTCTGGTCTTCACCACCAAGTGGTACTCGCGGATCAGTAAAGTTCGGATAATGTGAAAATTGTTGTTCGAGATCAGCTTTATAATTTTTCAACTTTTCTTCTATTTTTTTGATCTGCTGACCAATCTTTTTGCCTTGTTTGATTAGTTTAGGTCTTTCTTCATCCGTAGCCTGAGCAATCAGGTCTGAGCTTTTGTTGCGCTCTTGCCGCAGTTCTTCGGACTGCTGGATGAGTTTTCTTATCTTTTCATCCAACTTAATAAGCTTAGGAAGATTCATCTTTAATTCTCCTAAGTTGCGTTTATCTAGCTCTTCCTCAATCTGGCGAATCCCCTCTTCCTCTCTAAGTAATTTTATATCTAACATATTATTTATTCTTATCAGGTGGTTTTAGTGTTGGAAACAGAACTACATCGCGAACGGAAGGCTGGTTGGTCAGAATCATCATGATCCGATCGATGCCCATTCCCCATCCACCCGTCGGTGGCATGCCATACTCCAAAGCCTCAATAAAATCCTTGTCAAATGCATGTGCCTCTGGATCGTCATTCTTTAAAATACTCTGCTCCTCAAAGCGCTGTTTCTGGTCTTGAGGATCATTAAGCTCGGAATAAGCCTTCACAATCTCAAATCCTCCTGCAGCTAACAATTGGAAACTCTCAGCTTTGTTAGGATCGTCCTCTTTCTTTTTTGCCAACGGCAACAGGTCAATATGATGATGCATCAAGAATGATGGCTGAATGACTGTAGATCGTACATAATGCTTATAAATATTATCTACAAGCTTGCCGAAACCATAAGCTGGTTTATCTTCAACATCGAGCTTATTTTTCTTAATGAGTTTGCGCAGCTTCTTGACGTCGCTCTTTAGGCTAAAGATGTCTATCCCCGTCTTGTCTAAAATAAGTTCGCCGTATTCTAAGCGCGGCCATGGCGGAGTGAAATCTAGCTTCATATCTCCGTATTCAAAGACAAGTGTGTCGAAAGTCTTTTGAAGGACGTCGCTAAATAGCTCTTCAGTAAAGACCATCAGGTCTTCATAGTTCGCATAAGCTTTGTAAAATTCACACTGCGTAAATTCTTGAAGATGTTGTGTTGAGATTCCTTCGTTGCGGAAATCTGGGCCAATTTCGAAAACTTTATCAAGTCCACCGACGATCAGTCTTTTTAGGTAGAGCTCGGTAGCAATGCGAAGGTACAGGTCTATATCCAAAGCTGAGTGATGAGTCACGAATGGTTCTGCAATAGCTCCACCAGCAATTGGTTGTAGGATTGGAGTTTCGACTTCTAAAAAGCCTTGAGAACATAAGTAGTTCCTCAAATTATTTATAAAGAGTGATCGTTTGGCGAATACATCGCGCACCTGAGGATTCACTAACAAGTCTATGTAACGACGACGGTAGCGTTCTTCCTGATCTTTGAGGCCATGGAATTTCTCCGGCAAAGGACGAATGCTTTTACTTAATACTTTCCAGTCCTGAACTTCAATTGTCAGCTCGCCTGTCTTAGTTTTCATTAAAGAGCCGGTTGCTTCAATGAAATCTCCAATATCAAGCAGCTTGAGCTCCTTGAATTTATCTCCGAGTGATTCTTTTTTTGCGAGCAACTGCAATTTGCCAGTGCTATCGACAATCTGCATGAAGACTAACTTGCCCATTTTACGCTGAGCCATTACGCGGCCAGCCGCTATTAAAGCTGTTTTGTTGTTTAGATATTCAGCTTGTTTTTCTATAATCTGGCCTATGTCTAAAGACCGATCAGTCTTACTAGGATAGACTGGTTGTCCAGTTTTCTTTAACTCTTCTATTTTATTGAGACGCTCTTTCGAGACAGAGCTAAGTGACATATTATTTTATTTCTACGATTGTGTATTGGACCGTTCCGCTAGGAATTTCAATAGAAACAGTTTCACCTGCTTCGTGTCCTAAAAAGCCACTTCCTAAAGGAGAATCAATGGAAATCTTCCCGCCGCCTGGATCAGCTTCATTGGCGCCGACTAACATATATGTATCCTCTTTGCCGTCAGCAGCACGAATAACAATAGTCTTACCTATTGATGCTACTTTGCCGCCTTCGCCGTCAGCGGATACTACCTCAACATTCTTTAGGATACTTTCCAATTCGCCGATACGAGATTCCATTTGAGCCTGTTCTTCCTTGGCGGTCGCGTATTCAGCGTTTTCAGATAAATCTCCTTGCTCTTTAGCTTCTTTGATGCGTTGAGCAATTTCCTTGCGTTTATTTTTTTTCAAGTCTTCCAGCTCGTCCTCATATTTTTTAAGACCCGCCGGTGTAACGATTGTTGCTTCCTGTTTCATGACAATAAAATTAACTTACAAAATAGATCTACTCTTGAGTAGATTGAGTTATTCGTATTCCTGATTATACTGATTTTAGCCTGAACTGACAAGTGCTATTTCTGAGATAATTTCGCCAATTTAACCACATTTCGCAGAAGAACAGTAATCGTTATTGGTCCAATACCACCAGGCACTGGCGTGTATAACTTAGCTTTGTCAGCAACATTTGGATTAATATCGCCATAGATCTTTCCGTTTTCCACGCAAAAACCGGCATCAATTATAATAGCGCCTGTTTGTACATCATTTTTCTCGATCAAATGTTTTTTTCCAACTCCAGAAATAATAACATCAGCCGCTAATAATAATTCACTACTATCTGGAGTATTAATGTCTATCCCGGCAAAAGAAATATTTTTACTCCTTAAATAGCGAGACAAAGGTTGTCCTACCAGCGTACCTTCAGATCCATTAATGACGATATTTTTATCAGCCAGTTCAATTTTCTTTAGGTTGATAATTTCTAATATCGCCGCTATAACTGCCGGAATGTATTGTGAATCTATCTCAGGATTTAAATAACGAAGACCGTCAACGTCTTGCTGTTCTGGGATTAACTTAGTGAGTTGAGATAGATCTAATGTCGTTGGTATAGGTAACTGCAGAACAATTCCCGCAGCGGGGTTGTTTGATACAACCTCCTGAAGTGCTCGTTTAGCCTGGCTCTGGGAAATATTGTTTGACCATTGAATACTAGTAACTTTAATGCCCAGATCTTCTGCTTTCGCTGTCTTGTGTTGGATGTATGCATTTGTTGCTTTATGACTGTCGCAAGAAATAATAACCAAATGAGGAGTAAGTTTGTTAAGAGCTATCTCTTCAGCAAGAGATTTTAGAATACTATTCGCAATTTTGTTGCCGTCGATGATCATCTATTTTACTTCTTTGTATGTAGGCTCTGTTCTGGTGAAATAATATCTCAATGCTTCATAGGCTACGGGCGCAGCAAACTCACTACCCTCACCGCCTTTCTCAAGTACAACCGCGATTGCAATTTGTGGGTTTTCATACGGCGCAAATGCCGTAAACCAAGCATGTTCGTTTTGTTTACTATAAGCTTGCGCGGTACCAGTTTTACCACCTGATGTCACTGGAAGAGATCCAAGGCGTCTCGCCGTACCGATCGTTACAGCCTGTCTCATCCCCTCTCTGACTGCTTGCAGAGCAGCCTGAGTAGCTATGTTTTCGCGTATACGCTTCGCAACCACAACATCTGCAACCTGACTACCTGTTTGTCTAAATTCCTTCACTAAGTGCGGCTGATACACGGATCCCCCATTTGAAATTATAGCTGTTGCATAAGCGACCTGCAGCGGTGAGGCTAATACGAAACCTTGGCCGATTGAGGCGTTATAGGTATCTCCAATATACCACTCTTCGTTCTTGTTTTCGCGTTTCCACTCAGGGTCTGGCACAAGTCCACTCGCTTCTGTTGGTAGATCGATTCCTGTTTTTTCGCCATAACCAAAGCGTCTGACATATTCGGCCATAACTTCAATTCCCATTCCTTTAACCTCTTCATGTCCGCCAGAAATTGCATAGAAGTAACCATTGACCGATTGTGCAATTGCACGATAAACGTCCGTGAGCCCATGACCACCAGGCAGCCAGCCTCTAAAAGTACTACCTCCAACTTCGATGGTACCTGTATCATAGATAGTTGTATTGGTAGTAACGTTTCCGTGAGACAATGCGGCGGCGGCAACTGTAGGCTTAAATGTCGATCCTGGCGGGTATGTTCCAGCTACTGCGCGGTGAAAAAGAAGTTGGTTTGGATTGAGAAGTACGCTTTGACGCTCCTTCTTTTTAGATGCATCAATAAAAATATTTAGGTCATAGCCAGGCAAACTTACTAAAGCTAAGACTTCACCATTGCGAGGATCTATAGCAACTGCCGCTCCCTTTGATACGTGCGCTGCATCTAGCTGTGACTGTAAAGCATTTCTTAGCGCCTCTTGAAGACCGCTGTCTAGAGTCAGAATAATATTATGGCCAGGCTGAGGCGGCTGATGGGCAAGAGTTTTTATTGGGTTACCAACATTATCTCGCTCCACTAAATTTTCACCACTTTTTCCTCGTAGAGTCTCTTCGTAATATAATTCAATGCCAGTTTTCCCAACTACATCATTGTAAGTGTATTCTTGATGGTCTAAATTGTCCCACTCTTCCGCGGTAATGCTTCCGGTATAACCTAGTGTGTGCGGAAGTAAATCACCTTTAAGATAATTTCTGATCGCACTCTCAAGTATAGTTACGCCATTAATTCCTTCGGATGCTCTGTAGAGCAGAACTTTTTCTCGATCTACATTTTTCCTAATAACCACGGGGTCCTTTTCTGTTTTTAGGCTCAGTTCCTTAATTCTTTTGACTACATCACTATCAAGTGAAAAATATTTTTTCAGATTAGATATATAACTATTTAAATCATCCGTAGCAAGTTCATTGTTGGGAAGAACATCTGGCACAACCGCAAGGTCGAAGCTCGGCACATTACTCACTAGGGGTTCACCGTATCTGTCATAGATCAACCCTCGGATAGGGGCAATACGATCTATGCCTACACGATTTTCTTCTGCTAACTCTCGATAGTAAGCACCGCGCGCTATTTGTAGGTATCCCACTCTAGAGATAAGAACTGCAAATAAAATACAAACGGTAATTAAAAACCATTTTCGAAAACTAGCATTATCTGACTCGCTGATTTGTCCGTGGGGTTTTTTAACAGCATCAGCTAAAAACTCCTCAAAGCTGGCGTGGGATTTCTTCTGCCAACGCTTGCTTTCAAGTTTTTTATCTTCGAATGTAGGATCAAATAAGCCCATTATTTTGTATTTTGGACAAATGACTTAGTAGCCCTAAACAATTTCCAGCCTTCTACTATTCTTGTCAGCAACGGCATTAAGAGTGTAAATAATATAACTGTTAACGCAGCACTAGGCAGCATATAGCGCAGGAATGAGTCAAACGAGGGTAGTGCTAGAGAACTTAGGCCTACCAAGGCAAAACCAGCCGATAATGCGTAAATCAGTAGTATATGTATTAAGGTTCCGGTTAGTCCTATAATGATCCATTGAATCACGACACTGTAACGTGTGCCAATAATTTTCTTCAAAGCCAATATAGAAAACAGTGCGACGATTGTTGAGACAGTGTATACGCCAAAGGTATTGGCACTGCTAAGATCGATGATAACTCCTGCGCCTAGTGCCATCCAAAAACTTGTTTCCCATCTATCATTTACTACCAGACTCATTAGTAGAATAAGAGCGAGATCAGGAAAAATTCCCCAGAAACCCAGCTGAGGCATAAGGCTCACTTGCACCACGCCGATAATAATCGTCAAGATTATGGTGAAAATTACCCCCAACATATTCTAATAATCAGTTATAACGAATAGCAATTCCAAATCATGAATCGTTACGGCGGGTCTGACTATTGCCTCTTGAAAGAGCGTATTATTCGAAGGTGAGAATGAGTCGATTGTACCGATAACAACGCCTTTAGGTAAATTGCCACCTAGGCCAGAGGTGACTACTACCTCGCCTATAGTTAAGATTGAATCCTGTGGTATCGTCTCCATTTTTAGTCCGACTCCAATTTCGCCGCTCACTAAACCTGTAGCACGACTATTCTGCAGTAAAGCATTGATGCGGCAATTCTGATCAGAAATAAGCAGGACTACTGACTGACTAGCCTGTACATCAATAATCTTGCCTACTAAGACACTCTCTGGCGAAACAACTGCTTGATCAAGCTTGACGCCATCTCTTTCACCTCGATTGATTAATATGGTTTGGGCGATATTGTCAGTTGTGTAGCCAATTACGGATCCGGCGATTAAATCGTAGCTAGATTTTTCAGCAATACCCAATTGCGTTCTAAGGTCTTTGTTTTCTTGTTCAAATTCTTTAAGTTTTGCTATTTGATCAGTTAAGCGCAAGTTTTCAGTCTTCAAATCATTATTCTCTGCCATTAACTCATCAAGACTTCCAATTGTCCCAAAAAAATTACTTACCACACTGCCGACTGATTGGGCGCCGTACGATATCGGCTCCAACACGCGGGAGATTGCACCTGTAACCGGCTTAAGTGGACCTGTAATCTGCAATATAATTAAAAGCAGGAGTGCTGCTCCGCCAATAATTATATATCTAACATGCGCTTTTTTTTCTGCCATAAACTTTAAGAGACCTCAAGTGGCTTATTGTGTTGTGTTGAAACCAAAATATCCTGGAGATTATCAAGCTCATCTAAGACCATGCCTGTGCCACGCGCGACAGCAGTGAGCGGATCTTCAGCAATTTTGACTGGCATCAGAGTCTGTTCTTCAATAAGTTTGTCTAAACCGCGCAAGAGCGCTCCACCTCCAGCTAGTACAATACCGTTCTTTAGTATATCGGCTATTAGTTCAGGGGGCGTTTCTTCTATTGTTGCTTTAATATTATTTATCAGTGTCATGATTGAGCGTCCCATAGCATGACGCACTTGATCTGCCGTAACCTTTATTTCTTTTGGCAAGCCGGTTATTAAATCGCGGCCGCGCATCATTTCTTCGCCAAGGTCTGGCATGGGCATAGCTGAGCCAATTGAAATTTTAATCTGCTCGGCAGTTCGTTCGCCTAAGAGGAGGTTAAACTCATCGCGTGCATACTGAATAATATTCTCATTTAATTCATCTCCTGCAATTCGAATTGGACGTGATGCAACTATGCCACCCAGAGAGATGACTGCCACTTCTGTTGTGCCTCCTCCAATGTCGACAATCATGCTTCCAGCTGCATCTTGGATCGGAAGGCGTGCTCCAATAGCAGCGGCCATTGGCTCTTCTATCAAAAATACTTGGCGAGCACCCGCATTTGTGGCCGCGTCTTCAACTGCACGCTTTTCAACCTCAGTTGCTCCTAATGGAATGCCTATAACAACTCTTGGTCTAGGAAATAGTGCAAATGTTTCTTTATGAACTTTTTCAATGAAATACTTTAACATCTGTTCAGTAACTTCGAAGTCTGACACGACCCCGTCTACTAGCGGCCTTGAGGCTACGATGTGTGAAGGGGTGCGCCCCACCATTTTCTTGGCGGCGTTTCCGATTGCTAAAACTTGATCAGTTTTCTTGTTTATTGCAACAACTGATGGCTCATTAATAACAATCCCCTTGCCACTTACGTACACAAGGGTGTTAGCTGTTCCTAGATCAATGCCGATATCATGGGACAGAACGCCGAATATATTGTCTAAAAGTTTCATGGTTCCTATTAAATGGGATACAGACGAAGCATCATTCTACCACAAACTATCTGTATCTGCAAGACCCTTCAGCATCTAAGAAATTAGAAGAAGTTTTTTATGCGATCAAGAACATCAAAACGGAAGACGTCGCTTATTGTTATCGCAACAAATAATATCAGAAGTAATATAAAACCTGAGGCGTGCACAATACTCTCGACGCGAGGACTGATTTTCTTGCCGCGCAAGGTCTCGATAAAAACGAATAATAGGCGTCCGCCATCAAGCGCTGGTAACGGGAGAATATTTATGATCATCAGGTTGATTGACAGCAGTGCCACGAACTGTAAAAAGAAGCTCCATCCCAATTCCGTCATCTGCCCTGTGACCACCGCAATGCCTACAAAACCTACAACATCGACCTTGTTTTCGGCGCCTGGGAAGAGGCTTATAATAATTTCTCCTAAAGCCCGAATAATCTGTCCTGTTGCATTTAATGTTAAGACCATTCCTTCATATGGTGCCATATACCAAGGAGCTTTTACTAATGCCACGCGAGCGTAGCCAAGACCCAAGGCTCCTTCAGCGGGATCGTATTCAGTTCGCGGAGTCGCTGTAATATTTCTTTGTTCATCGCCTCGGGAAACTGTAAAATCTACCGGTTTTCCGTTCTTATTTTCTAGCGCTTCTTGTACGTCAGTAGTTGTACTTATACTATCAGTCTCGATTTGGGTAATTACATCCCCGAGCTCGAAACCGCTTTGGGCAGCCGGGGTATCTGGAACAACAGAGACAACTTGAATACCAGGATCTTTTACCAGATTGCTTGGCTCTATGTCATCTCCAACTATAGTCGGCGTTCCAAGCTGGGATATGACCGCAAAAATTAAAAAAGCAAAAATTAGATTACCTAATACTCCGGCAATTAATATAAAACCGCGTTTGCGTCCACGCTTAGCTGCAAAACTACGCGGATCATTTCTTTTCTTGCCATCTTCACCGGTCAATTTTACGAATCCTCCGAGAGGCAGGAGATTAATTGAGTAACGCGTCTCCCCTTTTTTAATACTAAATAGACGTGGTGGATAACCAAATCCGAACTCCTCTACTCGTACGCCAGCTTTTTTTGCCGCCAGAAAATGCCCAAGTTCATGCACAAATATGAGCAATCCTAGGACTAGTACAAATATTAAGATTGTTATGAAAATATCCATTTCGTTCTAAACCTGCCTTAGCGCCTCTTCCTTATTTTTTGTAATTAAATCAACCTCATCATTGCTCTTTGTCACCGCATCATCGATATCAGTTTGTTGTTTATTTATATCGTCCTCGGATAGATCACCTTTCTTCAGGTCTTTGATTAGATTTTCTCTTGTTTGTCTAATCTCTATACGTGCCTCTTCCTTTTTCTGACTGACCAGCTTGACTAGTTCCTCGCGCCTTTCAGCTGTAAGTTCTGGTAATTTCGCTCTCACAACTCCGCCATCACTAGAAACACTAAGACTAATTTCAGCATCATTTAGGGCTTTTTCGAGCGCTCCAATATTATTTTGATCCCAAGGTTGGCAAACGAACAGCGCAGGTTCAGGTACTGAAATTGTCGCCACTTGATTTAAGGGTGTTTGCTGGCCATACACATCAACATTAATCTTCTCAATTAAGCTTGGCTCAGCACGTCCCGCCTGGACACCTTTAAGTGTTTCTGTATATCTATCGATGATTTTTTGAAACTGTTCCATGTCCATATAATTATTCCTCAGGGTAAATATCTTCAGCGGATGTGCCCACTATGATAAACTGGTCATTCTCAAGAATTGCCTTAAGTGGCTTTTCAGTCGGTATGCCGTAAACGCTCCATGTCGCCCCTCGATCTACTGATTGATAAAATCGATTTTGGGAAACCAGCATTAAGGTATTTTTACGCAAAGGAGATGATATTACGTTTAAAATCTGCGGAGCCTCAGGGTCTAATGGAATCTCTTCAATATATGCCCAATTGGTCCCACTATTAGCTGTGCCAAACAATCCAAAGCTGGTTAGTAAATAGAAGACATCTTGGTTAAAATAATCGACCGCACCAGATATCAATGGTTGGATCATGTACTCGTTAAAATTATTGGTAATCTCAGGAGCAATGGTCGTAGTATCTTTAACTGGTGTAATTTCTTCCCACGTATCTCCGCCATTTTTAGATACATAAACTTCCGATGCCGTTACGGCGTAGACATAATTAGGATTGGTCGGTGAAACTACCACCTTCATGACTGGCGTATTAAAGCTACCAATCGTAGACCAACTCTCTCCTGAATTGCGCGATTTGATAACAATACCGTCCATGTTTCCTATATAGAGCTCGGCGGCGTTCTTAGGATTCATTTCCAATGTTCCGATAATACTAGGGTCTGAGTAAACAGCTCGCCAGGTAGTGCCGCCATCTGTGGTTCGTACTATGCGGTTACTGATTGTTAGAAAAAGGTTCTGATCATCGGCTGGATTGTATTTTATCCCTGCCACTCTTTCACCGGTGAAGTTTGGTACTTCAGCCCAGGTCTCGCCGCCATTGATTGATTGATATAATCCTTCTATAGCACCCGCCAAAATATTAGTGCTATCGGTAGGTCGACTGGTCAAGATTAAGATATTTTGACTGGAGATAGCTTTATCAGTCCCTTCAATTGTCGCGCTCAATACAAAATTATCACCCTGGTCTGCTGATCGGAAAATTCCTCCCGCACCTGAAAAGTCACACCCATTGGCACCAACGGTGACTAACGTAACCATGATTAACCCTCCAATTATTGTAAATATGTTTTTCATAAATATTAGTTTATAAAATTGTTAAGAGTATTTTCTCAAGATTATTTTTTCTTTGGTTGGCAGAAAGCTTTGAGTTATTTAGCAAAAGCACCTCACTAATAGCTTCATTAATACTCTCTAAGGATATATTATTCCACGCTAGGTCGATTTCAGCAATGTTTTTTAATGAAGCCAGATAGTCTGTTCTAGGATCAATTTCGCCCATTTTATGGTGCAAAATTCCCCTTAACCACAATAAACTCACCCAATTGAAGGTATCTCGCTCGATTTCTGACCATGCTTTGGCGGTGATTGAACGCCTAGAATAGTTTTCTGATGCTATTTTATTCCACTCTTCTACGAGTCTTAGTGCCTGTTCAAGTAGCTCGCTGTTGTTCTGCCAATGCTCGATGTAGCCAGGATAACCTTGCGAAAGCCAGGAAACTAGTTCGCTAGAGCAGGGCCATTTTAGACTTTCGATTAACGGCATAATAGCCTCGTTATCCAAGGCTGGTATTTGAATTATTCGAGCGCGCGACTGAATTGTCGGTAACACAGAGTCAAGCATCGACGCCGTAAAAATTAAAATCGCAGATTCTGGCGGCTCTTCGAAAGTTTTCAAAAGCGTATTGGCTCCCTCTCTCGTAAATTGATCAATATTTTCAATCACCCCAACGACTTTATTATCGTTATATGGTTTTATGTAGAGCTTCTGCAAAAATCTTCGTACATCACTAACCTTTGCTCCAGTCTCCAACCAATGAACGTCAGGATTTTTCGACACCGTATCACTTTGATCACCCAATATTTCTTCAATCAGTTTATTAATCCATCTTTTTTTACCTACAAATTTTGGGCCAATTAATAAAACAGCCTGGCCAAGGGAATCATTACCAGCTTGTTTAAGCATCACTTCTAAATGCTTGCATTTATATTTTTCTAGGGTATTAAGAGACATTGAACTAAAAACAGTCTACCACACTGGAAGACTATTTTCAACCTCTATATTCTGCTATTTTACCGATAAGATACTTCGCTTATAATCCTCAAGGTTGGTTAAGGCGATGCCAACTCCTTTAGCGACACAAAGAAGTGGATCCTCGGCAATATGACAACTTACGCCTGTATGTTCCTCTATATAGCGGTCGATATTCTGCAGAAGAGCTCCGCCACCAGATATAATCATACCTTTGTCAATAATGTCTGAAGCCAGCTCTGGAGGAGTTTCTTGTAAGACTGATTTTATAGCTTTAATTATTTCATAGAGTTCTTCCTGCATCGCTTCAGTAATACCATGAGATGTAACTGTAATAGTTTGCGGTAAACCAGAAACTAAGTCTCTTCCGCGCACATCTAATTGCTGATTTTCTTCCATTGGTACGGCACTACCTAATTTCATTTTCAGCTTCTCTGCTGTGTGAATACCGATACTCAATCCATGCTCTTTGCGGATATAATCCACGATCGAGGTGTCCAATTTATTGCCACCGACGCGAACAGATGTGACCGCAACTATTCCGCCAAGAGAAATAACTGCAATCTCAGTAGTTCCTCCGCCAATATCGACGATCATATTGCCAGCCGACTCACTAATCGGAACTCCGGCGCCGATAGCTGCTGCGACCGGCTCCTTAATAACATAGGCTGACTTTGCGCCCGCTTTCACGGTCGCGTCAATCACCGCTCGGCGTTCTGTAGAAGTAACTCCTGCTGGTACGGATACCATCACTTCTGGACGCACGAATCTCACGCCTCCAGTAGCTTTATTTATAAAATATTTCAACATCGCTTCTGTGGCGCGATAATCAGCGATTACTCCATCGCGCAACGGCTGCACGGCCTGCAAGATATCCGGCGTGCGCCCAACCATGCCTTTTGCTTCTGCGCCCACACTAATAATTTTATTCTCTTCGGGCGAGATTGTAACTACCGACGGTTCATTTAAAATGATGCCTTTTTTTGGCACATACACTAATGTATTTGCAGTACCCAAATCAATGCCAATTTTTTTTACGAATGCCATAGGTTTAACAAATTGATACTCTTTCTATCTCTGCGCCGACTGCCTTCAAGCGTTCTTCAATATTTTCATACCCGCGATCGATCAAGTGTACATTACTTATCTCTGAGTCTCCTTCTGCAATCATCGCTGCAATAACCAAAGCGATACCCGCTCGAATGTCGGGCGATACCACTTTTCGACCATAGAGATGCATCGGACCATCAAAGACGACTCTGTGTGGATCGCACATTATGATCTTTCCGCCCATTGTATTAAGGGCGTCAACATAAAATAATCGTCCTTCATAAATAGTTTCATGCACTAAGGACATGCCGGTAGTTTGTGTCAGCAAAACCGTAAAGGGCGCCTGCAGATCCGTCACAAATCCTGGATATTCATGAGTATGTATATCTTGCGCCTTAAGAGGTTTGTCTGTTGGCAAGATTTCTACGCTATCCTCCGAGAGTTTAAACTTAGCCCCCATTTTTTCTAAATGAGACCAAAGGATACCTAAATGATCTGGTCTGCAATTTTCTATTTTAAGATGGCTATTAGTCGCCACGCCCATTATTGCAAAGGTACCACACTCGATACGGTCGGGCAGCATAACTGCATTAAATCCATTGAGTTTAGCTACGCCCTTGATACTTATAGTTGGCGTGCCAGCGCCGATAATTTTTGCGCCCGCGTCATTTAATATTTCTGCCAGCGCCTCAATTTCCGGCTCCATTGCAGCATTTCTAATGATCGTCTCTCCTTCTGCTAAACAGCCTGCCAGTATCAAACTTTCTGTACCAGTTACAGACACGCGAGGAAATATATAATCGATACCCTGAAGCTTATCGACACTCATCTGATAGTGCGAATCATGCACTGCAATGCTTACACCCATTTGTTTATAAAACTCTAAGAACAAGTCAATTGGTCTCTTACCGATCACACAACCACCGGGGTGCGGAAACGAAACTTCGCCAAAGCGCGCAAGCAAGGGACCGACCAGCATGATCGATGCACGCTGCGCGGCAACTTTTGCCTCTGGCAGTTTATTCGTAATAGATTTGCCGCACGTGATTTCAAAATGATGATCCTCTATCTTCTTAACATCAGCTCCGATGTCCTTAAGAATATCTAGCATCGCGCGCACATCCACAATATCGGGTATATTTTTTGCGACGCATTTCTCCTGTGTCAAAAGACAAGCCGGAATAACCTTTAACGCCTCATTTTTAGTGCCAGAAACACTAAGCGTTCCATCCAGCTTCTGTTTACCTTTAATTATAAATTTTTCCTGCATATATATGTAAGTCAACTTTAAGGAAGCATATCTTATCACAGTGAAAATAGCAAGAGTCGGATAGCTTGACAAAATGCCGTACATAAGCTACTTTGCATCTTACGTATCTATGAAACCTGTATACCGACATTCACTCTTTGCGCTCGTAATTATCGCTTTTATAGTAGCTGCACCGCTGCTTATTTTACAGGCGCAGGGCATTACATTCAACTATACATGGGGCGCATCCCGTGCTGATTTTAATACTGAAATCACGGGCATTATTAAGGTTGATACGAACCGTCTCTTTGTGCCGATAAGTATTGATGGTAAAAAAGCGGCGACATATAGAAATCCTGCCAACCTTAAAGGTCTCAAGTCAGGCTGGCATTCGATAGAGATTAGTATTGATGGTTATCTTGCATGGCAAAAGGATGTTTTGGTAGAGTCTGGAAAAATTTCCAATATCAACGATGTTATTTTGATTCCTGAAGAACTGGAGACAACTAAGATTTTATCGCTCGACCATAAGATTTCTTACGTCAATACTGGCATCCATCCTCAAGAACTACGCTATCTCTCTACAAGTGGTCCTTATACTTATGATTTCTCTGCTAAACTAAGTAATAACACCGCGGAGCCACCATCGATGCCTTCAGTACTAAAAGCTTTTAAAATATTGAATGTCTCACCTGACGCATACTCTGCTATGACCTGGTCGTCTGACCACAGCCGTTTATTTGTGGCCGGCAACAATCCTCAGAACTACTATTTCTGGTATGTGCGCGATGACAAAAAGCTTGTTGCCTTGAGTGATCTTACTAGAAAGGCTATCTCTATTGAAAAACACCTTTGGGACTTCACCAACGCTAATCAGTTTTATTTTTTGACAGCCTCTAAGGATCTTTATTTTATAGACTTCATTCGCGATCAATCTTTAGTAAAACTCGCTACAAATGTTACAGATTTTGCAATCGGCGATGATTCTGTTTATTTCCTGAAAAACAACGGACGCTATCAAAATCTCTGGGAGCGACAACTTACCGGCCTTGAAAATCAGAACATACTGCTTCAGCTCGATGCTAAAGGTCCACTTAAGCTTTCATCGTCCAAGCAAGGTTTACTGGCATTGATCGACACTTCTAATGGAGAGCTTGGTATCTTGAAACACAATGGCATTGGTGGCCAACCTTATGTAGTACAAGCACTGAAGAGTGGTGTGCAGAATATATTCTGGTCAACACGTGGCACTCGCATTTTCGTAAAGACATTAAGCGGCTATCTCATCTATGACCTGGAAGGACCTCTCAATGTGCCGCGCATTACCCGTTTATCGGACTCAATTAGCAAGACCGATCACTTTATGTGGTTGCCAGACAATAATAATTTGATCCACTGGAATCAAATTGAAATATTTATCGCTGACACAAACGAAGGTAAGCCCTGGCTAAAACAGTTGATCTGGTCTGCTCCCACAGATACACAAATCGTCAATATCAACGTTGATAATAATTTCCGGTATCTCTTGATCCATACGCGTTCACACAATAAAGACGCCGTTTACTATCAAAGTCTGTCCAAACTAGACATCTAAAAAATCGGCTCAAGTGAGGCCGATTTTTTGTACTTTAACGTTTGGAGAATTGTGGCTTCTTACGTGCACGCTTGAGACCAGGCTTTTTGCGCTCTTTTTCACGAGGGTCTCGCATTAAGAATCCTGCCTTTTTAAGCTCGTCTCTGTTTTTTAGATCTTTAATTACTAATGCACGTGCGAGTCCATGGCGCACAGCTACTGCCTGAGCACTTTTGCCGCCGCCAATAACTTCTGCGTGGACATCGTGTTTTTTTAGAAGATCAAGCAGTTTAAGTGGGTCTTCTACTCTACTTGTATAGGCATTGTCTCCAAAATAATCCTCTGCCTTTAGACCATTAACAGTTAACTTGCCCGTACCAGTATAAAGCCGAACTTTAGCCACTGCGCTTTTGCGTCTACCGGTTCCATAGTGGTACTTACCTTTTTCTGGGAAATATTGTTTAGTATTACTTTCAGCCATTCTATTTTAGATTAACAACTTGTGGTTTCTGCGACGCATGACCATGCTTGGCATCGTCATAAATATGTAAACGCTTTAAACGCATTGCTTGAAGTCGATTTTTTGGGAGCATCCCTGCTACTGCGCGACGGATGACCTCGTTAGGTTTCTTCTTTTGAAGTTCTCCGAGTGACTCAGTTTTTAGACCACCAGGATATCGCGAGTGACGGTAATATTTTTTAGACTCCTCTTTTTGGCCGGTATATTTAATATCTTTAGAGTTGATCACGATGACATGTGTGTCAACATCTTTTGTGGGGTCAAATGTTGGTAGGTCTTTTTCCATCAATTTTACAGCAACATCCACAGCAAGTCTGCCTAAAATATGTTCGCTCGCATCATAAATAAGCCATCGTTGTTTGCTTGTATTTGTATCTTTCGTCGTCTTGGTCATAGCATTAATCAATTAGAGCGATTCGAGCCATTGTGGCGCCATCATGCACTCGTTTACCTACTCGGACAATGCGCGTGTATCCGCCATTGCGTTCTTTATAGCGCGGAACAGCGTCAAATAGAGCCTTCTGAGCAGCTGGCTCCTTTAAGTATGCATTCACTCTCCGCTGCGCGGCCTGATCGCCTTTCTTGCCAATTGTTATTAGCTTTTCCACGATCGGTTGTACGGTTTTTGCCTTTGCTTCAGTAGTTTTAACAGATCCGTACATAAATACTGACGCCGTAAGATTGCGCATCATTGCTCTGCGTTTTTGAGATGTTCTTCCTAAGATTTTACCCTTTTTACGGTGCCTCATCTTTCAATAAATTAACTTTCTTAATCGTTAGATTCACTTGCAGCAAAGTCTGCTCCCAACTTACCCAAAGCTTTACGGATCTCATCGACAGCCTTGCCTCCTAATCCTTGTAGGTCAGCTACTTCATCTTCAGTAAGCTTAATAACGTCATTAACAGTCTTGATGTCATTATTGTAAAGCGCGTTGACTGTACGCGTAGAAAGTTCGAGCTCTTCTATTGGCGTACTCATTGCGTCTGTAGCCTCAGTTGACTCACCCTCTTCAACGTTCTCACTGGCTTCATTAGTAGATTCAGCAGATGTTTCCTCTTCAACTTCTCCACGTTCTTCTGCTTCAAGCTGACGAGTATCCTCTCCACCCTCATCCAGTACTAATCCTTCCATCAAAGCTGAGAAGTGATCGACCAATATCTTTGCTGAACGCTGGATAGCCTCCTCAGGCTTAATAGTTTTATCAGTATGGATAACCATTTCCAATTTGTCGTAGTTGGTAATCTGTCCAACACGTGCAGCTTGGATCTTGAAATTTATATTGGTGATGGGTGTATAAATAGCATCAATTGCAATCCAACCAATTTCTGTACGCTCATTATCACGCTGCTCAACAGTCACAAATCCACGACCCTGCTCTACGGTAAATTCCATGTCAACAGCGGCGTCTTTATTGGTTAATGTCATAATTACCTGTTCAGGATTTACGACTTCCACATCAGCGTGCTTCTCAATGTCACCTGCTGTAACAGTTTTTTCACCCTTTACGCTTAGCTTGATAATTGCAGGCTCCTTAGATGTAGACTTAAGTCTAATCTGCTTAAGATTAAGCATGATCTCGATTGCATCCTCTTTTACAAACTCGATTGTAGAAAATTCGTGAGAAACACCAGCTATTCTATACGCTGTTATCGCAGCGCCCGGAAGAGATGACAACAGAACACGGCGTAGTGCGTTTCCGACAGTTAACCCATAACCAGGAAAGAGCGGTTCGATCGTCAGAACTGCTTTGTATTCGTTATCTTCATCAAGGGTATAAGATAACTTTGATGGTAGTGTAATTTTTTGCATATTTTATTTAGTGATTTTGCAATTTAGAGGATTAACGTGAGTACAACTCAACGATGAGCTGCATATTTATTTTTTGTTCGACATCTGCCTTGGTTGGCAAGCTGGCAATAGTGAGCTTCTGAGACTTTGGATCCCAAGTCAACCAATTCGGCACATTTTTAGGGTTCATACGCTTCATGAGACCTTCCCAAACTACTTGTTTGGTTTTGTTTTCCGCGATTGTAATCTCATCACCTGCATTTACAGCATAGGATGGAATATCAACCCGTTTCTTGTTTATTAAAATATGGCCGTGGCGGATCAACTGGCGCGCCAGCGGTCTGCTACTTGCAAGTCCTGAACGATAGATAACATTGTCTAAGCGCTGTTCAAGAGATTGCAATAGCAAATCACCCGTCACTCCTTCTTTCTGGTTGGCTTTTTCAAAATAGCGTCTGAACTGACGTTCTAATACGCCGTAGATGCGCTTTACTTTCTGCTTTTCTCTTAACTGTGTTCCATACTCAGATGGCTTATTACGACGAGATAATCCGTGCTGACCTGGCGCATAGTTTCTGCGAGAAACAGAACACTTCTGTGAATAGCAGCGTTCACCTTTAAGGAAAAGTTTTTCGCCCTCACGGCGACATAATTTACATACTGAGTCTGTGTGTCTTGCCATAAATAATTATTATTAAACGCGACGCGGTCGTCTTTGACGAACACCATTATGTGGAACTGGAGTAACGTCTTTTAGCTTCGCGACATTGATGCCGTTGGCCTGGAACGCCCTCACTGCTGACTCTCGACCGCTACCAATACCTTTAACGTAGATATCCACTTCTGATAAACCTGATCCCTCCAGCTTTGTTAAAACATCCTCGACAACTTTACCAGCAGCATAAGGTGTTGCCTTCTTAGCTCCCTTAAAACCAATACCGCCTGCAGATGACCATGCCAAGGCGTTGCCTTGTAGATCAGCTACCATCACAATAGTATTGTTATAAGTTGCCTGAACATGGACCTGACCGTGCGTGATCTGGATCTTTGTTTTCTTCTTTGCTTTTTTGGTGGTTTTAGTTGCCATATTGAAATATTAAGTCTTTTCTAGAGTTCGTTTACCGCTCGTGGCTGTACGACGAACATTGCCTCGCACTGTGCGTGAGTTTGTTTTTGTGCGTTGTCCTCTCACTGGCAGGCCGCGTGTATGCCTTGTGCCGCGATAACTATTTACGTCTTTGAGGCGCTTTACGTTTAGCATTCGGTCTCGTCGCAAGTCGCCCTCTACCGTAAAATTGCTTTCAATAATTGTACGTAGTTTATTTTCTTCGTCTGCGGTAAGTTCTTTTACTCGCTTATTTAGGTCGATACTCGCTTCATTAAGAATTTTCTTACTTGTAGTACGACCGATGCCGTAGATGTAAGTAAGTGCGATTTCTATTCTTTTTTCCGGCAAGTTAATGCCCGCGATGCGTGCCATATATTAAAAGTTATTTCTGTCTTTGCTTATGCTTAGGATTCGTGCAGATAACATGAACCCTGCCCCGTCTGCGAATGACACGGCAGTTATCACACATTTTTTTGACTGATACACGAACTTTCATAAAAAATATTATTTATAGCGGTGTACAATACGGCCTTTCTGTAGATCGTATGGCGAAAGTTCTATCCGAACCTTGTCACCTGGTAAAATCCTAATACGATACATGCGCATTTTCCCTGAGATATGAGCCATAATTTCTGGACCATCATCTAGCTGAACGCGAAATGTTGTATTTGGTAATGCCTCGGAAACTACACCTTCAACCTCAATTACGTTTGAATTGCGCATTTCTTGCTTGCGCGCCATGCGAGCCTCTTTTTTTTGAGCCTCGCGCTGTGCTGTTAATTCTTGTTTTTTACCCATGAGTTGTTTTGTGGTTTCTTTATTGCAAAATTATACTTACTAAACTATACCTCTCCATGTAAAAACTAAAGAGGTATGCTTAAAATATTGCTTTATTTAGGCAAATACTTAATATATTTACTGTATCAAAGCAGTAACCGCGATTATACCTTATTGGGATTATATGTCAAATTTTATCTTTATCTTGTCGCTATTGCCCGGTACACTCTTTACCCAAAACGGCCACAGCTTTACTGTCGCGTCTTGTACCTGTTCTAGATTGACCAGAAGGAAACGAGCCTCATTTTCATCCTTACCCCGCAGCTGCTCTTTAACCTCATTTTCATCAAAGGTCAGCATTACCACCTGTTCGTAATGATATGTAAAATCTATCGCGCTTTTATTTACATCGATACTTGTAATCTCATAAGAAATCGTTGGCTCTTGACCTGGGATAAACCTTTTATCATCTGACATTTTATTTTCTAATTCAGCTGTGGCCATGTTCTTAAGATCCTGAGTCCAAACCGCATAACCATAGACGACCATTTCCACCTTGAGCACAAAATCATTTGCTTCCGCACCAACGGCAGGATTTGCATTCTTGGTTACAACCTTGGCTGTTACTGCGCCATCTGGAATAATTTGTCCTTCACTTAAATCGCCGCTTAATATGTCTTTTCCAGTGGTAATCAAATCATTCTTCCAATTTTCAGCCGCCTTATCTATATCTTCTTGTGATATTACCGTAACCTCTTCTTTACTTCCGCCAGTGAATGCTGAGCTGTTTTGTGCATAGATATCACTCGCCTGACCTGCAATTGCAAGGGTTGTGGGCTCAATATTATATTCAGCTCCTAAAGCCTGAGCTGTTAGTCCAACCGCAGCTGTCCCTCCTTCGATTTCACCGCCGGAGATTGTCGCTCCAGGAACCGTCACCGCTGAATCTGTTATGAATTTTAGTCCCCCGCTTGTAGTCAATACTGTTCCCGCGGCAATAACAACATCCTCACTACTGGCTTCATTAACTATAGTAACTGATCCCTTAGCTTTGGCGCCGGTTTCTTTCTTACCTGTAGCTGTAACCTTTTCCTCTTTACTCGATTCTTGCGTAATAACTTCTGCCGGCACAATCCTTTCGACAACATTTACTTCACCGACATTGCGACCGCGTAATGCAAGATCCACCGTGGCTGGCTCGCTTTTAGCAATAACAGTAATATCTGCTCGCGGTAACACAAACACAAAAACTAAGACTACTACAATCAGCACGCCGCCTCCAAACAGCGCTAGTATTTTTTTATTGACAGCTGGAAGCAAGTGTAGTTTCTTGCCAGATTTTTTTGGCTTAAATCTCTCTCGAGTACCTAGCTCTCTTTTCGCCTGCTTCTGTTCAATTATAGAATCACGGCTAGAGCTTTTTTCTTTGACCTCTTGCGTTTTTATCTTGTGTTCTGTTTTTGAATCCTTCTTCTTTGACTGCTTCTTATGTAATTTTTTACTAAATGCATTAAACAAGTTTTCCTTCTGCTTTTCGACGACCGGTTCTTCATCAATCTTTACTTTCACAACTTCATCTTCTGACACATCTATCTCTTGTTTGACGTTTGAGACACCTTCTCCTCCTAGGTCAGTTATGGAAGGACTTTCTGGAGTTTCACCAATCGCCTTAGCAACCATTAAACCGGCTCGAGAAGCTAGATTACGACCTATTTTATCAGATGTAATGATTGTAATATGAGCATCAGCCTGATCCGCTGCACGCTTCATTAGCTTTAAGTTAACTATGCTCTGCAGAACTTGAGAGTTTTTAGGAAAGACCAGACTCAGCATGCCCGGCGCAGAAGACTGCTCCTTTTTGATTTTGTCGAGCACTCCTGTGAGCTCTTCGTCTGGTTCAATGTAAATAGTTTGCATTTTTAAGTCTGCATAAGTTTAACTACTTTCCTCAAAATATTTGACGTAATTGATTCCTCGCCCGCAATATCTAGCGCGAGATTCGCCAACCCCAGAGGAGTGATCTCCTGCGCATCCTTAAGCATTCCCGTTTCATCGATGATATTGACAACGTTATCAATACGCATACTAGACACATTTGGAGCCTTGCTGAATGGCAGGTTTTTATACCATGTTTTGTTTTTAAGAACTTTCTTTATTTCCGGTAATTTACTTCCACCACCGGCGAGTAATATTTTATTGGGCAGAAGTTCTACTTGATCAAACTCAGATAAAGCCAGTTCAACCCCCGATAGCCAAACCTCTGCATCTGCAACTACAATCTCGCTAACCTTTTTCTCTGAATTGTCATCTAGTTTATTATTGGAATATTTCAGCTTAATTTCCTCCGCTTCCTCGAAGGTAGTATTTAGCGCCGAGGCAATGCGCTTGGTGAATGCGCGCCCGCCAAGTCCAAACATTTTAGTTCCGAGGATGACGCCATTACTTACAACCGCTATATCAGTTGTTCCTCCTCCAATATCTATAAAGATTGCGCTAAATTCTTGAGCATCTTCTAGACCCGTACTGCGCGCCACCGCGTATGGTTCGGCTGCGATGGACAGAAGATCTAGACCAAGCTCGTCAGCGATGGTTTGGAGTGCGCCCAAGTGCACCAAGGGCGCGTACGCATTAAAAATTCCGATCTCTACATCTTTGCCTTGAAAACCGATTGGGTTTGTTACACGATAACCATCGATTTTAACATCGACGATAGCGGCATTGATCAGTTTGATGTCTATTTCAGACATTCCAGTTTCCCAGGATAAGTCTTTGCGAACTTGATCAAATGCTTTCCATTGAACTTTATGTAATATGTTTTTCAACTCTGGCAAGTCTATCTTTGCGTCTGGCTTGTTGCGCTTATAGTGCGCCGTGGTTGTAGTCCCTTTGACAAGCTCTCCGGCAATACCGATAATTGCTTGATCCGGCCTCACGCCTGCCATTTTTACCGCATCATCTATCGCCGCTTGTGAATTAATAACAACGCGTCCGATGTCGGACACTGCGCCGGACTGCATATCTCCCAGCGACTGTGCATGCCGACCAACGCCGACGACATATCCTTTCAAATGCTCAAAATCAAGACGCACAATCAGCGCCTTCACAAAAGATGTACCAACATCTAAAGCTAGTATATATTCATTGAGATCCTGAGATCCCGAAAGCAGTCTCTTAATCAGCTTCATACGTAGAAATATCTCATTTAAAGACTATTTAGCCTAGACAGCTAAATACGCTCTAATTCGTAACTAAAGGGCCTTTAGGCCTCATTTAGATTACTTATATAATACAACATTTCTTGTATAAATGCAAAAAACACCTATATGCCTTATGACACTGTACGGTTTCTTAAGTTATTGATTTACGCTTTATCTCCTACTACAGCTTTTATGCGCCGCACCCCAGCTGAGCTACTTTTTTCCTTCAAGATTTTAAAACTGCCGATCTCGCTGGTATTCTCAACATGCGGACCGCCACAGAGCTCCTTACTATACTCTTTTCCGTCATCTCCAATGAAATATACTTTGACCTGATCGCCATATTTCTCTTCAAACAAACCAACCACGCCCATCTTGTCGACATCTTCTTTACTATACTCTTCCATGCGTACTGGCAACTTAGCATTGATCTTCTCATTGACGATGTCTTCGATCTTTTGCTTTTCTTCGTCTGTTAACTTCTCACCGTATGTAAAATCAAAACGGAACTCATCCTCAGAGAGTTGGCTTCCCGCCTGTTTAACATCATCGCCCAGAACATCCTTAAGCGCCCGGTACATTAAGTGCGTAGCGGTATGTGCTTTCTTTACCTCATCGCCTTGTCCGCCACCTTTGCGTGCAAATTTATCACGCACCCCTTTTCTGGACACCTCTTGATGTTTTTCGTACAGCTTCATGAACTCCGCTTCAGAAACAGTCATGCCATCTTCAGCTGCGAGCTCGCGTGTCAGCTCAAATGGAAAACCATACGTATCATATAGCTTAAATACTTCCTTTGCCGGGATTTTCGTTCCACTCCCTAGTGGCTCTATTGTTTCTCGATACAATTTCAATCCTCTCGCTAGAGACTTTCTAAATTTCTGTTGCTCTTGCTCGAGTACAGACACGATATCTTCCTCGCCATCAGACAAGTCAGGATAATGCTCTTTATATTCTTGTATAGTTTTACGCGCAAGGCGCATCAGAGTGTTTTCCGGCAAGTCCAGTCGGTCGATATGCCGTACTGCACGTCTTATCATGCGTCTTAATATGTAACCGCGCTCTTCTTTTGATGGGATCACGCCATCGCTCACTAAAAAAACCGCGCCTCGTATGTGATCGGCAATTATTCTCAAACTTTCCTGAGATACCTTTTTGGTATCTACAATCAAACCTTCCAACTCAGTAATTAGTGCGGCGAAGAGATCTGTTTCAAAAATATTATCTTTACCTTGCATAACTAGTGCTAATCGCTCAAGTCCCATCCCCGTATCTATATTCATCATTTCTAGCGGAGATACTTTTCCGTTCTTGTCAACATAATACTCTGTAAAAACCAAATTCCATATCTCCAAGAATCTTCCCTGGTCATCATTAGGTTTGGCATCTGGATCATTATTATATTCCTCTCCTCGATCATAATGAATTTCAGACGCAGGGCCTGCTGGGCCTTCTTCGCCAGGAGGTCCCCAGAAATTATCAACACGTCCGTAATCTACGATTTTATCAGCCGGAACTCCCACTTCTAGCCATACTTTCTCAGCCTCCACATCCTTATCTAAACCTAACTCCTTATCGCCGCCGAATATCGTAACCCATAGTCTATCTTTAGGTATCTGTAACACTTCCGTGAGAAACTCCCAGGCAAATTTTATTGTTTCTTCTTTCCCGTAATCACCTATTGAAAAATTTCCAAACATCTCAAAGAATGACAAGTGGGACTCATCGCCCACCTCTTCCAGGTCAGTTGTTCTAAAACACTTCTGTATCGAAACATAACGCGCGTGATCTGGTTTTTCAACGCCCATAAAATATGGGACAAACTGCTGCACTCCCGCAGTAGTCAGTAAAACTGTCCCGTCTTTTTGGCTTGGAATCAGTGAAGAGGAGGACCTTTTTTTATGATCCTTGCCTTCAAAATATTCTATAAACTTTTTACGAATTTCCTGATTTTTCACACTATTGAATATTAAATCATATTCCTTAGTTTACTATAACGAGCAGATGATAGCCAATCTAATCGATTATGCCTCCACCCAAGACTTTTTTGCCGGCGTAAAATACAGCTGACTGACCAGGTGTGACCGCGCGCTGCGGCTCCAACAACTCAAAAGATTCACCCACCATTTTGACCGGAATTAATTTTGAATTTGAGCGCAGTCTGACGCTGAGTTTCTTTGGCCATTTATCTTTCTTAAGGACATAGATCGGTTTTCTTAGCTTAAAATGTGTACGTAATAATTTTGGATCATTTGGATCCGCTGTTACAACCAATTGATTGTCCTTCGCGTTCTTCTCAATGACATAGTAAGGACCTTTTCCAGAAGTTACATTTATGCCTCGACGCTGGCCGAAAGTATAGAGTGGGAGGCCGGCATGTTCGCCAAGTATGGTCCCCTCGCTGTCAACAATATCGCCCTGACACATATCAATATTATTTCTGATGAACTTGTCTTGATCGCCGCCTACCCAGCATAAATCCTGGGAGTCTTTCTTTGCATGTACAGGCAGGCCCATCTCACGAGCTAAGTTTCGTACATCGGTCTTGCGCAATTGCCCGAGCGGAAACAAAATGCGCTTCAATTGCTTCTCCTTGAGGCGATACAAAAAGTACGTCTGATCTTTTAGAAGATCACGTGGTTGTTTTAGGAGATGCCGTTTTTTGTATTTACATATCTGCGCATAATGACCCGTCGCGATATAGTCAGCATCCAGCTCTTTTTCAGCCCATTCTAAGAAATGACCAAGTCTCACCTGAGCATTGCACATTACGCATGGACTTGGCGTACGACCTTCCGCCAGCTCATCAATATAGTCATCCACTATTTCTTTCTTAAATATGTTCTTAAAATCTACCGTCAAAAAATCAATACCCAACTCGTTGGCAATTTTTCTAGCATCTTCTGCAGCATCCGGCGGGCAACATGAGTTTTCGCATTCATCTTTCATGGTTTTATCTGCCCAGAAATACATAAAAACACCCGTCACTTTATAACGAGGATTTTTGACCAGCGCTGCCGCCACGGCACTATCGACTCCGCCCGACAGAGCGACTACGATATGTTTCTTTTTTATGAACTTGGAGAACATGATAAATAATACAAGAGCTAACTCTAGCTAATCTATATTGTGAAGTCAAGACTTATATCTTGCTCAATTCGTCTAAATATTTGCTATGAATCTTGCTATTAGCCGCCAGAATACTATGTTCATCCGTTGTCCATTTAATGCCTTTTTGATCAGTAACAATGCCGCCCGCCTCGCGCACTAACAAAGCGCCGGGAGCAAGATCCCATGAGTTTGTACCCTGTATCAAATATGCCTCTGCCCGACCAGCCGCAACATAAGCCAGCTCCAACGCCGCCGATCCAAACTGCCTAGTAGTGCGTACAATCGGGCGAAAGTATTCTTCTGTTTTTGTAATCCTTTCAAGATATTTTTGATTATACCCATAACAGTGCGTCATTATAGAGTCCTCGAGTTTGTCTATTTTTGATACGTAAATCCGCTGTTCATTAAGATAGGCCCCTTGGCCTTCCACTGCATAGTACATCTCATCTAAGATCGGTGAATATGTAACTGCCAAAATCGGCTTTTTGTTTTTAATAAGCGCTAAGGAGACCGCCCACAGAGGATTATGCATGGCGTAATTTGTAGTGCCGTCCAAAGGATCGATCACCCAAAACAATTCCTCATCATGGAAGTCGACTTTTCCAGCCTCTTCACTAAGAATTCCTATTTCGGGATATTTCTTTTGTAGGCTCGAGATAATCATTTTCTCCGCCTTCATGTCCGCCTCCGTCACTATTTCATGCATACTTTTCTTCTCCCACGATTTTACATTACTTCCATTGTATGACCTCAATAAGACCTGGCCAGTTTCTCTGACCAAATCAATAATATGTGGTAGCATTTTTTCCGGCTGCATCAAGTATTAAAACGTTATTGTTTTTCCTTCTTGAAGCTCTTTCTTTTCAACTGTCTTCTTAGTCTTCTGATCAGGTTTTTTCTTGCTAAATGATTTTGGCTTCTTCTTCAGGGCATCTCCAAGACTGAGCGCGCCCTTTCCAATCTCAACCTTTTCTTTCACTTTTCTCACACCTTTCTTCTTATTGTTTTTCTTGGGAATAATTTTACCAGACACCTCGCTCAATGCATCTGTAATAACAGATTTAGCGTTTTGATCTTTCACCTCTTCGACTTTAGAGCCAGGACCTGTGATAATGTTCATTGTGCCGCGATTTAACGTCTGAACTGTTGGCGGCTGCTGATTTTGATCCGGCGTTGCTGCCGATTGCGGCATTACGTACATTGGATAAACGACTTGACCCGTGTTTGGATCAATCATCGGCTGCATGGCTTGCATTTGTTGTACCGGTTGAACAGGCATACTAGGCTGCGCCGGTTGAACAGGCGCGATAGCCTGCTGCGCGACTTGAGTAGGTGGATTTGGCTGATTTCTACTCTTTACAATTTCATTTTTTGCATCTTTCCGGCGAGCTTCAGGAAGACAATCCTTACAATAAACAGGGCGAACGCCATCCGGTTTGAAAGGAACCTCAAATGCTTTATTGCAGCTGCTACAAACGGCGTTATATAGTTCTCGGTTTTCAGGACGACTATTCGCCTGCGTACCTGCTTGTGGCCTACTGCCTTCACGGTTATCTATTTTTTGCTGCATACGACCTGTAGTCGTGTCTCCTTCAGCAAGATTTTCCTGCGCCATTTCACGCAAGTCCTGACCACTCCAACGTGCGATTTTCTCTTCAACACTGAGGCGCTCATTGGCATAGCGTTCATGCGTGACCTTGATTACTTTTTCGCGATTATCATTTGTCTCCCCCAAAGGAGGCAATGTGATTGCTGAGAATGGCCGACTGGCAATACCGTCGATCATTAGTTTCATATAGACCTTGTATTTCTCAAGGTTAACAATGTTTTCTTGCAAAATGTTCGGTGTAAATTCCGGCTCCAAAAACTCAGCGTCAGCTGCTCCAACCCTATAGATAATCATAGTTCCGACGTTACCGAAGATCGCATCTCTCACCTTTTCATCCATCTGTTCAATGTACTGGTGGGCTACAATCAAGTTGAGACGATATTTTCGAGCCTCTGACAAAATCGCCGCAAACGATTCTGTCGCAAAGTTTTGGAACTCGTCAACGTAAAGATAAAAGTCTTCGCGCTCTTCTTCAGGAACGTTCGCGCGCGACATAGCCGCAAGCTGAATACGAGTAATAAGGAGCGAGCCCAACATATTACTGTTATCTTCACCAACTTTACCTTTGGCAAGATTAATTATTAATATTTTCTTATTGTCCATCACATCACGCAAGTCAATCGTGCTCTTAGGCTGACCTACGATATTGCGGATAATCGCGGATGATAAGAACTGACCAACTTTGTTCTGAATAGGACTTATGGCTTCGCTTCTGAAGCGATCGTTATACTGCGCAAATTCATCGACCCAAAAGGCTTTAACCACAGGGTCTTCTATGGAGTCGACTACTTTGCGTCGATATTCTTTATCGGCAAGCATTCTTAAGATCCCAAGGAGTGTTGATCCGGGATAATCTAGCAACGCCAACACGGTGTTTCTTAAAATATATTCAAGACGAGGTCCCCAAGAATCTTCCCACATTTTCTTAAAGACTCCAACTAGGCCTGACGCCACCAAGTGTTTATACTTTGGATTAACGTTTTCTAAAATATTAAATGCGATCGGATAATCTAAATCATCAGGATTGAAATAGATCACATCATTGATGCGCTCATCTGGAATTAGATCAATCATCTTTTCAGCTAAGTCTCCGTGCGGATCAACCAAGGCAACACCCTTACCCGTCATAATGTCGTTGTAGATCATATTTTCGAGCATGGTAGACTTGCCCATACCTGTTTTACCAAGTGCATAGACGTGCCTACGTCGATCGTCTGTCTTAATACCAAAAGCCGTTTGCTTTCCGCGGAAAGTTGTTTTGGCGAAGACATTTATATCTGGATTTGGTTTATGGTCTATCATATTCAAGCTTAATTATCAGATAATTCTGCAGTAGGAATATTGGCGGGAGGAGCAGCCTCCTTGGCTTCCATTGTTTTCACTAACGGAGCCTGGACCGTAATGTCTGGGAAATGAAAGACGGTCGCAATAGCTTCAACATTCAAAACATAACTAGCAGAACCCAGGAACATGCTCCGGTCTTTGTAGCCTCTTAATAAATTATTTTTACGCTTTAATAAACGCGACGTTGGCATCATCGTTTTAACACTTGTCGCCATGGTCTTTGGACTTGGTCTGATGCCATTCAAATTGTATGTGGATAGTTGTTTAAAAAATCCCATCGCGCTAGATATCCGCGGCTTATGAAACACCTCTTTGCGACCGATATAGACCATACGACATTTTACATTGTAGTATGTTTTTGATACATTGCGCTCAATTGCTTCCAGAATATCTGTCTCTCCGGGAGTACGCATAAACGCCGCAAATCCAACATTATCATCCTTACTGTCACCACCTTCAGATTCAGGCACCCCAAATGCTTCCATCAGCGTGCCGCTGTACTCTGAGATAGTTGATCCAATACTCGATAAAGATTTCATATACTGTGGCTCTTTTGGACTTACTTCTTTGCCGGCAAGCTTTTGGGCGTATTCCATGCCACGATCAGGCCAGTCGTTTATCTCAGGTTGCAAGAGCCACTGCACCCAAAGTTGTTCACCCGGACGAAGCTTAGTCATCGTCTCGACGATACTTGCCACCGGATCAATAAAAGACTGGGTTAGACTATGTTCAAACTGTGGATACGTTCTAAATGGAAGGAAGTCTTTCTTATTAGCCAATACTAGTTCAAAGCCAGCCACATCCCAATCAGGATGAGGCATTTTGTCGGGAACGAATTTTGTATAATCCTCTACCTCGTAGACTGAAATATCTGGATAGTGCGCAAATAATTGCGACTCGATAAGG
>JBHPHK010000007.1:0-39217 GCA_042569365.1 Patescibacteria group bacterium | reverse complement strand
CTTGATATTCTATTAGAAAAAATTAATGCGGATGGAAGTCACGGCTTCACTGCCGTCATTAATACTGGATCTGATATTGATATGGCTCTAGGTATTGTCATTGATAGTGATGACAATCTCTATTATTCAGGATACTTCTCTAATACTGAAGACTTAGATATAACAGACTCCAGCGATATTAGAACGTCAAGTGGTGGCTATGACATCTTCCTCACAAAACTCTCTACAATAGCTCTTGACCCTACCGACGATGGAGATGACAACGACCAGAATGATGATGCTATAGGAGGAGGTTCCGGAAACACATTAGATGATACTCTTTTAGCAACTGGTGCTCCGATAGATATACTTGTTCTAAGCACAGTTTTAATCGCTGGTGTAGCAACAGGCTTGAGTATTCGCAGAAAAATACATTCGATAAAATAAGCTCAAACCAAAAAAGCTCCACTAAATAGGAGCTTTTTTTAATATCATAATTCACATCATTAATATTAATTCAATCCTTTGAAAAATGGTATAATTGAGCGACATGACCAGTTTTATTCAAAACATTCAAAACAAAAGCAATCGCGAAAAAAAGCGCTTTGCCTGGATAGTAGCGGGTTCAGTTACCGTGATCTTACTGCTCTTTTTTGTATTTTACCAATACCCCAGTCAAATGAACGACACCTCTGAAATGGATAATTCTGAACTGGAAAAGCTGCGCGACACTTTGGCCGAAGTTGATATGAACTTCAAACAAAATGCTGAAGAACTAAGCAAATATCAAAGTCAGATCAACAAACAAAACAGGGACATTTTGCGCGATCAAGAATTCATCGCCGAACAAATAGCCTCCATGGATGGTCGCGTCTTGAGCCTGGGCCGCATTCAAGACGGCGTAAAACTTTCTATCGACGGAATTATTTCTAACGAACAAGATCAGGAGGTTCAGCTGATTTTCATTCTCGAAAATCAGGGAACAGAACAGACTTTGCGCTTCCCAGCCCTAACAAAATCAACTCTTTTCAGCGGAGACTCAGAAATCACGCCAACTGGCTACAGCGGAAAGACCGAAGAATACGTGAACACTTCTTTAGAGCCTGGCGATATCTATTCCGGCAGCCTCATATTTCCTTGGTTTGATATGAATCAAAATGGCCATTTCACGGCCATAGTCGAAATCGGCGACGACCGGACAAGCGAATTTTCGTTTGAATGGCCTGCAGCTGAAGATAATTAATCGTTCTGTGCAATAATCGGCATAGACCGCAAGGCTTTTTTTTGGTATATTTACACCTATGACGGACGACATCGGTCAGATTCGACCACGAAAAATTACAGATGAATTGCAGGAATCATACCTGGATTACGCGATGAGCGTGATCGTTTCGCGCGCCCTTCCGGACGCTCGGGACGGCCTCAAGCCTGTTCACCGCCGTATTCTGTATGCGATGCACAAGCTCGGCCTGCGCTCCAGCGCGAAGTTCCGCAAGTCCGCCACCGTTGTTGGTGAAGTGCTTGGTAAGTACCACCCGCATGGCGACCTCGCTGTTTATGATGCTATGGTCCGCATGGCGCAGCCTTTTTCACTTCGTTATCCTCTCGTCAACGGGCACGGTAACTTTGGCTCTCTTGATGGTGATGCACCGGCTGCTCATCGTTATACAGAAGCAAAGATGGAAAAGATCACCGACGAAATGCTGGCCGATATTGAAAAAGAAACCGTTGATTTTATACCAAACTATGACAGCTCTTTGGAGGAGCCTGTCATCCTGCCGACGCGCATCCCTCAGTTATTAATAAATGGGACTGTCGGCATTGCTGTTGGTATGGCGACCAATATTCCACCCCATAACCTCAATGAAATCCTGGGAGGAATTATGCATTTGATCGACAATCCTGACGCGACTATTGAGGACTTGCTCGAGTTTGTAAAAGGCCCAGACTTCCCAACAGGCGGAATTATTTACAACCAGAAAAATATTTTACAGGCCTACGCCACAGGTAAAGGCTCTATCGACATGCGCGGCAAGACCGAAATTGTCGAAGACAAAAAAGGTCTCTTCCAGATTATTATTTCGGAAATTCCATACCAGGTAAACAAGGCTACTTTAGTCGAAAAGATCGCCCAACTTGTTACAGATAAAAAACTAGAGGGCATCCGTGATGTGCGTGATGAGTCAGACAAAGATGGAGTCCGCATCGCAATTGACCTGAAGAAAGATTCTTATCCCAAAAAGGTCTTGAACCGCTTGTTCTCACTTACTCCTTTGCAGACTACTTTCCATATTAATATGCTAGCGTTAGTCGACGGCATCCAGCCACGCGTTTTGACGCTGAAAGACGTTTTCGAACAATTTATTGAGCACCGTTTGGTGGTCGTGAAGCGTCGTACCCAGCATGATTTGCGTTTGACCAAAGAACGTATTCATATCTTGGAGGGATTAAAGAAAGCGCTTGATCATATCGATCAGATCATCAAAACGATCAAGGCTTCGAAGACGAAAGAAATCGCACATACAAACTTACGCAAGAAGTTTAAATTTTCTGACGCACAGACTACCGCTATCTTAGAGATGAAGCTCCAACAGCTAGCCGGTCTGGAGCGTAAGAAAGTCGAGGACGAGCTCAAAGAAAAGCGCGCCCTCGCTAAAGACTTAGAAACCCTACTCAAGAGCAAAAAACGACAACAGACAGTTATCAAAACTGAGTTTAAGTCAATCTTGGATCACTACGGCGACGAGCGTCGCACAAAAGTCGTGAAGGGCGCGATCGGCGAATTTGAACAGGAAGACCTGATCCCAGATGAACAGACTTTGGTCTCACTGACGCATGGCGGCTATGTTAAGCGTATGGATCCGGGTACATACAAAGCCCAACGTCGTGGCGGTAAAGGTGTGAGCGGCGGAAATATCAAAGAAGAGGACGTGATCGAGCACCTCTTCACGACTTCTACGCTTTCCGACATTCTCTTTTTCACAAACACCGGTAAAGTCTTTCAAGCTAAAGCTTATGAGCTACCGCAGGCCAGCCGCACCGCAAAAGGCCAGGCTATCGTTAACTTCCTACAGCTAAGCCAGGGAGAATCCATCGAGGCCGTTATTCCGTTGCCTTATGTTAAAGACAAAAAGAAGGCTCCTGAAGGTTATGTCGTGATGGCTACCGAGAAGGGCATGATCAAGAAGACTGCCCTGACTGAATTTGAAAATATGCGCAAGTCCGGCCTGATCGCTATTAAACTTAAGGCTGGAGATGCGCTCGCCTGGGTCCAGACCAGCACCGGAAAAGACAATATCATGGTCGCCACTAAGAAAGGCCAGTCTATTCATTTTGCTGAGAAGGACGTACGCGCCATGGGTCGTACCGCAGCCGGCGTCCGCGGTATCCGCCTCAAAACCGACGATGAAGTAGTCGGCATGGCTGTTGTTTCTGATCCTGATAAGATCAAGGACTATGAGATCTTGATCATTTCCGAAAACGGCTACGGCAAGCGCACCAAGCTTTCCGCCTACAAAGTCCAAAATCGCGGCGGTTCAGGCATTAAGACTTCGAAAGTTACCGCCAAGACTGGAGACCTCAAAGCAATGCGCGTCATCCGTAAAGAAGACTTGGAGTTTGATCTGGTCGTAATCTCTGAAAAAGGCATTGTGATCAGACTTCCGCTCAAGAGTATTTCTGAGCTTGGGCGCGACACCCAGGGTGTCTCAGTCATGAAGCTGAAGAGCGGTGATGGTGTGGCCTCTGTTACGAGAGTCTAGTTTTTCGAAAAATTTAAACAAAAGAAAAATCCCCATGATCTCGATCACGGGGATTTTTGGTTTTCTTCAGAAAGACATGCTTCGTCATCCTGAGATACAGGAGGAACATAGAGAGACTCTCTCTGCATCTTCAGCGCACCGAAAGCCAGCATGGTCATGGTACTTACCGTAAATATGGCAAGAAGAGAATCACGAAACTCCAATGGACTTCTTAGTGGCATGAATATCAAGAATCGTGACACCACAGACACAATCACCAGCGGCACAACCACAGATGAAACTCTGATATTCAAACGGTATGCCAGATTATGCGAGGTAATGCTAAACCAGATAACCATCAAAAGCGCAAAAACAATCTGCCACTCGAAAGCGACATTCTTGAGATCTTGCTGGACCGAAAAGAAGCCCCAAACGATCACAAGAATGAAATTGAGCGCCGCCCAATTCGCAATCAGCCCATACTGTTTAACATGACCTTCGTAGTGCGTAACTCTTCCTGCCACCGTTAACAATATGCTGACCATGACTACTCCCACAATGTTTTCATTATGAAAGTAATTCGGATAGCTAAGGTCCAATGCCGTTAAAAATGTGCACATAAGCCACAAAACGACAATCCCGACAACGTTGATCCACACCAACACAAAGATCTGGCTAAATCTAAAGCATGTCAAAGTTTTGTTTTCTCCCATAAAACACCTCCTTGTAGTATCAGTGGTTTGTAATAGGAGAGTATGAATAACAAAGAACCAAGTCTTCAATAATGCTCTTATGGCCGCAGATTGTCAACAAAACGCCAATCTTCACGAAGACTTGATCTATTTTCTCCCGCATGGTAAAGTCTCATTTGCAATTATATTTATATATCTATGGCAGTTCCAAAACGAAAAACTAGCAAATCCGCACGCAACCAACGTCGCTCTCATCACGCCAAAAAGGCTGTGAGCTTAGTTAAGTGCGCTCAATGTAATAGTATAATTTTGCCACACACCGCCTGTGATACATGCGGTAGCTATCGCGGCAAACAGATTGTTAGCATTGAACGTGAGGAAAAGCGCAAGAAGACTAAATTAGAGCTCCGTGCTCAGCGCCGCAAGGAAAAGGAAGAGAGTAAGCAGGAGGCAGCAGCCCCAGCAGAAAAGACAGAAAAGAAGGCTTCGGCCAAGAAAGCCGCTCCGAAGAAAAAAGGTTCAAACAAGAAGACAAAGACCACCAAATAAAAGGCGGTTTTTAATCCTCAAGGAAATCCATTCAGCGAACTGGACTTAAAGTCCGTAAGTTCGCTTTTATGTATTTCCTTTCGGAATACATGCTCGTGAGAATATATACTTGTTGCGTGTCGCAACTGCTTCTCAATAAATATTTTCTTCAAGAGCGCTGTGACCGTGAAATATATATTCTCAATGAATGTTGAGAGCAAGGCTCGCAGAAGAAGATATTTATTGAGAAGAGTAGCTCCGATAGCGTCATTATCTCAATCCTCAAGAATAAGCTACTCCTCGAAAGACCGGGACATTAGAATACGTTACGGACGGGTAATTTTCGAGTCATATCTTATTCTTTCAGATTCAACAACTTTCAAAGAATATTAGAAGCGAGCGCTGCGCCCATGAATTAAGCTTATGAATTGTAACGATATAAGAGATAGCAAGGCTCGCTGATAATATTTTTGAGAGGAATTAATCTACAATCCCTTTATCTAAAAACATGACAGCGCACACACTTTCTGCTAATATTTAATCACCTAGTTCATTAGTTATTTCATCCTTTAAAAAGAAAATGGCAAACCGACACCTTGGCCGCACCCTAGTTTTACAAAGTCTTTATGAATGGGACTTTCGCAAGCTAGACGCAAAAGAGCTATTTGATATTCTAACGCACAACATTGAAGAATTTGCGCCCGGATTTGACGATGAAGAATTTGCTGCAAATCTAGCAAAGGGGATTATTAAAAACCAGAAGAAAATCGATGAAACGATCACGCGCCTCGCGCCGGAGTGGCCGCTAGATCAGATTACCCTGGTAGATCGCAATGTTTTACGCATCGGAATCCACGAACTAAACTTTGACGACGATATTCCTCCTAAAGTTGCCATTAACGAAGCCATCGAACTGGCCAAAAACTTCGGAGGAGACGCATCCGGAAGCTTCGTCAACGGCGTTCTAGGCTCTCTTTACCGCGAACTGGGCGAGCCAGGAAAAGACGATGGCAAAGAAGATGACAAAGACAAGGACAAAAAAGAGGACAAAAAGAAAAAGCTCAAAAAAGACAAAAAAGAAAAATAATCTAACCACTTTACCAATCAAAAGCTAGTGCGGCGCAGAGGTTTTCAAACGTCTGTAGCGCTTTGGCTTTCGCTAATACCATCTTATGACTGAAATACGAAAGCTGGCCGAAAATTTAGGCCTGAAATTCGATAACTACGACTTGCTGCAGCAAGCAGTCGTTCATCGTTCATATATCAACGAGCATCCCAACTTCAAACTGGGACACAACGAGCGCCTCGAATACCTCGGGGATGCTGTTTTGGAATTGGTCGTTACAAAATATCTTTTCGAGACTTACGATAATCCCGAAGGCGACCTAACCAACTGGCGCTCGGCACTTGTGAACTCGCGCATGCTCGCCAAAGCTGCGAAAGCGCTTGAAGTAGAGGACTATCTCCTGCTCTCCAAAGGAGAACAAAAAGACACAGGACGTGCCCGCGAATACATTTTAGGAAATACTTATGAAGCCCTTGTAGGCGCTATCTACTTAGATCAAGGCTACGAGTCTGCCAGCGAATTTATCCACTCCAACCTCATCACAGAGCTTCCCCACATTATCAAAGAAGGACTTTATGAAGATCCGAAAAGCCGCCTCCAGGAAAAAGTCCAATCCGTTTCCCAAATCACACCAGACTATAAAGTCCTGGATGAGTCAGGACCAGACCATGACCGCATCTTTAAAGTAGGTGTTTACTTCGAAGATGAGCTCGTCGGCACCGGCACTGGGCGCAGCAAACAAGAAGCACAGATCGCCGCAGCGGAAGTTGCCTGGAATAATAAATCCTGGGTCAATGCCCCTAAACGAAATTAACTATGACTATCCTCTCCACTCTCGCCATCATCTTAATTATCCTGGGTTTCATTGGAACGATACTGCCGTTCTTGCCAGGCGTATTTTTCATCTTCCTTGGAAGCCTCTTATATAGCGGTGTTCATGGCTTTGTTGAGCCAAATAGCGCTGTCTTAATAATTCTCTTGGGACTCGCGATCTTAGCCTTTTTCTTAGATCTATTTGCAGCCTATATCGGCGCCAAAAAAGCCGGCGCTACCAAATCTGGCAGGCGTGGCGCACTGATCGGCAGCCTTGTCGGCTTTGTCATTGGTCGTTTTTGGGCCATTATGCTCGGACCATTGCTCGGCGCAGTCGGCGCAGAAAAAATGTCAGGACGCACATGGCTTCAATCCCTTACCGCAGGCTTTGGCGCATTCCTCGGATTTGTCGCCGGCCTCACCCTCCAAATCCTGATCGGCGGCATCATGCTGGTCATATTTTTCACAAATCTCTAAAAAAACGGAAAATAATTGTCCACAATGCAGGCTTGCTAGCATCAAACCTGCTTTGCTATCATTACAGGTGAATTAAGAGGCTGGAATGCGAGCGACATCGATTGCACTTTCCAGATTACCGGAAGGCCCCGTCATACACTTGACAGGTGCTTTCCTATATGCTAGACTAAACAATCTTTTACTGTTCTTTTGACAACCACAAACCACTACATACCATTAGGAGGCATGTACATGACAATAGATAAGCGCGATTTGACTGGCTCTAAAGGAACTAAAGCAAGCCCAGTTTACGGCAGTTCGAGGATTCAACCGCCTCTTTCGGTGGAAGTACCCATCGAAATTGACGAGTCCGACAGCCTTGCTTGCTCGAGCACCAATCGCGGCAAGAGATTTTGGCCAGATTCGCCAAAATCTCCCGGCGGAAGGAGTCACAAAAGACAAAAACTGGCTGACAGCGACAGAGGTTAATATATGGAGAAAGAAAGGGATTTACCATACCGGAACGACAATCATCGCACGACTCCGGAACAAATCCGAAAAAAGAAACTCTCCGGTTCCTCTAAGTCAACGTCAACAACCTGCATAAAAGGCGGTGGTAACATGAACATTATAAGGCCCGGAAACCAGTATCAGCCCCACCATAGGAGGTGATCTGAAAAAATTAACAGGTAAGGGGCCCTGCCACATAACGCACTTAATTTATAAGGAGAAAAGATTCAAAAAGGACTGTCCCTATTAGGACAGTCCTTTTTATATGTTAAAATTAATAAATATGAAACGCACAAATCTCACCCTCAATATCATAATTTACGTTATCGTAGCCTGTTTGTTGGTTGGCGCTATTCTTTTTTTCACCTGGGAGCCCCTTAGGAACTATTATCCGGTACCCAACATGACCGGTATAGGCGCCTTGCTTTCATGCTTCTTAATTTGTGCTCCGATATTTGCCTATGCGCTCTTTCCTGGCTTGCGCCGTAAATATCGCATTGAACTGATCTTGTTTCTGCAAATTATTCTAGCTATTGTAGTTAGTTTGAATGCGCTTGGCGCCCTAAAGCTCTATCTTGACCTGCCGGCTTATGATACGTTTGTGCATTTCTATAATACTTTCTTGGCGGTGATCATCCTCTATGTTTTACTGCATGCATGGCGCGGAGTCAGAGGAGAAAAATTCGTTACAACTTGGAAGCATGCTCTAGCTGCCCTCGCGGGCGCAGCCATTCTGGCAATCTTCTGGGAATTTTATGAACTACTCAGCGATCCCTTACTTGGCGTCCAGCAATTCGGACAGCCTGGTGAGCCACTCGATACTTTCTATGACAGCGTCGGAAATGGAGTCGGCATATTTCTAGCTGGTGCTTTGATGTGGTGGAAAGGTGTGCCTTTCTTAGCCAGATATAACAACTTCCGGAAATAGATCTTTCTTACCGTCATTCCCGGGAACAAGCTTTGCGAGTGACTCGGGAATCATCTACCCAAAAACACTAAATAGACACAATCTATACTAACGATTCCGGACTCACTAGCGTTCGCCGGAATGACAATATTATTAATCTACTGGGCAAACCGGCCTGTTTTTGTTAAACTTTTCAGCAGAATAACCTCATTTGAGGGGTTTTGAGAGACTTCCAAGCATTACTTAGAGGCTCTTCGCCTCCTGTTTCATATGTCTCATAATATTTATGTACTTAGATCGAATCGAAATTCAGGGTTTTAAAAGTTTTGCTGACAAAACTATTTTGAAATTTAATCCGGGCATGACCGCCGTGGTCGGCCCGAATGGTTCTGGTAAAAGCAATATCGCCGACGCGGTTCGTTGGGTTCTTGGCGAACAAAGTAAAAAGATGCTCCGCAGCAAAAGCGGAGCCGAGGTTATTTTTGCGGGGTCTAAAGACCGCCCGAAGATGAGTGAAGCAAACGTTATCCTAACTCTCACTAATGAAGACGGCACTATTCCGCTCGACGCCTCAGAAGTATCCATTGGGCGCCGTATTAATTCTAAAGGCGAAAGTGATTATTTGATCAATGACGCCGTTGTGCGCCTCCAGGACGTTATTGAGCTCCTGGCTAAGGCTGGTTTTGGGCAACGTACTTACAGCGTGATCGGCCAGGGACGCGTCGACGAGTTTGTGAAAGCTACACCTCTTGAGCGTAAGGCCTTGTTTGAAGAAGCGGCCGGCGTTAAGCAATATCAGCTCAAAAAAGATCAGGCTCTGCGCAAATTAGACAAAACCCGCAACAACCTCGTGCGCGTCAGTGATCTTCTCACAGAAATTAAACCGCGCCTCAACTCTTTGAAGCGCCAAGCAGCGCGCGCAGCCAAGCGTGAAGAGGTAGAAAAAGAGTTAAACGACCTGCAAGTAAAATGGTTTACCGCTCAGGACCAGAAACTTACCAACAACATCAATAAAGTCCGCAAACAAGAAGACGAACTCCTGGACAGCATCAAAAAATCCCAACATCAACTAGATGAGCTTGTAAATTCTCTGACAGACCAGCGTGAAACTCGTTCGACCCAAGAAATCGAACGTGAAGAGCTGGAAACCCAGATCGACGATATCCGATTAGAGAAAAATCACTTAGCTCAAGAGGTTGCCACGACGCGTGGTCAGATGGAGACTGCGAAAAATCGCGAGTATCCCGTTGAGCTTCAAGGCCTGGCCGAGCAAAAAGACGCCCTCGCCAATAAGATTCGTTTTGTAAAAGAAAATTTTGAGCGCGCCAAGAAAAAAGAGGATCAGCTGGTCAAAGAACTTTCCGCTCTAGAAAAAGAGCAGACGCAAATCAGCACGGACCTCGAATCTTTCCAAAAAGAGCTCACTAAGCTCGGTGCGCAAAAAGATGTTTCCCTGGATGAAGTTAAAAACGAACTGGAAAACATCGTCAATCTACAGGGCGCTTTGGTGGAAGAGCTCGCTCAAACACAGGACATTAACGCTCTAGCAGACTTGCGCGAAAAAGCTTCGAATGTTAGTGCGCAGTTGAAAGCTCTGCACACCACCCTCGGCAAACAACTAGCACAGGGCAATCTCGCCGCCAAACGCGAAGAACTTCAAAACAAGCTCCAACAAATCTTAGATCGCAAGAACGACTTGGACCAAAAAGTAAATACGCTGCGCGTCCAGTCAGCTGAAGCCAAAACCAAAGCTGCCAGTTTTTCTAGCCAGGGCGAAAGCTTGAAACAAGAATATTCTGATATTGAAAGTAAGCTGAAGATCCAAAAAGAAAGCAAGCCGGGCGAAAACATTGAGCTCAAAAGCTTGCAGACAAAACTAGAAGACCGTGAAGGAAAACTAGAAGCAAAAGAGGCAGAGCTTGCCAATCTTGAAAATGAATTAGATGAACTAAAATCATCAGAGAATTCCACGGCTGACGAGTTTTATGAGCTTGAAGAAAAACAGCGCACTCTACAACAGGAGCTAACCGAGCGACAACAATCTCAAAGCCAAATCGAAGTGGAGCGCACGCGCCATGAAGTCCATCAAGAAGATCTCCGCAAACAAATCAGAATAGAGCTTCCAGAAGATTTGGTAGAAAAGATTATTGCTGATCAAGAAATCATTGCTCTTTCTGAAGAAGAAGACGCCAAACTTAGTGAAGAGATCACGGCTTTAAAGAAAAAACGCGACCAGGTCGGCGCGATCGACCCACAGGTTATGCTGGAATTCCAAGAAACCGAACAGCGCTATACTTTCTTCGTCGATCAGTCTAAAGACTTGCAGGAAGCATCACAAAAACTGCGCCAGATCATCAAGGAGCTCGACCAAACCATCAAGCGCCGCTTCCAGACTGCATTCAAAAAGATTAACACAGAGTTCGACAAGCATTTCAAAATTTTATTCAACGGTGGTACAGCTAAGCTGATCATTATTAAAGAAGAAAAGAAAAAGATCGCGCCTCAAGAAGGAGAGGAAGACGCTGTCATGGAAGAAGAGGAGCAGGCACCTGCCAAACCTACTGAAGCAGACGAAGCCCTCGAAGAGGCAGATGCTCCAGTCGAGATTACCGGCATGGGCATCGCTGGTGTTGATATCAAAGTCAATCCTCCCGGCAAAAAACTGACTAACCTCACCATGCTTTCCGGCGGTGAAAAGGCTTTGACTTCGATTGCGCTTCTGTCTGCGATCATCGCTACCAACCCGTCGCCTTTCGTTGTCCTGGATGAAGTAGACGCTGCACTCGATGAAGCAAATTCTCAAAGATTTGCCGAGATCCTTACGCGCCTCACGCAGAAGACTCAGTTCATCGTCGTCACTCACAATCGCGAGACGATGCGCCAGACCTCTATCCTCTACGGCGTGACGATGCAGAAAGACGGAGTCAGCAAGCTGCTCTCGATCCAGCTCGAAGACGTCAAAGAGGGCGGAGTCATTAAACAATAAAACTCTTAATAATTATTAGAGTAAATATAAAAGCCGCTGCGATAGCAACGGCTTGTTTGACTTGATTTTACCCAAGCAGACGGCAGATGAATGAAATGCTCAAAAAGCAAGCTGCCAGGATTCTGAATAAGGAAGGGTACACAAGAGAACAACGCAACAAACCACGCGGTTTTCAATGCTAGCCCGATTGCCAGCAAGGGAATGGTCATGGTTGAATAGGCTCTGGCTAGAGCCATGCGTGACTCACCACGAAAACCCTGCGTACCCTTAAGCTTGGCGTGTCGGGAAGGAGTCGAACCTTCAACCTCCTGTTTAAAAGACAGGCGCTCTACCATACTGAGCTACCGACACGCTGAAATTTACAAAATTGGCTGTGGGGGAGAGATTTGAACTCTCGTCCTCCTGTCTACGAAACAGGCGCGCTACCGGACTGCGCCACCCCACTTTTGGAAAATATATAATTGCAATGTGGAACAGTGAGAGATGCTAGGCACCTTGGACCTCCCTAGGCTCAAGAACACCCTGAGCACCTCCTGCCCCACAAAGTTGTTATGAAAAAGTGCACAAAGATCACTTTAGCAAGGCCTTAAAAAATTGTCAAAAAACAATTAGTCCACGCTCTTGACTTCAGGCGTTTATTATGCTAGGCTACCCTCTCATGTCTGGCGCACGCCTTGCATGATCCACACCTGACCTACACCAAGTTTGTTCTCTTAAAAACTTACTTAACGCAACCGGGCAACCAAAATCGAAATAGAATCCTGACACCAAAGGAGGATTACACATATGGTACTCGCTCAACGTAAAAACTTCGTCGAAATGATGTTTCGCTTTGCCGCTTTCTCAAACGCCATCGCACAGAGCATCAAAGACCGCGAAGACTCCAATCAAAACTACTCACTATCGATCGACAGTCCGGAGTGGGATGCGGTTTGCCGCGAACTCAACAGTCTTTTCGTGGCGATCTTCTACGCCGACAGCGACAGCGTTTATGCGCTGGTCGACCTGACCAGAATGGAGTACATCAAACGACTCCGCAAAGTACTCGATGATCTCAAGATCAGCGAAAATCTGGCCACTCTCGACATCGATACCGCTATCAACGCCCTGACTGCCAGTCCGCTCCCCGACGGCACCGGCGTAATCTGCGCCTAACCAGACACGTCAATCTTTTCTCAAAAGGCGGATGATCATACGATTGTCCGCCTTTTTTCTTTGTCAGGTTTCTAAAAGTATTACTAGCATAATAATATTGACAAAACAACAAAAACGTGCTAGGGTAGGGAGCCTTCAATGGAAGACAAGTTCTGATTCTTTACAACTAAATACAGTCACAGGAGGTTTCTATGACTCCAGAAAAACTCTCTGCCATTCTGGTAGAGCAAGCCCATTGCGTAGCTCCCGTCGCACGGCAGATGATCACTTACATCAGCGACATCAGTGGCGTCGCGACGCAGTTCGCGATGACCCTAGACGAAGTCACCGACTACCGTCTCAAGCAAGAGGAAGAAGGTGGTCTCCCTACACTCCGCATCGACCTGATGGACGAAGGCGGTGTCCGCAAGTGGCTCATCACGTTCGACCCTGCCACGGGCCAGTGCTTCAACAGACTCTTCCAGATTTTTGATAACTGCACAGGTCACTCATTGCTGGTTGAAGAGCTCAATGAGAAACTGGATCTGCAAGATGAAGCAGTCATTTGTGAATCCTGGACGAAGCAATTTGAGCAGAAGGGATTCGAAATCCCTATGATGCCGGGCGTCGTTACGATGGTTACCGAGAAGGGCAAACACCTTGTTGGTGACATCGCCGGACACGAATGGCTCAAAGTCACTTACCGGGATCAAGCCGAAAAGCGGGTTTTCGAAGCTGGACAGTTCATGACTGCAAAACCTGCTGTGGGCGACAAGCCCGAAGTAGGCGCCGGTGCCTGGTGGGCCAAGCACTTCGAGGAAGATCCCGCTAACGCTGCCAAGCCCTACTACATCATGCACAGTGGTGGCGGTGGTCAGATGCAAGAGGTGAAGTGCTACAAGAAAGGAGTTCCGCCAGACATGCAGGAGAAGCTCGCGCTCGCGTTCCCGAACTTCGAGATCGATCTGAACCTGCAGCCCCCGCACGCCTTCGTCAATCCTGAAGTCGCAAAACAATAACCCATTTCTCCCAAAGGCGGACGATCATATGATTGTCCGCCTTTTTTCTTTGTCAGTTTCTTGATAGATCCCAAACGCAATAGTATTGACAAAGCCGCACAAACGTGCTAGGCTACATTATTCTATTCGGAATTCGCCGAAGTAGAATTACAGTTAAACTGTACCTCGAAAAACAATCCTAGGGGCGGCTGGCGACAGCTGCACCCGAAACGCTCTCTGGCGACAGAGAGAAAGGAGAAATAACCATGAAACAAGAACTTTTGACTTGGATGATGCGTGTAGGAATGTTTCTTGCACTCGGTACCTGCATTATTGCTGCGTTCTGGGTAATTAAACACCCTGAATATGACGTCCCTATCGGTGAATTTATTGGGGGACCAATGTTCATTACTGCATCCTGCTTCGTAATACTCGGCCTAATCCTCATAATCGTTAGCGGAACGATTGAGAATAAAGCCCACAGACTTCGAAGAGAGCAGGAAAAACGCGAACATGAGGCAGAGTGCCTCATCCGCAACATCGTATTGGGATCGAAGCGCATCGGTGCTTTGAAAGACGCGCTCTCATGCCTAGAGGGGCTCTTGCGAAAAAGTGAAACCGTGCAAAATCTCGTGAATACGGACGTACGAAGAGGTACTATTGTGATCGCTCTTAACGATCAACAAAGCCTCATACTTGCGCCTTCTTGGGATGAAGAAGAGGAAGAAATCCCTCTGCCAGACGGATGTGCATCGATAAGCACTACTGGCAACATGAGGGCGTTGACACGGACAGAACGAGAAAACCTGCAGCGTGACCCTAAGGCAGGTTGTAAGGTACTTTTCGAAAATCCGCTGAGTGTTCGGCGCTTTCGCTTAAAGGATATTGGGTTGGTTCTGACCAGAGACCACGATCCCCTCAACCCGTACCCTCTCGCCCTGGATGAGTACCCCCAAGAAGATCGACTCTCTGGCCTTGCCAGCGATCGTGTCCTGGTTGCCTTTCAGCTTCTCAAGGAAGCGGCTGGCAACGGACGACTCCAGATGCTTCTGGGTAAAGAGGTTCAACTGTTCATCAAGGCAGCTGAGCACGAAAACGCAATCCCAGTTTAAATCATAACCATTTTCCAAAAGGCGGGTAGATCATTCGATCGCCCGCCTTTTTTCTTTTGCGCCTTTAATTTTGTCTGGCCTCTAATCTCCTGACAAACAAAAAACCATCCGCTGATACGAATGGCTCTATAAAGATTAGAGTGCCAGTGGAAGATTTAAACTTCACTCGGTGCTAGGATGTCGCGCTCCCAGTCTACTGGCACTCTTTCGAGGAAAAGCTCCGGCATCTTCAAGGAGGTAATTGTCTGCCAAAGCTTATCGAAGGACATAACTTCCATAAAGAAACTAAAAATAGTCGGGTATGACTCCCCCTTGGAGGGTTTTCGCATAATGCGAGGAGTCATACCCTGGGGCAATCTGTCGGAAACAATACGCGCTTATTAATTGAACGCGTTATCCCGTAAAACTCTTTAAATGTACGCAGAAACCACCTTAACAGATAATGATTAAATTGTCAAAGATTGAGATAAAACACTCCGCAACAATCTTGACAGTGCCACACCTGTGTGATACGGTTGTTTATCGCACTGTTAACAATTTTATAAACCCCTGACATCTTAAAACAGGACCAAAAAAGGAGGTTCTGAAATGGAAACCCGTAAATCTTTAGATGTGAAAGTGAGGCAAGGATGGGAGTTTGTTGCTGCAGTAGTTCTGCCAGTGCTCGCAGTAGCCTGCGTTGCCGTTCCTATTCTCCTTTCGAACGGATCTCTAACGGTGGTCAAAGTTCTGCCCGTAGCAATAACTTTCCATGTACTGACTTTTATAGTCGTGCTGCTCTCTGTAGTTCTCGTATCAGATTCTCGTCACAGATATCTGGCAAACTACATCGACCAGGCCTGGAAAGTGCTGCAAGCTGAGTGGGAAAAACATCTCGGCGGAATTGCTGTATGCAAAGAGGACTGGAGCGAAGACCTGGATGCCCGGAAGAGAGAAATCACCCTCTACCACGACCCCTGCAATGGACAGCTTTATGCGCGTGGCATGTTTGTCTCCAGCTCAGGAATTGAAAGGGCTGTGATGTTTCCGCTGGCTTGTGGAAACCAACTGAACGTAACTAACGTAAGCGATCTCGACATTCCTCGACTGAGTATCGAACACAAGCTGATCACGGAAGCCGGAGGCATCCCTCCCAGTCTTCTGTGTTATGCAGATGAATTTTTCCAGATCACACAAGCAGAAGCTGTGGGTCTACGAAGACTCGTCAGCTCTGATTTCCTGGAAGAGTCCTGCGTCGACAACGTGTTTACGCACCTTCGCGTACACCTTCATCTGCCGCAAGGAATCGTGTGGCACTTTCACTACAAGCCACTGCCTGAGGAGCGGTTAATGACTCCGATTCCGCCGACTGGCAGTTCGCCCGACGAAGAAGTCTCTTCCGAAACGTCCGACCTCACAGCCCCAAACGGCCCGCCGACCGTAGATCCCGAAGACGCCCCCTCGCCTGAAAAAGGACAGGGCGCTCTGGATTTCCCGAGCGGAACACCACTCAAAGAAGACAGCGAACAGAAAGCCCAAGTCGCCTAAACCAACATTTCCCAAAAAGGCGGACGATCATCTGATTGTCCGCCTTTTTTCTTTGCTTTGTTAAAAATAAAATCGATTTACCAGCCCTCTTGACACTTCCCGGCATATTCATTATTATCGTAGTCACGTACTAAAACGTAATTTATGTTAACTATTCGACTATCCAGACAAGGGCACCGCAACCTCGCGCGTTATCGCATTGTTGTGCAGGAGCACACGAAAGCTCCCTCCAGCAAAAACCTGGAGATTTTAGGCAATTACGACCCGACCGCTGACCCGGTTATATTTGATATAAACAAAAAGCGTCTCGCTTACTGGCGCGAAAACGGTGCACAGGTAAGTGACACTATTGCCCGCCTACTTGGCGAAGCAAAGCCTCATCCTGAAACCAAGAAACAGGCAGAAGCAAAAGCCAAGGCTGCAGCGAAAGCGAAGCAAGCCAAGGATAAGGATACTAAGAAACAAGATTCCAAAAAACCTGCTGAGAAAAAGGAAGAGCCTAAGTCAGAAGCAAAACCGGAGGCAAAAGAAGAACCTAAAGAGGAAAAGAAAGAAGATATTAAACCTGAAGTAAAGTCTGAAGAAAAGCCAGCCGAGAAAGAAGCCAGCAAAACGGAAGTCAAAGAAGAGGTTAAAAAAGAAAAGCCAGTTGAGCCAAAAGAAGATTCAAATAAACCAGAAGTTCCAGCAAGTTAATCTAATTAAAGAGGAAACCGACTGCACAGTCGGTTTTTTCTTGACAAAAAAGCTTGACCATGCTAGGATAGCATGTCTTTATATAGACACAAGAAATCAAACAAGAACGATCCTTCACAAAGGAGATACCTTAATGTGGACCAACATGGTTATTCACGTGGGCATGAATAAGCATGGTAAACACTTTGCCATGCGCACATTTCCCAATACGAAGATCGATCCCAACCACATGGCGACCAGGATTTTCACTATTCACCGGAAGAAGGAGGAGTCCATGGAAAACTTCGTCGCGCGCGTTAAGAAAAAAGCCCGCAAGCTGGGAATCGAAAACGTCGAACGCCTCGACTAACCCAAACCAACCACCAAGGAAGTGAGTTCTTATGGCCCATCAAATCCTAACTCACGACAGAGCCATTCACATTTGCATAAGTGAGAATGGCGTCCACTATGCCACGCGCACATATTCGAGAAAGAAACAGTTCAATCCTGAATCTCGTATTTCTAATCGAATATTCACTCTCACGCAAGAACCAGACGAGAGTGATGGCGACTTCATTGCGAGAGCAAAGAAGCTTGCTAGCGAGCGAGGCATTCACCACATCGCAGATCTCGATTGATCCGATCAATCGTTATCGTTAACAGGGGCAAACCTATCAGGAGGTTTTATGTCTGAAACCAAAAAACACGACGAGCATAAGTGCATCACAGTCGGAGAAATGAAAGAAACTCTGAAAACTCTCCACGACGAAAATGCCACCAAAGAAGAAAAAGAGATCGCCCGCGACTTCATCTACGGCCGCGCCGACAACTGCTCCAATTGCATCCGACTCCTCAACAAAAACAACATCTTCGAAACCTAAACTTCGAAAAACAATGACCCTCTTATCACAAGGGGGTCATTTTAATTAATGAAGAAAAAATAGTCATCAAATAGATTTATTAACTCTCCCCCTTATCCGGGAGAGCTTTCTTTTTGTCTTGACTGGAGCCCTAATCTATGCCAAACTGCTGTTGTCAGCTGATTACTCTAGAGTAACTTGCTGACAACTTAAATCGCTAACTTAAAAAAACCGAATGGCACAAGCTGCTACTGAACCAGATCGCGACTTTGTTGAGTATGTTGTAAAGTCCATCGTTGATCATCCCGACGACGTTGTCGTTGAGAGAAAAATCGATGAACTCGGCGTTCTCATTACTCTCGCTGTAAACCCTGAAGATATGGGCCAAGTGATTGGCCGTCAGGGTGCGACTGCACGATCGGTCCGCACGCTCTTGCGTGTAATCGGTGCTAAAAATAATGCACGTGTAAACCTGAAGATTCTAGAACCTGAAGGAAGTACACATGTACGGCCAACTCCACAAGATGGTGGAAACGCTGAAGAGGCACCGGCTGCTTAAGAATTTCGCGCGAATACTTAAGCGTTAATTGTTAGCGCAAAAAAACAAAAGCCACACCTTGTCTTTTTTAAGACGCCCGTGGCTTTTGTTTTAATTTCATATCCTTTCAATTTCCATACTGTCATCCTTGAGAGGAAGCACTAGCTTCCGAGTCAAGGATCTGCGGTTTACTAGCAGGGAAATGTAATCGTTCTTTCTCTAGTTCAAGCGCAGATCCTGGATATCCTCACTCTGTTCGGATTCCAGGATGACAGCAAAATAGTTTATACTATAGATATGCAATTCGATATCATCACAATTTTTCCAGAGCTTATAAATTCTTACGCACAAGAGTCGATCTTAGGGCGCGCGCAGAAAGGAAAGCTCATCAAAATTAATGCAGTAGATCTGCGCGATTTTACAACAGACAAGCACAACAAAGTCGACGACACTCCCTACGGTGGAGGACCAGGCATGGTCATGAAACCGGAGCCGTTCTTCAAGGCGGTTAAGAAAACTAAAAAACGCCGTAAGAAATATCGCGTCATTCTCCTAACTCCCCGCGGCCAAAAGTTTGATCAGAAAAAAGCCCACGAGCTTAAGGAGTATGATCAACTGATTTTCCTTTGTGGTCGTTATGAAGGAATTGATGAAAGAGTCCACGAACATGTCGCCGATGAAGAGATCTCGATCGGAGATTATGTCCTGTCAGGCGGAGAGCTCCCAGCGCTCATTATCACCGAGACTGTCGCGCGCTTACTTCCAGGAGTCTTAGGAAATCAAGAATCCCTCACCGAAGAATCTCATACACAAAAAGATCTCAAAGAATATCCGCAATACACTAAACCAGAAGAGTACGAAGGACACAAAGTCCCTGATATTCTCCTCTCCGGCGACCACAAAAAAATCGCCGAATGGCGGAAGAAAAATCAGAGATAAGCTATTCGCAAAAAAATCATCACCTTACTTTTTCCTCGCGAGCGTAAGCGAGTCGAGGATCGCGTGACCACCTCAATTCTTCCGAAAGATCTCTGTTTTGTCATCCCCGCGAAGGCGGGGATCTGCGGCTACATCAGCTCATCTGCCAGATCCTTCCATTCAGGATTGTTTTTGTTTATAAGATTTATTTTCCATTGTCTGTACCATTTCTTGATATTCTTCTCTCTTTTGATGGCTTCACCCACATCTTCATATTCTTCAAGATAAAATAGTTTATATGTTTTGTATTTACTTGAGAAGCCAGAGGTTGGACCATATCTATGCACATATAATCGAGAATGAATATTGCTCGTGATGCCAGTATAGAGTACTCCATTCTTATGACTACCTAAAATGTAAACGTAATAGATTTTAGACATACTTTATTTGATTCAAGCACAGATTCCCAACTCGTCGCTACGCTCCTCTCGGGAATGACAACTTTTTCCCGGGATGACATTGGGGAGGATTATTATTTTGTTTATATTACATGGGGACATATTAAATAATTATTAAAATTAGAATTAAAAAAACCGCGCAAAAGAAAAAGACCCGCACTGGTTTGTGTGCCAGCACGGGTCAAATGAGTCGAGTCCTAAAGACTCAAGGTCTAAGGACTATTTACTTGCGAAAATAGCGGCACAGGCATTGACAAGCGGAGAATCTACGTGAATATACTCCGTTTCCAATTTGCCCATCCATCTTCGCACATAGCGAACATAGAAGCCACCGTTTGGACTGCAATAAACAGTCCCCCAGAATATAACTTGCATATCCCCCCATACTTCCGGATAAAGCTCCGGATGCGCGAGAAGATAATCCAGAAGGTTGGCATTCAAGACAGGCATGCCACGCAGCGCTTTACGAACACTTTGAGGCGAGATCATTCTCTGCTTCTGTTCCTCAGACTGGAAAAGTTCGATTCTGGTCGGATCCCATTCGAATTGGCCTTGAGCGATGTGTCTGTCGTAAGTCCATCCCTCGGGAACGAAAGGATCAGCATCGAGATCGATAACATGCTTGATGAAAACGATCTCGGCTACGCCTTTTTGGACAGCTTTGATCTTCATGAGCAAGTCGTGATCAGAACGCAGTTTATTAACATCACCAGCGGAGTAGTCCGCATTTTCAAGCGCGTCACCTAACTGATTCAAGAGACCGGCAGCAAATGTAGACATAGTCTACTCCTTTTTTCTGTTCGAACACGTTCTAATGAAAGAACTCGTTCGTGTTATCAGATAGCTATACAACTACTCGAAGTTATCTTCACGTAGCCATAGCTAGAAACTGCCCAATGTTTGTTTTGAGAAGCTTGTAGCTAAGGCCACATGGTTTTGCAAGTATATGTACTTTGAAAGAACGACAGCTCAACATAGCATATTTTCGTGCTTTTGTCAATGCTGCCGCATGGCATTTTTGACAAAAACTTGACACCTCTCGTCGTAATTCTCGCGAGCTTTCAGCGAGTCGGGAATCGCGTGAATAAACAAAAAATCGTGAAAACACCAAAACTTGACACCGTTTCCCGATAGTTATATAGTAATCAGGCGTTTCAGTTATCGCACAAAGATAACAAAAACGCACTGAATTAAGCATTTCGACTAGTAATCTCGATTTTTGGGCGACACGCTCAAAAACAGGTTGCTTTTTTAAAAGCTTAAAGAACCTTGGCAATTTCATATAGATGACAACAGCAAAATTGTAAAACAATAATTGTATAGTCAATTAGTAAAGTCAATCACAAATATAAATGACACAATAAGCAGTAAATAATGCAGTGATTATCGTTTCTTCTTTCAAATCGAAGAGACCCTACGTGAAACAAATTCACACACTGCGCTCCAATTTATTTATTTGCTTGTCAACCAATCTTTGACGGGATCCCGCTATTCAACGTTATAGAGTAGCGAGATTTTCTCTTAAACTTCTACTATCTCTCAAACGAAAGTAGAGGCAATTCAATCGAGAGTTTGATCCTGGCTCAGGATGAACGTTGGCGGCGTGTCTGAAGCATGCAAGTCGAACGGGTATGCCTTTGAACCTTCGGGGGATAAGGAATTACATACTAGTGGCAAACGGGTGAGTAACACTTTGGTAATCTGCCCTAAAGCAGAGAATAAGCCGGAGAAATCCGGTCTAATACTCTATGTGCTTATGAAATTATTTTTCATAAGTAAAGGTATTTCGCTTTAGGAGGAGCCTAAGTCCTATCAGCTTGTTGGTGTGGTAAAAGCGCACCAAGGCTATGACGGGTAGCTGGTTTGAGAAGACGACCAGTCACATCGGGACTGAGACACGGCCCGGACTCCTACGGGAGGCAGCAGCTGAGAATATTGCGCAATGGGGGAAACCCTGACGCAGCGACGCCGCGTGAATGATGACGCCCCTCGGGGTGTAAAATTCTTTTCTTTGGGAAAATAATGATGGTACCAAAGGAATAAGAGGTTGCTAACTCTGTGCCAGCAGCAGCGGTAATACAGAGACCTCAAACGTTATCCGGATTTATTGGGCGTAAAGCGTCCGCAGGTGGTTTAGTTAGTCATTCGTGAAATCTAGGAGCTCAACTCCTAGCCCGCGGAAGATACTACTAAACTAGAGGCTTACAGAGGCACACGGAATTCCCGGTGTAGTAGTTAAATGCACTGATATCGGGAGGAACACCAATGGCGAAGGCAGTGTGCTGGGTAAGTTCTGACACTCATGGACGAAAGCGTGGGGAGCGAACGGGATTAGATACCCCGGTAGTCCACGCCGTAAACGATGGGTACTAGGTTTCGGGGGTTCGACCCTTTCGGAATCGCAGCTAACGCGTTAAGTACCCCGCCTGGGGAGTACGATCGCAAGATTAAAACTCAAAGGAATTGACGGGAGCCCGCACAAGCGGTGGAGCATGTGGTTTAATTCGTCAATAAGCGAAGAACCTTACCTGGATTTGACTTCTAGCTGCAAGCTCTTGGAAACAAGAGCCGCTTTCGAAGGTGCTAGATCAGGTGCTGCACGGTCGTCGTCAGCTCGTGTCGTGAGATGTTGGGTTAAGTCCCGCAACGAGCGCAACCCCTGTCCAATGTTACACTCTCATTGGAGACTGCCGGCATATAGTCGGAGGAAGGTGGGGATGACGTCAGATCAGCGTGGCCCTTTGATGTCCAGGGCGACACACGTGCTACAATGGCTGGTACAATGGGGCGCATAACCGTAAGGTGAAGCAAATCCCATCAAAGCCAGTCTCAGTTCGGATTGAGGTCTGCAACTCGACCTCATGAAGTTGGAATCGCTAGTAAACGTGAATCAGCCATGTCACGTTGAATACGTTCTCGGGCTTTGTACACACCGCCCGTCAAGTCAAGGAAGTCAGAAACGCTCGAAGTACTCCTTTTAGGAGTCCTAAGGTGGGGCTGATGACCGGGGCTAAGTCGTAACAAGGTATCCGTATCGGAAGGTGCGGATGGATCACCTCCTTTCTAGGGAGTATTTGATTCAGAATCTTATTTCTGTTTCAACTAAAATGGTCGTTTCTTGTTTACAAGGAAATAGTGGTAAACCACTCGTGAGTGTCAGTCACGTAAATCACTGGCCGTTAATCTTTAGAGGAAGCCTAGATCTCGTCAAAGATTGGTTGTGTCCTGTCATCTTCATGAATCAGAAGTCCTCTGCAGAAGGGGATTTTTTGATTGACAAATTAGATAAAACGAACTAAACTAACTCATCACTCGTCATTTACCAAACCGTATCCGAAAAGGGAGGATATTAAATATGCAAAGCGTACAACAAGCATCGACACAACCGCGCCGTCAATCTGCACATGAACAGCTGGGAATGAAAATGTTTGATTTCGGTATCATGGTGACAGTTTCACTCATATGCACCTTTTTCATCGCAGTTAATCTTGGCGCAGTTCATGGCTTCTGCTTCAATCATATTCCGCACGCAGTTCTTGCCGGATTAATCGTCACTCTCATAGGACTCCTGATCGATATCCGTCAAAGCCGATAGCCCTTAACTAATTACTGCACCTTCAAAGGAGATCGCAATGCAAATTGTTCTGCTTATACCGCTGGCAGCTATCGCCATTATTTCTATTTCCGGTTTTTGTTTTGCGGCACTCATATCTCCGAATGTTAGAGGAGTCTTAGACCGCAAACTCGAAGCACTGGAAAGAAATCACATGGAATGGCTGGCCTACGGTATATTTCTCGTTATATTAGCTCATGGCATAATGCTGATGTTCTTATACGTCATAGCTATTTACTCCTTACTCGTGTGCTTTATAGCATACGAAAAAGTAACCACATTTAAAAACTCCACCTCTTATTAAGAAGTGGAGTTTTTATTTGACCATTACTTGACTATTACCGCTGAATTCGTTATAAAAAGGGGGTTACCTTAGTGCTTTTAGGGAGAGGCTCATATAAACAAGCCTCTTTTTCTTTTCTTGAAATTTTGGTTTAATGATTGTATAATCTTTGGGAACCCTCATTTACCGAGGGCATGTAGCTCAGCTGGTTAGAGCGCAGTCCTGATAAGACTGAGGTCCCTGGTTCAAATCCAGGCATGCCCACCACTCTTAAATTCATAATTAACAATGCAAAATTAACAATTGTCTGTTTTTCTAAAAAAGTTTTCTGAAATTGTTAATTGTGAATTCTAAATTATAAATTTTTGTATGCGTTATCTCTGGATCATCCTAGCTATCATTGCCGGCATTCTGATCACTTGGAAAGCCGACTTGATAAACCAATCTATGGGCGCCCCTTCTTTTGCCGATAAGCTAGGTGGAGGAACCTCTTTCTATCGCATCCTGGGTGTGGTCGCAATCCTCGGAGCCTTAGTCTTCTTAGCCGGAATATTTTAACCAAAACATATGAATCCTCGTTTAGTTCGTACACTTTATCTTTATCTCTTTGCCGCTATCGGTCTGGGCTTGATGGTGATCGCGACTGTCCAGCTTGTAGATTTGGGATTGCGCACTGTCGTATTCCGCAGTGCTGATATTCAGCCACCCGCCCAACCAGCCACAATCGTCGAACGCATCATCGCAGATGAGAACATCGACCTTGTTACTTTAAATACAAACCTTGCCGAGTGCGGCGATAAATGCAAACTTACCAAAGACGAACAAACAGTCGTCCAGAATTGGATCGCAGATTATAAAGAATGGCAAGAAAACAATGCAACCTATGACGCCGTAAAGATCCGTCGCCAACGCGTAGCCTCAAGCAGCATTGCAGCTTTCCTCATCGGTTTCCCTATCTTTTTATATCACTGGCTGATCATTCGTCGTGAACTAAGATCTAAGAAAGAGGAATCCTCAGACAAAGACGACAAAGAGCAAGAAAAGAAAACTGACGACAAGAAAGACAAAAAGAAAGCTGACAAGAAGGAAGAGAAAGAAGACAAAAAAGAAGAATCAGCAAAAGAAAAGTCAGAGGATAAATAACATCGTGGGCCCATAGCTCAGCTGGTAGAGCACCTGTTTTGCAATCAGGAGGTCAGGAGTTCGAATCTCCTTGGGTCCACCAAAGAAGATTTCCGTCCGGAAGTCTTTTTTGCACTGTTTCATCCCCAAGCTAACATGCTATATTTAACACCTGCCCTTTAACTTCCCCCATACAAACCGGAGGCCCTCATGAGTAACACAAGAAAACCATCCCTGCCCGGCATTGAACCAGCGGGTATTAAAAACGTTACAGCTCCCTCAGACGAAGTCGCGGCTGTGATCAGTGGTCCGACAAGATCCACATTCGAAACGACTTCTCCAAAAGATCAGTCTTTAGAAGAACCTGAAGAAAAAGACGAAGAGACCCCCGATGTTTCTAGACATGTTCATGGAACACTAGAAATTCCTTTACTCCCATTTGAAAAGGATTGAAGGATCCAAAAAGCATCCCACCACACAAAGAAATCCCCTTCTATCATTGGAGGGGATTTTTCAAGTGCGTTTTAGGGTTGACAATTGTGATGAATTGTGCTAAGTTTGACCATCAAGCCCGATTAACACGCTTGAGTCCCCTGGACATTAAAAACCTAAAACCATAAAGGAGGGCACAATGCCCGAAATTGCAAGACTCGCTGGAGAGATAGCGGGCGTTCTGTCCTTTGCCGCTTTCCTTCCTTATATCATCGATATCCTGCGAAGAAAAACGAGACCGAACCGAGCCAGCTGGTGGATCTGGACAGTCGTCGGAATCATGGTTCTTGCAAGCTACCGTTCCGGAGGCGCAGAAGAGACAATCTGGGTTCCGATAAGCTACACGATTGGTCCATTCATCATTGCCCTACTCGCAATCAAGTATGGAGAAGGCGGATGGACTACTTTCGATCGCAACTGCCTCGGTGGCGTCGGTGGAAGTCTCATTCTTTGGGTGATTTTCAAAGCACCGCTGGTTGTACTTTGCATTAACCTCTTCATCGATTTTCTCGGAGCACTTCCAACCATAAGAAAATCTGTCCATGAGCCGGAAGGTGAATCAAAGCTCGCTTGGGCTCTCTGGATCTCAGGAAACATCTTCAACCTCTTCGCTGTTGAAAAATGGACGTTCGCAATTGCTGTGCACCCCGTCTTTATGACTTTTGTGAGCGGAACAATCGCCGCCTTAGTACTTTGGCCACGACCATCTTCAAACCAACCTCCCCCCAAAAATACCTAATTCTTTTTCAAGTAGCCGTGTCTTCAAGATTCTAACTCTTGGAGCACGGCTTTTTTCTTTATGAAATTATTTATCAATTATCCTTTGAACTCTTCCAGAACAATTTCAACATCTCTTTCCTCACCGTCATGCCAGACTTTAAGCTTCAGTTTATCGCCGATCCTGCGCTTCTGAATCAAACTAATCAAACTATTTGTCTGATCAACGCGCACTCCATCCACCTCCAGAATAATATCGTTCTCCTCTAAGCCCGCTTTATCGGCCGGACTACCTGGGATCACCGCCAGTTCCGAAGCTGTATCACCTTTGACCAGCAAGGCACCATAATCAATATCCAAATCGTTATTATCCGCGATCGTTTCGTTGAGTAAAATATGCCTGACGCCGATCGACGGTCGCAAAATCTTGCCGTGCTCTTGATATGAAGTCACATCCCGCTTCAACACGTCAACAATTATCGCAAAACCAACGCTTTGCGCGCCTTGCGCCACGGCCGTGTTCATGCCGATCACCTCGCCGGAAAGATTTAGCAAAGGTCCACCGGAATTTCCAACATTGATCGCCGCGTCAGTCTGGATCAGATTAGAGAGCGTCTCTACTCTGCCGTCAAGCCCATTCGCCGCATCCACTTGGCGCCCCAGACCGGAGACTACTCCGACCGACACAGTGTTTGAAAATTCACCGAGCGCATTGCCGATCGCGATCGCCGTCTGCCCGACCTTCACATCTTCATTCGAACCAAACTGCAGCGCCGTCAAGTCTTTGCCGTCAATTTTGAGCAGAGCTACATCATCAAAAGGATCAAGCGCGACTACTTTCGCTTCGTACTCTTTGCCTGCTTTCGTAATAACAGTGTATTCCGCCTTTTTGTCTGCGACCACATGCTTATTAGTCACGATCAAGCCGTCTGTGCTGACCACAAAACCCGTTCCTCCCCCGACTTCAGTCGGTTCGGTTTCTCCAGTCGCTTCCGGCACATTAAAGCCGAAAGGGTTTCCAAAAAATTCAAACTGATCCAACGCCCCGCTGCGCACCTTCGGCAAGTCTTTAGTCACAACAATCGAAACAACCGCCGGACTAGTGCGTTCCACCACGCCGATAATCGCATTCTCGTCAGACGAGGTAATTTTCTGGACTGTGTCGCCTGAGATCGTTACTGGTTGTGTAGACCAGCGCGAAGCCAAATACCCCGATGCTGATCCGAAGACGATCCCGACCACCACGCTCATTAAAACCGCCAGCGCAAATACTGCGCTCGCCTTAGAATTATATAAAATTTTTCCTTTTTTATCCTTCGGGATTTCTTTTTCTTGAGACATATTATTTAAGAGTTAGTACAAACATAATTATAATGCTCTGAATGCAATTGACAAGCGGTTTTAGTCTGCTAAAACTTAGTTACTGTTTATTTAAAGTTTTCAATGTGGAAATATTATGGAAGTGGATGATAAGCAGATCTGCAATATTATTTTAATAATTTTTTAATCTTTCCCTTGATAAACTACTTCTACTAAGTAACCTTCCTACAACCACTAATGTCATCCCGGTAAGTTGCAGCAAGCAACTTATCCGGGATGACAAACTTTTGTCTTGATTTATTTTGCTAGATGCGCTAGCTTATGAGCATGACTCTATCACAAAAAGACATCCAAAAAGAATTTCATTCCAAAGCAAAGGAATACTCCCCCAAGACCACTATCGACGGGGTAGAACAAGTAGCGCTGCAGCCCTGGCACGACGAACGCGGCTTCTTCATGGAGCTTGCCCGCAAGCAGGTTACCGATGAAAACAACGAGATGCAAAAAGCGCTCGTGAAATTTTGGGAGGAGATCGATTTTAATACAGCTCAGTGGAGTATTGCTAATGTTGAGATCGACAACCACATCAAGGGCTTACACTATCACTTGAAACAAAAAGATGTTTGGTTTTTCCCGAAAGGCTCGAAGGCTAAAGTCGTCCTGCTCGACATCCGCGAAAAATCTCCGACCAAAGGCCAGGCGCAAGTCGTCGTCATGGGCGGAGACAAGCCGTCTTTCCTGAAAATTCCGGAAGGCGTCGCGCATGGTTACCGTGCTCTCACAAATCCTTGCACGATCATTTACTGTGTCACCAAACCTTTTGATATTAATGACCCCGATGAACTCAGAGTAGAGTGGGACCATCCCGCGATCAAAGACCTCTGGGAAACAAAGAACGGTTAACAAAAACACCCGAAAGGGTGTTTTTTATATAAATCAGCTGCTCAGAACCAATATTTGACATGAATCCACATTCATCCTATAATTCTCTAGGACTATAAAACAACTTCCTTAAATGACTCTAAAAACTACCAAAAACATTATCAGAGGCGGTTAGGAAGCTTTTATATGCGTTCAAGACCGCCGCACAGGCGGTTTTTTAGTCCTTACAACATATCAACAATCTATCAACAAGTTGAAATTAGTTGCCTAAAATCCGGATAGAAACAAAACAAACACCGGTTTTAGACAAGTGATTTCAACAAAACAAAACAAAAGTCGAATCGCTACGACCTTTGAAAATTAAATGTTAACCTCTGTGTCATTAAACGAACTTTGCTGATGCAATTTCACCCGTTTAATATTACGAGCACGGAATGAGTTAACCTGAGAGTCTTTCCGACTCTCAAACACAATTCACTCCAAAATGAATTTAATTTTGCCATTTAGATTGCGGCAGGATTGAAATCACGAATTGTGAGTCAACGATCAGCACGATCCTTAACTTGTGCTGATTTAGAAAAATACAGGTTAAGAGCAATTGGAGGATGCCTTGACATTAGAAGACGATGAAGGACGTAGTAGCCTGCGATAAGCTTCGGGAAGGTGGCAAACAACCTTTGATCCGGAGATTTCCGAATGGGGAAACCCGGCGCGATTAATACCGCGTCATCTTTCAGCTGAATACATAGGCTGATCGAAGATTACTCGGTGAACTGAAACATCTTAGTAACCGAAGGAAAAGAAAAAAAGCGAATACCTCTTTGTTTTTCTTAGAGGACTTAAGTTTTTGATGCGACTCGTCGTGTCAATGACTTAAGTCTCTCTATCTAAAACCAAAGTATTCAACATTCCCTCAGTAGTGGCGAACGAAAGGGGAAGAGCCTAAACCTTACTTGTGTAATAGGTAGTAGCCGTTGCAAGTGAGGACTGGTAAGAGTATGTGTTCTTGGCCTACTAGCCAAGAGAGGAAGCAAATAAAATATTCTTCATAGTAGAACGATCTGGAAAGGTCGGCCAAAGAAGGTTATAGCCCTGTACGCGAAATGAAATATTTCTTTCTGACATTACTTCTTGAGTACTGCGGGACACGTGAAACCCCGTAGGAAGCTACCACGACTATGTGGTAAGGCTAAATACTTCTAATGATCGATAGTGAACTAGTACCGTGAGGGAAAGGTGAAAAGCACCCCGATAAGGGGGATGAAAAGAACCTGAAACCAATTGCTTACATGGAGTAGGAGCACTATGCATGTCTTCGGACATGAATGTGTGACTGCGTACTTTTTGTAGAACGGGCCAGCGAGTTACGTTTCTACGGCAAGGTTAAGCCTCTTCGAGGTGGAGCCATAGTGAAAGCGAGCGTTTATAGCGCGATTAGTCGTAGGAAGTAAACACGAAACCGAGCGATCTAGCCATGGGCAGGTTGAAGCGTGGGTAACACCACGTGGAGGACCGCACCCACCAGTCGTGCAATACTGGGGGATGATCTGTGGTTAGCGGAGAAATTCCAATCGAGCTCGGAAATAGCTTGTTCTCCCCGAAATAGCTTTAGGGCTAGCCTTCGGCGTCAAACCTAAGAGGTAGAGCACTGAATGGGATTAGATAGCGCAAGCTTACTAATTCTAATCAAACTCCGAATTCTTAGGCTTCCGGCCGAGGAGTCAGACTGTGGGAGTAAGTTTCATGGTCGAAAGGGAAACAGCCCAGACCGCTGTCTAAGGTCCCAAATTTATGCTAAGTGGAGAAGGTGGTGAAATGACTTAAACAACTAGGAGGTTGGCTTAGAAGCAGCCATTCCTTTAAAGAGTGCGTAACAGCTCACTAGTCTAGTTATTTTGCGCCCAAAATATAACGGGGCTAAGCATAAAACCGAAGACGCGGATGTCATTATCTTTCGAGATTTTGGCCTGGTAGGGGAGCGTTCTAAACCGCGCTGAAGCTGTACCGTAAGGAGCAGTGGAGCGTTTAGAAGCGAGAATGCTGGCATGAGTAACCTGAAAGCAAGTGAGAATCTTGCTCACCGAAAACCCAAGGTTTTCTGGGCGATGTAAGTCAGCCCAGAGTTAGTCGGGCCTAAGGCGAGGCCGAAAGGCGTAGCCGATGGACATACGGTTAATATTCCGTAACCACCGAAATTTCGACCACGCGACTTCATACGACGCGGATCCGTTGACCTCCCTTCGGGGAACGATACGCCCGCTGAACATGGAGAAGCGAACGACGGAGCGACATGGTGGGATAGATTGAGCGTGTTAATGGTTATACACGTTTTGGCACTGAGAGGGCCGGATAGGTAAATCCGCCGGCATAAATCAAGGTGTCTGAAGAAGGAATCCCTTCGGGGTGAACTGATTTGATCGAGTCCTGTCATCTAGAAAAACTTCGTACGTGAGAAATCCAGGTGTCCGTACCGCAAACCAACACAGGTGGGTAGGTCGAGTAGACCAAGGTGATCGGGAGAACCCTCGTTAAGGAACTCGGCAAACAAGCGTCCGTAACTTCGGGATAAGGACTGCTTTCCGCTCTTCGGAGTGGAAAGTCGCAGCAAAAGACTCCAGGCGACTGTTTACCAAAAACACAGGTCTCTGCTAACACGCAAGTGGATGTATAGGGGCCGACCCCTGGCCAGTGCTAGAACGTTAACGAAGTTGGTTTACGCTAACTTCCGAAGCGCTAGTGAACGCCGGCGATAACTATAATCGTCCTATGGTAGCGAAATTCCTTGTCGGGTAAGTTCCGACCCGCACGAATGGGGTAACGATCTGGAGACTGTCTCAACGAGGGACCCGGTGAAATTGCATTGGCGGTAAAGATGCCGTCCACCCGCAACAAGACGGAAAGACCCCGTGCAGCTTTACTATAGCTTGATATTGTATTGCGGTTATTTATGTTCAGTATAGGTGGGAGACTTTGATCGATGCTCGTTAGGGCATCGTTAGTCGCCAGTGAGATACCACCCTTGAATGATTGTTATGCTAACTCCGAGCCGTTATCCGGCCGGAGGACAGTGTCTGGTGGGTAGTTTAACTGGGGCGGTTGCCTCCCAAATTGTAACGGAGGCGTCTACTAAGGTTCTCTAGCGTTGGATGGAAATCAACGTGATAGTGCAAAGGCATAAGAGAGCTTAACTGCAAGACCTACAAGTCGAGCAGATGCGAAAGCAGAGCTTAGTGATCCGACCGTAGTTCATAGGAACGCGGAAGCTCAACGAATAAAAGTTACGCCGGGGATAACAGGTTTATCGTGCCCAAGAGTCCATATCGACGGCACGGTTTGACACCTCGATGTCGGCTCGCCGTATCCTGGGGCTGGAGCAGGTCCCAAGGGTTTGGCTGTTCGCCAATTAAAACGGTACGCGAGCTGGGTTCAGAACGTCGTGAGACAGTTCGGTCCCTATCTGTTGTGGGCATTTGGAAATTTGAAAGGATTCTCCTCTAGTACGAGAGGACCGAGGAGGACGAACCTCTGGTGTACCAGTTGTCATACCAATGGCATTGCTGGGTAGCTATGTTCGGCTAGGGATAAGCGCTGAAAGCATCTAAGCGCGAAGCCCCCCTTAAGATAAGATTTCCCCATTAGACTCCTGGGAGACTACCAGGTTGATAGGCGGTAGGTATAAGCCCTGTGAGGGGTTCAGCCGAGCCGTACTAATAGTCGATTGTGTATTTTTCTTTTGCATGTTTGATGCAGCGTTTTTTACTAAACGCATTCAGACATGCGAAAAAGTTGACTCTCAATTCGTGGTTTTCTTTGGAGAACCACTGTTCTTTCTATATAAAAACTGGGCCTTCGGGCCTGGTTTTTTATTTGACTGAAATCTGCCGAATTGCTATATTAAATGACTTGCATTTGAACATTCCCAATCACCCCTGACCCCACAAGGTCATCACATAAACCAGGAGGTTAACGAAGTGAAAGTAGAAATAACCGGGACTGGCACAATTGGCTGGCCGCTTGCGGGCATGTGCTGCGCTTTTCGCAAACAATTCGGCATTGATGAAGTGATCGTTCACAAGAACACGCCGACAGAGCAGGACATCCCGATGATCCGACGCCTAGTCAAGCGTGGCGGCGCCAAACTGTGCGTCCACTCTGACAAGGTGGATGCTTTCAAGGAAATGGGCTTCCCGAAAGTGACTTACCCGTCTTTCCGGGAAGCACTCTTCGCAGCCGACATCATCATCGACTGCACTCCGAACGGCACCGCCAGAAAGCACAAAGAAGAACACTACCGGCAAGTTGCGGGCGACAACGCAGACAAACTGTTCGTCGCCCAAGGCAGCGAACATGGCTTCGGCGTGAAGTACATGCTCGACATCAACGACAATAAGGTCTACGATCCCGAGCAGCAGTTTTACCAAGTCGTAAGCTGCAACACACACGCCATCACCCGCCTGCTCTACACGGTCGGCCTGCACGACGGCGCCAAGCCTGACAACATCGAACATGCCTTTGCCGAGTGCATGCGACGCGCAACAGACATTTCCCAGAAGGGCAGTTTTGTTCCGTCGCCTGAGTTCGGCAAGCACAAGGATGAACGGTTCGGCACGCACCACGCGCGTGATGCGTACGAAGTCCTGGAAACGATCGGCATCAAAGTGCCGGTCTTCTCGACAGCTGTCAAGCTTCCGACCCAGTACATGCACGCGACCACTCTACGCATGATCCTCAAAGAACCTGACACTCGCGAGGCGATTCTGGAAAGGCTGCATGCCAATCAGCTCATCGCCATGACCAAACTGAACAACTCTGCGCAGGTTTTCTCGCGCGGACGCGATGACGGCTTCGACGGTCGCATCTTCAACCAGGCGGTCGTCTACAAAGACAGTCTGTTTGTCTCGCCTGACGGCAAGACTGTGATCATCAACAGCTTCACGCCTCAGGATGGCAACAGCCTGCTTTCATCCATTTCGCTCGTCGTCCGGAAAATCAATCCGGTCAACTGGCACGAAGTCTTATATAAGACTCTCGACAAGTGGATCTTCACCGGCCTCTAAACACAAATCTTTCAAAGAAAAGGAGCAGATCTCATTCTGCTCCTTTTTTCATTTGAGCAATTTGATTTAAACTCTCTCTTGCTATACTGCAATACTACTTTCGCACGTTAAAAATATTCGACCAAAACACCTTAAATCAGGTTTTTATATAGATATTAGGCTTCTCTAGATAGTTTCCACCCTCCTCCTATCTAGAACCTGGGGATGGCGCCTGCGTCATCCCCTTTTTATTTTCTAACTTTATCACTTACCCGCTTGCTATAAAACAACTTATAAGCTATCCTGCCTAAGCTATCTAAACATTAAGTTTATGCCCAAGTGGTCCCCCGCAATTGGCCTCGTTGCTGTTGTGCTCGTAATTTTTGCTCTGATTAGTCTCGTTTTCTGGCTTACACCCGCCTCAAACGCAGTCGGTTTTTAATATTTCAAAAAAGCTTGACATATTTCACAGATCAAATATAATAGTTCTTACGGTGGTTTTAGCAGAGTGGTCATACCTGATCTCATTCCGAACTCAGTAGTCAAGCACTCTAGCTCTGATGGTACCCGCAAGGGGAGAGTAGGTCACTGCCGGCTTCAAAAAGCCCGCCCTAAAGGCGGTTTTTTTGTGCCTTTTTCGGATGAAAATTGTTAATATTCCCCGCACTCGCGAGAATGCCACATTTAGCTTATAATACCTATATATTATTTAAACGAGACTTTTTTATAAATCTATGGATCTATTTACTGCACAATCGATCGGCCCTTGGCTCGTAGCTATCGGCTTGATTGTTTTACTTTGGGGCATAATGTTGCTCCTCATAATGCGCAAGAAAACCGGCCCGGTAACACCAGCCGCTGAGCCTCTTCCTCCCGGATATGAGCCTCCTGCGCCCCCAAAACAGCCTTCTAACGCTATCTACTACTGGATTGGTGTCATTGTCACGCTCTTGATCCTTTTAGGTGCATTTTTCTTCAATCAGTCGATCCAAAAATGGGTTTTCGGAGGATCCAACCAGGCTGCTGAATTCAATACTGAAATCGATATTCCGGAAGGCATGCAAGAAAACGCTCGGACTTTCGATACAACGCTTGCGCGCATTAATGCCGCTGAAGACAAAGGCAGTATCACTAAAGATACCGCCCTGCTTTATAAGTTGTATTATGCAAACGACGTAACAGAAAAAATCCCTGCCGAGCTTAGGGGAGTCGATGACGAAAAAGCAGATCTAGACGGCGCAGAAGTTTATATAGAAATTGATCGTAAGAAAGATGAGATCGATCCTGAGATCATGAAGTTGATGGAATACTATCTGCTGGCACCTTTTGAACGTGAAGGAATGGAAACCACCGAGTCCGAGACTTCTTCTTTCCATTTTATTCCTGAAGCACAGGCACAAACACCTACACCAACCGCATGTGATCAGCAATTTTATGTTGACTATCAGCCTCTCACCAGCGAAAACTTCTTACTTCACTACAAAGTCTGGGGCGAACAAATCCTTGATGATCTTGGTATTACGATTGTCTCTACCGGATGCGCTAGCACAGAGCAAGAAGCCGAAAATGACGCAGCCACCGCCTATGCTGCTAGCGTTTATTCTGGATTGACTAATGGCTGGAACTTTTTAACCGGCCAAGGCTTACGCGCTCCAAAACTTACTGAAGAATATGCGCGTATCGATGTCGACGTCAGCGACCACGACAATGAAATAACCGCTGTCGTCAAAGAGCGTTTCGAAGGATCCGGAGTACCGACCCCGCCCGAAACTGCATCTGTCAAACTCTATATCAGCGACAGTATCGAAGCTGCTGCCGTAGCAGGCGCGATGGTTCGTGGAGTCGCAGTCGCTAGTCAATATGCTTACAATGTCGACCTTTGTGATGAAACGACCAGCAGTTGGTCATGCAAGGGAACGGCCGCATACTATCAAGGCGAGTACGTCCAACACGCCTACACAGACACAGCCCTAAAACAACTTGTTGATGAATATCTGACAAGTGGCCAAAAATCTCTTTTTGCAAGAAGCTCAAGCGCCTACCTGTGGTGGCTCTATCTTTCACAGAAGCATGGAAATAATTTCATAAAAAATTATTACGAGTCATTCTTGGCGAATACAGCATCTACCCCTACTAAGAACTTGGAGAATCTGCTGATCGCGAAAAGCAGCAACCTTTCCCATGAGTTTGTAGATGAGTTCTACTTGTGGAACCTGCACTCTGGCACCCCAGTCGTACCTGGCTATACAAATGCATCCAGCTACATCCAGTCGGATGTCTATACTTTCGCGGCGGGGGGCTCGATGCCAAAACTACATAGAGCCTCCAGTGTACCTACCGGAGCCGTTGAAGGATTTGGTTACACTCCTCTTGTCATTAAAGTATCTGATATATTTGCGGCCACAGGATCACCTGCTGACCAGGCGTTCATACCTGAGGCTCACGCCCAAGACACTACAAGCGACGAAAATGCGCTGCGTGTCGACGTCTCAGGAGCATACGGCCTCATAGCAAAGGTTGTTAAGAAAGTTGGTGGTCAACAAGAAATACGCGCCCTTAATATTGACAATGCTGGCAATGCTTCATTCTACGTAAAAGAAAGTGAGAATATTGATGACCTAACACTAACCCTGATTAATCCAGATGTTCTCACGGGTGAAGATGCCGCAACGCCTACTCACCAGGGCTTCGTTGTTTCAGCGCAGGTAAATACTCTCAGCGAAATTCCGGACGACATTCAACCTCTCCCCGAAGGAGACACTGGCACCAGCCTGCCAATTAACGGCGATGGTAACGGAGATGATGGAGGCGGTTTTGACACCGGAGACCCAGCCGGCGGCGGGCTTGACACCGGAGACCCAGCCGGCGGCTCCAGCAATATAGTCGTCCCGGGCGGCGTCCCAAGCAACATTAGTAATGTTATCCAAATAGCCACCAGCTACGTCTTTGGTTTCGCAGGTTCGCTTGCTGTTCTCTTCATTGTGATCGGTGGTTTCCGTTATGTAATCTCTTCTGGAAATCCTGAGATGGTAGCCTCTGCTAAAAAGACCATTCAGTACGCAGTGATTGGTCTGACGATTTCTATCCTAGCACTCGTGATCGTGCAATCAGTCCTAAACGCAATCACCGGATCATAGTTCTGCAGAAAATCTAAGCAAAACAAAGACTCACTGGTTAAAGTGAGTTTTTTGTATTGTACAGTGATGATAATTATTGTTGCTGCTTGGGTTTTGAACCTCCCCCAATAACATAGCCGACAATAGAAACGACTATACCAGCAAGGGCGGAGCCAATAATGTTCCAGACAACCGAACCGATCGCAATACTAAGACCTAAGCTCGATGTTGCAAAGGCAGAGATAGCGTAACCATAGAAAAGAAAGTGCATGAAGCTGAAGATGGCCGCGATAATGCCGATGGTTATGCTGATGACTAAGCCGCCGATGATCACATCTGAAAGGCGCCCTCGTTTTTCAACAGCAAAACGATAACCAAACCAACCCACAACAACAATCAATCCTCCCATGAATATAGGCACAAAGAGCCAGGTATAAGCGATGCTGCGAATAAATGGAATCAATATCAGAATGCCAGCGATAATCAAGAGAGACGCATAAGTATAGGTCCACTGCTTATCAAAAGTAAGATAGTCTGCAATCTTCATCTTGCCGACTTTAGTCTGCATGGCCTTGCTCTTCATAATCTTGTCGGCGGTCGATTCACCACGGTCTATAGGATCTTCTTGCATGTGTCTGTAATTTTAAAACTTGATTAAACTGCTCATGTGACTTATTATAGTTATCTTAGGTATGTTTAGTCAAAGTTAATAAATATTGTTATCCTAAGTAGCGTGGAGAGGTGGCTGACGTCGCAGCTCTGTCGCAGTGAGCAAGCAAGCATTTAGCGTTGCGTAGCGAACAAAGACAGGCGAAGCCCTCGCAAGCGACCATACGGGAGCACGACGAGGGGCTAGCGAAGCCCATGACCAATAGTAGATCCTTTTTAAGATAACGAACCACAAACTACAAAACAAAGTTAACCACGGAGAGGTGGCTGAGTGGTTGAAGGCGCCGCTCTCGAAAAGCGGTAGACCTTTTTTTAGGTCTCGAGGGTTCGAATCCCTCCCTCTCCGCCAATTTTCACTTTTTGTGAAATCGTAAGAAACAGCCTCGGCGCAAAGCGCCTCGGCATGGTATTTTTCCGCTATTTTGAAGGCATTTTTGAAATCCAAAACCAAAGTGCGATCGGCAATGCGGAAGTTCGAACCAATCTTTTTGAGAAAATCCCGAATCCTTTCGGGATTTTCTTGTTGAGCGTATTTTTCGGCTTGGTTGGCCTCTTTTAGAAAGGCAATGGCAAGTTCGAACCGATTATTGCTCTTTCGCCCAAAAGCGGTAATTTTTTCTTCCAAATCCTTTTTAGCGAGAATGAGCTTGTGTTTTTTGGTGGCATATTCCGTTTGCGACAAATTGCCGTCCAGTTGCAAATCAAGCAAGCGATCAAGTTTTGTTTCTATCTCCACAAGCTCATCTCTCGCTTTTTGGGCGAAAGAGCTTTCCGCTTGGGCAATTTTCATTTTCTCATTTTCAAAGTAATTTATTGAAGCGTTTGCCCAAGCGGAAGACAAAGAAACTTTTTTGATTTCCTCTTTTATTTGAGAAGTGATGGCGTCCTCTCTCGCATATCTTTGCGAACAAGGATTTTTCCGTTTGGTACAACGAAGATAGTTATGTCCTTTTTGCGTTTCGGTAGTGATGAAACAGCCACATTCTCCGCAACGGAAAAATCCTCTAAAAATGTAAGGTTTGAGTTTTGGCGATTTCGGTTTGCTCTTGTTCACCATCACTTCTTGAACGGAATCAAAAAGTTTCTTTGTGATAATCGGTTCATGCTTTCCGTCATACAATTCTCCGTTATATTCAATCATTCCGTAATAGATTTTGTTTTTCAGCATATATTGATAATTGGAGACGGAAAGCATTTTGCCTTTCTTGCCAACCAAGCCAATGGAATTGATAATCTTTCGGATTTGAGCAAGGGGATATTCGCCAGTGGCATACATTTCAAAAGCCCGCTTGATATACTTTGCCTTTTCCTTGTCCACAGCGATACAGCGGGCATTTTTATCGTTCACATAGCCCAGTGGCGCCCAAGCGGGCCATATTCCATTTCGGAGTTTTTGGCGAATACCCCTCTTTATATTTTCCGAAAGATTATCCACATAGTATTTTGATTGCCCAAAAGCTATGGACAACATAAATTTTCCTTGTGGTGTCGGATCAAACCAAAAAGTAGGAAATTTTAGCGTGGTTATTTTGCCAGTATCTACAAGATAGATTATTCGTCCGCCGTCTATAGAATTGCGAGCCAAGCGGTCAGGGTGCCACGCTAAAATTCCCTCGGCTTCATTTTTCTCTATGCTTGCAATCATGTCATTGAAAATTTCTCTGCCCGGCTCTTTGGCGGTTTTGCTTTCCACAAATTCACGGACGATATTCAGGTTTTCTTTTTTAGCATATTCTCGCAACTCAAACATTTGCGCCTCAATGGAAAGCACTTGTCGCTCTGGTTCGTCCGTGGATTTACGAGCATAGAGAAAAATCTTTTTGGTTTGTAAATTTATGTTGTCCATATTGTTTTGAAATTAGTTTTTGGGCAATCAAAGACAAGGTGAATTGCGAAGCAAGAGAGAGTGCCCTGGGGTAAAAATACGCTCAACCTTTCGCTGAAAGCGAAAGAAAAAAAATTGGTTTGCAAAATTTCATTTTGCCAGAGCTTCGCTCTGCAAACTTCCGCATTGCCGACCGCACTTTGGTTTTGGATTTCAAAAATGCCTTCAAAATAGCGGAAAAATAC
>JBHPHK010000006.1:0-50030 GCA_042569365.1 Patescibacteria group bacterium | reverse complement strand
TTACGATGTTTGCTGATAAAGAACGACGCATTTTATTGGTGCGTGAACCAAATGGCTAAATGTGTTTCTAGGGAAATGTTCATATCTACTAAATTTATTTTTCGTAAACAACCATCGAAGGCAACTCATCGAGGCCGACATAGTTAAACATTTTATAATTAGCTCTTCGTGCTGTCTTAGAGAGCTGATATTTTCTAAGATGAGTTTTTGGAATAAATGGATAATAAATTATTTGTTGTTTCTTCTTACCTTTTTCTTCCCATTTAAAATTAACAAACAAAGGTGGAGTAATAAAGCCAGACTTCAAAATTTTATCCATAATGTCCCAACCTGCACCGAAAACAATATTTTTAGGTTTCGATTTATTAGTCTTTACTTGCGCACGAAAATTACAGCCTGTACACTGCACATCATAGAGTGGATAGTTTGGAGGCAATAGCATTAATTCCTTACCACAGTTTAGGCAAGGAATTTGTTTTGTTACTTCGATTTCGCCTTGTGTTCCTGATTGTTTATTATTCATAATTTTTGACTAACTCCTTAAAACTCTTCGGTTTATACTTTTCCCACTCATCCTGCTTCACATAAAGCATTTTGTATGCATATTTCTTCTGTCGTTCAGTTGCGTCTTTACACCATTGCTCGAGACGTTTGATTTTCTCAATATCATCTAAATCTTCTCGACCTTTTGTCTCAATAACATATATTGTTTTAGGGTCAACTTTCACTAAGAAATCAGGATAATAATTTGCGATCGCTCCATCGGCATTTCTATAATCGATCCTAAAGTGAATATCTATGTAATTTTTTGCGTATGAAATAATGTCATCCGCTCCCTCGAGAAAATCAGCAAACTCAAGTTCAAAATCACTGTCACCTACTATCTTATTGAATACGCTCTTTTTTGGTTTCAAATATTTCTGATCATTCACGACAAATGGCCGCGCCTCACTGACTTTAATATAATTCTTAATTTCAGTATCTCCAATATCCTTTACAGTTAGATCATTTACTTCCTTCTTGAAGACCTCCATTAACACTTTCCTGGCGCTTGATAAGTTTCTGATCATATTAGGATCATCTAGATCAACCTTTTGATCAAATAATTTAGTCAAAATAAATTCTTTTATTTTTCCGAATAATATATCAAATCCTCCAATAAGATGCATATCGCGCACTAAGGTATTAGCAAAAAAACCAATAACGTTTTGATAATTTGTATAAGTTGCGTTATCCATAATAGTCTTATGATGTTCTATGTTCTCAACAACATCAGCAAAAATAATTTCCTTTTGTTGTTCTTTAGAAAATGTCTCATAGACCATTTTCTTGTTCTTAAAATTGGATACATCTAGATCGCTTAGATTTTTGTACTCTCGCTGAATACGAGGAGTCATAATAGGTATCTCGATATCTAGCTTCTCAATATCCTTGTTAGTATTATCCTTATCTACCTCAATAACAGCTGGGGCAATAGCGCCTGTATTTTTATTAATAGTCCTTTGTTCAAATTCAACACCTTCTGCAGTGATTGTATTAACAAAGTCCATAAATGCTTCCGTTCCAAGGACACTAACAGATTCTTTAACATTCTGTCCAAAAAACATTCTACGTAACCCTCGTCCAAGAGTTTGTTCAGGTAGAATATTTGATTTTGAAGTATATGCACGTAAACCAACAATTGTAGTTACATTTTTTACATCCCACCCTTCTTTCAGCATCAAGACTGATACAATTACCTTGTACGGACTTTCCATACTGTCTATTTCATTTGCCTGCTTGCGTAACTTATCGAGTTCCTCTTTTTTCTTACCAGTTGCTGATTCCGCTATGTCACCACTCTTATTGGTGTGAATGGTCAATACCGCGCCCTTTAATTCAGAATATGTTGTTTCCAAGTATTCTGCTACCTCATCACAATTCTTTGTATCGTCGGTCATTATAAATAAAATCGACTTCTTATTGTTTTTTATTAATTCGTTATATTGCTTCCTCCATTCGATTACTCCTAAATCAAGATAACTTTTATATCTTTCTGAATAGATAGCACTTTCGACCTCTTCAAGCTTGGCGCGACTTGGTTCATCTGGAACAACTGGTTGCTTAACTACTTCTTGATAAATTGCTTCTACTAGCGGATAGTCACAAATGGTTTGTACAAATATATTACCCTTTTCTCCCTTAGGTGTTGCTGTAACATCAATCTGCAATGCTAATTTGCTGTCTTTGAGTAATAGTTGATTATGAATATCTTGAATCGATTTAAACCACGCCATTTTTGGATCGTGAATATGGTGCGCTTCATCATTGATCACCATTAATTCGTCAATATCACGAATGATATCACCGAGATCCACTTTTGTGTCAGTTGTTTTTGCAACCGGCTTCGGCCCCAGGAAATATTCCTCTAAATTATCATCTTCTATACTAGGCTCGTTTGAATCTCCCTCATATACACGATGGATATTTGTCAAAAATATGTTACCGGTCTTCGAAATGGTGCCAACCTCATCTTGCAAATGTAGAGTAACCTGGAAATCATCTCCCCAATTTTGACCCTGATATCCATTGTCAGGCAAAATTGGATCTTCATAGAATATCTTAAGTCCTTCAAGATCTGTCTTAATGCGTTCAAGAACAATAATATTTGGTGTTATAAATAAGAAATTCTTAGACAATTCTGAGTCTTTCTCGTAAAGCTTATGAAAATATGACCATGCGATCAGTAAGCTCATGACTTTTGTCTTGCCACTACCCGTCGCCATCTTAATAACTAGACGCAACCATTCTTCGTCAAACATTCCAGCGCTAACTCTGCCACTACTATCATATTTGATTAGATCGTATTTATTGCGCGCCTGCGCAACCTCATAGAGCCAGATGATGGATTCAACCGCTTCACGCTGTGCAAAATAATATTGGAATGAAATAGGTTCTCCATTTTCTGAAAAAATATTATGCTGTTCATTAAACCACCAATTCAATAAGGCTTTTGATGTCTCAGAAACACCTTCATAATTCTTCTTGCGCCACTCATGTACTTCATTCCTAATCTCAGCTACCAATGGCGGTAACAACTTTTCATATCCTTTATCGCGCAAATCCTCATCAGCCGGAAACCAGCGAACTCCAGGGTCAGCTATTGCGAATTTATCTTTTGGAAAATCTTTATGTAGAGCCATAAAACACTATTTTCTTATTAGGTAATTAATTGTGCTAAATATCTCATCTAATTTCTTTTTTGTATATCCCCTATCTGCAATATCCAGAGATTGTAAATGAATTTTATTTCTCAGGCGCATAATCTTAATTAATTTGTTCTTTTCTCTTAATGATACTAAATTATTTTTTGCAGCATAATCGATCATTTCACTGAATTTGGTTTGATTTGACAATGAAATATCTTTTTTCTCCTGAAGACATAGGACCGTGCTCTTACTCGAATATCGAGATGGAATATTATGAGGGTATTTATATATTGTAATAGTACTGATATGATCTCCAGTCTTGTCTAATTCATTTCTTATTATTCTGTATAGTAGACCTTCAGCAATTGTACAAGCTAATAGTATTGCAAATCTATAGTATCCGGATTTAGCCTGATTGCTTATTCCTTTCTTTGAGGCGTGATCTATCTGAACTGCAATATCAGTAATTCTGATCTTGATATTCTTATAAAAGATTTTATCAGATACTGCTTTTGACATGACTACTTCTTAGATTCCTTTTTTTCAATATTTTTCAAGGCCTTACTCATTGAAGGCAAACCCTTATTTTTCAAATAATTGCCCAATTTCATATCAGATCTTGCGCCTAAGTCAATACCGTATTTTTTTTCAATTGTACCAACCTTAGTATCTGATCTTTTTTGTCTAATAGGTTTATTCATTGGTTTATCTAAACTGTTATTTCTATAACTTTAGTAGTGTCATTCCCGAAAATATCGACAACCTTGATAGCAATTTTGCGTTTGCCGGGTGTTACTTCGCGAGCGGCACTCATAAATTCTAGGTCACGATCTTTTTTAGTTCGAAAAGACTGCCATTCGTTTTCGAAAATGTAATCCCCCGTCCATTCTTCTTTTTCTTTCTTGGTCTTTGGATCGACTGAACGGATAATTTCTTTCTTACTTTCATAATCAAAATCAACAGACCAATAGTCAATCCAATCGCTCCATTTCTTTGTCAAAACCTCACGATCAACAAGATTATTCTTCTTATCTTTAGAAATTTTGATCACCTGACCATTATCAATAACGACTTTATTACCACCCGGTCGTAGCTTATCAGTATCAACATCAGCATCTTGATTATAAAATACACCAAAATCCACCAGCTCAATTGCTAACGTCTTTTTCTTGCCTCGTCCTTTTACGATCGGCTTTACTTCGATATAGGCAACATCATGAAATTTAACCTGACCTTTTTCGACAGCCTTCTTATCAAAAACCTCATTAGGTATATAACGGAAAGCAAGATCAATTCCTTTATCTTTTTTATATTCGTCAAAGTCAATGCCCATTTCAAATTCAAATGCCAATACATCCGCTTTTGTAATACCTTTTTCTTTACATTCAGCAACAATACTATCAATGAAATCTGAAGTGATTGGAGTATTAATAGGACCAACAGCGATTAATCTATCACGTTTTTTACCAACAAAAGTCGTAAAATCATTTACAGACTCGGCTTTATAGGCAGACAGCATCAAATTAACAAAATCTTTTTCTTTCTGTCTGCGTACTTTTTCAGCCTCTTCTGGCTTGAGATTATTATTAACTGAAATATAATTTTCACGCTCATAGCGACCAATGTTTAGTATTTCAAAGGCACGATAATCTTTACTCTCTTTTTTGAGTTCTCGTTGTACATTAATCATGCGCTTGCGGGTAGTGTGAATACTAAATCGTCCGAGATCTGATCCTACCCACTTACGACCTAGTTTTTCTGCCATAGTTAATGCTGACCCTGATCCGCAGAAGAAATCTGCAATCAAATCATTAGTATTTGTAGACGCTTGAATTATTCTCTCCATTAACGTCTCTGGTTTTTGCGTAGGATAGTTTGCGGATTCAATACTAGTTGGAGATATTAGTTTAATATCGTCCCATATGTCAGAAACTGGAACACCCTTTGTTTCATCAAAATAATATTTCAACATTGGCTGTCCATTTTCTGGCCAATAAATTCTTTCTTCAGCGTCAAGTTTTTCTAATTTTTCAATCTTAGTTATCCAGTGCATTCCATTGCGTCCAAATGTATTGGGATTAAATCCTCGCCAAGTCGAACCCGTAGAACCAGATCTTTTTCCACTTACAAGTAGTGGAGCATGTCTGTATCGACCAAGTTTATCTTCTTTATTATATTGGGCTAAATATTCGGTTGTATGTTTTTTATAGGTCTTATTCAATTTTGTATTAGGGCTTTTTGAATAATAAAAAATTGAATCATGAGCTTTTCTAAATATATTACTAATTGACGAAATATTAGCACTCCTTTTCCATATGATTTCATTTCTAAAATTATCAGCTCCAAATATCTCGTCCAATATTAATCTCATGTGTCCACTGACTCGCCAATCACAATGCACATAGATACTTCCATCTTCTACGAGAAGATCATGCATTAATTTCAGTCGTTCATAGATCATGGCATTGAAACTATCTGCACCTTTGCCCCATGTATCTCTATAGGCAACCTGCTCAATTTGTGATGGTTTCTTAGTCAGCTTTTCATCGCCTATTTCAATATCCATTGAAAAATCAGCACCCACATCAAAAGGCGGATCAATATAGATAAGCTTTATGCCTCCCTGTTTTTCAATCTCTTTTCTTAGGGGTCCATTCTTAAGACTGGAAAGGATTAGTTTATTGTCACCCCAAATAAGTTTGTTAGTCCAGCCTTTTTGTTGGCGACCGGATGTATCGAAAAGCGAGCCTTGCATCTCAATTTTTTCGTCACTGCGCGGCTCGTCAATATGTTCAATTGTCTGAAAAGGTAGGATAGTATTTGTAACTTCACTAGTTTTACCATTCCAGACAAGTTCAACCTCACGATCTTGATCAAAAAGCAAAAAACGATACTTATCTGGCAGAGGTTTGCCTTTTTGAATAAGCTTTATAGCATCGCGTTTTTCGTTTTCGGTGAGATTCATATAATTTAAGAATATCTATAAAATTCCGCTCTGTCAAGCAGAAAACCGCCCTCCCGGGCGGTTTTCTTGGTTTATTACCTCTTTCGACGATTATACGGAGATTGATTTGTAGGCTTAAGCGAAATATGCTTTTCCTGCGCTTTACTCTGTATGGCTGTCGGTGTGCGACCTATCTTTAAGGCAATTACTCTTGTGGGCGTATTCTGTTTTGCATATGTTCTAAGATTTGCAACTTCAGAACTGGTCCATTGAGTACCTTTTCGATTTTTCATGGATAATCACCTCGATTCTAGTTTAATTAAGGTATTCTCCATCTCCTATATTATACTCTTAGTTTTTTGAACTGCAAAGACTTTTCGCTGATTTCTGGATCCCGGATCAATAAAGCTTGCCCCGGACTTGATCCGGGGTCCGGGATGACACGTACTAAAGACTATCCAAAACCTCATTCAAAAGCTCATCGGCCCGTACATTGTCTTCGCGCATCACATGCGCAAAAGATACTTTATCAAACTGTCCGGCCAGAGCCTGAACCTTCTCAAAAAGCGGCTTCATATTGGCGTGTTTGACTTTGTATTCGCTGTTAAGCTGCTTGACGACAAGCTCGCTGTCGAGATAAGACTCGACTTCGGACGCACCCAGCTCTGCCGCTGTTTCTAAAGCGCGGATAATAGCTTGGTATTCGGCTTGATTATTGGTCGCCTCGCCCATTGCCTCGCCAAATTCCTTCACGAGCTTGCCGTGCTCATCTTGAAGCACGACTCCGATCGCGGCCAGCCCTGGGTTACCCCTTGCTCCTCCGTCTGTGTAGCTGATTAGTTTGTTATGTTTTGCGGTCATATTTTTGTGAAAATTTTACATCTTCGATTTTAAACTCGATCGTGGTTTGGTCGTTCCAGGTGTTGGACGTGAGCCGGCCAGCCACATCGATCATATCCCCCACTTTAACGTGCGCACACGCATCTGACAAGCAAAAACCGATCACTTTGATGAGCGGACCGTCTTTTTGCTTCACTTGAGCGCGCCAGTGCTGTCCCTCGTCGCCCATAGTCTGAAGGTCTTTGACTTCTGCGTTTTTGAGGATAAAGACTGGCTCAAGATTGTCCTCGCCGAAAGGTTGAAGCTTTTGGATGGCTTCAAATACTTCGAGTGTGAAGTCTTTTGCTGTGATCTCGGCGTCAATCATAAGCGCTCGCTTAAAGTCATGGTCTTTGAGTATTTTGCCGGCGTATTTCTCTATCTCTTCGCGAAACTCTCCTATCTTCGCAGTCTCCAATGTCAAACCTGCGGCGGCGGCGTGTCCTCCAAAGCGTTCGAGAAGATCAGCGTGCTTATCTAGCGCTGCAGTAATATCAAAAGATTCGATGCTCCGAGCGGAACCAGTCGCAAATTCTCTTTCTTCGTCTAGTAAGATCACGGGTCTTTGGTATTCTTCTGTCAGCCTGCCGGCTACAATCCCCAAGACCCCGTGCGGCCAGCCCGTATCAGAGGCGATAATTATTTTTTTGTCATCTGAGATGTTTCCAATCTGCTGCTGCACTGCTTTCCGGATGCGCTCGGTCCATTCCTGACGCATGACATTGAGGCGTTCTATCTCGGTCAGGAGGTTTTGGGCGTCTGCATCATTGTCGGCCATCAGGAGCTGATAGGCGGTGTTGGCGTCGGCGAGCCGGCCGGCCGCATTAAGACGCGGTCCGAGCCGCCAGCCGATCGTTTCTGCTGTGGGCGACTGGTCTTCATCGCGCGGGCTGCGCGTAAGCTCTATTAGTTTTTTCAGACCCAAGCGTTTTGTCTTTTCTAAAACTTTCAATCCATAATGCACAAGTGCTCTATTCTCTCCGGTCAGGGACATCATATCTGCGACCGTTGCCAGTGCCACTAGATCTAAGAGCCATTTTTCTTCCTTTTCCGCATCCTCAGGAGATTTGTAGGCGCGAAGTAACGCTGTCGCTAGCTTGAAGCCAACCGCAGCGCCCGCTAAATGCTTGTTTGGGTATCTGTCGCCTTTCTGGTGCGGGTTGATGACCACATCTGCTGGCGGCAGCTTAGGGCCAATCCCATGATGGTCTGTAACGATCACCTGTTTGCCCTGTTTTTTGAAATACTCGACCTCGTCGACGCTGCGGATCCCGTTGTCGACTGTGATAATGAGATCGACGCCATCGTCTACCAGTCTTTCAGCGACACGCATCGTGAGACCGTAGCCATCTCGATAACGCGACGGCATATAGTGCCCGACTTTAGCACCTAAGTCTTTCAAGACCCCGACCAGGATAGTCAAACCGCAGATCCCGTCCACGTCATAGTCTCCCACGACCACGATTTTCTTTTCATCCGTGATCGCCTGGCGGATCAGCTCGACTCCTTCCGGCATTCCCTTGAGAAGCAGAGGGTCATGCAAGTCCCGCGCATAATCCGGCTCTAGAAATATATCTTTCTCCTCCTTGTTTTTAATCCCGCGCAAATATAAAAGCTGCGCGACCACCTCGGGCAGGTCGCCTAATTTTGCTAGTGCATTTGCACTCGGCTTTTTTAGGATTTTCCAATGCGCCCCAGTCGCCGAAATAGGCTCAGGCAGCGCATCCTCAAGAGGAGAAGGCATTTATTTAAACTTAACTGTGCGGGCAATTCGTTTAATCTGTTTATCGGTCAAGAGTCCATGCTGGGCTCCGACTTTTGTGACCACGTAAGATCCGTTCGCAGTGCCGTACTGCAGGCCTTTTTTAATGTCGTCACCGTGTTCTAGATAGCCCGCCACAAAACCTGAAGTAAACGAATCCCCTGCTCCAGTAACATTCAAACGTTTAGTCGGCAAAGGAATGGCATAGGCCTGCTCTTCCGCGCTCCAGCCATAGGCCCCGACGCGCCCACGCGTGATCAAAACAACTTTCGGCCCAAATTCTCCGATCTTGGCAGCCACTTTTTGATAGCTCAAACGATTAGCACTGCGTCCGAGAAGTTCACGCGCCTCGCGCTCATTCAAGTTTAAAATATCTGTCACCTTCAACGTGCTCTGCAGTGCCTTTAACCCTTTTGTCAGCTGCGTACTTCCGGGATTCCACGCAAGCAGAAGCTCAGGATTTGCTTTCTTTATTTTACGTATCTGTGAAAGCATTCGATGACTCGTGCCCGACAAGTGCATTACGACAATCGCTTTGCGCGGTGTCATCTTTGAAAGCGGCCATTTAACCTTATCCATGTGATTATTGGCGCCGCGTTGTGCAATTACAGTCCGGTCTTCTCCCGGGATGGTCAGGTCGACTGACAAGCCAGTCGCTTCTTTTTTATTGATCTTGACGCAGTCTGTCTTTACACCGGCTCTTTTCATATTATCCAATACCAACTGGCCTTCAACATCATTTCCGATCATCGCCGCCAGCGCAACAGAGTGACCCAACTTACTTAAGCCAACCGCAACATTAGCTGCGCCGCCGCCGGTCCCCAAGACCATTCCGTCTGCCAAAACCTTTGTACTATAAGGAATCCGTAGCCATTTTTTAGCTTGCTTGCCTTTGCGTTCGGTTTGAATGTGAATAGGGTCTGGGAGTGGCACATACAAGTCGTTTGTTGCTCCTCCAAATACTAAAATATCCATATATTTCTGTTTGCTAAATTTGTGATTATTACTGTTATTATAGTCGTTTTTAAGAGTTATATGAAGCGTACAATTCACTACCTGGCCGTATTTGGCCACCATTTGGTGTTATCCACATTAATTGGCCGAGAATCGCACAAGAGGCGCTATAATGAAGCCAGGTTAAAGAATTTAACCGTTAAATTAATTAATTTAATTTTTAAAGAAATCGAAATGGAACAAAAACCTATGGATCAGGTTGAAGAAAAAGTTGATAAGGTTATGGAGAGTGATGCCATGAAAACTAAAATTGGCAAGCTTTCGATTGGACAATACTTGACCTACAACAAGAGGGCTTTGATGGTTACTTTGGTGATCATTATTGTGCTTGGCGTATTGTCTCTCATACCTGTCATCGGATGGTTCTTCTGGTGGATTTATTCAGTTGCCTTCTGGCTCTGTACTTTGTACATCACTTTCATGATTGGTTACAAACTCGCTAAAGATAAGCGTCAAGAGATCAAAGAAGCTTTGATCGGCGGTGCTGTCTTGGGTGGTGTTTACGGCATTATTCATGCTGTCATAACTCTACTGGCGACTATTATGACCGTCTTCGTGTTTACAACCGCCCTTGGTGTCAGCTTTGCAGTAGGCGCTACGGTCTTCTCAATGATTTGGATTATTGTTGGTAACATAATCGGAGGTCTAATCGTGGCCTTGATCGGTTTTGCAGTCGCAGGCGGATTCAATAAGGAAGCTACCGACGCGAAGTAAAACCTTCAACCTAGACATTTTCTCTAGTAAAATAGAGTCAATAAAAAATTACCCCGCCCTCATGAGTCGGGGTGATTTTTTGATCTCGAGATTAATAATGAAAGAATGTGTTCTTGCCTTCGGTCTTGGAGTGTATTTCCAATAGCCTGTTATATTTGGCCAGGCGTTCGCTTCTAGAGGTTGAGCCGGACTTGATCTGTCCAAGGCGCCAGCCGACGGCTAGGTCTGCGATGCTACTATCGCAAGTCTCGCCTGAGCGGTGTGAGATAATCGTGGCAAGATTATTTGCCTTACAGTAGTCGATCGCCTGCTTAGTCTCGGTGACTGTACCGATCTGGTTTAGCTTTAGAAGAACGGAATTAATAACACCGCGCTCGTGCGCCTCACGGATACGCTTGATATTGGTGACAGTCAAGTCATCCCCCATGATCTGGATTTTGCTGCCCAGTTTTTCGTATAGTAATTCCCAGCCGTCCCAGTCGTCCTGATCGCACCCATCCTCGATAGAAATAATTGGGTATTTAGTGATCCATTCAGCGTAGACATTGACCAACTGCTCTGCGGTCAGCTCTGTATTATCTTCGAGCATATAAAACCCGTCTTTGTAAAACTCTGAGGCCGCCGTATCGAGCGCAATTGCGACTTGCTCGCCAGGCTTGTGGCCTGATTTTTCAATCGCCTGGATGATGACCTCTAGTGCCATCTGATTGTTTTCGAGATGCGGTGCAAAACCGCCTTCATTTCCGACGCCAGTCGCATAACCTTTCTCACTTAAGATCTTCTCAAGTGCATGAAAGATTTCTGATGAAATCTCCATCGCTTCCTTAAAATCTTTCGCACCAACCGGCACTACTTTGAACTCTTGCACGGCGAGACCAGAGTCTGCGTGCTGTCCTCCGTTGATAATGTTGATCAACGGCATTGGGAGCTCATAAGAGTCTGTATCTTCCGCTAGATATTCATAGAGTTCTTGACCGCTTACTTTAGCCGCAACTCTCAAGCACGCCAAGCTGGCTGCAAGTATCGCATTAGCGCCAAGCTTGGATTTATTTTCTGTACCATCCAGCTCCAGCATTTTATTGTCGATTGCTTCTTGGTCGGTAACATCCATTCCGCGCAATTCTGGACTAATAATGTTATTTACATTGTCGCAGGCTTTCTGGACGCCCTTTCCAAGGTAGCGATCCTGATCACCATCACGTAATTCCAAAGCTTCGTGGACGCCAGTGGAGGCTCCCGAAGGCACTCCAGAGCGTGCTTTAGTGCCGTCTTCTAAGATCGCCTCTGCCATCACCGTCGGATTGCCACGCGAGTCTAATATTTCTAACGCTCGTACTTGTAGTATATTGGTCATATTGAATTATTGCATTAATACATCTATGCCAGGAAGCGGTTTGCCCTCCATAAACTCGAGCATCGCTCCCCCGCCTGTCGATATATGCGTAAAACCAGAGTTCAAGTCAAGATCGTTGACTATTTCGACCGTCTCACCCCCGCCGATATAACTGTCGGCTTTACTCTGCGCGATCAGCTCGGCCAGTTTTTTTGTGAACGTATCAAAAGGTGGAGTTTCGAAAGCGCCCATCGGCCCGTTCCAGATTACAGTCTTAGCTTTATTTATTTCTGTTTCAAAAACCTTAAGAGTCTGCGGTCCTATATCTAAGATCATTTTATCTTCAGGAATTGCTGTAATCGGCACGATGACCGCACCATCGGTATCTTCCAAACCTCCCGCTACCAGTACGTCTTTAGGCAGAACTAAATTGACGCCCTGCGTTTTTGCATCTGTGATAATTTGCTTTGCTTCTGCAGTCAAATTTGGATCATGTAAAGACTTTCCAATATCCAATCCTTCCGCGGCAAGAAAATTTGCTGCCAACGCACCACCCACCATGATTGTATCTGCCTTCTTCATGAATTCTTTGATCAAGCCAATTTTTGTTACTAGCTTAGCGCCACCGATGATTACCGTTAATGGTTTGTGCGGATTATCCCGGACTGGCTCTAGAATACGCAGTTCGTTTTCTAAATTCAGGCCGGCGTAGTGCGGCAGGAGTGTAGCGATCTTCGTAACTAGCGCGTGGTCTCTGTGACTGACCGAAAAAGCATCGTTTACGAAAATATCTGCTAGCTCAGCAACTTCTTGCGCTAGCGTAATATCGCCAACGTCTTCGCGAGGATCAAATCGAACATTTTCCAGAAGATAGATTTCTTGCGGTTTCATTTTGCTCAATAACTTCTTGACATTTGGACCGCTGGTTTCGTTGAGCTTATGAACAATTTTCCCGGACAACTCCTCAAGTCTGGCAGCTGGAATATTTAGGCGCAACTCTTCACTAACTTTGCCTTCGGGACGACCGAGATGCGACATTAAGATTATCTTGGCATTTTCAGCCATCAGATATTCAATCGTTGGGATGATCGCGAGAAGCTTCGTGTCATCGGCAACATTCTCGTGCTGGATCGGCACGTTCATATCAACACGCACTAGGGCGGTCAAATTTTCGACATTTGAATCTGAAAGAAGTGGCAGTTGGTCTATTAACATAGATTTAGTGATTTTAGATAATTATTTTTTGACTAGCGTATTTTGATAGTCGATTCCGTTACCGTTCGCTGGTTTGCCGGTACCGATCTGGACTGCCTGATCAATTAAGCGATTGCTGTAGCCCCATTCGTTGTCATACCAGGAATAGACTTTCACTAAGTCATCTTGGACTACGTCAGTCAAAGTTGAGTCAACAATCGAAGACTCTGAACGGCCGATAATGTCAGATGAAACCAATGGGTCTTCAGAGTATCCTAGGATGCCTTTATACCGCGGAGAATTGGCGTTCATCTTCAAGATCTTGTTTACCTTTTCTTTAGTCGTTTTCTTTTTGACTATAAAGGTCATGTCAGATATTGATCCGGTAATAACCGGGACGCGCAAGGCTACGCCTTGGAACATTCCTTCAAGTTCTTTGATGACTTTAGTCGTTGCGATCGCGGCGCTGGTGCTGGTCGGAATGATATTAGCAGCGGCTGCCCGTCCGCGACGCGGATCTTTTTTATGCGGACCATCCACGAGCGCCTGTGTGGAAGTATAGGCGTGGATCGTCGTCATATACGACTTTGCGATTCCTAGCTCTCTGTGGATAATTTCTGTGACCGGAGTGATGCAGTTGGTGGTACAGGATGCCAAGGATGATACAATATCCTTCGATGCATCAAAATCATCTGCATTTACTCCCTGTACAAAAGTGTTGATCTCTTCATCTTTTGTAGCAGCTGAAATGATGACGTGTTTGGCGCCAGCCTTCTCCACATGAAGCTTGGCTTTGTCATATTCTGTGAAGACACCTGTACACTCGATCACAACATCGATATCCAGGTCCTTCCATGGAAGCTTCTCGAGCTCTGGAATGCTGAAGGATTGTACCTCTTCCTTATCAATCTTGAAGCCGTCTTTTGTCGCGGTCACTTCGTGGGGATACGGACCGTAGGCTGTGTCGTATTTAAGAAGATAGATCAAACTCTCTTTTGGGACGAGATCGTTGATCGCTACAATATCAATGTGTGGATTTTCTACCGCGACCTTAAAAGCGGCGCGGCCGATACGACCAAAGCCGTTAATGGCAAGACGGATTTTTTTTGAGTTTGCTGGTGACATATATTTTTTATTAGTTGAGTGAATGATTATTTGCGGGTTTTTATTTTTCCGGCTGATCCAAAGATCTCCATGTGTTTGCCGGCAACTTTTGCTATTTCATTTATGACTGGCGGCAAAATGTCATACGGCTTGAAGACGTCTTTCTTTTTGCAGACCATTTTGTGAAGTGTGTCGTGATAGGCCATACGGAGATATGTATTCATATTTACTTTGCGGACTCCAAGTTTGATTGCTTTTTTGAAATCGACCGGGCGAATACCAGATCCTCCGTGAAGAACTATCGGCACTGGCACCTTCTTGACAATTTTTTTAAGCAAGTCAAAGTCGAGTTTGGGAGCTGCTGAGAAAACACCATGCGCATTTCCGAAAGTTACTGCCAGCGTATTCACGCCAGTGGCTTTGACAAAAGCTTGCGCTTCGTCCGGGTCCGTGAAAACATTTTGCTTCGCCATTGTCTCGGCCTTAATATTCTTGAACGGTACAGATGTCCCTGCTACATGCCCGATTTCGCCTTCGACAAAAATTCCGCGTGGCCTGCAATAGTTTACTACTTTTCGTGTGAGCTTAATATTTTCGTCGTGTGACAGAGCTGAGCCGTCGATATGCACCGATGTATAACCGGCTTTGACGGCAGTCTTCACGTCTTCAAAAGAATGGCCGTGGTCTAAATGCATCGCGACTAGCACGCTTGCTTTCTTCGCAAAGAAAGTGACTAGATCTACCACCAAGTCAGCACCAAAGTGTTTATATTCGCCGCCAGAAGTCTGGACTATAACTGGCGAGCGCATCTTCTCGGCCGCCTGAATAATTCCTTGAAGCGACTCAAGGCTGCCCATATTAAGTGCGGGAAGAGCATATTTTTTCTTATTAGCCTCGCGCATGAGCGCTTTTACATTTGAGAGCATATTTTTAAGTTATTTAACTATAAGATTGAATTAACTATTTTGATAAAGTCTTTGGCTATTAAGCTGGCTCCGCCTACAAGACCTCCATCGACATTATCTTGTGTGAAAAATTCTGCTGCATTATCAGGTTTAATGCTCCCTCCATACAGCACGCGTACCTCGTCCGCTGTTTCGATATCGTACTGACGACTTATCAGGCTTCTAATATGCGCCGCCATGTCTTCCGCGTCTTTAGCTTCAGCAGCTACTCCTGTACCGATCGCCCAAATAGGTTCATACGCGATAACAATTTTGGATACCTGATCTTTTGTAAGGCCCTGGAGGGCAACAACGATCTGGTCTGTCACAAAGGGTTTTGCCTCGCCATTGCTTCGCTGTTTGAGATCCTCGCCAACGCACAAGATAGGAGTCAATTGATTTTTAAGTGCCGTGGTTAATTTTTTATTAACATCTTCGTCTGTCTCTTTAAAAATCTGCCTGCGCTCTGAATGGCCGACGATTACATATTCAGCAAATTCTTTAATTTGTTTTGCGTCTATTGCGCCTGTGAAAGCTCCCTCTTCTTCAAAGTAAATGTTCTGGGCTCCCAGCGGGAGCTTGTTTTTACTTCTCGCGATGCTGCCTAAAAGAGTAAAGGAAGGACATAGCACGACGTCGACTTTCTTCTGTTTGGAAAGCTCTGCGCTCACTTCCTCTGCCAAAGCTACAGCTTCGTCAGTTGTGAGGTGCATTTTCCAGTTGGCGGCAATGAAAGGTTTGCGCATATTTCGAATTTAAAAGAGCGAGATTACACCCGCGGTTACCAGGGCTGTGATCGTTGCCGCAACAAATATGCCTAAGACGATGGCTGGGAATGCAACTTTGAACTTGATTCCAAAGACAAAGGCGGCGGCAGCGGCGGTCCAGGCTCCTGTGCCCGGCAACGGAATGCCGACGAGGACAAAGATTCCCATGAACCTGCCAAGGCGTTGCATTTTGCTGGCTGTTTTGCGGCGCGTTCTTTTGAAGAGCCAGTCAAAGAAACGGTCGAAGATCGGAATATATTTGCGCAAGAATTTTGCAATCGGATCGAGCAAAAGCAAAAGCAACAGGCCGATTAAAATATTTGCAATGACACTAATGACGACGGCATACCAAAGAACAAGACCCATACTAACTCCAACAGGAATGGCGGCGCGAAGCTCGCCGATCGGAGCGATCGCAAGTAAAACGGTTATGATTTCGGCGCCAAAGATCATGAATTATACTTTACGACGAGCAAATTTGCGTAAGTGTGCAGCGGCTGTTTCAGGTTTGACCGGGTTGACAATAATTCCGGTGCCAAGCTCAAAACCAGCACGAATTGCAAGTCGCGGGATGATGCGAAGATGCCAGTGATGTCCTGGGAAATTCTTATTCATCGCCGGAGCACTATGAATGTAATAGTTGAATGGTGGATTCTTCAATCCGTAGTACAAGCCTTTGAGTGCTTTATGCAAAGCTTCGCCAGCAAGCTCCAGCTGAGAGTCTTTGATGTCTTCAAAACGTTGTTCATACTTCTTAGGCGCAACGCGCATCTCAAACGGCGCGCTCGATGCAAATGGACAAAAGACGATAAAGTCTTTATTTTCAAAGACGATACGTTTTTTGTTGCGCTTCTCAAATTGAATAGCTGCGCTTAAGGCTGATTTCTTATGCGTCTTGAAGTATTTGTTTTCCGTCGTGAGCTCATCTTGGACTGCGTCACTAATGATCGGTAGCGCGTAGATCTGCGAGTGTGGATGTGCTATCGAGGCACCAGCCTGCTTACCATGATTCTTAAATATCAATATGTAATTAATATGCTTGTCATCTGCCAAGTCTCGGTAGCGCTCTCGGTAAGCTAATATCAGATCACCAACTTCCTGCGCCGTCATCTGTGCTTCAAATTTATTGCGGTCGCGCATCAAGACTACTTCTGCTTTGCCAGATGCATTCTGCATAGAATATGGTCCGACCTTGCGACGATCAAGCTTATCTAGCGGAGCAAAGGATGGGAATTTATTTGGCACGACACGAATCTTCCAATTGCGATCGTTTGGTTTTCCTTTGTCACGCGTTACGAAGAGCTCATCACCGACGATCTCTTCGTTTCCCGGACAGAAAACACACCTGCCCTTGTCATGCTTATCAGCCGTATGCGCCTTGCCTACGAAAGCATCAGGTCTTTTTGCGCGAACTGTCGCAATATCAACCCAACGATCTGTGATTAAGTCTCTGCGTAATTCTGACATTTATTTATGTTTGTTAATGGCTTTTTCGTAAAGCTCGATGTATTTTTGTACACGCGCATCCCAGGAAAAATCAATCTGCATATCGCGCTTGACCAACTCTTGCCAGGTCTTTTTTTCTTTATAAAGCTCAAGGCTACGATCGATTGCTTTTAGCATCGCTTCACCTGAGTATTCCTCGAAAACAAATCCGTTTCCGCTCGCTGGATCTTCATTGTAGTCCTTGACTGTGTCAGCCAAGCCTCCGGTCTTGCGCACGACCGGTACAGTTCCGTAGCGCATCGCGATCATCTGCCCGAGGCCGCATGGCTCATAGCGGGACGGCATCAAAAACATATCAACACCAGCATAAATCTCGCGCGCCATGACTGTATCGAAGATCACATTCATCGCAAATTTATCCGGATATTTTTTACCCATCTCATGCAATATCTTTTCATATTTTTCCTCCCCGTTTCCAAGATGAAACAATTGAATATCACGCTTGGCGAGCTCATCAGCAATATCTCCCAAGATATCGAAGCCTTTCTGCCAGGCTACGCGAGATACAATTCCGATCGTAGGAACATCAGGATCCACTTTTAGCTTGTTCGCTTTTTGGAGAGCGGCCTTGGCTTTCGCTTTTCCGCTCAAGTCGGACACTGTGAAATTAGCCGCGATATCTGGATCGGTCTCGGGATTAAATTTATCCTGATCAAGACCGTTAAGTATTCCGTACAGATCTGCTTTGCGCTTCTCTAAGATATCTTCCATGCCTGCGCTGTACTCTTTTGTTAATATCTCCTCGGCATACTTTTCGCTCACAGTGTTAATAATATCAGCCGAACCAATACCCTCTAGGATCAGATCGATATCGCCGTCTTGAAGGTCATAGCCAAACAGCGGATCTTGCTCTTCAGCAAGACCGGCAAACTTTAGAATGCTCGGATCGGCATCGCCATGATAAGCAAGGTTATGGATCGTAAAGACTGTTGCGATACCAGCGTAAAATTCTGCATCCTTTTTTTGGTACTTATGTTTGAGTAGCGCTGGAACAAGACCAGTTTGATAATCCTGACAGTGGATTACGTCGGGTTTTAGTCCTATTTCTTTCAACGCCACTAAGCAAGCATTGTCGAAAAATACATAACGCTCGGCATTGTCCTTGAAATAGTCTCCATCAACATCATAGATGCCGCCCCGATCGAAATATTCCTCATTTTCGATCAGATAGACGTCTACTTTTGTATTTGGGAGCTTTGTTTTCCAAATCTTGAATTCTTTTTGTTCGTCCCCCGCTTTCAGTTCTCGCGAACAACTTGTTTTCGCCTTATCGCATGCTGGCTCCAGTTTATAGTTTTTTAAGTCAATAATGTCGTATTTTGGCAAGAATAGTGAAACCTCAACGCCATTTTCTTCTAATGCAATCGGTAAACTTCCGGCAACATCAGCAAGACCACCAGCTTTTGCAAGCGGCGCCGCTTCTGACACAAAAAAGGCTACATTAAGTGATTTTTTAGCCATACTAAAATTATATTAAAAACATTAATAGTTTGCTCAATTCCTTAAGCTTTGTATATTTATTAGAACACGAAATACGCTTACAGACAAGTGGATGACTAACCTAAATAATATAAAATGAGCATCAATAAAACCCCGTGAATTAAAGCGGGGTTTTTTATTTTTTATCTAAATATACTTGCAGGATATTCGCGGCGGCCTGTGCGTCTTTCCTGCTCTGGCGTTTTTTCTTCGACCAGCCGGAACGGATGCGCTGGAACGTAACTTCTTTTGTCGAAAGGCGCTCGTCTTGCCATTCTATTTGTGTGTCTGGAAGTGCGCGCCTTAATTGTTCTGTAAAGTATTCTGTTCGTTTAAGAGTATCTCCAGTTTTACCGCCCATGGTCAAGGGCTTTCCGACTACAATTGTTTCTACCTTCTCTTGTTTAACCAATAAGATCAACTGTTCGATCAGATCGGAATTATTATCATATGCTGTGTAAGGACGCGCTAAAGTCCCGCTCTCATCTGAGAGGGCCAGTCCTACTCTTTTTGTTCCAAAGTCGATGCCTAAGATGCGTGACATGACTTAATTATAGAATAGTTAGGATTTCTGATCCACCTTTTTTGACCAGGACTGTGTGTTCATAGTGGGCTGCGATAGATCCATCAGCGGTGGCATAGGTCCATTTGTCCGGCTGAAGCTCTACCTCATGCGTACCAAGGGTAAACATCGGCTCGATTGCTATCACCATACCTGCTTCAAGCTTCTCGCCTTCACCCGGCGTACCGAAGTTTGGTATAATCGGCGGCTCATGGATCGCATGACCGACGCCGTGACCGGTCAGGACACGCACCACGCCATAACGATGCGGCTTGGCGCACTCCTCGACAGCTGCTCCGATATCGCCGACAGTTTTCCCGTCACGCACTTGCTGGATGCCTTTTTTAAGGGAGTCTTTAGTGATCTCCATCAGGTGGGCAATTTTCGGATCAATCTCCCCTACCGGTACCGTGATCGCTGCGTCCACAAAAAGCTCTTTGTACTCTACTCCGAAGTCCAAGCTGATTATATCTCCATCTTCCAATACACGTGGACCCGGAATTCCATGCACAATTTCGTTGTTAAGACTTATACAGATCGATCCTGGAAACCCTCTATAATTTAAAAAAGCCGGCTCGCCACCAAGCTCCCGAATCCGGTCGTGGGCATATCTATCGAGCTCTTCTGTTTTAATACCTGGTTTTACGCGCTCTTTCAACTCCTGCAATACTTGTGCTAGAAGCTTTCCAGCCTTCCTCAAAATTTCAATGTCTTTCTCTGACTTAATCTTGGACATAAGGCTTGAGTGCTTGCATTATATTTGAATGAATTTCTTCTCTGGTGCCCATCCCGTCTATTTCGATAAAGCGCTCATCTGCCTCGCGAAATTTTTCAATCATCGGCATGACCTGCTCTGCATAGACTCTTGTACGCCTCTCCGCAACTTCCGGATCGTTCTCTGCCCGTTCGATCACTTCTCCGCCCATTTTCTCGCATTCTTCTACAGTAAGCTTAGCGTCGATATTATTTCCGTTGGCTGAACAAATTTTGCGCGTCATTTGACGACGAAGCGACTCTTCAGGAGTAAGACTGATGTATAACGGAATTGGCTTGCGGCCGGCTTCCCTGGTGATTTGCAGAAAACCTTCGTACTGTTCTAAACCTCTCGGTATTCCATCGAAGAGAATTGTTGTATTGGGATCAGTTTTGTTAATAAACCGCTGCGTTAGCGTCAAAATATCTTTTGGATCCACCAATTCTCCTGCATTCATTGGTTTTTCGGAACGTTTGCCGATCTCTGTTCCTTGAACAACCTCTTCACGAAGCACTTTGCCGATCTCAAACCGGACGAATGAATATTTATCCGCCAAAAAAGAAATCTGAGTTCCTTTGCCGGAACCATAAGGGCCCATCAATATAATATCAGGGAGCTTGGCCATAACTTAAAATGTTTCGTAGTCGCGTGTAATCATCTGCGCCTCGATCTGCTTCATAGTCTCCAAAGCAACAGAGACAACGATCAGGAGGCTCGTACCGCCGATTGTGAACGATGCAACACTACTGGAGGTCTGCATCAAGAACGGCAGAATGGCGATGACACCCAAGAAGATAGCACCTGCAAACGTGATGCGGTTCACTACATAGCGCAGATAGTTGGCGGTTGGTTCTCCCGGACGGATACCCGGAACAAAGCCACCAGACTTTTGGACGTTTTCGGCTACATTCTTGGCATCGAACATCAGAGCGGTATAGAAATATGTAAAAGCCATTACCAAAACAAAGTAAGTCAAACTATAGACCACCGGATTTTGGGCAATCTCCACGATGAACTGAGCAGATGCCGCCAGCCAGGTAATATCGGAGTTAACAAAGAATCCCGCCACAACACCCGGCAAGAGCAGAATAGAAATCGCAAAGATGATCGGCAGCACGCCTCCCTGATTTACGCGCAAAGGCAAGTGCGTCGCAATCTTACCAAAAAGCCGGTTGCCTTTATGGTGGCGTGCATAGGATATCGGAACATTCCGCTGTCCTTCCGTGATAAAGATGACTCCCATGATCACAGCAAGGCCAATGATCAAGAAACCAATGATCGTACCGAGCTGGGACGGATCATAGTTTGTGAAAAATGTTTGAACGCTACTTGGTGCACCCGCTAAAATACCGGCAAAAATAATTAAGGAAACGCCGTTGCCGATCCCCTTCTCGCTAATCATCTCACCGATCCACATCAGTAAGACAGAGCCACCGACTGCGATAACAATCGTGACGATCAAAGTTGCGATCGAAAAGTCTGTAAATATTTCTCCTCCTTGGCTACGGATCAAGACCAGAGTTCCGTATGCCTGCACCACACCAAGCGGAATCGATAGATAGCGAGTCCAGCGGTTGATCTTGGCACGACCGTACTGTCCCTCTTCTTTCTGAAGCTCTTCCAGGCGAGGAATAACGGACGTCAAAAGCTGCATGATAATACTGGACGTGATATAGGGACCAACACCAAGCATAGCAATAGACAAGGTCGCCAAACCGCCACCCGTAAAGAGGTTTAACAGGCCGAAGAGTTGGTTGCCGTCAAAGACTGCCGCCAAACCTGCCGCATCCACTCCCGGCATCGGAATCGCCGCCATTAAACGAAAAACCACCAGCATCGCTATAGTAAATAGGATTCGGCGGCGGATTTGTTTAACAGTGAATATGCTGAGAACTTTTTTTAGCATGTGGACGGGAAGTCTTTTTTAACTATTGTTTAGTTTAACAAGTCTGTCGTAAAAACGCACTTTCTGACTTATTACTGGTCGGCTGGCTTATCTTTTCTTTCATTTTTCTTGCCGCGACTTGGGCGTACTGGGATCACTCGAATGTCGCCACCCGCTTTTTTAATTGCTTCCTGTGCCTTGGCTGAAGCGCCATGAACGATCAAAGAAAGTTCCTTTTTTAGTTCGCCCTGGGCTAAAATTTTAATAGGCTTTTTGGGATCTTTAACCAAGCCTGCACTGCGCAGAGTCTTGCGATCCACCTTGTCGCCTTTTTTAAAATGTTTCTCCAAATCTGCCAGGGTAATTTCTGAAAATACATAACGTCGAGAAGTAAAACCACGCTTCTTTGGCATAAGTCGAATCAAAGGAGTCTTACCGCCCTCAAAGCCTGGTCTCATCTTACGATGTCCTGAGCGAGCTTTTTGACCCTTAGTACCACGACCAGCAGTCTTACCAAGACCAGATCCAATGCCGCGACCGGCTCGGTGCTTTTTCGTTGTTTTATGTTTTGTGAGTTCGTGTAATTCCATAGCGATCAAATTATTTAGCGTCTTTCTTTTCTGCTGCTTTCTCTTCCTTTTTTCCTGCTGGTTTTTCTACTTTCTTGTCAGCTTCTTTGACTGGCTTTACTGCTGCCGGCTCTGTCTTTAGCTTAGACTTAGCTGACTTGTCATCAGACTTTTCTTTTTTAGGAGCAGGTGCATCAGAACTCTCAGTTGCTTTGCGAACATGTTTAGCTTTTGGAGCTTTGAGACCTATTTCTTTGCGAGTCTTGCCACGGCGTTTAAGTACAGCCTCGACAGACTCTAATTTTTTCAGAGCCTCGAAAGCGGCGCGCACATTGTTTAAATGATTACCAGATCCCTGAATCTTGGACAAAATGTTTTTAATACCGGCCAGCTCAATAACGGCACGCACAGATCCACCCGCGATAATACCAGTACCCAGCGGGGCAGGTTTCAATAAAATCTTAGCTGCTCCGTACTTTATATAAAGCTCATGTGGAATCGTGTCCTCGACGATTGGCACTTCGATCATGTTTTGTTTTGCAACCGCATTGCCTTTTTCAATCGCTGCAGAAACATCCTGGCCTTTGCCGGTACCGATACCGACGCGTCCGCGCCTGTCGCCAATTACGACAGTTGCACGAAAACGAAAACGACGACCACCTTTAACTACGCGCGCAACGCGCGCGATATCGACAATTATCTGGTCGAATTCGCTTTTTTCCCGTTTGTCTCGGCCCCTACCTTTTCCGCCGAAACGCTTATTTGTACCTTGCTTTTGATTCATAAATGGTTATTTAAAATTTAATGCCGGCCTTGCGGACGCCTTCAGCAAAAGCGGCGACGCGCCCTTGATAAAGAAATCCTCCGCGATCAAAAATAATTGTTTTGATTCCCGCCTTGTCGATTTGCTTGCCAAATTCTTCACCAAGAGCCTGCGCCTTCTCAATCTTGGTGCCTTTGTGATCGGCTTTGCGATCTGAGATTGCAAGAAGTGTTTTTTGTGCTACATCGTCAATGAGTTGCGCATCAAAACGCTGACTTCCACGGAAGACTACCAAGCGCGGAGCATCGGCGGTGCCTTGAACACGGGAACGAACACGATTGTGTCGTCGACTACGAGATTCATACTTTTTGATAATACTTTTGCGGGTTGCCATAGATTTAAAGATTATTCACCTGCACCAGCTGCAGCAGCTTTCTTGCCCTCCTTACGGCGGACATGCTCATCAACATACTTAACACCAGTACCTTTGTAGGGCTCAGGTTTTCGATAACGGCGAACTTTATCAGCAAAGAGTCCGACCTTCTCTTTATCAATGCCACTGATTGTTAAAATATTTTTCTCGATTGCTGCCTCTAGCCCTTCCGGAATCTCCGCTTCGATTGGATGTGAAAAACCAAGCTCAAGAGTTAGTTTCTTGCCACTGACCTGTCCGCGATAACCAACGCCGTTGATTTCCAGTTCTTTTTTAAAACCTTCTGTCACTCCCATGACCATGTTTTGGATCTTAGCACGCGCAGTTCCCCACATTGGGTCTGGCTTGTCTATATTTTTCGGAGTAATCACTACGTTGCCTTCGGCAACCTCAATCTTGATTGGACCCTTAAAAGTTTCTTCCAACTGACCCTTGGCTCCTTTGACCATTACCTTAAGACCTTCGACTTTTATTTCGACTCCATTTGGGATTTCAACTGGCTGTTTTCCTACGCGACTCATATATTTATGATTACCAAACTTGACAAATTAGTTCACCGCCCAAGCCTTTACTGCGGGCTTCGCGGCTTGTGAAAATTCCTTGCGGAGTTGTAACAATACCCACTCCAAGGCCCTGATAGACCTTACTTAGTTCTTTACTACTGCGATAAATGCGGTGACCTGGCTTGCTAACACGTTTGATCTCGCGGATGGCTGGCTCTTTGTCAACGTATTTCAAGACAATTTCTAGTGCAGGATGGCCTTCCTCTTCAGTCTTCTTCACTTTATGTAAATATCCTTCAGCAACCAGAACGTTGGCCAAGTTTTCCTTGATTTGTGAATATGGAACGGTGATGGTGTTTTTTTGCACCATAAGGCCGTTGCGTATTTTTGTGATGAGGTCTGCGATCGGGTCGGATGACATAGGTTTATGATGAACGTTTAATTCCTGGGATCTCTCCCTTGAGAGCGAATTCTCTAAAGCAGATGCGACAAACTCCGAAACGGCGCATATATCCGTGAGCGCGACCACAATTCCAACATCTGCGTACAGTACGAGTTGTATACTTGGGCTTTTTTTCTGCTTTTACTACGAGGGCTTTACGAGCCATAAATACTTAAATTAATATTGATTATTCAGCTTCAGCCTCAGCTGCGGCAGCTTCAGCAGCCGTTGCTTCAGCTTTGGCTTCAGCCATTTTGCGCGCTTCTTTTTCTTGCTCCTTAGCGCGGCGCTTCTCAATTTCACGCACACGTTTTTCCTCTTCAGCCGCTGCCAACTGTTCACCTTTCTGGAAGGGAACGCCGATAGCGTCGAGGAGTGCGTAGCCGTCTTCATTATTATCCGCGGTCGTCACGATAACAACTTGCAGGCCGTGCATATGTTCGACTTCATCTGCACGAATTTCAGGGAAAGCCATGTGCTCTTTGAAACCGATGGTCAAGTTGCCCTTGCCATCAAAACTATTCGGTGAGATACCGCGGAAATCACGTACGCGCGGCATCGTAACATTGATAAGCTTGTCTAAGAAATCATACATGCGCTTGCCGCGGAGCGTGACCTGCATGCCGATCGGCGCGCCTTCGCGCAACTTAAAGGATGCAATAGACAAACGTGCTCGTCTCAAAGATGGTTCTTGACCAGTAATGCGACGCAGCGTATCCTTAATGACTTCTTGCAGCTTCTTTTCGGTAGACATTTGACCAGAGCCGACATTGACAACGATTTTTTCGATGCGCGGAACCGCCCAACGATTGTTGAATTTGTCGCCTTCCAGCAATGCTGGCAGGATCTTTGTATCAAATTGTTCTTTTAAACTTGTGGTCATATATTTAAATTACGGCTTTACATTTTTTGCAGACGCGCTCTTTTTTGCCTTCTTTTTCTTGGAAGCCAACGCGCGTTGGCTTATTGCACTGCGAGCAAACTAATTGAACGTTAGAAAGATTGATAGGACCGTTGACTTCAATGCGCTGTCCCGTCTCTCCCCCCTTTTGCGGGCGGATATGTCGGTAGACTTTGTTGGCACCGTCAACGACGACCATATTTTCCTCTGGGAAAACCTGCAGGACCTTGCCCTGTTTGCCATTGTCTTTGCCGGCAATCACCTTTACTGTATCGTTGTTTTTGATGTTTAAAGCCATAGGGATTTAGAGAACTTCTGGTGCTAAGGAAACGATTTTACGGAAACCACGATCACGCAACTCGCGAGCTACGGGCCCGAAAACGCGGGTGCCGATGGGCTCTAGATCTTCTTTGCCAATTATTACAGCGGCGTTTTCATCGAAACGAATATGAGAACCGTCTGGACGGCGGATTGCCTTGCGTTGGCGCACGATCACCGCGCGGACAACAGCTTTCTTCTTGATCACACCATTTGGCATCGCAACTTTGACTGATGCTGTAATAACATCACCAATCTCAGCTGTACGACGACGCGTACCTCCCAAGACACGAATGCACTGGATTTGACGTGCTCCGGTATTGTCTGCGACATTTAATCTTGATTCAGTCTGGATCATATGAAGAAATTAAGTCTTGTGAACCTATTTTGCTAGGCGCCAGTGCTTTAACTTAGATAGCGGTCTAGTTTCCACAATGGTAACTTTGGCTCCGACCTCAGCCTCGTTTTTGGGATCATGAACATGAAATTTATTCGTAACACGATAGCGCTTTTGATATTTTGGATGCGCTTTGAATGTGTGAACAGCAACCACGACAGACTTGTCGCCAGATTTACTTACGACTACGCCTTTCTTGGTTCGTTTAAGTTTGGTTGGTTTATCGGTCATAATATAGTTAAATTAAGCTTCTTTAGCTTCTGTTTTTACCTGCTCTTGCTGCGGCGCATTGAGAAGTGTCTTGATGCGGGCAATGTCGTTGCGCAATTTGCGGATCTCGCGAACATTTGTCAGCTGACCGGAAATAATATCAAAACGGCTTTTTCGGAGAGCTTCTAACTTTTCTGTGAGCAATCCTTGGAGCTCCGCTCTATTCTTACTGCGTAATTCGTTAATCTTTGTCATGAGAGTTAACGTTTAATAATGCGGGTATGAACTGGTAGTTTCTGGGATGCGCGACGGAGCGCTTCACGAGCTGTGCCTTCATCAACACCATCGATTTCGAAGATGATACGTCCTGGCCGAATTGTGGCTACATAATGATCAACAGCGCCCTTGCCCTTACCCATCGGTACTTCCTGACCTTTTTGAGTAACTGGTTTGTCCGGAAAAACTCTAATCCAGACCTTACCGCCACGCGCGATATAGCGCGTCATTGCACGACGAGCCGCCTCAATCTGTCGACCAGTCAGATTTTCAGCGTCCATGCTTTTCAATCCAAACGAACCAAATGAAACTTGATTTCCACGCTGAGCCTTACCTCGAAGCATTTTGTCGAGGCCATGCCATTTTCTATGTTTTACTTTGCGGGGCATTAACATATGGATCTATTTATTAAAAGGGCTATCTTTCTTCTTGCTAAATTGCTCTTCAAAATCTGTCGTAAAACGCTCTCCTTTATAAAGCCAAACTTTAATGCCGATTGTGCCGTAGGTTGTGTGAGCTGTTTTCTCTGTAAAATCAATGTCAGCGCGTAATGTCTGCAAAGGAACACTGCCCCAGACAAGCCATTCGCGGCGTGACATTTCTGCTCCATCTAAGCGGCCGGAAACTTCAACCTTACCGCCCTTAACACCTGCCTGCTTGATGCGATCAATAGCTTGGCGGATAACGCGGCGGAAAGGAATACGTTTTTCGATCTGATCAATCATAGACTGCGCCACTAAAGCTGAATGTTTTTCTGGCTCGCGAATCTCGATGATCTCCAGCTTGACGTTAACCTTACCCGGTATTTTACGACGGATATCTTTTTGTAATAGTTCAATGCCTTTTCCTCCGCGGCCGATAACAACACCGGGACGAGAGGTCTCAAGACGAATCGTAATCTGACCGGCTGAACGATCGATCTGAATATTAGCAATACCGGCATCCGTTAATTTTTCCTCGATAAATCTGCGGATCATTACATCCTGTTTGAGAAAGTCACGGAAATCGCGATCTGAAAACCATTGTGATTTCCAGTTGTATAAAAATCCTGTGCGGAAACTTGTTGGATTAATTTTTTGTCCCATAAGTAAGTTTAAATAAATAATTACATATTACCGCGCCGGTGGAAGATGTTTTTATTAAAACCTTTCTTTCCTCCTCCTTGGTTCTTTTGATTTTTACCAACAGGCGCTGTGCCTGGCAACGTTTTTGTCTGAGTGTCTTCAACTTTCTTAACTTCCTTACCTTCTTTGACATCTTTTGCTTCTGTTTTTGTGTCTTTGGCTTGTTTTGCTGCTTCAGGCTTTGCGCTTTTGAGCTGCGTAGCTGGCTTGGCTTTTTTCTTAGCAATCTTTTTGCCGGCTTCAATCTCAGCGAGCTGCAATGTAATATGGCTTGAGCGTTTAAATATTCGATAGGCACGACCCTGTGCACGAGGTTGAAAACGTTTGATCGTCATGCCTTCATCCACCAAGATTGAATCAATTTTTAGATTATCGCGTTCGAGCTCGGCATTGTTTTCGGCATTCGCTACAGCGGAAGCGAGAAGCTTCTCCATTGGACGTGCTGATCTTTCAGTGCGGTACTTGAGCTGCACTAAAGCTTCATCGACTTGCTTGCCTTTGATCAAATTTGCAACCAAACGAACTTTGCGCGGAGCTATACGTAAGTTTTTTAGCTTCGCGGAAACACGCTGTACGTCTTTTGTTTTTTTGACGACAGGCTTTGTCTTTTTAGTTTGTATAGTTGCGTTTGCCATAATATAAATTATTCAGCGGCAGGAGCGTCGGGCTGCTTTTCGGCAGCTGCTTCCTCACGAGCCATACGACCTCCGTGACTCGTAAATTTACGAGTAGGCGCAAATTCGCCTAGTTTGTGTCCGACCATATTTTCTGTGACATAGACTGGGGTGTGTTCGCGACCATTATGGACGCCGATAGTGAACCCAACCATTTCTGGAAAAATTGTAGAACTGCGTGACCATGTTTTGATCATCGTCTTATCCCCTGCTTTCAGGTTTGTGATTTTCTTCAGTAATTTTTCATCCACGAAGGGACCTTTCTTAAGTGAGCGTGTCATATGTTATTTCTTACGACGAGATTTAATAATGTGACGATCGGAATATTTGTTCTTGCGGCGCGTACGCGGACCAAGCGCTGGCTTACCCCAAGGAGTTTTCGGATGCTTCAAGCCGATCGGAGAGTGACCTTCACCACCACCGTGAGGGTGATCACAAGGGTTCATGCTCTTACCAAGTACTTGTGGTCTCCAGCCCATGCGGCGTTTGCGACCCGCCAAACCAAGTCTGACTTTGTTGTGATCGGAGTTGCTAACGGTGCCGATAGTAGCGCCGTTGCTTTTTGATACGCGACGAATCTCGCCGGAAGGTAAACGCAAGAGTGCGTACTCGCCTTCTTTGGCGGTGATCATGGCACCAGATCCGGCACTGCGGACAATCTGCCCGCCCTGACCTTCAGTCAATTCGATATTATGTACAAATGTTCCGACTGGAATATGCTTCATTGTTAAATGATTGCCGAGCTTAATCTCAGTTTCGGCCTTACGACTGGCAACTACAGTTTGTCCGACTTTTAGTTTTTCTGGAGCAATAATATAGCGCTTCTCTCCATCAGGATAAGTAACTAAAGCGATAAACGCGGAGCGGTTTGGGTCATACTCCAAGCTTTTTACGAGACCAGGAACTTCCCATTTGTCACGCTTAAAATCGATAGCGCGATATAGTTTTTTAGCGCCACCCTGACGATGTCTGATCGTGATTTTACCTTGCGCGTTGCGGCCGGAATTCGTCTTGAGTTTTTTACTAAGACCTTTTTCTGGGCGCTTTTTGGTCAGCTCTGAATAATCGACCACTGATGTGTGGCGTCGCGCTGGTGTTGTTGGTTTATATAGTTTAATGGCCATATGTGTAAATTAGGCTTTTTGCTCTCCTATACTCCGGAGAAGATATCGATCTTGTCGCCCTTCTCAAGAGTAACAATAGCTTTCTTCCATGAACGCATGCGACCTTCCTTATAGCGAAAGCGTCTTTTCTTGGCTTTTACTCTCTGGATGCGTACCTGTCCGACGGATACTCCGTAAGCATCTTGGACAGCTTGGCGAATTGAAATTTTGTCAGCCTGCGGAGCGACTCGAAACATATATTGGTTTGCTCCTTGCAGAAGCGTGCTTTTTTCGGAAACGATCGGATTGATCAAGATTTTTGTAGCACGACCCGCAACCTTTGCTGGCAATGTTTTCTTGGCTTTAGGTGCTGGCTTTTTGGAAACAGCTTTCTTGGCAACAGTTTTCTTGGCAACAGCTTTTGCTGGCTTAGCCACTTCTTTGACTTTTTTTGGCTGCTCTGCTTTTTTGGGAGCATCTTCTTTCTTAAGTGCCTCTGGCTTTGAGTCAGTCTTTGGAGCTGCTTTTTGTTCCTTATCTTTTTTACCGAATGAGAAGAATGCCATCTGATTTATGCTTTCGCTTTAGGTGTTGCTTTTTTGGGTGCCGGTGTTGACTTCTTAGGCGCTGAAACTGTTTTTGCTTTCGTCTTAACAGGAGTCTTCGACCGAGACTTTTTACCAAATAATGTTTGAAGTTCTTTGAGGGCTTCCTCTGTGAATACTACTTGCTGGTGCGAGAGAATGTCCAAGGCGTTCAAGTTATGTGCTCTCGCTGAAAAAATATTGGGAACATTATTGACGGAGAGTATGCCGTTCTTTTCCTTGGCCGGCATAACAAACAGCGCGCGGCGCTCAATCGGAAGTTTTTTGAACAGATCTGCGTAAGGCTTGGTCTTAATTTCCTTGGTTGGCAACTCTTTGATGATCAAGATTGCATCTTGCTCGGCGCGTTTGGAAAGTGCCCCTAAGAAAGCCTGGCGGCGCTCTTTGGCATTAACATCGATTGTGAAATTGCGATCCTTGCGCGGACCAAACGTGACGCCACCTTTGCGCCAGATTGGTGAACGACGTGAACTATGACGCGCGTTACCTGTGCCTTTCTGTTTCCAAGGCTTGCGACCGCCACCGCGGCGCTCGCCGCGAGTCTTGGTATGTGCGAGAGGCTGACGCTCACTGGCGCGTAGATACTCAATCGTCGTGCGCAAGACATGCGGATGCACCTTTACCTCAAAGATTTCTTTGGCAAGGTCTGCTTCTCCGACTTTCTTTCCTGTTATGTCAAAAACTTTAGCTTTCATATGAATATTAATACTTCATGGACTCAATGCGGAGGATTCCACCGCGTGCACCAGGAACTGCGCCCTTGATGAATAATGCGTTGTTGTCTTTGTCGATACTGACAACTTCAACTTTACGGACTGTGGATTTTTTGTTGCCCATCTGTCCTGCCATTTTCTTGCCACGCAGAGTATGCTGCGGAAAACGCTGACCAATAGAGCCTTGTTGGCGCAAAACATGACGGTGACCATGAGATGCTGGACCGCCAGCGAAATTGTGGCGCTTGACTGGACCTTGGAAACCACGACCTTTAGAAGTGCCTGAGATTTTTACGCGATCACCAGCTTCGAAAATCTCGACGCTGACCGCATCCCCTACTTTTACTTCTGGCTCATCGATCCTAAACTCTTGTTTGATTTTAAACTGAGGCTGAGCAGTTTTTTTCTCTCTTTTATCTGACTTATCCGTTTTCTTTGCTTTTTTAACGGTTTTCTTAGAAATTTTTTCATACCCTAACTGAACGGCTGAATAACCGTCTTTTTCGATGTCACGCAATTGGGTAACTTCACATGGACCAGCTGCGATCACTGTGACCGGCACCGCTTGGCCATCATCTTGAAGCACTTGCGTCATTCCGACTTTTCTTCCGAGAATGAATTTCACAAAAGTTTTGAATAAATAAGGAATAGATCCCCGTCTCCACGGGGACACATAATTTCTTCGTTCGCTGACGTAAACTTTCAGTTTACTTGCTCACTTGTGAAATTATGCGAATAAAAAATGAGGGTAATCTACAATACGTTTGATACAACGTATATACATTACTGCCGCACCCCCGCTAGAAATTAGTTTAGACAACTAATCTCTCGCAGGAAAACGTCAATTACATCTTAATTTCGATATCGACACCTGCTGGCAAGCTCATGCTCATGAGCGCATCAACGGTCTTCGGAGAAGATTCGATGATGTCGATCAAACGTTTGTGGACGCGCATTTCAAACTGATCACGCGCATCTTTATGAACAAACGAAGAACGATTGACTGTAAACTTACTTTTTTCTGTAGGCAAAGGAATGGGACCAACGATCTTAGCGCCCGTGCGCACGACCGTCTCAACAATCTGCTTCGCGCTCAAGTCGATAATTTTATTATCGTAGGCCTTGATACGGATTCGCAGACGCTGTCCTACTTCTTCAGCTTTCTTGTCTTTGCCTGTGTCGGCTTTAGCTTTAGTCTTAACAGACTTAACAGCTTTGGCCTTAGTAGTTTTCGCAGTGTCTTTAGTTTTTTCTGGTTTGTCGACCATAATTTAGGATTCTTTTCAAAGAGATTAACCTAGTAGGCAGAAGCTCCTCTTAAAGAGCGAGGAGCTTCTACTTACCTATTGGTTATTTAATAATCTTAGAGACAACACCTGCACCAACAGTCTTACCGCCTTCGCGAATAGCGAAGCGCATGCCATCTTCCATGGCGACTGGGGCTACAAGTTTGACTTTGAGATCTACTTCATCGCCAGGCATAATCATCTCTGTTCCTTCTGGGAGTTGGACCTCACCAGTCACGTCCGTGGTACGGACATAGAACTGAGGCTTATAACCTTTGAAGAATGGGGTATGACGACCACCTTCTTCTTTGTTCAGAATATAGATCTTAGCTTCAAACTCCGTGTGGGGAGTAATGGAGCCTGGAACGGCAAGTACCTGTCCGCGTTCTACTTCATCTTTCTTTGTGCCGCGAAGCAAAATACCTGCGTTGTCTCCTGCTACACCTTCATCGAGCTGTTTGTTGAACATTTCGATACCGGTAACAACAGTCTTAGAGGTTTCCCGTATACCAACGATTTCAACCTCATCGTTGAGGTTTACTTTACCGCGCTCGATTCGGCCCGTGACGACGGTACCGCGCCCTTCGATAGAGAAAATGTCCTCAATCGGCATTAAGAACGGCTTTTCTACGTCACGCTCTGGCGCAGGGATGTATTCATCAAGAGCTTTCATAAGCTCGTCGATTGGTTTACAGTCTTCACAGTCTTTTTTGCCAGCACAGTTTTCTAGTGCTTTCAAAGCGGAACCGCGAATAATAGGAGCATCTTTGTCGTACTCGTATTTCTCAAGAAGCTCACGAATCTCCTCTTCGACTAAGTCGATCAACTCAGCGTCGTCAACTTGGTCTGTTTTGTTTAGGAAAACAACAATCTTAGGAACACCGACTTGGCGCGCCAAAAGAATGTGCTCACGAGTTTGAGGCATCGGACCATCGGCTGCAGAAACCACAAGGATCGCTGCGTCCATCTGGGCCGCACCTGTAATCATGTTTTTCACATAGTCCGCGTGACCTGGACAGTCAACGTGGGCGTAGTGACGTTTGTCAGTGTTGAACTCACAGTGAGACGTCGCGATAGTAATACCGCGTTCGCGTTCCTCTGGAGCTTTATCGATATCTTCGAAAGCACGGACTTCCGCCAAGCCTTTTGCAGCCTGACATACTGTAATTGCGGCGGTTAAGGTTGTTTTACCGTGGTCAACGTGACCAATAGTACCAACGTTAACGTGCTCTTTGGATCGATCAAATTTATCTGCCATATAGTTTGCAAACTAATTAATGGATTTAATTTAAGATAGCCTTAAAAAATAGGAGGGAGTCGGCCGAACGACTTCCACCTGTCTCTTAAAGCTCCGGAAAATGGGTTTTTATGGCTTCTGGCCGGTCCCCCACATCCAGGCAGCCTGAAAACAAACTGCCAAGTCACTATACGATATTTTAAATACAGTGTCAAATACTTTTTTTATGAGCACTATTGGGCCATTTTTACCGAATTTTGTCAATAAAAAGCCGCGGGTTTTTAAGCCGCGACTTTTCAAATGATTGGAAAGATTTCCTCCTATTTGATCTTGAGTTCCTTTGGAAACAAGCCCTTAGAGACTCTGATGTTAAACATGCGCTGAAGTTTCAGTCTCATGTCAGGCAGTAGTCCGTTTTTCTCAGACCATTTCACTCCCTTTTTCTGGCCTCCATCTCTTTCGTGGATGATAAAATGTTTTTTGCCGTCCTGCCATTCGATGATCTTGAACCACTTGGCGCCCTTATCAACACCAGTCGAGGGTTTGCCTGTCAGAAACAGTCCGTCTTCGTAGAGCCGGCGATGCTTGCTGCCTTCGTCTGCTGGCCGCAAGTACATAGTTTTCTTCCATAGATGGCCCGTGTCTTTGTCTTTCTCATCGATCAAAATCTGTCCTTGTTCTTCGATGATCTCGTTGATGCGCGGATCAATTGTCGGTGCCGAATGGTACTTGACCAATGGATACCGCAGTTCTCTGGTCATCGCCCAGACAATTTTGCGAGGACTATGAACATCGCAGTGATATTCAACCGCTGAAATGAGCTTGTCTCGCTCAAAAGACTGAAGCAATCCGCCCAGAAACTCTCCCGTCTTTTTGTCATAAAACAGAAAGATTGAATCGTAGCCTTCGGAGATCAACGTTTCCTTAAAAGACAGACTCACTCGGACCGCCTCATGTTTTCGGTATTCTTGTTCTTTAACACCGAATTCATAAGCGTCTTCGAGTCGATGACTGAAGCGATCACGGATCAAGATATGGTCCCGTCTCCACTTATTCTTGTCAAACGCATCAACAGCGTCAACAAGAATTGGCGACTGAAGCCTGAGATTTACTTCAATGCCTTGGATAATCTTATGACAATCCAAAGTCAAGGTAGCTGAAATCTTAGACAGTGCCGCAATGAGTTTTTGCGCAATAGTTTGCACTTCGGTTGTCATGAGTGTCACCTCCTTATAGGTGGTTTTAAGATGTTAAAATGCATTAAGAAACTAGATTTAATTGCTATCACAGCTTATCTCTTAAAATAAATGTGATGGGTAAACTTAGCACATGTTTATGTTTTAGTCAAGATAAACAAAAACGGGTCGCTAGAGCCCGCTTTGTCATTGTATTGATATTTATTACTTCGCGCGCTTCTCGATAACTTCAGCGGCCACGTTCTTTGGAACTTCCTGATACTTCGCAAATTCCATCGTCGAACTAGCACGACCCTGAGAGATCGAACGCAAGTTTGTGACATAACCGAACATCGAAGCGAGTGGCACTAAAGCCTTCACGACCTTTCCTTTACCACGATCTTCCATAGACTCGATTTGACCACGCTTACTGTTCAAGTCACCGACGATATCACCCATGTATTCTTCCGGAGTAACAACTTCGATCTTCATGATCGGCTCAAGCAAGACAGGCTGCGCATTTTTTGTAGCGGCCTTAAGCGCCATTGAACCAGCAATTTTGAAAGCGGCTTCGTTAGAGTCAACATCATGGTAACTACCATCATATAAAGTAGCTTTCATGTTCACCATCGGATAGTTCGCCACGACACCAACATTCAAAGCTTCCTTAACACCTTTCTCAACGGCAGGAATAAATTCCTGTGGAACAACACCACCTTTAATAGCATCGATGAATTCGTTGCCTTTTTCTTTATCGTCTTGCGGCTCAACTTTGATCCAAACGTGACCATACTGACCACGACCACCAGACTGTTTGATGTATTTGCCTTCAGCCTCGGCCTGGATCTTAATAGTTTCTCGGTAAGCAACTTGCGGCTCGCCGATATTAGCCTCGACTTTAAACTCACGCTTCATGCGATCAACAATAATATCCAAATGGAGCTCACCCATACCCGAGATGATCGTCTGATTGGTTTCTTCATCAGACTTCACTCGGAATGTTGGGTCCTCTTCAGAAAGAGCTGATAAAGCCTCCCCCATTTTTTCCTGGTCGGCTTTTGTCTTCGGCTCAATCGCAATAGAGATCACAGGCTCTGGGAATGTAATTTGTTCAAGAATAATTGGACTCTTCTCATCACAGATCGTATCCCCTGTCGTCACACCCGAAAGACCAACAGCGGCTGCGATTTCTCCCGCATACACCTCTTTGACCTCTTCCCGTTTATCCGCGTGCATACGCAGAATACGGCCCAGGCGTTCTTTCTTGCCTGTATTTGTATTCAAAACATAAGAGCCGGAATTCATAATGCCGGAATATACTCTAAAGAAAGCGAGCTTACCAACATACGGATCAGTCGCCACCTTAAAGACTAAGGCTGCGAAAGGATCTTCGTCATTAGGCTTGCGCTCCAAGCCCTCTTCTCCAGTTTTCGGGTCGATACCGGTAACTGGCGGCAAGTCCAATGGAGACGGCAGATAAAGATTGACTGCGTCTAGCAAAGGTTGAATGCCTTTGTTCTTCAAAGCTGTACCACAAAGGACTGGAATAATTTTTAGCTCAAGAGTTGCTTTACGCAAAGTCTTCTGCAAGTCCTCTACACTTGGCTCTTTGCCGTCTAGATATTGTTCTAAAAGTTTGTCATCGTGCTCGACGATTTTTTCGATCATCTTTCCGCGGTATTCGGCGACTTTTTCCTTCATGTCCTCTGGAACCTCTTCAATCGTAGGCTCGGCTCCCATTTCATCTGTAAACACAACTGCTTCGTTCTTAATCAAATCTACAACTCCTTTTAGGTTTTCTTCGATACCAATCGGAAGCTGAATTGGCAGGGCATCTTCTGTGAGACGTTCATAAATAGATTCAACGTCTGCATAAAAGTCAGCTCCCGTACGGTCGAGCTTATTTATAAAACACATGCGCGGCACTTCGTATTTGTCAGCTTGGCGCCAAACAGTTTCTGACTGCGGCTCCACACCAGCCACACCATCAAAAACAACCACGCCACCGTCAAGCACGCGCAAAGAGCGCTCCACTTCAACCGTGAAGTCTACGTGACCCGGCGTGTCAATAATATTAATACGGTGATCCTTCCAAGTAACTGTCGTCGCAGCGGAAGTAATCGTAATACCGCGTTCGCGCTCTTGCTCCATCCAGTCCATCGTGGCCTCACCCTCGTGGACCTCACCAATTTTATGAATAATACCGGCGTAAAAAAGCACGCGCTCAGTAACTGTAGTCTTACCCGCATCGATGTGGGCAATGATACCGATATTGCGAACGTTTTCTAAAGGAAATTTTTTGAGATCTGACATTTAGTTTTTTATCAATTAAATAAGCGAACATTTACGTTCGCCTTTGTTTTTCTGTGGTTTACCAAGCAAAGTGTGCAAAGGCTTTATTAGCTTCCGCCATACGGTGGACGTCTTCGCGCTTCTTCATAGCAGCGCCCTCTTTATTGATAGCATCACGCAATTCTTTTGCGAGACGTTTGGCCATTGGCTTGCCTTTCTTACTTTTAGCTGCCTCGATTACCCAGCGCATTGCCAAGGTGTACTTGCGATCGCCGCGGACTTCGTAAGGAATCTGATAGTTTGCGCCACCAACACGACGGGCCTTAATCTCTAAGGCAGGACCAACTGTATCGAGCGCCAACATAAAAGCCTCGAGGCCCTTCATCTTAGTCTTCTCTTCTAGCTCTGCAATTGCATCATACACGATTCTTTCCGCGATGGATTTTTTACCGCGCTCCAAGATCAAATTAATAAAACGTGTAACAGTTACGCTATTATACTTGCGGTCTGGTTTGACTTTTCGTTTGGATGCTTTAGATCTTCGCATATATATTTAAAATTATTCTGCTGCTGGTGCGTCTCCACCTGCATCTCCAGTGTCTCCTGCATCTCCAGCATCTTCTGCTCCAGCTACTGCTGCAACACCAACTTTACCACCCTGTTTTGTGCCATATTTACTGCGACCGCGCTGGCGTCCTTCAACGCCACCTGTATCAAGGTGTCCGCGGACAACGTGATAACGCACACCCGGCAAATCCTTCACACGACCACCACGCAGCAATACCACGGAGTGTTCCTGCAAATTATGGCCCTCGCCAGGGATATAAGCGGTTACTTCCATACGGTTCGTAAGACGAACACGGGCAAACTTGCGAAGTGCTGAGTTCGGCTTTTTAGGTGTCATCGTACCCACTTTCACGCAAACTCCTCGTTTAAAAGGACTACCTTTTTTAAGGTCTACAGAGCGATTCTTGATCGCATTATAGTTACGCTGCATAGCCGGAGATTTTGATTTCTTCGACTTTGTTTTGCGTGGCTTTTTGATTAATTGGTTTATTGTGGGCATAATACCGGTTAGAACCCTATAATAATGAAGTTTTATAAAAAAGATGCGTCTCTAGTACGCAAGAAATACTTTACCAATTTGTTATAAATACGTCAAGAACATCTCGATTTGCCAACTACGCCCCCACTAAGTACCGCAATGTGAAGTTGATTACGCTCTCAAAGATAGGCTGAAGTACGCGATATCCGATAATCAGCAAGAAGAAGAGAATGAAGAAACCATACCGCTGGATAAACTCTTTGATGCGGTGCGCGCGCTCCGGCAAGAAAAACTCAAGCAGCTCTCCCCCATCGAGTGGCGGAACCGGGATCAGATTGAAAATCATCAGGATGATATTGATGATAATCAGTGCCAGCAAGAAAATAATCAGGCCGTTGGTCTGCGGCAGTGCCGTGAAGGCAAAGACTAAGCGCAGGGCAATACCAAAAACGAAGATTAAAATCAGGTTTGAGATGGGCCCTGAGAGGGAGACCATGAGGCGGCCCCATTTCCCGTTGCGTAAGTTTAGATGATTGACCGGGACGGGCTTACCCCAGCCAAAACCGGCGAAGAGCAAGAAGAGCGTACCCACTAGATCTAGGTGTTTGAAAGGGTTTAGGGTCAGACGGCCAGCCTGTTCTGCTGTGGGGTCACCTAACATGCGCGCCGACCAAGCATGTGCAAATTCGTGGAATGTTATTCCCACGACGAGAGCCATAAGATAGGCAAAAAAAGTTAAGGGATCGCTGAAAAGAAGAGATACAAGCACGATTTTGATAATTTAGATTAAGAGACTTGACAATAACAAAGATGTTCGATATTCTCAAGTGTACATGCTAATTAGCATCTTATCACACATTTGATAAAAATATTATGTCCTTAAGTAACTGTAGCGTTTGCGAACGCACATACAATATGAAGAACTTGCGAAGCCACTCCAACATCGCAACTAAGAAGAAACAGCACGCAAACGTGCAGTGGATTAATGTTGGCGACCAACGTATTCGTGCTTGCACCAAGTGCATCAAGTCTATTAACAATAAAGACTCTTTCAAACAGAGTCTCGCCGCGAAACTCTAAATATCCTAGATATTATAAAAAAGCGCCTCTCTACGAAAGATGGCGTTTTTTGTTTGTCTAAATAATAGATATCTGTTCTTGAAAAAGTTAGATACCTTAAGGCCTCGGGGCGTTTAGGGCAGTGGAACTTTGTCCAGATTCTAGGCATTATGGGTGTTCGCACTTAGTGCCCACGGGCACTAAAGATATTGAGCTCCCAATATTGGACATTGATCGGCAAGTTCCGTTTCTACTACCATATACGTCCGAAGCCTTTTTAATTATAGGTTATTTTTTGATGTTTTGTCAAAGGAAAAACCCTACTTTTTGCGTCAATTAAAACCGCTGAAACGCTTGTTAAGCGTGCTGCTAGATTAACTCTAAACACGTTGACAAACAGCACGGGATATGTTAGGTTAATGTGTTGTTCCTTAAAAACAACGAAAACGAAACAATAACCACGTTGCGCAAATTGCGCGAAAGGAGGTTGGTTATGCCAGATACACCGCACTCGTCAAAGTCGAAAGGCATTTGCTGGCCCGCTGTGGCTTTTTTGCTGATCATCTTCTTAATCTTTTTTGTGACTCTTACTTACACCACATTGAGAGACGGGAAGTTAAGACAAAGCCAAATCGAAGAAACCGCATGCCACGCCGAATTCCTCTACGCTCACGCTACGTACCTCGACAGTGTCGACTGGTCGAAAAAGTCCCAGTTCGAAGTGGAAATGCAGCTGCTGGAAAAGGCAGAGACCTTCGAAGAATGTCTCTCTGTCATTACCACGAGCGCTCTGCGCCATTCCCCCGGCGATATGACGGACATCCACTGGCGCGCCTTTTCGAAAGCACTGGATCAAGTGACCACTACCGAAGAAGCCTACCGCATCTTCAGTGCCACTACTGAACATCGCCTGCGCAAAATCGCCCTTGCGAAAATGGAAGAGCTCGCCTGCACCGACGCCGACCAGAAGTTCTATGAGTTCGTCCGCCAAGGCCACGCGGAACTTTTCTACGAAGATGCGCCGCAGACACCCGCCGCACAACAGACCAATTTCGAAACCCCAATCCCCGCTACCTTACCATAGCGGGGATTTTCTTGTTTTACTCTTTACTAGAAGTACAGTTTATGTTAAGCTAACATTTTGTTACTTAAAAACCAGCAGCGCATTATTTGCGTTGTACTTATAAACGACATACGACCAACAAAAAGGAGGTCTGTCAATGATATTGCTCAGTAAACGAATTCTTAATCTGGCATTTTTATTTGTCATCGTTCTGGCTTTATCGTTTGTTATTGCTTCTATAGTTCTTCGCTCCGACACGTTCAAAGGTCTCAGTCCCGAAGCAATAGAAGACACTCAAAGAGAAACTCCTCTTAACCTATCTGATCAAACCCCCGCTACTTCATTGTGGCGGGGATTTTTCTTTTGCGTTGTAGGGTTGACGAGAACAGCGCCATAGTGTTAGAATAGCGTACTGTTCAATTCAGAGCAGTTCGAACTTTATCAAAAACAGACATACAAGGAGGTCTTTCGTGTTTAAAAATCCAAAATTCATAATTGGATGTTTCATTTTCTTGGTATTGGTGATTTGCTTGATTTTCCCAGGAGTGGACATTCTTACAGCACATCCAGTCGAAGCAGCGCCCCTCACCGAAGCTGGGGAAGTTGCAATACTGCAACCATCATCTCCGCCGAACGCAACAATACTTGTCTTCACGGAATATGCAGGAACCCTTCTGGCAGCGCCGGTAGCCGAAAGTGAAAATGAGCTCTTGCTTTGCTTTCAAACATCAACAGGGAAAGTGGAAATCGAGAGCTACCCCATCTCGAATCTGTCAACTCTTTGTGTTGCGTCGAATGCTGAATTTGCAATTGGTTCTCCGATCTGGCGCGCACGTCTTCAGTGGTATACGAACGTTGAACGGCACGCCAACACAGACCTTACTATCATCGGCGCCAGTCGCACAAGCGTTAATGAAAAAGTAAACGAGCTGCTCTGCCTGCCCTGGGACGAAGTGCGAAGACTGCTCGATGGCGCGTCACCGTGACAAAACCTATGAAAATTCAAAAGCCCCGCTCGCATGAGTGGGGCTTTTTCTTTTGTACAGCAGAGTGACTTGACAGTAAGCCTACTTTACGCTATCCTAAACCCTCGTTCTGAAAGTCTTTAAAGGACGGTAAATCGAACCTTAAAAAGAGACAGGAGGTGTCTCATGAACATAAGAAAGCATGCTCCCTTCTTTGTGATCATTGTGATCGTTGCCGTTGCGCTGTGCCTAAGCTTGGCTTGCAGCAGCAAAGAAGCTGACGATACCAGCACGGCTACTGCCATCCAGTTTCCAGAATACCTCGGGACCATTGTGGCAGAACCTTCAGTGTCGCGTAATCATTCAAGAGAATATGTCGATATCATTACGCGAAAACCTTCCGGCCACCTGACCTTTGAGAGCTACGGCGCTTTTGACGGAATAGTTTACCTGACGCCGGATATAACTATGGTAGCTGGCTCTGATCTTTGGCGCGCTAAATTGCACTGGCCAAGTTCTGCGCTGGAAATCAACAAATCACTAACAATTTTCGGGAACGATTCCGACACTGTGAAGGACGCGATCAACATGTTCAGCCCCTGCACGTGGACCGAAATCCGGGAAATGCTCAACGACACAAAGGCACCACCGGAATAACTTCTTTTAAACCATCAAAAAACCTCGCTCTGATCAATCCTGATCAAGCGAGGTTTTTTCTTTTGTCTGTCAAAATTATTAATCCCGATAATCCTTCTCGTCCTCTGCGTAAATCAAGTTTTCGTTACCTTTGCTGTAGTCGAAGAGCTCGTCATCTTTAAAAAATCGCTTAATCTCTACCTCGGCCTCTTCAGGATTTCCGGAAGAGTGCACGATATTTGTCTGAACGCTCATACAAAGATCTCCGCGAATAGTACCGATATCAGCTTTGCGACCACTGGTATCCCCCGCTAATGCGCGAACAACTTTCACGGCTTCAATGCCTTCAATACATACCGCCACGATCGGTGCGCTCTGGATATAAGCCTTTAGTGTTTTGAAAAATGGCTTATCAGCATGATGACCATAGTGCTCCTGTACTAAAGCATCTTCGACCGTCATCATCTTAAGGCCAATGACTTTCAAGCCCTTGTTTTCAAGGCGCGTCAAGACATTGCCGATCAAACCGCGGCGCACGCCGTCAGGCTTCATAAGTAAAACTGTTCGTTCTTGTTCCATGTTGATTATATAGATTTAGATATGTCTTATAAAAAGAGAAGTTCAAACTCAAGTCGAGAATAACTTCTTGCCGATCATTATGCCTTAGTTCTTGCTAATTAGCAAGCGGATAACAGGAGAGCTCTGAAGCATTGAGATCGCACTGAATCGTTCCGTCCAGATCGGTCCTTAAGACGCGGATACTTTCCAGTCTTTCTAAAGCCTCTTCAGCCGGATGGCCGTAGCGGTTTTTCTCGCCGACTGAAATGATTGCGATTTCTGGTCGGAGAGCCGTGAGCAAATTTTCGCCTGTCGAAGACTTGCTGCCGTGATGCCCGACTTTGAGAATGTCGGCCGGCCAGAGTGAATGACTTGCGATCATCATTTCTTCCTGCTCAATCGCCAGATCGCCAGTCAGCAAGAAAGAGTGTCCACCATATCTACCCTGTAAAACCAGGCTCGCTGCATTAACGTCTTCGTTTTCATAATCTGCCGGCGGCCACTGCGCGGTTAGTTCGAGCTGGTCAATGATTAATTTTTGGCCGGCACGCCAGTCTATTATTTTAGTATCAGGCTTTAGGATTCTTTGTATCGCTTCTGGAATTTCCTGGGAGGCATAAAAATTTTTTACATCATAACGCTGCATGATCGTTTTGACTCCCTCACTATGGTCAGCATCAAAATGCGTTATTGCTAGATGCTCGACCGTGCGATCCCAGAGCGGCATAGTTTTACTGAGACACTTAACGACACTTTGGTCAGGACCAGTATCGACTATGAAATCTTTATCTGGCGGTATCCGGATATGAATCGCATCACCCTGGCCTACATCACAAAAGTTTAGATACGCCATGTGATTAGTCCGCGCCAAATAAAGCAGTACCGCGCCACCTGCAGCAAGTGCCGTCATGATCAGGAGTATTTTTAGGAAACGAGACATGGTTTATGGGTTATTGATTGAGTTTTCCTTTCTCGACGCCATTTCCAGAGCGGGATTTTGATCATCAGATAATATATTCCGATCATTACGAGATAAATGATCAGTGCCGTTGATATTTTCATGGTAAAACTCCAGCCAAAGATACGGTCGCTCATGTCGGCAATCTTTATGATCGGCCAGCTGACTAGCAACGCAGTGAGCTGCATTGTATTTGCCAGAAATCCCGGCACAATAACTAGTAAAAGACCACTCAACATTATATACGGCAGCAGAGGTGCAACTATCACATTGATAAGCGGCGCGATCCAGGCCAGGTTTTCAAAATAGACAAACAAGAGCGGCGCCACGGCGACTTGAGCGGCGCATGTGAGTGCCGCAACAGTTCTGATCTGCCCAAAGCTCGGCAGGAAAGACAATATGCTTTCCCAATAGTGCCGTGTAAATAAAATCCCAGCAGTCGCCGCAAAGGACAACTGGAAACCAAGATTGCTTTGCAGAGTCGGATCCCAAAGGAAAGCTAGTATGGCCGTGACCAGGAGTACGCGTGCTGGATTTTTACCACGCGCGAATAAGGGCAACAGTATCACCAGGGCCGCCATAAACCCGGCGCGGATCGTAGAAGGTGCCGCTCCTGTGAAGACTACGAAAAGCAAAATACTTAACATCAAAATAATCGTCGCTTTTTTGTGCGCCAGCAGTTTGCTGAGGCTCTTCTGCAGAGCCGCAACCACGATCAGAAGATGCATCCCTGATACAACCACAATGTGCGCCAAGCCTACCTGACTTAAAGCCTGCTTGATTTCTTTTGTATAGCCACTCTTGTTGCCCACTAAAATCCCAGAGAGCAGCGCCGCGCAAGGTTCGCCGATGCGCGCATTGATCCGTTCGATAAAATTTCGGCGCCAGCTGAGCAGAGTGCGCGTGATTGAAAATTCCCCCGCTTCAATTCCTTGCAAATCAGGAAAACTCATCGCGGCCGGATAATTTTTATAGTAGAGAGATCTTTCCAGTGGACCAATAACGCTAATGACATCGCCATGCAAAAGTTTTCCTGAAAAACGACCAGTCATCCAGACATCACCATAAAACTCTCGACCGTTTTGCGAGACACGACCACTAAAACTTGCTACATCTGTAACGCTAGTCTGCACCGTCCCCTTCACTTCGATTTCGTAAAACTGCTCCCCGCGACCGATCTGATGCGCAATATGATCCGGGTTATATTTCGGGATTAGCGGTATCGTCCGCAGATATCCTATACCCATCGCCGCCACAAAAATCATCAATAAAGCAAATCCTTTCAAACCATAGCGCCAAAACGTCAAAATACTAACCACCAAAATAAAACCATAGACCATATAAATCGATCCAATCTGCCAACACAAAAGACCTCCCAGAAGCCCGACCAAGAGCCACCAGCCTATTTTCCCTTTGGTGATTTTGAGATTAAAAAATGACACTCCCCTACAATACCGGGAGCAACATTAAAAAAATATTAAATTTTCGCCAGCTGCCCTTGAATATCTGCCACAGAAACCCTCTCAAAACAAACGAGCTTGCGCTTAGTCTTGTGACCAACACGAATGCCGATCTGTGCTTTCGGAATATTAAAAGTTTTACTCATTACCTCTATAAGTTCTCTATTGGCAGCGCCTTTTTCGGGACGCGCTTTTAGTTTTACGCGCAGTAAGTTTTCTTCAGGACAATAACTAAAAACCCTGCTCTCTCGCGAGCCCGGTGTAACCTGAACTAGCAGGCAATATTTCTCCATAACTATTTTTTTATCTCCTCTGTAATCTTGCTTTCGCCTGGCGAAGTCTGGTAGTTGTACTTAGCATCTTTGCGTTCGCGATATGAAATCATCGAAGGATTTTCCAGACGATGGAACACATACTGACAAACGCGCATATCAGGGTAAAGTAGTACGGGCATCATGCCGATGTTCGTAATCTCGAGGGTAATCTGACCCGAAAAGCCAGGACTGATATTTCCTGCAGTGGAGTGTACGATAATTCCAAGACGCCCAAGCGATGAGCGACCATCAATACGAACCGCAATATCATCTGGCAAAGTGAGTGATTCTTTTACGATTCCTAGGACAAATTCATGCGGATGGATAACAAATGGTTCGCCCTCATCTCTAAACGTTGCTTGTGTAAGATTTTCGAATGTTTCTGGCCTTTGCAGATCAATATAGGGAGTACGCGAGTGATTGAATACGCGGAACTCGTTGCCCAAGCGCATATCCATCGAAGCTGGCTGGAGCTGAGTTTCAAAGTCTGGCATCGGATCAAAACTAATATGTCCGGCTTCTATTTCTTTCTGGATGTCCTGGTCAGATAAAATCATAGTTGGAGATGTTTAGATGTTTTCTGGCTTAGCTGACATTTCAGTCTGTTCTTTTTCTGCTGAAACATTGTTCTTGTTGTTGGAAATACTTTTGACCTCTTCGACAAAACTATCAACGTCGTCATAGGCTCGATAGACTGAAGCAAATCTCACAAATGCAACAGCATCAAAGCTTTGGAGATATTTCAGGACAACCTCGCCAATAACTTGCGATGAGATCTCGAGAGGTGCTTCTGAGTCAGAACGGTTTTGGTCTGCCAGACGGAGAAGCTCACGGTCAATCTCGGCAAGCAGGCGCATAAGGTCGTCTTCGGTGACAGGCCTTTTCTCGCAGGCAGTCCGGATGCCGGTCAAGAGCTTGTCGCGACTATATGACTCCGGTAAGCCACTTTTCTTCACTACAGTTAGATCCAAAACTTCCAGCTGTTCATGAGTAGTAAAACGAAAACCGCAATCGGCGCATTCGCGTCTACGACGGATTAAAACCGCTTTTTCAAGGGCGCGCGAGTCTAGCACGCGCGTTTCAGCTGATTGGCAGGATGGACAACGCATAGTTATTTAGAATGCCATATTAGAAAAGGAGTGTCTAGAGGATTTTCACAGCAGTCTTATGGCGAAGAAAGCAGGAAAAGAAATGCACCGGGTCATCCAATCTCGACTAACGGTGCATTCCCCCTCAAATTAAAAGTTAAAGTTATTTTTGTTTCATCTTACGACGAATGAATGCTGGGATGTCGAGCTCATCGCTTTCTTGCTTTGGCTCGGCAACTTCCGGCACATCGTCTGCAATAACTTCATTAGTCTTCAAGACTTCTGGCTTTGGCTGTCCTCCCAAATTAACTGAGCCCCGTTGCATAGTTTTTGGAGCAGAGCTACCAATAGTTACTGGAGAGCTTTTTTCAGTTGGAGAACTCATGAAGGAAGATACTGAGTTAGTAGTTGCGTTGCCTGATCCTTCAAAACCTGTGGCCACAACTGTGATGCGCATCTCTTCGCCCATTGACTCATCAATTGTAGCACCGAAGATGACTTTAGCGTTCGCATCAGCTGATTCAGTAATAACTTTAGCGGCTTGGTCGATCTCATACATACCGAGGTCTGGACCAGAAACAACATTGAACAAGATGCCTTTGGCTCCATTGATCGAAAGCTCGAGCAATGGACTTTCAATGGCTTGCTTAGCAGCAGCCGCAGCACGTTCTTCACCTGTTGAAGTACCGATACCCATCAAGGCAGAACCGGCATCTTTCATAACAGCCTTAACGTCTGCGAAGTCAACATTGACTAAGCCAGGTGCAGTGATTAATTCTGCGATACCCTGGACACCTTGGCGCATGACGTCATCGACGGCACCAAAGGCTTCAATCATTGAAGTCTTTTTATCTATAATCTGGAAAATTCGGTCGTTTGGAATAGACAAGAGTGTGTCTACGCGACCGACTAGCTCGTCAAATGAGCTAAGTGCGATCTGTCTTCGTTGTGCTCCTTCAAAATCGAAAGGCTTGGTAACGAAGGCAACTGTCAAAGCTCCGTGCTCGCGGGCAAGGTCAGCAATAATTGGAGTTGCACCACTACCGGTACCACCACCAAGACCACAAGTTAGGAAAACCATGTCAGCACCTTTGATGGCATCGATGATTTCATCTTGATTCTCTTCGGCAGCCGCTTTTCCGACGTCAGGGTTCATACCTGCGCCAAGTCCGCGCGTCAGCGTCTTACCAATGTGGATCTTTTGGTCGGCATTGTTGTGATGGAGTGCCTGCGCATCAGTATTAATCGCAATAAACTCGACGCCTTTAACGCCAACCTCCTGCATACGATTAACAGCAGCTCCTCCGGAGCCGCCAACGCCAATGACTTTAATTTTGGCAAATGATTCGATCTCTGGTTGTACTTGCATTTTAAAAATATTAGATAGATAAATAAAACTTTATACTGCAGGGAAGTTAAACTTACGATCATAAAAAATTATAACCGTTGTTAAGTATAGAAAATATTGTGTTCAATAACAAACCCTTCTTGAAACATTATAGTGTTCATAAAATAAAAAGGACTTATTTGCCAATAAGTCCAATCGGACACGATCTAGCCCATATATTATGGCATGAATGACTTGAAGATCTTTTTCATCTTATCAGGAAGATCCTTTGGCATAACCTTAAAGCTTGATTTTAGTTTTTTTCCGCCTACTTTTTGACTCTCTATTTCCCACAATATGAGTCCAAGTGCTGTAGCAAAACTAGGGTCATCTACCTTATCGACCGTAATTGGGAACTGTGTTGGGAACGCCACTTGGGCTGACAACTTCAATTTCTGCTTAGCCACATCGACGATGCCCGGCAGCTTAGCTCCCCCGCCCACCAGAAGGATTCCAGCTGGTAATTTAGCGCTGCGCTCCACTTTTCGAAGCTCCGCATCGACATGTTCGAAGATCTCTTCAACACGCGACTCAATGATCATCGCGACATCATGCTTACTGACAGTTCCCTCCTCTTGAGTATCTATTTTTTGTAAATCTATCTCTTCGCTCTTATCAACTTCATCGGAAAACGCATAACCATACTCAACTTTTACTTTTTCGGCGACATCAACTGAGGTTCGAAGTCCGATAGCCAAATCATTTGAAATATTCATAGAACCTATCGGCAAAAGTGCAGTATGCAGTAAGTCTCCCTCTTCAAAAACAGCCAGACCGGTCGTGCCGCCGCCAATATCGATAACCGCTATCCCTAATTCTTTCTGTCTTTTAGAAACTACCGAAGTTGCAGCGGCCAAGGGCGATAAAACTAAGTCATCAATCTCTACACCGGTGCGGTATATTGCTTTTGAAATATTTTTGATCATCGCCGACATGCCATAGATAATCAGCGCCTCTACTTCAAGACGCACGCCAATCATGCCCACAGGATCCTTGATGCCTTTCTGATCATCGACCGTAAAAGTCTTTGGGATAATATGCAAAATTTCTTTATTGGCTGGTACGGTCACAGTCTGCGCCGCTTCTATCGCACGCGAGACGTCGTCTTCTGTAACCTCGCCATCTGTCTTAGAAATTGCGATCACACCGTGAGTAATCTCAGAAGACACATGCTCGTCTCCAATTGAAACAACCGCGTGCTCGATAGGGACGCCCGCCATTCGTTCTGCCTGCTCTAGTGCTGCCGACATTGAGCTCACCACCTCTTCGACATCTATCAAGACGCCCTTGCGAATGCCCGTTGCTTCCGCCTGGCCAACGCCAATAATCTTCGGAGTTTGATTCTCCGGATTAATTTGCCCTACTACAACACGTATATGCGTAGAACCAATATCTAAACCTGTAACAATCTGCTCCCTGTTTGCCATAAGAAGGGAGAATTAATAATTAATGCTCTTAAATTCATAAATGCGAAAACTTTAGTCTCTCGCACTTCTTAACATAAATATACCTTAAAACCACCGCAAAATCAAGTTGTGGACAAACAAACAATCTTTCTATTTAAGGCTTATCTCGAAATTTTCTTCAAAAAGTGATGCAAATTCTAGATTCTTACTGAAGGGCTTGAAGTATGGCGTACCCTCTGTTTGAATCACGAAATAGTATGATAAGTTATGGCCGGTGTCGTCTAAATAATACTCAAAGTATGATTCGTTCAGTCCTGTCTCTGCCGGAACAATCGTATAGCTGATACGCACAGCGTTAATGCCGCCTAAAGAGACAGCTGAACGTTTAACTCCAGAAATGTCCGGGTCCACCTTTAGATCCTGCTCACGTGAGTCCGCTGTATCAACAGCGGTGCCGTTCGCAAAGCTTATCCCCTGCAGAATTGCATTCTGTGTACTGCCACTTAATATCGGACGTGCATCTACTTGTAAAAATGTGCCGTACTCTTTACTGCCTGGCAACAACATATCCAGGTCACCGTACACATGCCAGCTTGACGGAAGACTAAAATCAAACGGCAATGCTGCCAAGTCTCCTACCATTTCAGATATTAAACTGTACTCTGTTTTCGTTGTCAGATCTTCTATTTCTACGTTGTCATCTAGGACTTCTACATCTGAGTTAGTCACGTCATTGACTAGTGAAAAGTCAGTTCCCAAGTCGATATATTCCGGCCAAATGATTAACGCTGCCGGAATAAGACCCAGGACTGCGATCAAACCAATAGCACTCCAAAAAATAATTCGTGCTCTACGAAGAATTCTTGGCTGGACTTCATTTTTTGTGATTTTCTTGTCGTCTGGCTTGTCTGTTTCCTCTTTCTTTTCTGGAGGCGGCGCAAGCTTACTGTCTTTATCTTTACTTGCTAGCAGTTTTACTTTTTTAAGCCTTTCTGCCTTTATCCTCTTACCAACCTTGTCTTCGATTTTACTTTTTGTGTG
>JBHPHK010000005.1:0-61024 GCA_042569365.1 Patescibacteria group bacterium | reverse complement strand
AAAAAACGATAATTTCCACTATCGTTTTTTTGTGTTTTGAAGTTGGCTCTAATATTTGACAAAAAGTTGCTTTTAAGGGTATAGTTAACTACTTTAGTTAATCGATAACTAAACAATAAATAACTAACTATATGCGTCTAAACCTTAAAAAGACTTGGTTGAAAGCTACTACTTTAGCCCTTGTTGTGGCTATGGGAGCGGTATTTTTCCAAGGAACGACTCAGGCTCAAAAGGCTATAGATATTGATCAGTTCTTGCCTCGTGGGTTTGTGGTACCGTCAATTGCGCAGGGTGAGACCCTTGCTGGTACGACAGAAGCACTGGTGCTTACTATTAATACTGGCAGCGACACAGATCCTCAATTTACTGAAGCACGCTTCTATGGTGACGGCAGTTCTACACTACCGATTTATTACTTGAATGCTACCAAAACATATTTGGTACAACCGGGTTGGTGGAGAATTGTTTATCAGATTCCATCTGATGTGTACCTCGCACAACGTTGGATTTTCAACTTTGTTGATCCAAATACGGGCGACTGGCTACATAACACCCGCGTAACCTTAGACTCTGATGCAATTCAATTGTATGAGAGCGCGTTTGCATTCAGTGAGTGTATGGCCGGCAATTGCGGTCCTTTGTTCACTGATGAGATATTGTCCGGCACTGATCAGCAAATTAAAATCCGCGTTAATACTGGCAGCGAAACAGATGCTATGTTTACAGAAATGTATCTGTTCACTCCAGAATGGGGCGATTATTTGCCGATCTATCAACTAGTAGCTTCCGACACTCAGAATCTTTCTGACGGTTGGTGGGAAATCACTTATGATATCCCAACTGAAGCTCAGGTTGAGACCCGCTGGCGTTTCGGTTTTGTTGACCCTAACACAGGAGCATGGATCTCTATTGACCGCTTTGTAATCGACACCGACAAGGTAATAATTTACGAAAACGCCTTGGCATTTGTTGATTATAAGAGCACTGATCCAGGCGATGTCCAGAAACTACTCGGAGGCGAAACAGCTTTGACCTTAAAGGTCTTGACTGGTAGCGACTTCGATCCTCGTTTCACGGATGTCTACTTCTATGGTCCTGAGGGCGCTCCTTTCGAGGTCTATAAATTGCAGGCTGACTCAACTTCATTGATCTCAGCAGGATTGTGGCAGATCGACTTCACAATACCTGTCGAGGCTGATGTAGCTAATCGTTGGCGCTTCAACTTTGTAGATCCGGCGAACGGAGAATGGTTCGATGTTACAAAAGCAACAATCGTTTCAGACTTTATTGAGCTGTACGACCACGCTTTTGCTTTCACAGCCTACAAGATCTAATTTTGTTTAAATAGATCACACTTCTTTAGCAAATGGGGGAGTGTGATTTATTTTGACCAAAATTGGTAGTAGAATAGTATATTCTGTTAACAATAATATACATAAGGAGAGGATAAAATGTGCGGGGCTGAACGACATGCGATTGATCTGCTTGGGCATAAAAAAGTGATTAGCCAGGATGCCTACGGACAGATTTCATAGCCGCTATCTCCTAAAAGCGTTTAGCTGCTTATTTCCTAAAAAAGGGGATAAGCGGTTTTTTATGTTTGACTTTTCAGACAAGTGGTATATAATGGTGAAGAGAGGATAAATGTGGAGAAAAGTGGGGAATAGTAGGCTGAATTGTGGATAACTTTATATAAAGTGTCCTCTAAAGTTGTTTATACGCCAAAAAGATAAAGTAAAACTAGATAAGTATGTTTATTGGTGAATATAGCCATTCTGTAGACGAAAAAGGTCGCATTGCGGTGCCGACTAAGTTTCGTAAAGATCTAAAACAGGGGGCTGTCGTAACAAGAGGTTTGGACGGTAGTTTAGTGCTATATAGCGCCAAAGAGTGGAAAGTCTTGGCGGAGAAACTAGCAGCATTGCCAATTTCACAAGCAAACACCCGCGCTTTTGCGCGCTTGATGCTGGCGGGTGCTATGGATGTGAAATTAGACGGCCAGGGCCGAATTATCCTGCCGGAGTACTTGCGTACATATAGTGCTATCGATCGCAAAGCTGTAATTGCCGGCCTTTATAATCGCATTGAGATCTGGTCTGAGGATCGTTGGCAGGCTTTTAAAGAAAAGACTGAAGGCAATACCAATGCAATTGCCGAGCAACTTGGCGAGCTAGGAGTGTAAGACGGAGAGCGATAAATCAGTTTCTGAAATATCAGAAGGTGATCTATGGCTAACTGTCGCTAATGAATTATGGCGAGAGTAGCATGCACTTCTTAAATTAAGAGACTAACACTTAAAGCGGATGAATGAACCGCTACACAAACCAGTCCTAATGGACGAGGTTATTGCTGAGCTTGAATTGAGGCCCGGCGATACCGTCATTGACGCTACTTTTGGATTGGGAGGATATACCAAACAGATCTTGCAGGCGATAGCGCCGCACGGCAAGGTTTATGGCTTGGAACAAGATCCTTTCACTCTGGAGTACTTGGAAGAGCACGAGGAGATTGATGAGCGTGTTGTTTTGAGTCGTGCCAGATTTTCTGACATTGAAGACCTGGTCGCGAAAGAAAAGCTCGAGAAAGTTGATGCGGTTGTGTTTGATCTTGGGATCTCTTCATGGCAGCTCTCCGGAAACCAGCATGGCGTATCGTTTCAGTCAGATGCTCCGTTGGACATGCGCCTTTTCACAAAAAAGGTTCGCAAGTTTCCTCGCAAAGGAACGCAGGTGCGCTTGAGTAGGATCCGCAGCTTAGATGAGCTGCAGCGTGAAGGGACCGCCAGCTACTTTACTGCGCTGGAGTTACTTAAAGGTCTAGATGAAAAAGTCTTGGCGCAGATTTTCAGGGAATACGGCGAAGAGCGTTTTGCGAGCAAGGTTGCTAGGGCAATCGTTGAGGCACGGCCAAATGTCCCAAACACCACACTCAAACTGCACGACTTCATTGGGAAAATTATACCGCGCGGGAAAAGCAAGATTGATCCTGCTACTAAAATATTTCAGGCGTTGCGCATCGCAGTCAATGATGAGCTAGGTCAGCTTGAGCAAGGCCTAGAGCAAGCACTAAAAGTCTTGAAAGAAAATGGCCGAATCGTTGTCGTTAGTTTCCATTCTTTGGAAGACCGGACAGTCAAACAATTCTTTAGAAAAGAAAGTCGGGAATGCATCTGTCCGCCGGAAGTTCCTCTCTGTGATTGTGAACATAAACCTAGTTTAAAAATTATTACTAAAAAACCACTTACGCCAACTAGTCAAGAAATAAAATTAAATCCACGGGCTCGCAGCGCCAAATTGCGCAGCGCCCATAAAATCTAAAAACAAAAATATGGCACGACTACTAACTATCACTAGATCACCAGTCGCTTTCAGCGGAACGCGCAAGCGCACATTAAAAAAGCAACTCGCGTTTGGTCGCGTGGCGCTATCTATTTTTACTGTGGCTTTGCTTTGTATCTTTTCACTTTTATATCTGATTCAGACCAATAGCGTATCGAATCTCGGTAGTCGTATCGATGAGCTTGAGGTCGAGAAAAACGTTTTGGTGGAACAACACAAAGCTCTCCAGCTCGAAGCCAGCGAATTGTCTTCAATTCGCGCAATTGAAAAGGCGGCGTCCGGTATGAGTTTGACCAAAACCCAGCTCACGCATATGGAAGCTCCGCAGACGAATGTGGCGTCTCGTTAAGCTCGACATTATTCAATGAGTGCGGTAAAGTATAATCTTCCATACATAATATGAGCTTACGCACTTCCCAAAAAACTATTAAAGACGCGAAAAATTCGCTAGGCCGCATAACCTTTGTGCTAGGCTTTTTTTTCGTTATTACAGCGATAGTTGTCGTCAGATTATTTTATATCCAAATCATCCAGCATGATTATTATTTAGCTTTAGCGGAAGGGCAGCGCCAGATTTTTGAACAGTTGATTCCAAGTCGTGGCCAGATTTTACTTGAGGTAGAAGATGATGAATATTTCTCACTGGCGACCAACCGCAAGCTGGATCTAGTCTATGCGATACCACGTGAAGTAGATAATGGCGGGTCGATCAAGAACATTGATACGGTTGTTGATTTTATAGCGCCTTTATTAAGTGTTGATGCAGAGGAGTTGAAGACAAACTTATCTGACATTGAAGATCTTTATGTACCGATTGCAAAGCAGGTAGGGCCTGAAATTTCTGAGAAGATTACAGAACGCATAATGCAGGAACAGGAGTTGAGTCCTGAAGAACGCACATTTACAGGGGTGTATCTACAGCCGGAAGAATGGCGCTACTATCCTGAGCATACTTTAGCTTCAAACATTGTAGGTTTTGTTGGCTTTATGGATGACCGCCGCATCGGACGCTACGGTTTGGAGGAATATTTTGAGGAGCAGCTACGAGGCAGGTCAGGATTCCTGGAGACAGAAAGAGACAGCCGCAATCGTCTGATTGCTGTGGGCGATCGTTCTTTCCAGCCTGCGCAAGACGGCGATGATTTGATATTAACGATTGATCGAGACATTCAATTTATAGTCGAACGAGAATTGCGTAAAGCTTGGCTCGCATACGATGCCGCAGACGCAACGGCGATCGTCATACAGCCGTATACCGGAGACATTCTGGCGCTGGCAAACTTTCCAAACTATGACCCGAACGAATTTAATAAAGTAGAAGAAGCGGGCGACTTCCGCAACCACGCAGTCTCGGATATTTATGAGCCAGGCTCTATTCAAAAGCCTTTGGTCGTGGCTGCGGCGCTAGATGCAGAGTTGATCACGCCGGATAGCACAGTCTTAGACTCCGGCTCAATGAAGATTGACCGTTATACTATCAGCAACTCTGATGGAGCAGCGCACGGAAATATTACACCGACTGAGGTTTTAGAATATTCGTCAAACATTGGAGCAGCGAAGATTGCCCAGCAATTAGGCGGCGAAAACATGCGAAAATATTTGGAACGTTTCGGCTTAACGGCCATGACCGGGATTACTCTAGCGGGAGAGGCTACGCCTCAGGTGCGTGAAGAGTTTGGGCCGGTTGACCTTGTGACCTCAGCTTATGGACAAGGTTTTGCGGTAACGCCATTGCATATGGCGACAGCATTTTCAGCGATCGTGAACGGCGGCAAATTGATTCAGCCAAGAATTGTGAAGGCAGTTCGGAAAGAGGATGATACTGTCGAAGAGTTCCAGCCAAGCGTGATTGGCGATGCTATTTCGCCGAAAGCCGCCAGGCAAACCTCTGCCATGCTAGTTTCTTCGATTGAGAACGGAGTGGCTAACAAGGCTAAGGTTGCGGGTTATCGCTTGGGTGGCAAGACCGGTACCGCGCAGATTACAGACAAGGAAACTGGCCGCTATTCGAATACGAAGTTCAATCACACCTTCGTAGGTTTTGGACCTTTTGAAGATCCACAATTTGTCATGATAATTAAATTTACAGAACCAAAACGGCGCTATGCGGCAGACACTGCTGCGCCAACTTTCAGTAAAATTGCTGAAGGTATCTTACGTCAACTTAAAATTAAACCCACAGAATAATGAATTCAAAACGTACTCTCCTCATCAAACTTTTAGTGCCGCTTGCCAAACGTGTCCTGAAAAAATATAATCCCAAGATCGTGGCGGTCACGGGGAGTGTTGGTAAGACCAGCACAAAAGACGTTATTGCTTTAGTTTTACGGAAAAAATATCAAGTCTGGGAAAGTAAGAAAAACTATAACAACGAAATTGGCGTGCCCCTGACAATCGTCGGCGGGCAAGAGGCGGGCAATTCCTTGATCAAGTGGTTTGTAAATTTTGTGAACGCACTTTCTTTGATAGTAAAACGCCAGGAATACCCTGATGTTCTAGTCTTGGAAATGGCGGCAGATCGGCCGGGTGATATTGACTATTTGACGAAGCTTTTTCCGCCGGACGTATCCGTGATCACGGCGATCGGTCCATCACATCTGGAATATTTTAAAACAATAGATAAAGTCATCGAGGAGAAAAGCGCGATCGTCCGCAATATCAAAGCAGATGGCACAGCAATATTTAATATTGATGATGAGGCTGTGGAAAGAATCGGCTCAACCGTAGAGGTGCAAAAAATATCTTTTGGAGTAACGGCGGGAGCAGATGTTTACGCAAGCGATATTCGTTTTACAAATGAGCTTACTGAAGCTGTTGCGCGCGATGTCGAGATGGCGCAGCTAGAGCGCAGTGGCCAAGTGACTGGACTGCAGTTTAATGTGACTTATGGTCATGAACGCCAGGTTCCTGTTTTCTTGCCAAGGGCATTGGGTGCGCCACAAACTAGTGCAGCTCTGGCTGGCATTGCGGTAGGCGTTGCATTGGAGATGCCGATTGCAGATTGTATCAGCGCCCTAGGGGAATACCGGCCAGTGCCAGGACGTTTAACATTGATCGCAGGCTTGAAGGACTCGACGATTATCGATGATACTTATAATTCCGCTCCACAGTCTGCGTTGGCGGCACTGGAAGTTTTACGAAGCATGCCCGTTAAGGGTCAGAGGATCGCAGTGTTGGGAGATATGTTGGAGCTGGGAGAATACGAACAAGAGGGACACGAGGAGGTTGGTAAGAAAGTGGCACAGGTCGCAAATCGATTGATCACAGTCGGTGCCCGCGGCAAGCTAATAGCGGATGCAGCCTTGCAGGTTGGAATGCCGATCGAACAGGTGGCTTCAGTGTCTAACTCGACCCAGGTGGAGCAGCTCCTGCAAAATGATCTGCAGCCGGGTGACACAGTTTTGATAAAGGGAAGTCAGGGCGTGCACATGGAGCATGCTGTCAAGGATCTAATGGCCAATCCGTTGCAGGCTAAAGATTTGTTGGTGCGGCAGGGAAGAGAATGGCGCAAAGAACAGTATAAAAACCGTTCCAATATACCGGCGTCGATTTAGGGCTCGACAAGAAACGTTAGATCTGCTAGGTTAGATAAACGTGAAATATTCAAATACGGTCCCTTCGTCTAGTGGCCTAGGACGCCAGATTCTCATTCTGGAAACACGGGTTCGACTCCCGTAGGGACTACCATTTTTATGAAAGAAGAAAAGCTTTATCGAAAATATAATAATAGTAGGCATTGGGAAGAGCACCCGACAGTCTATGCTGAGGCATTTGCTGATTTTCTAAAGAACAAAAACTTTAGCGGCTTAATCGTTGATATCGGTTGCAGTAGTGGCCGGGATGTAGAAGTATTTTCTAAGTCAGGATTTAGTACAATGGGAATCGATTGTTCTAAGGAAGAAATTGATCTAGCCGAGACAAAATATCCTAAACTAAAATTTGAACTTCAGAATATAGAAAATTCAATACTAAAAGATAATAGTGTTGGCGCTTATTTTATGATCAATGTTATTCATTACGTTAACAAAGAAAAGGCAGTGCAAGAGATATATAGAACCTTAAAGTCTGGAGGATACTTTTTTATACATTTTAATTTAGACATTGTAGATAAGGACGGAAATAACGATTATCATCATGACGAGAATGATATAATGCAACTAGTTTCGATGTTTAATATAATTCATCGTAAAATAGTTAAGAGAAAAGATCGGCGGCCAGTAATGCATACACATCGCATATTGGAATTGATTCTTCAAAAACAGTAAGTTTATTGTTAATTAATATGTCCTCAAGAAAAGCCTGCATCGCGAATATGCAGAACCTCAAGGTATGTCTCATGCCTTTTTTCGGATTTTAAGAAACAGCAACTACAACTTGACTCATCTCAAAAAATATCCTCAAGAATGCTGTTAACCTGTTTGATAGCCAACAAGATTCGCAGAAGATGTTTTTTGAGAGGAAATCAAACAACTCTTCAGTCCTCATAAATAAGCTACTCCTCGAAAGACCGGAACATCAGAATACATTATAGACGGGTAATTTTCGAGTCATATCTTATTTATTCGGACCTCTTTATGACTCTCAATGAATATTTTCTTCCAGAGCGCTGTGACCGTGAAGTATGTATCCTTAAGTAAATATCGAAAACAAGGCTCGCAGAAGAAAATATTTGTTGAGAAGCTTGTAGAGATGCGTAGTTGATGAAGATATAGTAATAAGCGCATATAGAAAGAGAATACATGAAAGCGAACTTACGGATCTTAAGTCTAGTTCGCTTGAGTGAAATTCCTTGAGGGATATTAATTATTTAATCCTCAAGAAAAACCTGTTCCGCGAATACACGGGACTTGAGAATATATCTTTTGAAACGGTCTCTAAATGAAACTATTTTGCTCGTCTAAACAGGAATACTCCAACTATCACAAACAAAATCCCAAAACCGACGGTTACTAAAATATTAGTACTCAGGCTATGAATAGTAACGCTATCGATAACTTGTGCTGGTACGGTTCCTTCCAATAAAACTCTGCGCAGTCCATCAACAGCATAAGTTAGCGGATTGATTTTTGAGATCCAGTCCATCCAAAGCGGAGCGTCTCTCAAAGGAAAGAAGGCGCCCGACAGGAACATCATCGGAAAGATCAAAAGTTGGAAGATAAACTGAAAACCTTCAGTCGATTTCATGCGGGCCGCGATGATTACGCCAAGTCCGGTGATCGCAAATCCAAGCAGGGCGACAATTCCGATAGTGAGGAGTACCAGGCTAAAATTAAGTTGAAAACCGATAAAGATTCCAAGGACTAAAAGTAAGACAGTCTGGATGAGACCGAGCGTTGTTCCGGACAAGATCTTGCCGATGGCTATTGAAGTGCGTGGGATCGGGGAAACCAAAATCTCTTTTAAGAAACCAAACTGCCGATCAGTAACGATGGAAACTGCGGTTGAAATAGAGATACCAAGGACAGTCGTAGCGATAATCCCCGGGAACATAAACTGGACATAATCAAACTGAATCAGATCAACCGAAAAGGCGGATTTCATACCAACTCCAAAGATTGCTAGGAAGAGCAAGGGCTGGATCAGTGAGCTAAAGAACCGTGCTTTATCGCGCCAGTAGCGGACGATATCACGTTCCCAAATGGATTCTGTGGCTTTGAGGGCGATTCGGAGTTTCATAGGTTTAGTGTGGGCCTCGGCGGCGCGTACGCAGATGACGCTTATTCATTTCTGCTTGTGAAGCATCTTCCTCTCGGATCTCGCGACCAGTTAGTTTAAGGAAAACATCTTCTAGTGTCGGCTGGTGCAGCTCAAGACTGAGAAGATCGGCGGTAATGGTTGTATCGATCTTAGGCAGTGCAGCGGTACTATCCGGCACAGTGAAAACGATTCGATCCTTTTTATCTTGACGTACTTCACAGCAAAATTCTTTTTCAAGTTCTTTAACTGTTTGTTCGTTATTTGCTGTATTAATATAAAACAAATCTCCACCGATATGCTTTTTCTTTAGATCAGCGGGTGTGTTATTGGCAATAATTTTACCGTTGTCGATAATCGCGACCTGGTCGGCCTGCTCAGCCTCCTGCATATAGTGAGTCGTCATGAAGAGCGTGATTTCTCGCTCACTTCGCAATTTATCTAAATATTCCCAGATTTTATTGCGCGTCTGAGGATCGAGGCCTAGGGTAGGTTCGTCAAGGAAAAGTAATTTAGGATAATGCAGAAGACTGCGTGCAATCTCTAGGCGACGACGCATGCCTCCTGAAAACTTCTTCACGACATCCTTGCGGCGGTCCCAAAGTTCCACCATATTTAAAACTTCTTCAGCGCGCTTCTCAAACTTAATCTTAGGGACATCATAGAAGCGGGCATGGTACTTAAGATTCTCCCAGGCGGTCAGAGAATCATCCAGAGAAGGGTCTTGAAAGGTAAGACCAATCGAAGAACGGACTTTGTCACGGTCTTTTGAAATGTCAAAGCCATTAATCTTAGCGGTGCCTGAAGTTGGCGCCAATAAAGTGGCCAACATATGAATAGTAGTAGTTTTGCCGGCTCCGTTCGGTCCTAAAAAGGCAAAATTCGTACCAGCCTCAACATCAAATGAGACATTGTCCACGGCGACAAGATCTTTGAACTTTTTAGTCAAATTATTTACTTCAACGATTTTGGTCATAGACTAAAGTATATATCTGCATTACAAAAAGGACAAGACAACAAAAAACTCTCATTGAGGAGAGTTTAGTGTTTAAATTTTACTTAAACTTAACGCCGGATATAAACTGGAGTTCCGATCGGTGCCCAGTAGTAGATATACTTTGATCCACTGTACGTCATGTTCACACAACCATGGCTCATCGGGTGTCCAAAATTATTGTGCCACCAGGCCTCGTGGATGTAGTAGCCACCCGCATAGGTGCGATGGAATTCAGAGTTCCAGTGAGTGTTAGGCAGGTAATAAGTAGGAGCAACATAAGCCATCACAGCTACTTTACGTCGAATCCTAAATGTGCCGACAGGAGTAGGCGTGCCGGGAAGACCGGTACTGACTAGGTTACTGAACATCAATTTAGAACCTTCGTAGGCATAAATTCTTTGCTGAGAGAGGTCGATGATGATGCGTTTGCCGGATGCACTGAAATAACCACTAAAGGTTTTATAGTAAAAGAGAACACCAGACTTTGTGACGACTGCATTGTTGGCTAGCCAGGGAATACCTGCCGTTACTTGATAAGAATAACGATAACCAGCTTTTTGCGCATTCGGCGTATAAATCATCGTGTTGTCATCTGGCCAAGTAAACGTACCACCTTTATGTGGTGCGACATGCAAACGTGCTTGGGCAGCGGCTCTATCAACTGGATGACTGAAGACAATCTTAATAGGCTGGTTTACGCCAACAGTTGTATTCGGGTGTGGATTAGTTATGGCAACACGGAAAATGCGCGAGTCACCAGGCAAATCCTTTGCAATATAATAAATTAACGCCTCTTGCGTAGTCTTCACATTAGGATCACCAAGGGAAGGAACGCCAGCAGTAACCTGAACGGAATAACGCATATTGTTTCCTTGCATCCAAGGCCAGAAACGGACAGTGCGACCATCGATCCATTCATAAATTCCTGAGACGCGTGGAGCAACATGGATCTTCATTTCGGCCATGGCTTGATCAACGTCAGTCGTAAACTTAACGATGATTGGAGTGTTTGGCCAGACTTTACCGCCGCTTGGAGTAATACTCTCAACTTCAATAGTGGCAGAAGCTTGGATGGTTACATCAACAATCTCGTCCACAGTTGGAGATGTGAAACCTTCGTTGATGAGCGCGGTAGATTCCGATTCCGTGCCAACAATTTCTGAAGCATGCGCCGAGGCTGTGCTGACAGCCATTGAGAGGCCGCCAAATAAAACAATTGAGGCACAAATGGCTAGAATTATGCGAAATGGACCGGGGTGAGGATAGTTCATAAATAGGGTAAAAGGGTGTTTAACGTTAGTAATTTCAGGTTTAAGGGCTGTATTCAAGGGCCACTTAATTTTGAAATCGGAGCATTGTAACAAATGTTTTCGTTATTGTCAATACCGGCTATTTAATTATAATATATATATGACTACTTCCGAAGGATTTGCCGTAAATGGCGCAGAAATCCCATCAGAATCAGGAGACGACAAGAACTTTTCTGAAAGCGTAGAATCACGCTATAAGAAAGTAAGCACGAGCCTGGATAATCTTCTGGAGGCTGATTTTGTGAATGCCGCTGATTTGGTTACTGTGCGGCAGGCTAGTGAAGAGGAGCTGCGCAACGTTTTTGTTGAGAAGTATCAAAGCGCTGATGAGTTTATAGCCGGTTTTGCTGATTTGTCTGAAAAACTTTTAAGCGAGCAAGAGAAACAAGAAACAGGTCTCAGTAGCCAACTTCACCTGATGGAATTACTGAAGCGTGAATATGCTACTCCCGGTGCGTCTTCTAAAGAGCTGGAAAGAGTATCGCAAGGCATTACACGCAAGCGACATCCTCTAAGTGAGGTTATTCCAAATCTAAATCTGCGTGCGACATATAAGGAGGTCTTAGATAAGGATCGTGAGGGAAAACAAGTAAGTAATGCTCGAGAATTGTTGCAGCGCCTAGACAGGCTGGACCTAAAAATAAGCACTGAAGAAGAACAGAAATATAAAGACACCCTGAAAACGATAGAAGGCCTAAAGCTTGAAAAAGTATTAGCAGAATATATCGATGACGCGGCTGGTATAGAAAGAGTCATGAAACATCTCGCTAGTCTTTATTCGGCCGAAGAATTATTTAATGAGCAAAGATACACAAGGCCTGAAATGCAGCAAAGGATCGAGAGGGAACAAATCAATATGGAAAAACAGTTCAATACAATCCAGGGTCTAGAAAATGCGCTGGATAGTGATCTAGATATCAGAGCAGCGTTCGTAGATGATATGATAAACTCCATAACTCGTCACAATCATATATATAAAAACACTATTCCCGGCCTAAATCTGCGCCGGGCCGTGATGACAATTTTTGCAGATAAACTTAACAAAAAATACCCGAATGTTTTCAAATATTAAAAAGATCCTATTTATCTCGGCGGTATTGTTTACGGCCATTTTTGTTTTCTCATTTGCGAGCCAGGCCCAGGCCAAGAGTTGGTATTTTGAAGCGTGGGATGTTGATATTCGGGTGCAGGAGTCTGGAATATTTACAGTCTCTGAGACGCACACCATGAATTTCGATGGGGATTTCAGCTGGGTTATCCGAGATATCAGCAAACAGCGCTTGCGTGAGATCCGTAACATCCAGGTGTTTGACGAGGAAACGGGCGATCGGGTGCCGGCGAGTGCGCTCGAAATTACAGAATATTCCGATGTCGTCGAGGTTAAAGTAAACTTTAGCGCCAGCAATGAGACGCGCGCGTTTACTTTTCAGTATGACGTTGTGGGAGGAATTGGTTTTTATGAAGATCATCAAGAACTTTACTGGAATGCAATTTCTTCAGATCGAGATGTATCGATAGACGATGTTTCTGTCAGAGTAACTATTCCGGCAGGCGCTACAGAGAGTGCATTGCTGACGACTTTATATACCGAGGCCAGTGATAGTACGCAAGAGGTGGTTGATACGAAAACATTCTTTTTTACGGGCGAAGATTTAGCGCCATATACAGATTTTACAATCGTGGCAGGATGGCCACAGGGGATCTTGAACAACCCCGGCTTCATGCGCGTGGAAACTGAACCTACCGGCGCAACTATATATCTAAACGGAAGAGATTCTGGATTTGTTAGTAACGATGCTTTAGAGGTGGGTGTCGATATTGCGCCAGGTAATCATATTGTCCGACTTGAGCGTAAGTGGCATAAGACGGAAGAATTGCGAGTAGAGGTTAAAAAGGGAGAGGTCGCCCCCGTAATTGTAGATCTCAGGCCAACTATTTGGTTTTATCTCGTGTATGGCGGAGCAGTAATTTTCTTCCTACATCCGTTCTTGCTATTTGGCTGGCTGTTGTACAGGTGGAACAAGAAGGGTAAAGACGCGCCGGGCCGGACTACGATCGTGCCAGAGTACGATCCGCCGAAGGGAATGGCACCAGCGACGATGGGTGTTGTGCTCGAGGAGAAATACAAACCGCACTTTACAGCAGCGACCCTGGTTGACTTGGCTGTGCGCGGTTATTTGAAAATCAAAGAGCTTGAGAAGGGCAAAATATTCAAAGGTAAGGATTATCAATTTATCAAGAGCGAGCCGACTAGAAAATCGTTTGGAGATCGAGAGTTGAATGCATATGAAAAAGAATTACTGGGAGGAATTTTCCAGTCGAGTGATGAGCCAAAAGTTTCTGCTCTAAAAAACAAGCTTGCAACAGAAGTGAGAAGCATTCAGAAGAAGATCTATACAAATGTTGTGAAGGATGGTTTCTTCGTGAAAAATCCGGACAGCGTGCGCAAGGCTTACTATGGCGTCGGCAGCACATTAATTAGCCTTGGTTTTGTTGGTATGTTTTTCTTATTCATTGGGGCACCGCTTATAGTTGATGGAATACTTGTGATAATTTTTGGACGCTTTGCGCCGAAGCGGACTGAGAAGGGCAAGCTGGCTGAAGAGCATGCGCGCGGCTTTTATGACTATTTGCACACGGCGGAGCGCTTCCGTTTGCAGGACTTAACGCCTGAGACTTTCCAAAAATTCCTGCCGTATGCCATGATCTTTGAGATCGAAGACGAGTGGGCTAAGCGCTTCAAGGATATGGCGATGGAGCAGCCCGATTGGTATCAGGGTCAAGGAACATTCAACTCAATGATGCTGGCAAATAGTCTTGCAAGCCTGAACACTCAAACTGTTCAAGCAGCAACGCCTGTCTCGAAGAGCGGTGGATCATCAGGATGGTCGAGCGGATCATCGGGCAGTGGTTTTTCTGGCGGATTCTCTGGCGGAGGCGGAGGCGGAGGCGGCAGTAGCGCTGGCTAGGTCGAATGTATTTTGCTGTATATATTATTTTAGCTGTTTTTCTGGGCGTACTCTTAATAATGATTATCCCTTTTGGGATAACGTTCTTTACTGGTGCTCCCTTTTTGCCATCGCTGAAGGGGCATGTGAAGACGATGCTTGAGCTAGCGGAGTTAAGACCCGAAGATCGAGTAGTAGATCTCGGATCTGGAAGTGGAACTTTGATGATAGCGGCAGCAAGAGAAGGAGCAGAACGGATAGATGGTTTTGAACTTAATCCTATTTTGGCCTGGTATTCTGTTTTGAGAATTAAGAGTGGTGTGGGTCGTAATAAAAATATGAGAGTATATAAGAGGAATTTGTTTAGCGCTAAGCTCGGTCAATACGACGTCATATTTGTGTTTGGGATAAATACAATGATGAAAAAGCTAGAACGAAAAATCCGGCAAGAAGCTAGGCCGGGGACGCGTATCATATCCAACACTTTTAGTTTGCCGGGAATGAAACCGGATAAAAAGGTCGGGAATATTATTAGATATATTATTTAGGAGTTTCTGCGGAGTGTCTAGGGAAGAGAAGGGTGAATGAACTGCCTTTTCCGATTGTGCTTTTCGCTTCTACGTGTCCGCCGTGTAGCTCTGTGATCAGTTTAACGATAGGAAGTCCCAGTCCGGTACCGCCTTTGACGCGGGATTTTTGTTTATCAACGCGATAGAAGCGCTCCCAGATTTTTTCTAGATCGGCCGGCTCGATACCTACGCCCTGATCGACAACTTCAATTGATACGAATTTCTTATCTTGGGCGCCAAAGATTGTGACGGCTGTGTCGCGTTTACTATAGCGCAGCGCATTGCTGATAAGGTTGCTAACGACCTTCTCTAGAAGGTCCTGGTCGGCCGCTATTGTGATTTCAGGATTGACGTCGAGTGAGATATTTATATTTTTTGCTTTGGCGAGTACATCGAACTCTAATAATATGTCTTCTAGAAGATGTGCTAGATTGATCTTTACTTTTTCGAGAGGCACATCACCGCTCTCGATACGGCTGAGTTCGATCAGTTCGCTAGTGAGCTTGTTCATGCGAGTTAATTCGCGTTGGATGGTTTCAGCTTCTTCCAGGTTCGAATTTTTGAAGGCTAGATCAACGTTGCCTTGGAGGATTGTTAAGGGAGTGCGAAGTTCATGGGCGACATCTACAAAGAATTGCGAGCGTGTCTCGAGGACGGCTTCGAGCTTGGAACGGGCTTCGTCGGCTTTTTTAGTAGCACTTTTGGTAGCTTGTGTGAGAAGTTGTTTGAAATTTCGTTTTTCCGTCTGGAGCTGGGCATTTTCAAGAGCGGCCGCAGATTGACTGGCAAAGGCCTCAAAAAGTTTCATTTCGTTGCGAGTGGGAAGTTCTTGTTTATTAACTGTAAAAATATAGAGACCAACTAACTTTTCTTGTTTCTGGACAGGTATGAAGAGGAGTGTCTGATTTTTAGGAAGATTATTTGCAAGTTCATTGATTTGCGTATTTTTGGAAAGTGCTCGTGGGATCTTATGAAGGTGAAAGGGGGCGCTATCTGATTTGAGGACGGCTTTAACAAGGCGAGTCTGATCTTTGAGTGTAATAATATTTATGTTGGGAATAGATTGCGCGTACTCTTCGATGAACTGTCGCTCGTCTTGTGACCAGGAATAATAGACTCCACCGACTAGCTTGAGGCGTTTGACGAGGAGATCGATAGATTTTTGAGCAATGTCGTAGGTGGAGTTATTTTGTTTGACGATGTCACTTATGGAGTAGAGGACTTTTTTCAAGGTGAATATTTCTCGGAAAATGAATTGGGAGAGGTATTTTTCTATAAATTTATATACCAGAAAGAATCCGATGGAGATAGTAATGATAATTGCTGATAAGGTGACAATATAATTTGTTGAGTAGAGCTCTTTCATGGTTTGGCCCAATACTAGTGCGGGGATTACTAGCAGGATTAAGGTTAAGAATAGAGTAAATGAGTAGATGAAAGTTTTTCGAATAATAATTTCGATACCAAATAATTTATGCCTGACAATTAAATAGCTGGTAATTCCGATAAATATGATAATTGAATTAACGCTGTATTCTGAAGATCCAAAGTCGTGAATGTAATATTGTCTTAGTAAAATTGATGCAAATGATATTATAAATGGTATAGAGAGACTTAATAGAATCAAAAAATTTTGCAGTCTTCTGTTGTTGTGACGCACCATGTCGCGTATTAGAATTGCGCATGCGACCATCATGTATAAAATCATATACATAACATATGCAGAATATAAGGAGCCTAGGTGAACAAAATCGACGCCGCTCTGTACAAGAATAAGATCTGATGTAATCGGTGCTGCAAAAAAGAATAATGTTAAAACAGTTAATGGCGCTAAATAAAATATAGAGAGCCTCTTCAGATTAGTTATTTTTGAAGTAAATAATATTGTAAAGAAAGGTATGAGCGAGGCAAAAGAAAACGCCAGTCTGTTGAGGATATCAATTATTGTATTTTGAGAATTCACCGAAGTAAACTCGAAAACAAGATTGATTGCGAAACTTAGAGTTATCCAGATTAATATTGAAATAGATAACAAGGAAAAGTACTTTACGATTATCTTGTCTGCACCTCTTTTGCGCGTGAAAGCAATTAAAAGTGGAATAACAACAATATTAAATAGATGTAAAAAATGGTCAAATAGAGATAAATTCATTAGTTTGGAATAAAACTATCAGGATGATGCAATATAATGATATATTAATACATGACAGATTAAAAAAATATTAAAAGATTGATAATGAAATAATCGCATGAATGTCTATAAAGCTATTGTGAAATCAAGTATAAAGAGAAAATTTAATATGATTCGTGGATTCGAAGGAATTGATGAGTTGCAGAACATTATCGATAAGTCTGGCGTTTATCCAGATATGCATATATATGAGGGGTCGGGCGTAGATCCTATCGATTCCGAGAATGGAAAAGAATTACTATTCTTTAGTTCAAATAATTATTTGGGTTTAAGTAAAAATCCAGACATTATTGATGCAACAATTAAGAGTATTCGGCAACATGGCATTGGACCGGGTGGATCTAGGTTACTGAGTGGTAATATTAAGATTCTGACTGAATTAGATGGCAAGGTGGCGGAATTGGTTGGAAAAGAAGATGCCATCACATTCCCTACTGGATATATGGCAAATCTGGCTATATTTCGTGCCTTATTCAATGAGTTCATGTTTGGCTTACCTGCAAAATGTGATGATTCAATAATTTTTAGTGATGAATATAATCATTCAACTGTAGTTGATGGAATCCGATTATCTCGTGTGCGGGTAGAGGTTTTCAAGCACAATGATATGAACCACTTAGAAGAATTGATTAAAGAGAATAAGAAATACAAGCACAAATTGATAGTGACGGAAGGGGCATTTAGTTTGGAGGGCCATACCGCACCGTTAGATAAAGTTGTAGATATTGCAGAGAATTATGGCTGTCAAACAATGATTGATGATGCCCATGGGATTGGGGTTTTAGGTGAATGTGGTGGCGGCGTTGTAGAAGACTATGGAGTCGCAGATAGGATTGATATTATTATGGGATCATTCGATAAGGCTCTAGGAGGAATGGGAGGATTTTTAGCGGGAAATGCACAGTTGATTAAGTTCTTACGAGTAGCGGCAAGGCCATATGTTTTCTCCTCCTCTATACCAGCAATGATGGCGGGTGGAATCATAAAAGCAATTGATATTTGTAGAAATGACGATAAGCATAAAAAACAATTATTTGAAAATGCAAATTATCTGAGAGAACGATTACGTCAGATCGGTTTTAATGTTCTAGGAGATGGAACTTTTCCTGTAATCCCGGTTCTGATCGGTAATGACAAAATAAGTATTGAAATGGAAAGGAAACTATATGAAAAGGGAGTAAGTGTGGCTAATTTTAGATGGCCAGCAGTAAAAAAGAATACTGCAAGATTCAGGATCACACCAATGGCTACTCATACAAAAGATCAAATAGATCAGTTAATTACTGTTTTTGAACAAACAGGAAAAGAACTTAAGATAATTAATTAATAGCGATGGAGTCTATATCAATATATTTTACATTAATCATTGCTGTAGCAAATTTTATTATTGGCTGGATAGTTTTGTATAGAAATCCAAAAAAAATAGAGCACATATCATTTGCAATTCTTGCCTGGACTGTTGCTTTATGGGTTCTGATAAATTTTCTCTTTCAAGTAGATCCAGGGTTATTATATCTTAAATCTCAATATGCGCTAGGAGGCGTAATGATTCCAATATCGATATTATGGTTAACAATCCAGTTTGTTAAGAGGTATAAAAAAGTACTATTAATATTATTCAGCATAATAAGTGTTATTGTTTTGATAATTCCCTATATTGATGGCTTAGTTATGCAAGATTTAATAATTAATAATGGGGGGTTTATATTTGAAAATGGACCATTATTTGATGTCTATAGTGTCGTATTAGCGCTATTGTATTTTACTAGTCTATCGATGGTTATCGTTGAATATGTAATTAGCAAAAAGAGTGCTAAAAAACAACTATTTTATGTATTATTTGGCTTTATATTATTTGGATTGTTCTCGATAATATATAATTTCTTTTTACCAATCTTAGATATAAGGCTGGTATCATCTCTTGATGCACAAAGTTCAGTATTGTTTGTGGGCTTTTTGTCATATGCTATGTTGCGGCACGGATTTTTAGATATCAAATATGCAATTTTGAAGTCCTTAGGATATTTTACGATAATAGCGGGTCTTGCCGTACTGTATGTGTTGGGCGTGAATATTATTGGGAGACAATCTCTGCTAAATATTGAAATTAGTTCTGAACAACTAATATATGGAATAATATTTACGGTCTTAGCGGTTTTATTGTTCCAACCATTACAAAGTTTCATAAGACGTATTACTGATAAATTTTTCTATAAGGGCAAGTATTTTGCAACAGAGCTTCTAAAGAATATTGGACATACTCAAACAAGTGTTGAATTTGACAATGTTGCAAACAATCTAATATATAAGATTGTTTCCGGAATGAAATTAATGCACGGATTTATAATTGTAAAGAGGGATAAGATGATTAATGTATATTCATTTGGTAAAGAAAAAGTGCAGATTAGTCATGTAGAATATAAAGAATTGATAAAGAAGAGGATACATGCCGATACGTTATCAAGCAAAGATCTAAGAAAAAGTTTAATGAATAAGCTAGACATTATTTATTCATCGCCATTTAAAATGAGTGATGGTAAAGCAATATTAGGACTAGGTTTAAAGAGTTCCGGAGAAAGGTTATACAATAGAGACATAGATTTTATATCAGCGTTGTTGCCTGAAATAAGTCTTGCTTTATCAAATGCTGAGGCTTTTGACGAAATATCACAATTTGGTGAAAAAATGGCGGAAGAAGTCAAAAAGAAAACGTCAGAACTCAAAAAAGCAAATGCTCGTCTCAAACAACTCGACAAAACAAAATCAGAATTCCTATCAATCGCTAGTCACCAGCTTAGAACGCCAGCATCAGGTATCAAAGGTTATCTCTCAATGCTCTCTGAAGGAGACTTTGGCCGAGTGACTAAACGTCAGGGCGTAGTAGTAAATAATCTTCTCGCCAACATCGAAAGACTGATCGGCGTCATCAACACCTTCCTCAATGTTTCGCGTATAGAGCAAGGACGATTCGAGATCGTCAAGGACGAGACTGATGTCGTAGAGATGGTGAAATCAGTGATGATGGATCTCCAAACACGCGCAGACCAAAAAAGTCTAGACCTCAAGTTTACTCCCCCAAAGTCATTCCCGCTCATACCTTTGGATGAAGAAAAACTCCGCCACGTTGTTATTAACTTTATAGATAACGCGATCAAATATACTCCAGATGGAAGTATCGAAATAATTCTCGAGGAAAGAAAAACAGAGATTCAAGTTACAGTTAAAGATACGGGCATCGGTTTATCCCAAGCAGACATTTCTAAACTGTTTGAAAAATTCTCTCGCGCGCAAGGAATTGAGCAAGTGCACACCGAAGGATCAGGATTGGGTCTCTTCGTAGCAAAACGTGTAGTTGAGGGCCACGGAGGTAAGATTTGGGCGGAAAGCAAAGGTCGCGGCAAGGGTTCTAAATTCTGTTTTACGATACCGAAGGACAAAAATGCGGGTGGCGGCAATCTTATAGAGGATCAAGAAGAAGAAAAAGATTCACAATAGGCAATAGTTGTCAGAATGAGCTCCAGAGCGTATACTAAGGTCGTCTATAATTTTTAATACCTCAATTTTATGAATTCTAAATACAGAGTAAAAATTCGCAGAGAGCCTCTTATCGAGAAAAAGCAGCGTAAGCTTTTTGATAAGCGCTTTTGGATTATAAGCGGAAGCGCTCTTCTGGCCGTTATTATTGTTGTTGGTGTCGTGCTGTTTATCAGTGGACGTCGCGCGCAAGAAGACATGGCTTTAGGGGAAGTTCCAACAGCAGAAAAAGGAACTGCGGTGCTGATTATCGAAGAGGGGACAGCGCAAGTCTCAGGACATACTTCAGACACATGGGAAAATGCACTGGATCGCCAGTCTCTGCAGCCCGGCGATAAGGTCCGTACCCTCTCGGACGGACGAGTCACTCTTCGGTTTGATGATGACTCAATCGCACGCCTCAATGTAAATTCACATATAGTCATCGAAGATATCGACAGCGAAAATGGCGTCAGAATTCTTCTCAGTGAAGGACAGGCCTGGTCTTACGTTCCCTCGGACGTAATGTACGGCCGCGCTCCGTTCAGTATTTATACAGCCAACACACTAGCAACAGCAACTGGTACAACATACAATCTCAGCAACGCCGCCAATGGCGATACGAAAACATGTGTCACGAGCGGAACAATCACAGTGGATGCCATCATTATGGAAGCTATCTTAAGAGCATCTGATGAGCCTATCGAAGAGCCAGTTTCTGAAGAAACTGTAACAAACGACGAGGGCGCAGATGGCGACGTCACTGTTTCAAATGATAATGACGCGGTATCGTCGCCTCCTTACACAGGTCCAAACTTGCTTTCACAGGCACAGATGAATCTTAACTCCAACGAGTGTGTCACTATAAAAACAGACACTCTTCCATCTGACACGGATGACTTTGATGTGAAAGCGCTAGCAGATGCAGATAAAAATGCTTATTGGTACCGTTGGAATCAGGAAAAAGATGAAGCCTATCGAAACCAGCTGGAAGACACAGAAGACACTACGGCACCGACACTTAAAATTTCTGAGCCAAGTGACGGCGACACTGTAAATGATGCAGAGCTTACAATCAAAGGAACGACAGAAATCTTTGCGACGGTCTTAGTGGACGACAAAAAAGTAGACAATAAGCAAGGAGCTTTCGAAACAACGGTTACTCTCGAAGAGGGTGATAACGCGATTGTCGTGAAAGCGATGGATCCTGCTGGCAACGAAGCGACTCAGACTCTGAATATCAAATTTGAAGAAGAGGATGATGATTTACCGAAGACAGTGGTGACAAGTGTCTTGACGCAGAGCGTATCAAGTATTAAAGTCAGCTGGACTAAGAGTCCTGACGACGACTTTAAAAATTATAAAGTCTATCGCTCTACGACAGAATCAAACCCAAGACCGGGTAAAGGTTCAGTTGTACATACAGCTACCGACATTAATACGGCGAGCTACAAAGACACAGGACTAGCTCCGCACACAAAGTATTACTACGCAGTCTGCGTCACAGATGATGCAAACCAGATTACCTGCGGACTTGGTAAAGCGGCTACAACTGACAACACTAAGCCAACAGTGACAATAACATCTCCTGCAGGAGGTTCCACTTATACTTTAGTAGGCGGAGAAGTAACGGTGTCATTTACGGCAAACGGCAGCGATGCAGATGGTGACACCATCGAATATATCTGGGATTTCGGTGATGGTACCAGCATAGAGACAACGAGCTCAGTAACAATTGATCATAAATACATCACCAGTGGACCAATGACCGTTAAAGTCAAAGTCAAAGATTCACAAGGAGAATATTCAAATTACTATTCGATGTCGATCACAATCAATCCATAAATCCTGAAAATCCGAACATCATAAAAACTCCGAGCGCAGAAAAGCGTGCCGGAGTTTTTAGTTTAAGACGGATTTACTAGTTATATTCCGGACGAAACAGTCAGAGCAATAGTCGTCAGATTCTCAGCAACTGAAATTGCTACAGTCAGCGCGCGCGCATCCTTAGCACACACGATCGATGTAACCTCATTTGTAGTGCTGGAGAACGTGATGTTCCAACCCTGCTTTTCTAATTCAGTGCGATACCAGTCTTCGACTGTATCGTTTGAGTCAGAAGTGGTCCAGGAAACACTATGGATCTTGATGCTAGCTTCATCAGAAGCGTCAGAGACTGTAATCAAGTTGCCGCCAGGATAGGCAGGTGCGTCACTTGGGAAATCGTCAGCAAGTTTCAGGCCAGTACCAAAAGTGGTCTGAGCTGTGCCTTCCTGATCCTCAACAGTCACCGTGCCACCATCGGTTGTGACATTTACGTCACCACCTGGCGTCTCGATTGTCTGAGTGCTCTTACAGCTTGCGCCAGCCAATACCACGACTACGAGTGCTGGAAGTAAAACCGCAGTTAAGATTCTTGTTAACATAACTGATTTGTTAATGGTTCGATGGCTAAATTATAGCATTAAAACAAAGACTTGACGTGTTTCAAGAGGGTAGTATACTAAAAATTAGCACTCTAAATACGCGACTGCCAACTTATGACTATTCGTCAACGAAAAATACTTAAGAATCTGATCTCTAAGTATGTAGAGACCAAAAAGCCTGTTAGTTCACAGGAGCTGGTAAAAACCAGGAATTTTAAGGTTAGCTCGGCTACGATGCGCAACGAATTGGCGGCACTGGAAAAGGCGGGCTACATTACGCAGCCGCACACAAGCGCGGGGCGTATTCCGACTGAGAAAGGTTATCGTCTGTATGTACAGGAGTTAATAAAAAAGCCTGACCTGAACATTAAAGAACAGCAAGTTCTCAAAAATCGCATGAAAGAGCTTGAAAAAAGGCAGGATGATATTGTGCGCACGACTGTTCGGGCGATGGCGGAGTTGTCTGATTCCATTTCTCTGGGAATAAAACCGGGAGAACGAGTCTATCGCTATGGCATCAGCAAACTTCTCCAGCAACCCGAGTTTGCAGATCAGGAACGTGTAAAAGAGATCGCCGAGTTTTTTGACGATCCTAGTCAGTATCTCGACGAGCTTACACATCTGCCCGCTAATAAAGACGGCGACTGCTGCAATGTGTATATCGGAGAGGAAGCACACTTTGGACAAAACTATACGGTCCTAGTCTCGGAATTCAAGTCTGGCGAAGGCAAGAAAGGTTACTTAGCCCTGCTGGGTCCAACACGCATGAACTACGAACGCAACATTCCCATGCTCCGCTACTTAAGCAAACTTATCTCTGGAGGGATGATGGGATTTCTAATCGTTATAACAGTTACTTAAAAAATGCCGAAGAAAAAGCAACCTACCAAATCTGCAAAACATAAAATAGCAGAGAAAATACAGAAGAAGGATTATAAGAAAATATCTGAGGAAAACTTTGCCGGCTGGCAACGCGCTAAGGCAGACTTCAAAAATCTAGAAAAACAGGTCGAGAAGCGTCAGCTTGAAATGCGTCAAAGTGTACGCAGTGAAATCGTGCAAGATCTCCTGCCAATCCTCGACAATTTTAACGCAGCCTTTGATGGCTTAAAACCTGAAGACCAGAATTCTGAGTGGGTGAAAGGGTTTGACTTCATTAAGCAGCAGATAGAAAAGTATCTTGAGGAACAGGGCATTGAAAAGATCCAGAGCGTCGGCGAAACATTTGATCCAAACTTGCACCATGCCGTTGAGCAAGTCACTGGACCAAAAGACGAAGTAATCTCAGAAGTCCGCAGGGGTTATCGTCTGGGCGATAAAATTTTACGCCCGAGCCACGTCACTGTCGGCAACGGCAACTAATTTAAATAATTCATTATTAATTAATAAAACTTATGTCTAAAATTATTGGAATCGACCTCGGAACCACAAACTCTGCTATGGCGGTAGTCGAAGGCGGCGAGGCAAAAATTATTGAAAACAAAGAGGGTAACCGTACTACACCTTCGATCGTTGCCATCAAGTCAGATGGCGAACGTGTCGTCGGGCAGGTCGCGAAGCGACAGGCGGTGACCAATCCAGACAATACGATCTATAGCGTGAAGCGCTTTATTGGACGTCGTTTTGATGATCCGGAAGTGCAAGGTGATATAAAGTTGCTACCCTACAAAATAAAAGAGGGCAGCGATGGCGGTATTGTGATCGTGATGGGTGATAAGGAGTATACTACCCAGGAGATCTCTGCCATGACGCTTCAAAAGCTCAAAGCCGACGCAGAAGAATACCTCGGCGAACAGGTAAAAGAGGCAATTATTACAGTGCCGGCTTATTTCGATGACAACCAGCGCCAGGCTACCAAAGATGCGGGTAAGATCGCAGGACTTGAAGTCAAGCGCATCATCAACGAGCCAACAGCGGCTGCACTTTCATACGGCCTCGATAAAAAGAAGCAAGAAAAAATCCTGGTCTATGACCTTGGAGGCGGAACATTCGATGTATCTGTTCTAGAAGTAGGTGATGACACTGTTGAAGTAAAATCAACAACTGGTGATACGCATCTTGGTGGAGATGACTTTGATCAGGCGATTATCCATTGGATCATTGAAGAGTTTAAAAAGGATCAGGGAATTGATCTAGCAGAAGACCGTCTTGCAGTCCAGCGCGTCAAGGAAGCGGCTGAGAAGGCCAAACACGAGCTCTCAAGCGCTATGGAGACTGAGATCAACGAACCATTCATTACAACGGGCGATGAAGGTCCAAAACACTTGAATCTTAAAATGACTCGCACAACCCTTGAAGAGTTGACTGACGATCTAATCAAGAAAACACTTGAGCCAGTCAAGAGCGCGATCGCAGACGCCAATCTAGAAAAAGACGACATCGACGAGATTATTCTTGTGGGTGGTCAAACACGTATGCCAGCTGTCCAGAAAGCTATCGAAGAATTCTTCGGTAAAAAGCCTCATAAGGGCATTAATCCTGATGAAGTTGTAGCGATCGGAGCTGCGACTCAGGGAGGAATCATGCAGGGCGACGTCAAAGATGTTCTGCTCTTAGATGTTACTCCTTTAGCACTTGGTATCGAAACTCTCGGAGGCGTCAGCACGAAGCTTATCGAGCGCAACACGACGATTCCGGCCAGTAAGTCTCAGATTTTCTCAACCGCGAGCGATAACCAGCCGCAGGTAGAAATCCATGTAGTCCAAGGAGAACGCGAATTTGCTAAGGACAACAAAACCCTCGGACGCTTCACGTTAGATAGTATTCCGCCAGCGCCACGCGGCGTTCCTCAGATTGAGGTCAGCTTTGATATCGACGCAAACGGCATCATTAACGTTACCGCTAAAGACAAAGCTACTAGTAAAGAACAAAAAATTACTATTTCCGGAACTTCTGGGCTCTCAGATGAAGAGGTAGAAAAGATGCAAAAAGACGCCGAAGAGCATGCAACAGATGACAAGAAAAAGAAGGATCTCGTGGAAGCACAGATCAAAGCGGACGGCATCATTGCTACTACCGAACGTACTCTTAAAGAAGCGGGCGATAAAGTCGACAAGAAAGACAAGAAAAATATCGATGAAAAAGTCGAAGCTCTCAAGAAAGTAAAAGACAGTGATGATAAGGAAAAAATCGACAAGGCCACAGAAGAGTTAGAAAGTGAAATCCAAAAAGTCGGCACTGCACTTTATCAAGAGGCAGCGAAAGCTGAGCAGGCCGCGCAAGCTAAAGCTGGTGACAGCAAGGACGATAAAGATGCAAAAAAAGATGACAAGAAAGATGAAGATGTCGTCGAAGGCGAGGTCGAAGAGGATCCTAAGAAATAATCTAAAAACGAGAGCTAGCGAATGCCCGAAGACTACTACGAGATATTAGGCGTTGAGCGGGGCGCGACAGATGAGGAGATCAAAAAAGCGTTCCGCAAAAAAGCCCACGAACTACATCCCGATAAGCCCAATGGTGATGCAGAAAAGTTTAAGAAAGCCAATGAGGCTTATCAGGTCTTATCGAATGCGGATAAACGCAAGCAATACGACCAGTTTGGAAAAACTTTTGATCAGGCTGGAGGAGGACCGGGAGGCGGGGGAGCATACGGCGGACAGTATGGAAATTTTGACTTCAACGATTTGGGTAGCATCTTTGGAGATCTTTTTGGCGGGGGAGGCAGGAGAGGTCGGCAACAAGAAAGAGGCGCAGACATCGGTCTAGAATTTCTGATCGATCTTGAAGAAGCATACAGAGGTTTAACAAAAAATATTGAATATCCGATTCAGGCAAAATGTGACCACTGTAAAGGAAATTTAGCAGAGCCAGGTACACCTATTAAGGAGTGTAAAGAATGTGACGGTAAGGGAGAGGTTGTTCAGACAAGGCAAACTATGCTTGGTGTCATGCAGCAGCGGGCTGTTTGCCCGGCATGTAAGGGCCAGGGCAAAATCCCAGAAGAGCCCTGTAAAATATGTCATGCTGAAGGTCGCATTAAGACAACTAAACAAATGAAAATCAAGATTCCTGCCGGGATCAACGATGAACATTTGATCAGAGTAAATGGCGCAGGCAATGCCGGACCACACGGTACTGAAGCCGGCGATCTTTTGATACGCGTAGGCGTACGAGAGTCTGATAAATTTGAAAGAGACGGCGCAGATATCTATTCAGAGTTTCCAGTTACATTTACAGAGGCAGCGCTGGGCGCGACCAAAAACATAGACACTTTAGCTGGAGACAAGAAGCTTAAAATCCCGACCGGTACGCAAAGCGGAACCAAATTTAGAATAACAAACGCAGGGATGCCTTTCCCGAATCAAACACGCACAGGAGATCATTACGCGATCGCGCGAATAGTTGTGCCGAAAAAAGTATCAGCCAAAGAAAAAGAGCTACTAGAGCAGTTATCAAGCGTAGAAAAACAGCCTAAACTAAAACGCAAGAAAAAGGGCCTATTTCGCTAATAAAGAGCCCTTAGAAAGCCATAGGAGCCATCCTTGTTATCCCCAAGGCTTTATGGTATAATTTCGGCAAGTGTGGGATAGCTGTTAAAGCGATACCACTCGAGACTTAAGAGATTATACTATATTTATGGCCGCTGAATTGATGTCCAGCCTCAATTTGAGCAATCCAAGCTGGGATTTATTCATTATTTTATTTTTTGTAATTGCCGCTTTGCTGTACGGCTTTTCTTTGGGTAGAGACAGAATTATCGTGATTCTTATTTCTACCTACATGGCACTTGCCGTTGTGACTTTCGCGCCTTTCATCGGAGAAAGCATTACAACCTCGCTCGGAATAGAACAGCTCTTCGCGATACGTATCTCAGCCTTCGTTGGAGTATTTGTGATCCTGTTCTTCCTGTTATCTCGTTCAGCGCTTCTAAGGACCGTAGCGCGTGCCGATGACGACGGAAAATGGTGGCAGATTTTGCTGTTTAGTTTTTTGCATGTTGGTTTATTGATCAGCATCGTACTTTCATACTTGCCTCCAGAGTTTGCAGAGCGCTTCACTGCCGCAATGCGCGGATTCTTCATCTCAGATACGGCACGTTTCTTATGGATCGTCTTGCCGATCTTGGCAATGATCTTTTCGCGTGGCAAAAAGCCGAGACCGCTACGGGATGATGATGAAACTTAAATAGGCCTTGACAAGACTGCGTAGTTGCGTTAACTTTTGTTATACTGTTTTAAAGTAGAAATTACGGGTCCATAGCTCAGCTTGGTAGAGCAGCTCCCTTTTAAGGAGACGGTCGCAGGTTCGAATCCTGCTGGGCCTACCATATACTTGATTGAGTCAAAATCTAGATTAGGAATAATTTTTATGCAATTGCCTATTATAATCTCTGATTATTCTAATTTTCTATTCTTTGTTCAGAAAAAACAGGAAAATTATCTAACTGATTTAGACTTAAAAAAATACTTTTTTAACGAATGTTTAAGTACGCAATTTTTCGGTAAAGAAAAAAAAGAAATTTTGAAAACTCTAGGCAAGACAATTGGTAATCAAAATGCTAAAAAAATAGAGGAGAGCATGGTTCAGTTAGAACCTGTTTTTTATAAACAATGGAAAGGTAGTTTGCAGAATTTAATTAAGTGGAAACAGTATTTTCAAAATAACCAGTCATTATTAAAGCAGGCTATTTTACATCTAAAAGAATTAACTGACGTTCCAGATTTTAAATTATCCCAAACACCGATTTACCTTATATCAGATCCTATTAATAACGACAAAGAGATCCATGCGTGGTTTTCATGGACCCCTGAAAAAAGTTTTATAGTCATTGAGATTCCGTACAACCTAAAGAAACCACAAAATCTTTTCTCTTGTGGTGTTTTGGTTCATGAATTATTTCATCTAATGCTCAGGAAAAATTCTGTTCTCAGATCTAAGCTAAAGAACATTGTCGATAAAAATGACGAGCTGATCAGTAAGATAACAAATCATGATATTCCAAACGAACTATTTTTTGAAGAGCTTTTAGTTAGTTCGTTTGTGCCGGAAGGATGTTTAGGAAAAAAACTTTTTAGAACTGCACTTAGTGATTATAAACTAGAGAGACCTGAAGATTTGCTAGATTGGAGGAGAGCAATTGCTTTCAATATACAAGATACGGCGTGTAAGTATGTTTGTGGTAATCACCAAATCAATGAGAATTATTTTGCTGAAATAATAGAAGCTATTGGGAAAATTCAAAGTAAAAACCCCTCAGAACTTATGAAAAATTCCAAGGGGGGTTAGTTGACACTAACAGCAAATACTCTCTATAATAAACAAGTCTTTTTGTTAACTAAAAAATAAAATGCCTTCAAAAAAGCAAAACAAAAAAGTCGATGATATAAAAACTAAGACGACTAATCTAAAAAGTACAAAGAAGTCTGATATAGAAACACATCATCGCCATGCCAGCGAAATTATTGGCTGGTTGGGCGCAGCGCTAGCAGTTGTCTCTGTTGGTTTTGTTGCGTATATCTTGATTGCTGGAAATACAAATATTTTCACAGGCGATCGAGTTAGTGCTGAGCAAGTAGTTAGTAATTTTCACACACTTGTCTTAAAAAGTGAGGAAGTTAACCAAGCGGCCACTTCTATCGCAAAGGTCGACGACACAAGCGAGCTCCAGGGAATCGTCTTTGATACGCTTCAAGAAGCTAAAGATCAAACATTTTCTTTGAGTGATAAGAAAGCAAAGAGTTCTGATCAAGAAATTGTCAACGGTTACTACAAATTCATCGCAGCATATGTCCAATATCTGGATGAATTGAATTCTCTTCTTGAACAACTTGGTACAGCTCCTGAAAGAAGCTTTGATCAAGCCAACAACTTTGGCGACACTGCACTTACCAGTATCACAGACTTCTATATAATAGCAGGAGCAGCAATAAGTGAAAGAATCCCAGAAGAGGTATTTGTCTTATCGACAGACTTGGGAGAACTGCAAAGTGATTATCAGGCAGGTCTAGCGGCAGCTGAAAAAGAACAGCAGGAGCTAGAGCAGGCGCAACGTCAGGCTGAAGAAGATCAGGCTGAGGTAGAAGTCCATGTCACAAGTTTCATGGATGCTTACATCGCTGGTATTGAAGCTCAGGTGCGCCGCTATGTAACGGACGCTTTTGAAGCAGAATTTGACTTTAACGTTTTAACAGACAGTTATCGTCATTACTCCGGACCAACGAACTTCAGAATCACAGATGTAAAACGAAACAGTGAGTCTAAATTCACGATCGAGGGCAACGTAGCTTATGAATCTAAGACAACAGACAACCAATGGACAGTGGCTATTGTCCTTACTGTTGTTTATGATGCAGACTACACGCTCTGGCTGATCGATGATACTGAAAAGCTGGCAGGCGGATCTTACTAGCCTATTTAACGTAAAGCAGCAGCTCGGTTGAGCTGTTGTTTTATTTGTGGTAAACTATAAGCACAAAATAACAAAACTAGCACATGGTACTCAAATGCTTTTCTAGAAGCGTTTTAAGAAAAATCAATTACAATAGTGCGCAACACAAATATGCAGCGCGCTCTGAAAATCTGTGTGTCCATAACCCGCTTAGCTAGCGGTTTTTTTGTAAAAATTATGCATTATTCAGTCGCAACAAAACCCTTTGTCAGTCCAACTGAAAAGAAAATCGCCAGAAGGACTTTGACAAAAACATATAAAAAATTAAACCGACCTGTCATCGTATTAGTAGCTGGTCTGCCAGGTTCTGGTCGCAATGCCTTAGCGCGCTACATCGCCCTGAAGCATCGCTTGGCGCATCTATCTTTCGAGAATTTGATACATCGTTTCTTGCAGCAAGGCGGTTCTCCAAAACTTTTACTAAAACGAGCACGTGAGTCAGCCTACTCGGTCCTGAGTCAGGAGATGTCGCGTAGGCATGGCGTAGTATTTGAAGGCATGCTCTTGACCCGCGATGAACGCGAACGACTGGTTAAGAATATGCCGGCTGATACACTTCTCTTTACGGTAATTACGTCCACGCCGGACAAGCTCGCGCTGCATCGACTCCAGCGCCGTAATATAAACAATTACAAAGGGCACAATGTAAAACAGCATGCAACATCAGCAGAGTATCGCCGGTACCAGAATAAATTTCAGATGCCGTCGCCTGGTGAGTTTAGTTATACTGTAGTTGATACGTCTAACTCCGATCTAGACGGCCAGCTGACGTTGATCGATGATTACTTCAGGGATTATTATAATAAGGTTTCAGAATAAAGATTTGGCAGAATAAAATTTCATGCTAAAATTCTTTAGCATGAATGATGAAATAAGCTCAGATAAATCACAGCGCAAACAGTGGCGCATATTATGGACATTGATTTTGATCACAGCAGGTATTATTGCTGCTATGATTTTATTTATTACAACTCCTCTGAAGAATTATGTGGGATTAGAAGAGGTGTTGAACTTTGGTTTTAATAAGCAGGAGGAGGTAGATCCGAACGGGCAGTTGCCCGACAATGGAGAAGAGAAAAAGCCACAATACTTTAATCCACTCAGTGGTGAGCCGGTCGAGACTTTGGCGGAAGCGACACGTAGACCGCTAGCGATTATGGTGGCCTCAGATGTTGATACGCGCCCACAAAGCGGACTCTCGGAAGCTGAATGGGTATTTGAAATGCCTGCCGGCAGGGGAGTTATGACGCGCTTGATGCCGGTCTATATCGAAAAAGACCCTAAAGAGCTCGGGTCACTGCGCTCTAGCCGGCACGACTTTGTAGAGATTGCGAAAGGTCTTGACGCGTTGTACGCACATTGGGGAGGTAGTTATCTAGCCTATAATAAGTATCTAACAGCGGGTTTTGTAGATAATCTCGACGTGATGCGTTATCCGGATGCGAACGGTTTTTATCGCGTGAATAGATTGTATGCGCCACATAATGGTTTTGCGGATCCAAAAGAATTGAGAAAAATAGCCAAGGAAAAAGGCTATAAGACTACGACAGACTTGAAGTCGTATAGATTCTTTGCAGAGGATGACTATCCTGTTGATCGACCTACGGAGGGAGAGCTTTTTGTGGGACAGCCAGGAAACTTTGCGGTGACATATAAATATAACGGAAAAAGCAATTCATATTCGCGGTACTACGGCAGTCAACCGCACATCGACTACAACACCAACAAAACAATTGAAGTCGAGAATGTGATCATTATGCGCACGACTTGGTATTTGCCGCGACAAGATCAACAGTATGTTGAGATAGATCTAGAGGGTGAGGGCGCCGCAGACTTTTATCGCAATGGGCAGCGCACGCAAGGTGTCTGGAAGAAAGCTACGCCTTCATCTGAGCTGAGGTTTTACTACGGACCAAAAAAAGACAAGGAAGTGCCTCTTATGCCGGGTCAGACGTGGGTACATGTTATAGCGACCAATATTCCCGTCGCCTGGACAACTCCGGAAATTGAAAACCAGCCCTTATAATAAGAGCTGGTTTTAAATAAATTATAGAGTTTGGTATTCACCGCTGGCATTGTATATGACAGTGCGGTTTTTGCCTCCTTTTTTGGCATGCTTTACGGCTAAGTCGGCGTGAGCAAGAACATCCTTTGCAGATTTCAATTTACTATTTCGCAGGGCAACCGCGCCAATAGAAACTGTAACCTGAAACGGCAAGTCCCATGGAGAGTCGTGATTGAGAACATTCTCAACAGCGGACCTGATTTTCTCTGCTGCTTTTCGGATCTGTCTTTTGCGAGGTGCATCATGCAGAATAACGACAATCTCATCACCGCCGAAGTTGGCAACGACATCCTTGAGATAGACATTATTGCGCACTTCTTCTGCGACACCTTGTAAGATTTCGTCGCCGCGCATATGGCCGACGTGATCGTTGATCTTCTTAAACTGATCGAGATCTATAAACAGCAGTGAAGCATATGCTCGCTCTCGACGACGACTGTAGAATCTATCAAGCTCACGATTCAACTTTCTGCGACTAAGCAGTCCGGTAAGATCGTGGGTATCAAGCATGTTCTGTAGCGAATAACCCTTAATAAGGATTAAAACAAAAACGGCTATTAATGTAGCTTGCCAGTAAGCATTACTTACGGCGTGCAGAATCATTAAAAGCGCTACAAAACCAATTATCAGGCAAGTATAAGCCCCAAGATGGACCTTAACTAGACCACGTTTCATGCATACCTCCTTTCTGATGATGATTTTATAATGAACAAAGACGAAGAAATAGCATATCAAGGAAATAGAGACTTGTCAAGAATTATAGAATGGCTGGTATATCCACTTTGACAAAAGAGCTAAAATAAGGCATTTTTAACGGTATAAATAGCTATTTTAGTATGAAAACAGAGTATCGCACACACACATGTGGGCAGCTTCGCCCAGGTGACGTTAAAAAAGATGTTGTTTTGTCTGGTTGGGTGCATAGGCGCCGTGACCATGGCGGTTTAATATTTTGGGATTTGCGTGATCGCTATGGATTGACGCAAGTTACTTTTAATCCTGACACAAACAAAGAAGCTTGGAATAAGGCGGATAAAGTGCGACCAGAGTTTGTCGTGCGCGTGAGAGGTAAGGTCGTAGCGCGTCCAAAAGACATGGTCAACGATAAGCTGGAGACGGGCGCGATAGAAATCGAGGCAGAAGAGATCGAAGTTTTGGCAAAAGCCAAGACCCCTCCTTTTGAGATCGATGTTGAACGCGCGGTCGATGAAGAAGTGCGTTTGAAATATCGCTACCTTGATCTGCGGCGTGAACGAATGCGCGACAATATGTTGCTGCGCCATGAGATGGTTAAATTTTTCCGCGAGTATTTAGATAAGTTAAACTTTATTGAAGTTGAAACTCCAATTATGGCGAACCCCTCACCGGAAGGAGCGCGTGATTATCTCGTGCCATCTCGTTTGTATCCAGGAGAGTTTTACGCGTTGCCACAGTCGCCTCAGCAGTTCAAACAATTATTAATGGTTGGAGGTCTTGATCGCTACTATCAGGTAGCGCGTGCTTTTCGCGATGAAGATGCACGCAGTGATCGCCAGCCGGAGCACACACAGCTGGATATTGAGATGAGTTTTATGACTCAGGAAGAGATTTTAGACTTGGTTGAGAAGATGTTTATCAAACTTACTCAAACGATTGGCAAGAAAACTGGCAAAAAAATGCCAGGAAAAACTATTCCGCGCATAACGTATGCGGAAGTGATGGATCAGTACGGTTCTGATAAGCCAGACCTACGCTTTACAGAAATGCAGCTGATCGACGTTACAAAAGAAACACGCGGTGTAGAGTTTTCAGTATTTGCAAACGCAACTCAGGTCAAGGGAATTGTTGTTCCGGGAAAAGGGGACGCGACTCGTAAAGAAATCGATGACTTAACAGAGCTCGCGAAAGGCTGGGGTGCGGGCGGTCTTGCCTGGATCAAGGTAGGTAAAGGCAAGAAGCTGGACTCTTCGATCGTTAAGTTCTTCAAAGATACAGAGCTCGATGCTTTAAATAAAACACTTGGAGGAAAAGACGGAGATCTCTATCTCTTCGTCGCAGATGAGCCGGAAGTGGTGGCAAATGTCTTAGGTAACCTCCGGAACCATTTAGCGAAAAAACTGGACTTGATCGACAAGAAGCTGATGGCCTGGGCGTTTATAACAGATTTCCCGCTTTTTACATGGGATACCGAGAATAAGAAAATTTCTCCGGAGCATCACATGTTTACAATGCCGGCGGTAGCTGATATAGCAAAATTGGATTTGGATCCGGTTAAAGATAAAGATGAGATTATTAAAATGAAGTCTCAAAGCTATGATCTGATCTGCAACGGCTGGGAAGTAGCTTCTGGAAGTATTCGTATCCATGATCCAGAGATCCAAGAAAAGATTATGAAGATTATCGGAATCGATAAGAAAGAAGCGATGAGTAAGTTTGGTCATATGCTCGAAGCTATGACATACGGCGCGCCTCCTCACGGAGGTATCGCCCCGGGCATTGATCGTCTTTTGACGCTCTTCTTAGACGAGCCATCAATTCGTGAAGTTATGGCTTTCCCTAAAAACACAGGCGCCCGCGACCCAATGACAGGCTCGCCGCAGGCTGTTGATGAAGAACAGCTTAAAGAATTACATATTGATATTCGTAAGAAAAAGCAGAAGTGAAATACGAAGTAAAATTATCTGAATATGAAGGTCCGTTAGACCTTTTGCTCTCTCTCATCGAGAAAGAAGAGCTTGATATTACCCAGATATCACTGGCCAAGATAACAGACCAGTATCTGGACTACATTGCAAATATCGAAGAGCCGAATGCTGAAAATCTTGTTGACTTCATGGTGTTGGCGAGTCAGTTGCTGTTGATGAAGTCGAGGGCTTTGATTCCGTTGTTAATTCCGCAGGAAGAAGATGAGGAACTAACGACTGAAGAGCTCCAACGCAGACTCTTTGAACTGCAGCGTTTCCGTCAGGCAGCTGACAGACTTCGCAAGATTATCGGACAGAAAAAAATCCTATTTCCGCGCAATGCCCACCTAGAGGAGCAAGCTGGATTCTATCCGCCTGATAATGCTGCCGTAAAGGACATTCACCATATCTTCAGCGAGATATTGGGTCGCCTTCCGCAGGAAGACACTTTAGAAAAGGAGATAGTCAGGGAAATCGTTTCGATTGAGGATAAATTTGAGCTTATCCAAACAAATATCAACAAAGTCGGCAAAATCAATTTTAAGCAGACCACAGCCGAGTCAACCAAAACAGAGGTCATCGTTACTTTTCTGGCCATGCTAGAATTATTGAAGCAGCGGCTTGTGAGTGTTGACCAGGAGGATCTTTTTGGAGAAATCACAATCCAAGCACCTAATTAATCTACTATGACAGCAACTTTAGAAAACAAAATTGAAGGCATCTTGTTTGCGGCAGGTCGCTCTGTAACGCTACGCGAACTTATGAAACTGACAGGCGCAGACAAAGGAGAACTTAAAGACGCGCTGGATAGTCTTATACAACAATTTGAGGAAAACCAAAGAGGGACTACTATCCTGAGGCAGGGTAGGCAAATCCAAATGGTGACCAGTCCGGATGTTTCGCCAGTGGTGCAACATCTTTTTGAAGAAGAGTTCACAGGAAAACTATCACGCGCAGCGTTGGAGACGCTGTCTATCGTTGCATATCGCGGACCGATACCTAAGCCTGAGGTAGATCAGATCCGAGGAGTAAACTCGGCGATCATGCTGCGCACGCTTATGATTCGTGGACTTGTCGAGCGTCGACAAAACCCAAATGACGCTCGTTCACATGTCTATGAAATAACACCGGATTACGTTAGGCATCTGGGGGTTGCATCACTTAAGGATCTTCCAGACTACGCAGAACTATCAACCAGTGCCGCAGTGGAAGCATTCTTAGAGGCTCAGAAGCGCCAAATGGAAAAAGAGGAGGCTCAGGGAGAACAAGTAGAATCTGAAGCAGAAAAAAATACTGATCAGCCAGAGTCTGAAAGCACAGAAACTGAAGCTAAACAATAAAATGAAGAGCAATTCTCAAACAATGCGCCTACAGAGATTCTTAAGTCTGGCGGGCGTTGCTTCGCGTCGAAAAGGTGAGGAGTTGATAACAGCGGGAAAAGTTTCTGTAAACGGCAAGACGATCACCAAGCTGGGGACAAAAGTTGATCCAGCCAAGGATAGCGTTGTTTTTGAGAAGAAAAAGATTAGCTTGCCTGATGAATATATTTATATTGCGCTCAATAAGCCTATAGGTTATACAACATCGCTGGCCGACGAGCATGCTGATAAAATTGTCAGCGACTTGCTTCCGAAAGATTTGCCAAGACTTGTCCCGGTGGGCAGGCTTGATAAAGAGTCAGAAGGGCTGCTGATCATGACCAATGACGGAGAGTTTATAAACGAACTTACGCACCCGAGCTTTAAACATGAAAAAGAATACGAGGTCACAGTGGAGGGACGGTTAAAAAATAGTCAAAGGGAAGAGATGCGTACCGGCATGCTAGTTGAGGGAGAAGCTTTTATGGGAGTTGAGATTGAAAAAATATCCCAAGATCGGCAACAGGGTCTGACTACTTACCGTCTCGTGCTTAAAGAAGGTAAAAAACGACAAATTAGGCGAATGTTTGGGACATACGGAGTGGCTATTGTTAAATTGATGCGCACCCGTATTCAGAGCCTGAAATTAGGTGATTTAGCGCCCGGTGGATATCGTCAGATAACCAAAAATGATATACTAAAAAGTAATTAATTTATATAAATAAAAACTTCTCATGGTTGATATTCCAACACCACCACAACAAGACAAGCCAATGTCAGGCCCTTTGCCTCCAGTAGGAGGTGGTTCTGGAGCGCCTGCTGCGCCACAGTCGCCAGCAGTAACACCTCCACCTGTACCTGCAGGACAGCCAGCTCCGGATGTAGCACCTCCAAATATTCCAGCTACTTCTGCTGCGCCAGAGTCACCAGCAGCAACGCGAGGTCAAATTAACCCGGCCTTAGGTACAGAGCCGAAAGTTCCAGGTATGCCTGATAATGCAAAACCAACATCAGGCGCCACTTTTGCTCAAGCAGTATCATCACCAGCTACTCCTCCTCCAAGTGCATTCATTCCAAAGACTCCGGATATGCCGGGCGGAATTCCTGGAGCAGGTCCAATGCCTCCAGCGCCGCCAGCTATGTCGCCTCAAAAGAAAAAAGGCCGCATGTGGCTGTGGTTAACAATTATTATTATAGTTATTTTGGTAGCAGCCGGTGTAGTTTATTTCTTCTTCTTTAGGACACCTTCTACGACTACTACAACAGACACTCCAAGTCTTACAGATGAACAGACTACAGAGCCAGAAACTCCTGATGCTGACTCTGATGCGGACGGAGATGGTTTGACGTATGCTCAAGAGCAACTTCTTGGATCAAACCCAGACTTAGACGATACAGACGGAGACGGCTATAAAGACGGCGAAGAATTTGCCAACGGATATAGTCCAACAGCCGGCAATGCCAAGTTAGATCAGACGGTCATCGATCAGGTGAATGCGCTTGCGCCGAGCACGTCAACTTCAGACTTTGAAGTCATTGGCGAAACGCTAGTGACAGTCTATTCGGGCACTGGCAGTTATCGTTGTACGGTTACTGGCACCAACGGAGACGGCACATCCAATATCGTTACTCTTAATATCAAAGATGGAAAATACCGGGGTGAGTTTGTGCACGTAGTCGATGGTCGTGATATCAAGCTAGCCTATATTGTCGATGGACAGAAAATCTATTTCGGCAACGTTGACAACAATAAATTTGTCGAACTAATCTACGACCCAATCACGGGTGTAGGTGCTAGTGAAGACATCAACGGCAACGGCGTGCCAGAGTTCAAGGTTTCCGGATTCATCTTTACGTCAGAAGCATTATTGACACAGGCTAATCCAACCAAGATTGAGTGTTCAGCAGCAGTGGTTGCCGACGCAGACTTCACAGTAACAGCAGACCAACTGATTGAAATCAATGAAGCTGCTGCAAACGACATTCAATCTTCTAACTAACAGCACTAACCTAAGCGGACATGCTGCTCTGGAAGGCAGTTAGCCTTGCGATTGTCATCGCAGTTCAAGTATTTAGCTGGGCCTCATCACCTGAGACCTGGCTTTTTGATAAGGGAGTAGAGAAAGCGGATCAAAGTAGATTGGTGCAGGTATATGATGCTGGTGTGGATACGCCTCAGCTTTTTCGTTTGCCGGTCAGACCTGAAACGGAGATTGATTTGACGGCAGCTAAATACGGCTTGGTCGATCTACATACAGGCTACTGGCTGTCAGAAAAAGAAGGAGATCAACAGCATGCTCCCGCAAGTATTACTAAACTGATGACGGCGTTGGTAGTTTTTGATGAAGTCCAGGATCTAGGTACTAAAGCTACTGTGTCTAGAAAGGCTACTTTGGTAGAAGGCAAAAAAGTAGATCTAGTGGCCGGTGAAAGGTTTAGTATCGATACGTTGCTGCGAACATTGCTAATAGCTTCAGGTAATGACTCTGCGATTGTGCTAGCAGAACATGTCGGCGGCAGCGTTAAAGACTTTGTCGTACTTATGAACGAAAAAGCACAGCAACTAGGTATGCAGGATACTGTTTTTAAAAACCCTACAGGCTTAGACGAAGATGGACATCTTTCTACTGTGCGCGATCTTTCACTGCTTGCACGTTTCTTCTGGTCTAATGCCAGCCGCGCAAAATATTCTCAAGGAAGCGTCATAACTCTCCCGGGTCCGGGAAATCGATACGTTACCAGACGCTTCTATTCTACAAATGAGCTGATAAATCCATCATCTTTTGATCTCTGGGCGGCTAAAACAGGGACAACTGATGAGTCAGGTGAATCACTGATATACACAGCTAAAAGTGAAGATTTATTTTCGGTTGCGATATTGCTCGATAGTGAAAGTCGTTTTGCAGAGGCTGCCAAGCTACTAAATTGGGGTTTTCAGGCAAATTAAATTAACTGGTCAGATTTGAGATAGATTGTTATGCTTTTGTTAAATAACAGCTAAGTTTATGTTTGAAGATATTCCGAATATAATTCGCATATTTGGCCTGGGCGCAGTTGCTTTTATTATTGCGTTTATCGCGGCCATGCCTTTCAGAAAACTTCTCCAAAAGTTTGGTTTTGGTAAATCAATTCGAGAGGGCAAGACACCAGTTTTCACAAAATTACACAAGAAAAAATCAGGAACACCAACGGGTGCCGGGGTAATCGTCTGGGGTACGGTTTTATTTTTAGCATTAGTTCTTGCTCTACTCGCCTGGCTATTTCCAGACACAATCTGGGGCCACTGGAATTTCTTGTCACGTTCACAAACTTGGCTTCCTCTTGGGGCCTTAGTAGCCACAGCTGCAATCGGCCTTTTAGACGACTATCTCAACGTAAAGAAGATCGGTCCTTTCGGCGGAGGCTTGCGCGCGCGTTATCGACTTTTGCTCTATACCGCAATCGCGGCAGTCGGATCCTGGTGGTTTTTCGTGAAACTTGGGTTTGATGTTCTACACATTCCGGGTATAGGCGACTTTTCAATCGGCTGGCTCTACATCCCTTTGTTTATTCTGGTCATCGTCTCCACTGCTAATTCGGTCAATCTTACGGATGGGCTAGATGGTCTTTCTGGCGGAATTTTAGCGATTGCATTTGTGGCTTTCGGCGTAATTGCATTTGCGCAAGAAAGAATGGACTTGGCAGCGTTTTGTGCTGTGATTGCCGGAGCGCTTTTAGCATTTTTGTGGTTTAATATTCATCCTGCCAAATTCTTTATGGGCGATACCGGGGCGATCTCGCTTGGGACGACGCTTGGGATCGTGGCGATGCTCACAAACAGTGTTTTGGTATTACTGATTATTGGATTGCCATTTGTGATTGAGTCTGGGTCTGTAATCCTACAGGTGGCCTGGCGCAAGCTTTTCAAGAAAAAACTATTTCGCTCGGCTCCCATCCATCATCATTTTGAAGCGATCGGCTGGCCGGAAACACAGGTGACTATGCGCTTCTGGCTGCTGGCCGCAATTTCGGCAGCAATCGGGCTCGTCATCGGTTTGATAGGAATGGGTTCTGTATGATAGGAGTTTTTGACTCAGGTGCGGGAGGGCTATCTGTTGTACGCGCTCTAAAGGCGAAGTTTCCAGACTTAGCCTTGCTTTATTTTGGGGATACGGCGCGGGTGCCATACGGAAACAAAAGTCCTGAACTGATCAAGCAGTATACCGGTGAGGCGATCGAATTTTTGATAAAACAAGGAGCGAGTACGATCATCATCGCGTGCCATACAGCTTCGGCAGTAGCAGCGGGTGATATCCGCAAGCAATTTGATATACCGATCTTTGATGTTGCAAAGCCAGGAGTAGAAAAGGCAATAGCAGAAGCAAAGGAAAAAGTCGGCGTAATAGGCACATCGACGACGACCAAAAGCCAGGTGCATGCAAAAATGATAAAAAAACAACGCAAAGACCTTGAGATTATAAATAAAGCTTGTCCTTTATTTGTTCCTTTGGTCGAGGAGCAATGGCTGGATTCGCCAGTTACGCGAAATATCGCGGAAATTTATCTAGAGCCTTTGCGGAAAGCGGGGATTGATACGCTTATTTTAGCGTGTACGCATTATCCGTGGCTAAGAAATGTGATTCAAGCTACAATGGGAGAAGATGTACGTTTGGTAGATCCTGCGGAAGAATTAGCGGAAAATCTTGCGCAGGACATCGACAAGTATGAGATGGACAGCAAGAAAGATCGTTTTTTTGCTAGTGACGCGACTCCAACCTTAGAACAATTGGCGCGCACTTTCCTTGCTAACCCTCCCCAAATAGAGATTGTTAAACTGACTTAATATGCCTCTCTTTTTATCGATTATAATATTTATTGTCAGCCTAGTTGTGCTTATTAAGGCGGCTGATTATTTTACAGCCTCGTCAGAACGAATCGGTCTCGCGTTGGGGATACCGCAGTTTATTATTGGTGTAACGATCTTAGCGATTGGTACCTCGCTGCCGGAGTTAGCCTCGTCAATTGCCGCTGTTTTACAGGGAGCACCTGATGTTGTGGCCGGTAACGTGATCGGTTCAAACATTGCCAACGTTTTGCTGGTCACAGGGTTTGTGGCGATAGTCTCGCGCAAGTTGATCGTTGAGCGAAGCCTGATCAATCTAGATCTTCCGCTGTTTGCCATGACAGTGGGTATTTTTATCGCACTAACTATTGATCGAGACTTTACCTGGATCGACGGCATATTTGCAATTATTGCCTTTGTTGTGTACGCGATGTACTCCGTCTATGCTTATCGCCAGAGCGCGGAGCTGGCCGAAGAGCGCGTGGAAGATATTCAAGAAAAAACTAAAAAGGGAAGGCAAAAGCTAAAAGCACGTGACGTCATTATCATCATCGTCAGTATTGTAGTAGTGGTCTTAGGTGCGCGCTATTTAATATCATCACTGATTGATATTGCCGACGCTTTCAATATCGGTACGTCGATTATCGCATTAACTGCTGTCGCTCTTGGTACTTCACTGCCGGAGATCCTTGTCTCAGTCCAAGCCGCGCGTCGCAAAAATTACGACTTGGCCTTAGGTAATATTTTTGGCTCAAACATTTTCAACTTAACTCTCGTGATGGCGATTCCAAGCTTTTTCGGAACTTTAGAGATTTCTAATGCTACCTTAATGATTGGCGTGCCGATGTTGATAGTTTCTTCAGTTATCTTTGTGATCTCAGGAATCTCCCGCAAAATCCATAACTGGGAGGGCGCTTTCATGCTTATTCTATACGCAGTGTATCTTGGTATTATATTTGGTATCCTATAACTATGCTGGATTTAATCATCAAAAAAGCGGTAATTATCGATGGGTCTGGGCGTCCCGCTATCGAAGGTGATATTGGCGTAAAAAAAGGCAAAATAGATCGCATCGGGCGCAACCTAGGCGAGCGTGCGATGAATGTAATAAATGCGGAAGGGTTAGTTGCCAGTCCCGGCTTTATTGACGTACACAACAACTCTGATCTCTACTGGACAATATTTGAAGATCCCAGGCTGCCGAGCGCAACCCATCAAGGCATTACCACAATCATTGGCGGAAACGATGGCTCATCATTGGCGCCATTAGTTAGTTCTCGAGATATTACGTCCCTTCAAAAATGGGCCGATATTAATGATGTGCAGGTCAACTGGCTGCGCATGAGTGAGCTGCTGGATTATTTTGATGAAAAAGGTTTAGGAGTCAATTTTGGAACACTTGTCGGACACAGTACGATCAGGCGCGGTATTGTTGGCGATGAGAATCGCGCTATCAAGCCAGACGAAGAGCAAATGATATTGCGTGCTGTTGAAGACGCTTTGCAGGAGGGCGCACTAGGCGTCAGTACAGGGTTGAAATATTCACACGAGTTGGGAGTGACTACTGATGAGTTGATAAATTTAGCGAAGGTAGTTGCGGCTAATGGCGGAGTCTACGCCTCGCATATGCGCAACGAAGGCAGTCAGCTGATAGAGTCTATCCAAGAAATGTTGACGATCGCCATGGCGACCGGAGTTTCACTACAGATATCTCACTTGAAAGCCAAAGGTCAAGAATACTGGAACAAGCTTGATGAAGCACTGGCTATGATTAATGAGGCGGTAAACTTGGGCGCAAAGGTTCACTTTGATTTTTATCCATACCGCAAGACATTTTCAGTTCTCTATGCCTATTTGCCAAAGTGGGCTACCCAAAACGGTCGTAAAGCTTTCTTGACTTTGATCCAGGATGAGGATAAGCGTCGGCGTTTAATTGATGATATGCAGTCCGACAAACACGACTACGGATCACTAACAATTGCGATCAATGAATCTCAACCGTCGCTAGTAGGCAAGACACTTGTCGATATAGCGGCTGTAGCTGAGGCGCCGAAATTATCAGTTGAGGAAATTATTATAGATACGCTAGAAGCAAGCTGGAATACCATAATCTTTGATGAGACTATCGATCCGGACAGTTTCGAAAAACTACTGTTGCATCCACAAAGTATGGTGGCAACAGATGCGCCAAGCACGTCCATTCCCGCAGATATTGTTCAGCTTTATCATCCACGAAGTTTCGGTACATTTCCTAAGATTTTGCAGCAATTTGCACGCGACGAAAAGATTATATCTTTCGAGGAAACAATTATGAAGATGACCAGTATCCCGGCGCGTAAATTTGGATTGGCAGACAGGGGTTACTTAGCTCCCGGGTATGCGGCCGATATGGTTTTATGGCATCCTGCTCTTATTGCAGATAACGCAACATACATCAATCCATATCGATATCCTAGCGGAATAGAACACGTCTTTATAAATGGACACGCAGCGGTAGGAGTGTATGCCGATGAGAGCAAATTGCCTGGCCAAGTGATTCGCCATTAAAGCGGAAAAAAGTGTCCAAATATTTCTATTCAAAACCAAAGGATTTTACAGGTAAGCGCGTTACAGTGATGGGGCTTGGTCTTTCGGGCGGGGGAGTTGGTGTGGCAAGATTTTTAGCAGAGAACGGAGCTAAAGTATTAGTGACGGACTTACGGGATGAAAAAACATTGAAGGAATCTTTGGCAGAGCTATCAGATCTTCCTATTGAATACAGGCTCGGTGAACATAAGGAGGAGGATTTTACAAAAACCGACCTAGTGGTGAAAAATCCCGCCGTACCCTGGTCTTCAAAATATATCGTGGCAGCCAAGAAGGCTAAGGTTCCAGTCGATATGGAGATCGGGATCTTCTTAGAGTTAAACGAGGCGCCGATCCTGGGCGTGACAGGAACAAAGGGCAAGACTACGACAGCCACGCTCCTAGCGGAGATTATGAAGGCGCAGTTTCCAAAAGCTAAGCTGGCAGGCAATGTACGCGTGTCGCCTTTAACATATCTAGACCAACTAGATATTGATACGCCTGTTGTTCTCGAGCTTTCAAGTTTTCAGTTAGAAATATTTGAGGAACATAAAATGAGCCCGCAAATAGCCATAATCACGAATATATTTGAGGATCACCTGGATCGCTATGATTCGCTAGAGGCTTATGTACGCGCCAAGGAAAACATATTCCGTTTCCAAAAAGAGGGCGATTATTTAATTTTGGACAAAGACAATGCCTGGACGAAAAAGTTTAAACAGACTGTAAAGGCAGAAAAGATTCCAACAAAAATAATATATACCTCTAGTACAAGGCCATCATATTCAACAGATCAGGTTGGTATGCAGGGAGTTCACAACTTGGCAAACATTGACTTGGCTGTATTGGCAGCAAAAACTTATGGCATTAAAGATGATTTGATCGCCAAAGTCGTCAAGGACTTTAAGGGTGTTGAAAACAGGCTGGAGTTTGTGCGTAAAGCAATGGGCGTAAAGTTTTACAATGACACGACGAGTACTATTCCTGAAGCAACGATTGCGGCTATTAAATCTTTCGAAGAGCCGGTAATATTGATCGCGGGAGGTTCTGAAAAAAATGTAACATATGAAGAATTAGCCAAAGAGATTGTTGAAGGCGTAAAACATTTGATCTTATTTAATGATTCTGCATCGCCGCGCATAGAAAAAGCGGTCTTAAATCTCAAGATAGATTTTCCTATTAGCTATGCGGACACTATGCCCCGGGCAGTAGAGCTTGCTCAAAAAAATATGGCGAAAGGCGATGTGGTGGTGATGTCTCCCGCTGCGGCGTCATTTGGATTATTTAAGAATGAGTTTGATAGGGGAGATCAGTACATAAAGGCAGTGAAGAAAATAAAATAAAAGCAGTATCGCTAGAGATTAACGATACTGCTATTTGTTTTACTGCTGTTTTTGATCCTTGTGTACGATGCGCGTGGGCCTCCAAGGATATCGAAGAAAAATTGATCCAAAGCTGATGGCTTGAGCTCCAAGACTTCTGACTTGTTGGATGTCTTCATAATCCCAGATACTAGGACCGATGACAGGAATGTCAGATGCGTTCACAAGATCTTCGACTAGGCGCCAAGTGTACTCCTGTGCGACTTTTCCTGACACACCTCCACCACCGAAATAAGCTAACGGGCTCTCTTTTTCTGGAAAAGCAACGTGCCAAGGGACGCTGTTGATGCTGATCGCTTCAACACAGCCTTCAACTGCCGGTGCAATTTTCAGGCAGTCATTAGCGACTGACAACTTCAAGATCAGGGGTAGCTTGCAAACGCGCTTGATGCGTTCACAATTATTGATGATCTTATTTGTGTTGTGGGCAAGGTCATCTCCAACATTGGGACAAGAGGCATTAAGCTCGAGTCCGACTATGTCGTAATCCTGCAAGATCATAGCCATGGCGGAAAGATCTCCCGGATCACCCCAGATAGACGGGATAAGAGAAAGTCCTTTTGACTTTATTTTGGCACCAACGTTAATGCGCCACCATTCAAGTCCAGGATTAGTAAGGCCCATTGAATTAACGATCCCTTTATCGAGGAAACGAATGGTCCCGAGCGGCCAAAGCCAACGAAAATTACCTTTACGAGCTTTGCGTGTGATTGTTCTGGTAACAATCGTGAACAAGTTCGGGTCCAGCAAACCAATCCATTGCAAAGGCTTTTCCCAAGGCCAACCACATCCGTCATATGCAAGCGCGCCAGAGGCGGCGACATATTCAAGGCGGTGACCATTTGATAGTTTTATCATGTGAACACCTCCTTTGGATGTTTTTGAGGGTCATTAATGTGCTTCTGCTAAATTGTCATCAGAACAACTTAGTTAATCAATGTAGCGAACATTAGTGCTAATGTCAAATAGAAAAAACGGCACCGCAGCTGCGATACCGTTTTTTGTGAAAGGGTTTAGGTTTTGTTTTGCTTTTCGAGGGCGGCGAGAAATTCGCGACCGTGACCGAGCTCGGCATTGATCGGAACGCCTTCTTTGCAGAGCGGACACTCGTCGGCCTCATACATGTCCATCTGAACGTCCATGAGGCTGAAGAGTTTGAGATCACCACCCAGATCTTCTGCGGTAACTCCGCCTCGGTTGCAAAGTGCGGCGACCGCAACGACTTTGCCGCTACAGTCTCTGACTGCCTGGACTGTCTTTGCTGCTGAGCCGCCTGTGTTCAGGATGTCCTCGACTACGAGCACGTTTTTGCCTGGCAAGAACTTGTTGTAGCCGCGTTTGATGACCATGACATCTTCATTAGCGGGGTCTTTCTCAGCGTAGACTGAAAAGACGTGCTTGACATCGAAGAAGTCAGGCTCGACTTTAAAGACAGGCCTATTGTAGATGGTATAAAGTTGCTGAGCTGTCCATTGTGAGAGAATTACACCCCCAATGGCGGGAGCAACTACCACATCAACGGCGAGGTCATGTGTCCTTACGGCAATTTCTCCGCAAAGCCGAGCAACGTTATTGGTGTCTGGGTAGATGGCGTCTTTGTTGACATAGGCTGGTCCGTGCTTACCAGATTTATAGACGAAGTGATCCTTTGGGATAATCGCCTTGGCGTTTTCAAATATCGCACGGATCACACTTGGTGACAGTCTGTTCATTTACGCCTCCTTTATGGATTGCAGGGCGGTTTCGATTTCGGTGGCGATTCTCGTAGCTGCTATTCTGGGACTGGTAGTTTTGGTGATCGGGCGGCCAATTACCAAGTAAGTAGCGCCATTTCCCACTGCTTGACCGGGTGTGGTGATACGAGCTTGATCGTCTTTGCTGGATCCCGCTGGGCGAATACCCGGCGTGACCCTAAGAAGATGATCAAGTTCAGGATTTTCCGAGAGAATCTTCAATTCCAGGGGTGAACAAATGATTCCGTCCATTTTGCCTAAGGCTGCCTCCCGCGCAAACTGGAGTACAGCAGCCTTGGAAGGTTTGCCGTAGATCAAGTGAGCGTTGTTTTCCTCGAGCGATGTCAGGACAGATACCGCCAAAGCGATAGCAGTGCCCTTATGTTCTGCTACTGCTCGCATGGCCTTGATGCCACAAGAAGCGTGTACGTTGAACATTTCAACGCCCATGGAAACGATATTCTTCACAGACTGTCCGACAGTGTTCGGAATGTCGTTGAACTTTCCGTCATAGAATACTTTTCCACCTCTTTCGTGAATATGGTCTATGACTTTGGGGGTTTTGATAGTCGGTGCCGTAATGGCTTCCAAGCCGAACTTGAAGTAACCAACGTGTGGAGCCAGTTCATCTACCATGTTTTTTGCCGTGTCCCAATCTGAGAAATCGAGAGCGACAATGATGCGATCTTTTGCTAACATACGTCCTCCGTTTGAGATTTAATTGTTAATAGTGCAAGAAAGATATTATAGCCGAGGCTATAAGAGCTCAGCATATGATGTATGGGGGATAGTGTCAAGTTGCATTTTCGCCTTAAATAGGGTATTTTATAGTAAATAAAGATGGGTTAAGGGCTATTTTAACTGTGCCTTAAGGAATATTTTCGATAAGTAGAATTATTGTGATAAAGACGCGTAAAAGCAAACAAAATAAATGGTGGCGCCTAGCGAGAGCGGGCAGCACTAACACGCACAAGCCTGACTACAGCCTGCTGATAGTTATATTTTTATTGGTAATATTTGGACTTGTAGCTGTTGCTTCGGCAAGCTCTGTGATGAGCTACGACTTGACTTCCCGCTTGATCGCGGAAGGGCTGATGGATGGTGATCCTACTAATTATTATTTCTTGAAGAGCCAGCTCATCAACGGGGTCTTAATCGGAGTAATACTATTTGCGTTAGTCACTAGGATAAACTATCGATTCTGGAAAAAGATCGCTCCGTGGATGCTAGTGATCACGCTAGTGCTATTGATTGCAGTTTTCATACCAGGAATTGGCTTTTCATCAGGTGGTGCGGCGCGTTGGATAAGCGTGGGGCCTTTATTCTTCCAGCCTGCGGAGCTAGCTAAGTTGACATTTGTACTTTACCTGGCGGCATGGCTTGATAGTCGTGGACAAGAAGTCAAAGGTTTTTCTACTGGGTTTATACCGTTTATCGCGTCAGTGATCGTTGTTGCGGCTTTAATATTGTTGCAGCCTGATCTGGGAACGCTGCTCGTAATCTTGATGGCGGCCATCACGATGTACTTTGTCGCTGGTGCAAAATATTCACACCTAGCCATTATAGGTACCGGGGGGATTGGATTTCTCTTCCTGGCGATCAAACTTGCGCCTTTTAGATTGGCGCGTTTTGCTGTTTTCTTGAATCCTGAGCTTGACCCTCAAGGAATTGGTTTTCAGATTAACCAGGCCCTGCTTGCTATCGGATCTGGAGGACTACTCGGCATGGGTCTTGGTCACTCCAGGCAAAAGTTCAATTTCCTGCCGGAGGTAGCGGGTGACTCGATTTTTGCAGTGATTGCAGAGGAGCTCGGATTTATTAGATCGATTTTATTAATCCTACTTTTTATATTTTTAGCATACAAGGGGTATAAGATTGCCAAGTCCGCGCCGGACAATTTCGGGCGCTTTGTCGCGGTCGGTATCACGACTTGGCTAATTGCACAGGCTTTCATAAATATTGCGGGCATCACTTCACTGATGCCGCTCACCGGTATTCCTCTGCCGTTTGTAAGTTATGGTGGATCTGCTCTGGTAATTGCCTTGGTTAGTGCGGCTATTCTGTTTAATATATCGCGGTACACTGTCCAGGCCCCGGTGCGCAATAAAGCATCTAAAATGGAGAAAATGTGGGGCAATGTAAGGAGTAGTATTCCGAGGAAAAGAAATGTTAAAATAGAAACTCATTCCATTGACGATGAATAATTACCTAACACTATGCGTTTATTAGTAGCCGGTGGCGGAACTGGCGGACATGTCACACCAATCGTAGCTGTCATTAAGGCTTTTCAGGCGATGGATCCTCAGGCTGAAATTTTATGGCTGGGGCAGAAAAAAAGCTTGGAAGAAAAATTCGCTAAGAACAATAATATTTCCTTTAAAACAATTCCTGCGGGTAAAGTGCGCCGCTATTTTTCATTGCGAAATATTGTTGACTTAATCCGTGCGCCTTTTGGGGTTATGAGTGCCTGGTTTAAAATAGGCGGGTTCAAGCCAGATGTAGTGTTCGGAAAGGGAGGATATGTGAGTTATCCTGTCGGGTTGGCAGCGAATCTGCGCGGTGTGCCGCTTGTAATCCATGAGTCAGATTCTGTTCCGGGAGCAGCTAATCAACGTTTAGCTGGCCGTGCGGCAGCTATTGCGGTAGCTTACGACGAAGCTAAGCCATATTTTACTGCAACTGAACAAGAGAGAATATTTATAACGGGCAATCCTTTAAGACCTGAGATCTACGACGGGAATCGTGAACGTGGCTTGCAGGAGTTCGGCCTTAGCGCAGATAAGCCTGTTCTTTTCATAACGGGAGGAAGTCAAGGTGCGCAAGCCTTAAACGATGCTATCGCTGCGATCCTGCCAAATATATTGGAATTTACACAAGTCATTCATCAAGTGGGCGAGAAGAATATTGCTCAATTTACAGAGCTTGGGCAGCAATATTACGAGACTGGCTATCGTGCCTATCCATTTATTGATAAGCAAATGGCGGATGCGTATGCATCGGCTAGTGCGATTATATCAAGAGCATCAGCAAACACCCTCTCGGAAATATCTGCATGGCAGATCCCGGCGATCATTATTCCTCTGCCAACAGCAGCGCGCGATCATCAAAGACAGAATGCATTGGTTTATGGTACTCGTAAAGCGGCGATAGTATTAGAGCAGGAAAATCTTATTCCTCGTTTTTTTCTACAAAAGATCAATGAGGTTATGAGTAGTCAGGAATTGAGAGACGAGCTTAAGAATAATATCGCGAATCTTTATCAGCCAGAAGCAGCAAATCTCATCGCGAAGAAGCTTTGGGAGGTAGGACAAATAAACAGCGCATGACCAGTCTTAAAAAATTAACATTAGTCATCAGCGGGGGGGCCGCGCGTTCGATAGCACACGCGGGTGTTATTCGCGAGCTTAATTACGCGGGTATCAATCCTGATGAAATCGTTGCCACTAGTACAGGCGCGATCGTGGCGGCCGCTTATGCCTGCGGCACGCTCGACAAGTTTAGGGAAGATTTTTACAAACAACCAAGAACGAAATTTCTCAAGTTATTAGCATTGGGCGGATGGGATCGCGGTCTAGTCGATGCGGACGTGCACTATAAAGAGTTGTTGGGATACACGAAGGGTCTGCGTTTTGAAGATGTTGATACTAAGCTGGCTTTTGTCGCGACAGACCTAGGGACCGGCGAAAGAGTAGTGATCGACAGCGGCGATATTGCAGAGGGTGTGCAGGCAACAATGGCATTTCCGGGCCTCTACCCTCCAGTTGTCAGGAAGGGAAAACTATTAGCAGATGGTGGCATTGTCGATTTGTTGCCGGATGAAGTGGCGCGCCAAAGAGGCGCCAAGATTGTCGTGAGCGTTGAGTCGGCTCGCGACCATTCGCCAGGCCTTCTCAACCTCCAAAAATATCACCGTCTCTACCAAAATTTCTGGATGAAAAGATTGCCGTTCTTCGCACGTAAAAAAATAAATACTTGGACGTACGGACTAGCACGTGATAATTTTACATGGCCTTTAAGATATGCCTTGGAGGCTTTGGGTATTCGCGACCAACAACGAACCATACGATGCTGCATTGGGTCGGTTACGAGCATGACGATCAAGACGCTTAAAGCAAAGCGTAATCAGGGTTATACTAGAGATACAGATATTCTAATCCAGCCAAATATATTAGGTGTTGAAAGGCTAGACTTTACATCAGCGTCAGAAAGCGAAGAAGAGGGCGCACGAGCAGCGCGAACGGCAATTCCATATATTAAGGAATTATTAAATTCAAAAGACATAAAACAAGCAGAAAATGTCGAAAGTACACTTCATCGGAATTAAAGGCGTCGGGATGAGTGCCTTGGCAATTATTGCTAAGCAACGCGGGTGGCAAGTAACAGGCTCAGATCGTTCTGACAAATATATTACAGATAAGACGCTGCAACAGGCTGGGATTCGGGTTGCTGATTTTGATGTAGCAAATATTAAAGCTGATTTAGATCTGGTTGTCATTGGTGGCGCATGGCCCCAGGACCACCCAGAATACTTAGCCGCAGAAAAACAAAAAATAAAAATAAAAACATACTCAGAGTTTTTGGGAGAACTCATGTCAACTAAGCTTGGAGTTGCAATCTCAGGCAGTCACGGCAAAACCACAACCACAGCCATTATTGCGCGCATTCTTAAAGAGGCCAGACGCGACCCATCATATCTGATCGGAACTGGAACTGTCGACGGTCTTGATGGTAATGCTCATGCGGGAAAGGGAAAAGTATTTGTAGTAGAAGCAGATGAGTATCGTGCAGCCGCTTGGCGGCCAATCTCAAAGTTTTTAGACCTTGATTATCAGATAGCTGTTCTAACAGGGATAGAGTTTGATCATCCCGATTTCTTCAAGGACATTACAGACATAGAGCATGCGTTTAAAAAATATATCGAAAAGCTTCCAGAAGACAAGGGGATCTTGATAGCGGCAGGAGATGATCTGCGCGTTAAGAAACTGCTCGAAGATCTGCCGCATGGTATTAGAGTAGAAACTTACGGCGACTCAACAGACAATGACTGGAATTATGAACTTATCAAACAAACAAAGACGGGTTCGCAATTTACAATTAATCATAAAGGTAAAAATATCGGAACGTTCAAGCTTTGGCTTCCGGGCGAATACAATATAGCCAATGCACTGGCTGCGATTGCGGTAGCGCGAAATCTAAAAGTTGGCTGGCCGATCATCAAGAAAGTACTCAAAAGCTTTCAGGGTGCACAAAGACGCTTTGATGTATCGAAGTCTGGCAGGCGTATTTTTATAGACGACTATGCTCATCATCCCACAGCTATCAAGGCATTTCTAAAAGCGGTTAAGGTACGCTATCCAAAATATAAAATCTGGGCAGTCTTTCAGCCACATACCGCTAGTCGCACAAATAGCTTGCTGGGAGAATTTGCTGAAGCGTTTAATGATGCTGATAAGGTATTGATAGCAGACATCTTTGCATCTGCCCGTGGAGACAAAACAGATATTGGATCAAAAGATCTGGCGGAGGCTATTGCAGAGCATCATCCAGACGTTATGTACTCGGGTAGCCTAATAGATACAAAAAAGTTTCTAAAGAAAGATCTACCAGACAAAGTTGTATTGGCAACGATAGGGGCAGGAGATGTTTACGAAATATTAGAGGAACTAAAATAATATGTCAGACGACATTGAGATCCAAAAAAATATAGATTTGGCAGAGCATTCTTACCTAAAGGTCGGTGGCACTGCTGAGCAGTTTTGTGTAGCAAATAATTTTGATCAGCTCCAGGACGCAATGGTTCTTGCTAAAGAAAAGAAATGGCCAACGGTCATAGTCGGCCAGGCAAGTAATCTTATTTTTGCAGACGGAGTATATAAAGGATTAGTTATAAAAATTAGTGGGGGAGAACCGAGCATCATAAAAAGAAACAAGAAGAGCGTAATCCTAGAGGTATTCGCTGGTTATCCCATGACAGCTTTGGCGCGCTACGCGGCAGAAAATAGCTTGTCAGGGCTTGAGTGGGCTTATGGTTTGCCCGGAACAGTGGGCGGAGCCGTTAGGGGGAATGCGGGTTGTTATGACGGAGAAACAAAAGATGTGATGACTGAGGTAGATGTTTTGGATACGAAAGATCCGACACAAACAACAACTTATCAGAATCCTGAATGCAAATTTGCGTATCGCGAAAGTATTTTCAAGAAGAGTCCGCAGCTGATCATTGCAAATGTTCGGATGCAACTAACGCCTGGCAATGCAGACCAAATAAAAAAGGACCAAAATGAAATAATATCGAAGCGCAATGCCAAATTTCCACGTCAGCCAAATACAGGATCATTTTTCAAGAATATTGATTTGCACACACTAGATCAGGCACGAATAGCGGCAATTGAGGATTTGATCGGCGATAAGGCGCAAGATAGTGTTCCAACAGGCCTAATCATCGATAAACTGGGCCTAAAAGGCCTAAAATGCGGCTCTGCGCAGGTTTCAGATGAGCATGCGAATATACTAGTAAATATAGAAAATAACGCAAAATCAAAGGATTTTGTGTGTTTGATGGAGAAAATCCAAAGCATCGTTCAGGAAAAGATAGGGATAAATCTCGAGCCAGAAGTGCAAATCATGGATTGGTCCAATTAACTTGAAATATCAAGTCTGTTGAGTTATAATGAGCGGAGCTGTGAATAAGCATTCTATTTAATATTTATGCAAGTCAAAATCCAATTTACGAATTTAGATTCGAGCGAAAGCCTCAAAACATATATTAACGAAAAGGTTGAGAAACTCGACAAACTACTAGAAAATATAGTTCTGGTGCGTGTTGAGCTATCAACTGACAAGCATCATAGAAAAGGTCCGGTCGAGCGAGCAGAAGTCTTAATTAAGGTTCCCAAGAAAGTTTTGTATGCAGCACATCAAGGTAGTGAGATGCATGAGTCGATTGACTTGGTTATGGAAAAGCTAGAACGGCAGGCAAGGAAATATAACGAAAAATTTCGATCGCGGAGAAAAAGGGAAAAGGATCGTTTATTCCCGCGTTTTGCTCGAGTGCTTTATCCAAAAAGTCGACGCGATTCTGAAGATGACATGGGCATCGGGAATGAAGAGGATTATAGTTAAATAATATTAATGGCTCTATTTAAGAAGACAGATGAAAGAAGTTCAGCGCGTGTATTAAAACAGTACACGCCTTTGTTAAATAAGATTAATGATTTTGCTGCAGAATTTGAAAAGGCTAGCGATGACGATCTTAAAAAGAAAGCAGAGAAGCTAAAAAATAAGATACAACAAAAGCCGGATGATCTAAAACCATTCATCAAGGAGACTTATGCGCTGGTGCGGGAAGTTGCCAAGAGAACCATTAGCCTTAGGCCTTTTGATGTGCAGGTTATTGGCGGACTAGTCTTAAACGAGGGCAAAATCGCCGAAATGAAAACTGGTGAAGGTAAGACTTTAGTGGCTACGATGCCAGTTGTCTTAAATGCATTTACGGGACGCGGTGTACATGTCGTAACAGTTAACGAATATCTTGCGTCGCGTGATGCTGAATGGATGAGTCCAGTTTATGAATTTCTTGGTTTGACGGTTGGTGTTACGTGCCATGGTCAGACCCCTCAAGAAAAACAAGAAGCCTACGAAGCAGATATTACATACGGCACGAACAATGAGTTTGGTTTTGATTATTTGCGCGACAATATGGCCGGAGACTTACGTCAGGTCGTGCAGCGCGGACATAATTTTGCGATCGTCGACGAGGTGGACAGTATTTTGATCGACGAAGCCCGTACTCCGTTGATTATCTCTGCGCCAGCAGAGGAGGGAACGGATCAGTACAAACAATTTGCGCAGATTGCAAAATCAATGCAGGAAAATGTGCACTACAATAAAGATGAGAAAATGCGTGCCTCGGCATTGACGCAGGAAGGAATCTCATTTGTTGAAGAGAAACTAAATCGTCCGAACATGTATGCAGATGCATCGGGCGTATCATTGATTCATCATATCGAACAGGCGCTACGTGCGCATGCGCTTTTCCAGCGCGACAAAGACTATGTTGTCAAAGACGGAGAGGTTATGATTGTTGACCAATTCACAGGACGTTTGATGCCGGGTCGCCGTTATTCTGAAGGACTTCATCAAGCGATTGAAGCGAAGGAAAATGTTGAGGTGCAGCGGGAGAACAGAACATTGGCCACAATTACATTCCAGAATTATTTCCGCCTGTATGAAAAACTTTCCGGTATGACCGGTACAGCCGCGACTGAAGTGGAGGAGTTTGCTAAAATTTATGGCCTTGAGGTAGACGTTATCCCAACCAACAAGCCAATGGTTCGCAATGACCTGGCAGATCGTATCTATTCAACAGAGGAGGGTAAGTTTAATGCGGTGGTTGCCGAAATTAAAGCAAGACATGAAAAGGGTCAACCTGTCTTGGTAGGTACGATTGCGATTGAGAAGTCAGAAGTATTATCCGAGCTATTGGTGCGCGATGGTGTTCCGCATGAGATTCTAAACGCAAAAAACCATGAGCGTGAAGCAACGATTGTGGCTAATGCTGGCCAAAAAGGTGCAGTAACAATATCGACAAACATGGCTGGTCGCGGTACCGACATTAAGTTGGGAGAGGGCGTTGTCGAGGTTGGGGGCTTGCATGTGCTTGGTACAGAAAGGCATGAGTCGCGCCGTATCGATAACCAGCTTCGTGGACGCTCAGGACGCCAGGGAGATGCTGGTTCTTCCCAATTTTACGTATCATTAGAAGACGATTTGATGAGGATTTTCGGATCTTCACGCGTACAGACAATTATGCAACGCCTGGGGTTGCCAGAAGACCAGCCGATCGAAAACAGGATGATCAGTCGCGCACTTGAGTCCGCGCAGAAGAAAGTTGAGGGTAACAACTTTGATGTCCGTAAGCACTTGGTGGAATTCGATGACGTTATTAATAAACAGCGTGAGATTATATATAAACGACGCCGAGACATTCTAAAAGCATGGGAGAAGACGCGCGAAGAGATCGAAGGAGTGCCTGAAGAAGACAGAAAATATAAAGATGAAGAATTAGTAAGTCTGCGCGAACAGCTCTTAGAACTTATCGACGATGAGATCGAGCAGGTAGTATTGACGCATACCAGCAATGGGCCAGAGTGGAACGTTGAAGAAATTATCGAGACGTTGGCCACTATTTTTACAACACCGCCTCCCGAAGTCAAAGAGGGTATAGAAAAGATTGCAGATGATCAGTCTGGTAGCGAAGCGGTCAGGCGCGATAAGCTCATTCAGTTTATCAATGATGCGCTGCATGCCGCTTATGACCAACGAGAGATTCAACTAACGCCGCAGGTTTGTCGCCAAGTTGAACGCGTCGTACTCCTAAAAGGGATTGACAATATCTGGGTAGAACATCTAGATGCTATGGATCGTCTTCGTGAGAGCGTGCGGCTGCGAGGTTATGGTCAGAGAGATCCACTTGTTGAATACAAGAAAGAAAGTTATCGTCTCTTCAATCAACTGCTTGATGAAATCAGGAATCAAGTTGTTTATGGAATTTTCAAGGTTACACTAGCGGCTAAAAACCAAAAAACCGTCTTAGAAAGAGGCCGTAAATACGCTGAGCAAGCTGGTCGCGAGAAAGCGGATGGCAAGAAAAAAAGCCTTAAAAGCACAAAGGTAGGTCGCAATGATCCTTGTCCTTGTGGCTCCGGAAAGAAATCTAAAAAATGCTGCGGAGAGTAATATTTCGAGGACTATTCGATAATGCGACTGCAAAAGATATAACATGAAATACAAACGATTTATAATTATGCTGATTGACGGCGTTCCAGCAGATGAAATGGAGAGATTGATGTCAGAAGGGGAGTTGCCGATAATTGCTAAGCTCAAGAACGAGGGCACATATTTTAAAGACTGCATAACAAGCTTTCCGTCGCTAACAGGTCCGTCGCACGTGCCGTTTTATCTAGATAAGCATCCTTCCGACATAGATTTTACAGGACATAATCAGTTTGATCGCATCAATCAAGAGCATGAAAACTACCTTAAGAACTATCGTCTTTTTCCAAAAAAACTTAAGAAGCTTAAGACCATCTATAGCGAGTTTGCAGATCCTGTTTCCGTAGCAGAACCCGTAGGAAAATACGAAGCAAGTTATATCCGCAATCCTTTTGGATTACTGGGGTGGATGGGAGTTCCCTGGATCAATAACGCGTATGCGCTCTGGCAAACTCGCCAGCAATATAAAGAGGGTAGAGATCTGATCACGACTTGGCTGCACGATACGGATGCCTACCAACATATTCATAAAAAACCACAGGCCTTTATTAAATCCTTAAAGCAGATCGATAAATTTCTTGCTAAATTCACAGAAGAAATTGATGACGACACGAACATTGTCTTGGTGACGGATCATGGAATGGAGCCGGCCAAATGGGGGCGATCCACGTTAGTCGAAATGATGAGATACAAAGGTATTAACGCCAGCAATAGTCGTGTCTATTTAGATGGAGGCGGTATGATCCAGCTGTTCCTGAAGTATCCTAAGAAATCTTGGTCTTACAAGCCGACAATCGATGAGCTCAGAAATTGGCCTACTAAGCAGGGTCCCTGGAATTTGCTTGATTTCATTGGGCAGCATCCAGAAACAGAATTTGCGATGGCGGGTGATGAGGAGCATACATATATAGAGAGCAGATACGGGTCGGCTGTAATCAAGGAAGAAGGAGATAAATTACTCTATAAACCAACCAGAGGAAACGACCTATTTGGTTACAAATATGATAAAATAGCACATGAAGCGGTCGGACGACCTATTAGTTTTGCTGAGTCTCTTGCTTTAACAGTTAAAACAAATTATCCTGATGCTATATATCAGGCTCATATGGCAATGCAGGCTCCTAGCGTCGCAAATGTCATTATCACAATAACAGCAGGCTATTCTCCCAATTTACTGACTAGATGTGCTGTGCACGGAGGCTTAAGGGCGATTCAGATGAAAACTTTTGCTTTATTTACAAAACCGCTTAATGAGGAAGTTCGTCCCATTCGAACACACGAGATACCAAAATTAATACGCAAATACAAAGCTTAAATGTCGTTTAAACGAAGAATAATTACACAACTTTTTCTCTTGATCGTTCTTGCAGCGGTTGCTTTGTTTGTGGCCTTGCCTGGAATGCCTGATCTTAAACTAGGCTCGTGGACATCAGACTTTAATATTAATCTTGGTTTAGACTTGCAAGGTGGTGCTCAGTTAGTTTATGAAGCCGACCTTGACCAGCTCGCAGACCAGAACGAGACCGAGTTGGAGGATGCTCTTCAGGGCGTGCGTGATGTGATAGCGCGTCGCATTGACCCGAATGGAGTAGGAGAGTCGATAGTTCAGATCCAAGGGGAGAACAGACTATTAGTTGAACTTCCAGGAATCTCAGATGTGCAGGCGGCGATGGATCTTATTGGCCAGACACCTTTGTTAGAATTTAGAACCGAGGGCGAGGCAATTCCCGCCGAGCTTGATGTTCCTCTGGAGATGAACTTTGTAGCAACTAAACTTAATGGATCGCATCTTGTACGCGCAGATGTTTCACAACAGCAAGGCGCTCTGACCCCTTCCGTATCTTTGAAGTTTAACTCAGAAGGCAAAGATCTTTTCGCAGAAATCACAAAAAATAATATCGGCAAGCAGGTCGCAATCTATCTTGATGGATCTATTATTAGTGCGCCGGTTGTGCAACAGTCTATCACTAACGGAGAGGCTGTCATCTCAGGTAATTTTACTCTAGAAGAGGCGCGTGAACTTAAACAGCGCCTTAATGCCGGTGCCTTACCTGTGCCTATCAAGGCAATCAGTCAGCATACAGTAGGTGCTACACTTGGTGCTCAATCAGTACAGGCCAGTTTGTTTGCGGGCTTGCTTGGTCTTATTGCAGTCGCGCTATTTATGATCGTGCTATATAGGCTACCTGGTTTATTGTCTGTTATAGCTTTGGCGCTGTATGCAAGTATCACAATTGCATTATTTAAGATACTAGGTATTACACTCACGCTGGCCGGAGCGGCCGGCTTTATCTTGTCGATTGGTTTGGCCGTGGATGCAAACGTGCTTATCTTTGAACGCATCAGGGAAGAACTTAAACTCGGACGGTCTATCAAGACAGCCATTGAAGAGGGCTTTAAACGCGCCTGGGCGCCTATTAGAGACGCAAACATATCAACACTGATCACGACACTTATTTTGTTTATCTTTACAACCAGCGTTATGAAAGGCTTTGCGATTACATTGGCCTTAGGTGTTATCGTTTCCATGTTCTCCGCGATTATAATTACGCGCAACTTGTTGCGAGTCTTTGTGGGTAGATGGAGTGAGCGCCATTCTTGGCTTTTGGGCTGGCAAATTAAGAAAGTAACCGACAACAAATGAAATACAGCATCGTAAAAAATAGAAAATGGTGGTTTGTGTTGTCAGGCACAATGATCCTGGCTAGTATCGTGCTTTTAATTTTTGTGCGCCTAAGAATGGGAATCGATTTTGTCGGAGGTTCAATAATAGAAGTAAAACTGGAACAGGAAATAGAAACTGGCGCAGATGTCGAGGAGGCCTTAAGTGATCTTGAGCTTGGATCAGTACTCATACAGCCAACCAGCCAATCAACCGTAATTATACGCGTCGCAGAGATCGGAAATGAAACACAGGAGCAGATCGTTCAAAAATTACGCAAGACTTATGGAAGCGCAGAGCTAGAGAGATTTGAATCTGTGGGCCCAACGATAGGTGAAGAGCTCAGACAGAAAGCCATCTACGCGATGATTATTGTTCTAGTTGCTATTGTGGCTTACATAGCATACGCCTTTAGAAAAGTGTCCGCGCCAATTCAATCTTGGAAGTACGGAGTCGTGGCGATTGCTACGCTCTTACACGATGTAATCATTATGTCAGGATTATATGTGCTATTCGGCGTCTGGTTTGGAGCAGAGGTTGGTAGTTTGTTTATAGTTGCCCTGCTAACAGTCTTAGGCTATTCGGTTAATGATACGATCGTAGTTTTTGATCGTGTCCGAGAAAATCTAAGCAAGCAAAAGAGCGAATCATTCGGCACAATTGTCGAAAAAAGTATTCGCCAGACAATAACTCGTTCACTAAACACTTCCATAACCACGGGCTTGGTATTGGTTGCTATTCTCATCTTTGGCGGAGGAACAATTAGAGATTTCATTGCCGCATTATTAGTAGGTGTGCTTGTTGGTACATATTCATCAATATTCTTTGCCAGTCCTTTATTGGTGGCCTGGGAAAAATGGCGTGCCAAACGAAAATCTATAGGGTAGGTAAGTTGACAGAACAATTGAATAGTGGTAAACTATGATCATTCAATCTTCTTGACATGTGAATGAGTTTGTGATATTGTAAGTATGATTATGGATGATAACACAATAAATCCTAATATAACCGAGGAAAACGCCAATAGCGATAAATCTAGCTTTTCAGGCAGTATCCTCGAGGAGGTTATGGCTACCAAAAAAGAGGAAAGCCTAGCATCTTTCGATCCCGGAAAGGTTATTTTTGATGTTTTGGAGCAGTTTCCAGAGCGCGCCAGGCATATCGTTGTAAAGCGCTATGGACTGGATGGTAAGACGCCAGAGACACTAGAAAAACTGGGTGAACAATACCAAATTACACGTGAACGAGTACGTCAAATTGAATCGCAGGCAAGAAAAAGCCTAAGCGGACAAGCTGAAGGCGAAATTTTTGGACCCGTTCAAAAGCTATTAACAAATATTATTTTAGAGCACGGAGAGGCGATTTTGGAAGAAAAACTATTGGATGAGCTTTTGGGTTCACAACAGACATCGAGCGTTGCTCAGAATTCATTGCGTTTAATTCTGACTGTACTGCCGGAATTTGAGCCGATCGCTGAAGATAAGGAATTAAACAGCGCCTGGACAAACAACCAGCACGTGATAGATCGAATCAAGAAATTGGCAGATAATGCTGTAAATATATTTGATGCGGACAATAAAGTATTGCGTTTCAAAGATTTATATACAAAAATAATGGACAGTGAGTACGG
>JBHPHK010000004.1:0-76386 GCA_042569365.1 Patescibacteria group bacterium | reverse complement strand
TCGCGCCTGTGCGCAGTTCTTGAATTCTCATATTGTTATTATTTAAGTCGTTGTTTTAGATTTGCGTGTTTTTCTCGTAAATCTCTCAAGCGCTCTTGTTCCTGAGTAGCTATTTCGAGAGGTGCATTATTGACGAACTTTTTATCGAGCAGTTTTTTCTCCAGCTTCTTGATGTAGCCTGCAAGCTCCGTCGCTTCTTTCTTAATTTTCTTTTTTGCATCTGCGGAAATCTCTGCCTTAACTTTCAGATTTGTTGCTTTAGTTCTAGTTGCAATGACTTCGACTGGCGCAAGACCCTCCAACAGACTTTCGGCTACTTCAATGATGTTTTTATCTCCAGTTAGGGTTACTTTTACTTTTTTACCGTCTTGAAGAGTCGATAAGTCGCGCAGACTAGATATTTCTGAGATGATCTTTTGAATATTATTTTCAGCTGTCTTAAATTTGCTTCCGCTGTACACTTGTTCCGTCGGCCACGCCGCCTTGATCAGAAGATCCGGCTTTTCCCATTGCTGCCAGATTGCTTCCGTGACAAACGGCATGAACGGATGAGATAATTTTAGAATATTTTCAAGAATAAGGCGCAGAACTTTTGGCTGTTCAGGACCTTTTTCAATCTTCGTCATCTCAAGATACCAGTCTGCAAATTCGCTCCACACAAAACTATAAAGTATTTGACCGGCAAGAGAGAAACGATAGTTAGTAAGGTGAGCGGTAAACTGTTTCTGCATTTCAGTCATGCGCGCCAAGATCCAGCGATCGCTTGTGGTCAGATTACGTTTATTAAGCTTATCGTCTGGCTCATCGGTTTGCGTCAGGATGTAGCGTGCGATGTTCCAGAGCTTATTGGCAAAATTGCGGTATTTGGCTATTTTTTGCTCTGAAAGGCGTATATTTTGCCCTGGCTGGGTATCAAGCGTGAGAGCTAAGCGTACAGCGTCTGTGCCGAATTTATCGATTAGATCGAGTGGGTCGATCACGTTTCCTTTAGATTTGCTCATTTTCTTGCCATGCTCGTCTAAGACGAGTCCGTGCAGGTAAATATGCTCGAAAGGAATTTGGTCGGTCAGATAGAGTGTCATCATGATCATGCGCGCAACCCAGAAGAACAAAATGTCGTAACCAGTCTCCATAACCTGGGTAGGATGGAATTTTTTGAGATCCTCTGTTTGCTCCGGCCAGCCCAATGTCGAGAAAGTCCAAAGACCGGAAGAAAACCAGGTGTCGAGAGTATCTTCCTCTTGGTGAATTTTATTTCCTTGGCAAGTGGGACATGTCGTTGGATTTTCAACTGAAATTATCAGGCCCTTCGTGTCTTCAGTCGCCGCATCATAACAATCTTCACAATAATAGACAGGAATGCGGTGACCCCACCAGAGTTGGCGAGAAATATTCCAGTCATGAATGTTCTCCATCCATTGCTGATATGTTTTTTTGAAACGATCGGGGATAATCTTAATGTCTTGATCTTCGACTACTGCTAGAGCACGCTTGGCAAGCTTTTCTATACGCACAAACCACTGGCGAGAAATGAGAGGCTGCAAATCTGTCTCACAACGACTACAGGTAGAAATTGCATTTTTGTGTCCTTCAGTTTTTTCTATTAAGTTTTGTTTTTCTAAGTCTGCGACGATCTTTTCGCGCGCTTCTTTGACTGGAAGACCAGCATATTCTCCCCCGTCTTCTGTTATTTTTCCGTCTTCATCAATGACATTTAGTTTTTCAAGGTCGTGGCGTTCTGAAATATCATAATCAAGGGGATCATGGGCTGGCGTAACCTTGACTGCGCCAGTTCCAAATCCTGGATCGACTCCTGAATCTGCAATGATGGGAATTTCCCGCTCGACTAGCGGCAAAATTGCTGTTTGGCCGATAAGTTTGGTGTAGCGCTCGTCGTCTGGATGAACAGCTACTGCCATATCACCAAGCATTGTCTCTGGACGCGTCGTGGCGACTACGATTTGTTCTTTGCTGCCCTTAATGGAATAACGTAAATAATAGAGTAAACCTTCTGCTTGCTTGTGCTCGACCTCTAAGTCCGAAAGTCCTGTCGAACAACGCGGACACCAATTGACAATACGATAACCGCGGTAGATCAGTCCGTCGTCGTAGAGTTTTTTAAAGGCTGTGTTGACGGCACGTGATAATCCTTCGTCGAGAGTGAAACGCTCGCGCGTCCAATCGCAAGAGGCGCCGATTTTCCGAATCTGGTTTGTAATATTGTCATGGGTTTCTTTTTTGTATTCCCAGACTCTTTTAATGAACTCATCACGACCAAGATCGTGGCGAGATTTATTTTCCTCGCTTTGGATTTTCTTTTCAACGACTGCCTGCGTAGCAATGCCGGCATGGTCTGTCCCCGGGAGATAAAGCGCTTGGTAGCCTTGCATGCGTTTCCACCTGATGAGCGTGTCTTGGATAGCGGTTCCTAAAACATGACCGATGTGAAGATTGCCGGTCACATTCGGCGGTGGCATCGCGATTGTAAAGGATTTACCTGCCGTATTTGCCTGATTTACCTCGGGCTGAAAAGCACCACTGGCTTCCCATTTTTCATAAATGGAATTCTCGTGGTCTTTTGGAATATATGCTTTTGGATATTGTTTGGTCATGATTTGTTTATGGATAACCTATGGAGGTGGGCCCCCAACCGCCCGCCCTACGCATTATAAGGGTTCTGCGATTAAAAAGGTCTTAAATAAGCATTAAAAAGATATTAAAAATCCTCGCGTCCAGAAAACTGGACCGAGGACGTCTGCGTGTAACGTGGTACCACCTCAGTTTCTCCCCTCTGCATAAGAAGGGACTTTATTTTGACCGCAATAACGGGCGGACCCCGGCAGGTTCTACTCTCTTCAAAAAGATTTCTTCCTGCAGCTTATCTGGAGACACTAGACCAGATGAATCGCTTCATTAAATTGTAAGTTTACAATAACACACCAATCGCCTTGGGTCAATTCCCCAAATCCACTAAAGTCAACGTCGTATCAACTCCCAAGACCTTCCAATCCGCCAGATCTCCATTTTCTAATTTTGGAAAGGCCGCCGCCGCGATCATCACCGCATTGTCTGTACAGAAATCAATTGGCGGAACTATAAATTTCATATTTTTTGCCGTAGTCTGAGCTTTTAGCTCTTCTCTCAAAGATTTATTAGCCGCTACGCCTCCGCTCAGCATTATGGTTTTTGCATTATTTTCTTCGGCCGCTCTGATTGTTTTACCAACTAGCACATCAATCACTGCTTTTTGAAAAGACGCGGCCACATCAGAAATAGTTTGCTCGTTTAGTTCATCATTTTTTCTCAACTCCTGCACTTTATAAAGTACGGCTGTTTTCAAGCCAGAAAAACTAAAATCAAAGTCATCGCTGTCTAATTTTGGTCGTGGAAAATCAAACTTGCCAGGATCGCCGGCCTCTGCCGCTCGTGAAATAGCCGGGCCGCCTGGATAACCTAAACCTAGAAGCTGGGCAACTTTATCAAAAGCCTCCCCCGCCGCATCATCGATCGTAGAGCCAAGTCGTTTGATGTCTCCAGCATTTTTTATCAAAGCTAGCTCCGTGTGTCCGCCTGAAACAGTCAAAATTACGGCCGGGAGCGAATCTGGATCACGCATTATTATTTTTTGCTCACCTTCCTGATCTTCAACACCAAAAAGCGTGGCATAAATATGTCCTTCGATATGATTGATCGCTATCAATGGTTTTTCCCAAGCATAAGCAAGCGCTTTCGCAGTCTGCACGCCGACCAGCAAAGATGTCACTAGCCCAGGACCACGCGTCACCGCGATCGCGTCTAGGTCTGCCGATCCAATACCGGCCTCATCCAGAGCTTTTTCGACCACTGGAATAATTTTCTCGGTGTGTGCGCGCGCCGCAACCTCTGGCACAACTCCCCCCGTTTCTTTATGTAAATCAATCTGCGAAGATACAACGTTCGACAGAATTTTTGTGCTGTCTTCAATGACGGCTACTGCTGTTTCATCACAAGATGTTTCGATTCCTAAAATTTTCATGAATTTATCTTAACATATTGAAATAAAAACAGCCCCTCTTGTGAGAAGACTGTTATTTCTAGTATTTCAGGAAAACTACCAGGTAATCACCCAGACAAGATTACTAACATCTGAACGATTAAAGGCATAATCGACTGCACGCACAACGAAGAAGTGCAAGATCAACGGATCCCTACGATTGTTGATCTCCTCTAGGTCGCTCATTCCATCACGGTCAGTATCATAGTGCTGGCAGTTGGTGCGATAAACGATCACCTCTTCATAATCAGAAAGGCTGTCGTCATCAGTGTCCGTGTCGCCTTCCTCGCCGACAGCAACATTAGGGTGGCGTCTCTCTTCTATTTCTTGCTTATCATTTGTGCCGTCTCCATCGGTGTCAGCTTTATTCGGATCAGTCTTAAAAAGATTTCGCTCGATATAATCAGCTAAACCATCTCCGTCTGTATCTTTGGCCGGATCCGTTCCGCTCTCACCCGGATCACTTCCTTCTCTAACTTCCAAGAAATCATTGGTGCCGTCACCGTCTGTATCAGCAATATTAGAATTTGTACCATATAAGCTCTCATAATAATTAATCAAACCGTCTCCATCAGGATCATTCGGGGAATTATCTACCTCTTTAGGATTACGCCACAGCTCGATTTCACGCGCATCATCGACTCCATCCGCGTCAGTATCCTGACTACCGCTGTTGATCTGATAGACATGGCGCTCTAGATAGTCTGAGATCGTGTCGCCATCGAGATCGATCGCATTGCCCGCCTTATGCAACGGGTTGCGCTTGTTATCGAGCTCTTCCTTATCGTTTGTACCATCATCATCGGTGTCAGCCTTATTGGGATTAGTATGGTAAACGATTCTTTCTTGATAATCCGTCAAGCCATCATTATCTGAATCCACCGTTGCCTGATCTGCAGTCAAAGGATCACGCGCACTATCAATTTCCTTCTGATCACTTTCTCCGTCTCCATCAGTATCAATCTTGGTCGGATCGGTGCCGTAAATTACAGCCTCCTGATAATCGGTCAGGCCATCTTCATCAGTATCACTAAAAGTTCGTCCTAAGTGGATCGGATCGCTGCCTTTTTCTATTTCTTCTTTATCAGGAATCGTGTCTTTATCTGTATCACTCTCAAGAATCTCTGTACGGTAAACTGAACGCTCTAAATAGTCCGATAAGCCGTCATTATCAGTATCAAAAACATCTGTGCCAGACTGGGTTGGATCGCTTCCTTGATCTATTTCAACCTGATCAGGCATACCATCATCGTCTGTATCCTCTCGACGCGGATTAGTGTGATATATTTTTTGTTCTTTCCAATCCGGCAAACCGTCTTTGTCAGAATCAAAGGCTTTATCGCCTTCTTCATCCTTAAAAAATGGATCACTACCCTCCTCTATCTCTTCTTTGTCATTGCGGCCGTCTTCATCTGTATCTCTCTTCTGAGGATCCGTACCATAAACTGTGCTTTCAAAATAATCCTGAATGCCATCGAAGTCTGAATCTCTTTCACTTGTATCTTTTTCGTCAAACTTGAGGTCAGCCAACTTCAAAAGCTGCTGCTCTCCAGGAACTACAAGATTTTGAGGGCCACTAGCAAAGAAGGCATCATCTATATCGTCAGCATTAATAGCTGATAAAAGCGTCCTGACTTCATAGCCGGCAATCGCGCCTATTGTTTCTGCATCAGAAGAGGCTGTCCAGGCCAAAACTGCTCTTTCACGACCATACGATAGGACTGTAAGGTCTGTTACTTGAGTGGGTTTAGTATTATCAAAGAAGGCATTAGGACCACCGAAAGCACCAATGTCGTTACGCGTACCGTCAGCATCATTGTATTCTTCAGCAGGATCGCCTACATCAATCAATGGCGAAACGACTGGCGAGTCCTCCTCAATCGTTGTATCCAAACGATAACCTTGCATCTGAGAAAAAAGAGGATTAACTGATAATGCCCCCTCGCCTTCATCGAGAGTAGTGTCGCCTGGTCCGTGCGTATTAGCAATGCCACTGCCGAAAATGTCATTGTAGCTCAGACTAACCGCCGCTTCGATATTAGTCGAAACGCCATAAGTGTCAGTATTATAAATGATGGAATTGCGGACGATCGTTGCTGGACCGTCTACATTTTGAGAACGGAAAATCAAAACGCCGCTATTCAGCGTATTTGTGATTTGTACATTTTCGACTACCGGAGACCCGTCAATCACCTCGACACCAGCCGCTCCACCTGACATTACAACATTGCGAATAGTAGGTGAGGCTTCCCAAGCTGAAATTGCACTTTCGTGCAACGCTATCTCTTCGTACTCTTCATCTGTTCGTTCCTCATCGGCAATAAAACTTTTCAAAGCACTCCCGCCAATTATAGACAGGTTCTGAATGAAGCCTGTTGCTCCATTCACGTAAGACACAACATCGTTATTTTCATAAGGCGCAGTTTTTTCAGCTGCTTCTGGTCCACGACCTAAAGTCTCTGCAGACTCTTCCGGAGCCACCGCTACCTCTTCCTCTCCCTCTTGTTTTGCATTCACAGAAACGATAGTAGTTTCCTCGACACCTTCACCCTTAATTGTAATATTCACGCCGTCCACATAAAGATTTTCCTGATACATTCCGGCACGAATATGAACGATATCACCATCGACTGCTTTCTCAATCGCCGCTTGAATAGTCTTAAAAGGCTTGTCTTCACTGCCCGTCAAGACAAATTCCTCTCTTGTCTCGCGTGAATCCACATACAAAGTCCGGGTAGGACGCGGCATAGTCGAAAGCATGATTCCTGCTGTCAATAAAATGGCAATCAAAAAAACTATATACCAAGGACGCTTAAGAGTGGCAATCAATATCTGCATTGATCTTTGGCCACTCTTAGGCATATCAGGCCTCACTGCTGGTATTTCTTCCGTCATAGGCTGTGGCGGCAGTTGACTGTTCTGTTCTTGTGATCTTATTGCCATTGAAATTCAGTATTAACGTAATGCAAGTGTACCTTTTTGGCGCGCTCGGTGGAAGCCATAGATAAAAGCAAAATATCCGATCGCTAAAGTGATCACACTAGAAATAAATAAGAAAGCTAGCTCCTCTTTGATATCCCATAGCGAAGCATTGTTGATCATCACCTCACGCAAAGCCGTCAGAGCATGTGTATTTGGTAATATCTCACCAATCTCGCGTAAGAATGCCGGCAAGATCTCAACTGGGAAAGCAACTCCCGAAAGCAAGCCAGTCAAAGCTCCGAAAACAAAACTAATCGGATCACCGCTCTTAATCACGACGATAATACCCGCCGAGATCATCCCGATCCCCGTAATCGCAAACATAGCCAAAAGCAAAACAAGTGCTATCAGCCAGATATTATAGAAAAATGTCACTCCTAAAATGAACTTGACGATAGTCAGAGTCAGTGCTGTGTTGATCACCAAGAAAAGCATGCTCCATAGACTGGTCATAATCGTTATCTGGATCAAACCGACTTTTGAAAGCAATAGATATTCAAGTGTTCCCTTGCTTACTCCCTCAGACACGGCCGACATCATAAAAGAAAAGGCAAAAGATAGGAAACTCGCAAAAATAACACCTACCACCATAAACTGGATATAGCTTCCTCCATATTGAACTAAAAACGGATTATCGCCCGTATCCAAGAAAGTAGCTATAAAGTAGAAAGACAAGAATGATAGAAAGATATTTACGAAAGACAAAACAAACTGCGTCTTATAAGATGCCGTGATTATGAAAGACCTCTTCAGATAAACCCAAAGCCGGTAAAACCAGTGCATGAATGCTTGTTTGAATCGCTTTAACATAGAGTTTATACTCCCGATATTTTAATAAAGGCTTCTTCTAGACTTGGCTGACGCACGCCGAAGTTTATGACATTCAAGTCTTCTTGCTTGCCTAAAATATGAATCAGTGGCGCAACGACACTACTTGGCTTATTGGTCACTACGCGCAGAGATTTATGTTCAGCATCCGGACTGTCGATATGCTTGATATTTTCTAGCTGACCAATTTGTTGGATAAGGTCTTTTGTGATCGGCCGATCAAGCATGGCCATAATGAAATAGTCGTACTGAGAAAGAATCCTCTTGATCAGCTCGCTGGGCTCACCTAACCCAATGAGGCGACCTTTATTTAAAATACCAACACGATCTGCTAAGCGCTCGACCTGATGCATATCATGACTAGAAAACAAGATTGTGTGTCCGGCATCGCGCAGCTCTCTGATAAGGTTTTCGATTGTAACTGTTGAAACAGGGTCAATCGCCGTAGTCGGTTCATCTAAAAGGTATATTGGACGCTCGACCAGAAGCCCGCGTGCTACGCCAAGCTTACGGCGCATACCGGTCGAATATTCCTGATAGCGCTTATCGGCGGCGGGCGCAAGCTCTAGGCGTTCAAGTAGTTCATCTATTTTCTTATGCAGCTCTTTTCTGGGAATCTTTTGGAGCATGCCGTAGTATTCTAAGTTTTGCCGACCCGAAAGGCGAAAGAAGAAAGATCTCTCTTCACTAATGATAAAACCGAGTTGATCTTTGAGTGCCTCGAAGTCCTCCAATGTATCTCTTCCATTCACCCAAATCGTCCCCGCATCCTGATAGATAAAAGACGTGATCATCTTGATCAGCGTAGTCTTGCCCGAGCCGTTCGGACCAATAATACCAAAAATCTCGTTGTGGGCGACATCAAACGAGACCTGGTCGATAGCTAAGACATCTTTCGCACGACGCTTAAACCAGCCTTTACCGGGAAAGGTTTTGGTAACATTATCAATCTGAATGACTGGCTGCTGAAGCAGATTTTCGGGCATAAATAGTCTCTAGAGTGTTAACGCTATTATACAATGATCAGCCTGAAAGCAGAAATGCAAATAATCAACAAAATAAATAACAGGCACGAGGCCTGTTATTTATTTATATAGGTAAGAAGAACTACTCTTAAGGTTGTGTGATCATGCCATCAAAGTCCCTTCTCCAACCCTCAGGTCCCTCAATCCACTTAAGCTCAACAGGATTTCCTTCCTCCAGGATCCTAGATAATACGTCTTTAAGAGTATCTCCAGAACCCCAAACTCCAGGATCTATCGAATCAACTTCAAATCTTGCTTTGTCATGAGGATAGTTTGCATACGCCTGATCAGATATCGGCGCAGCAACAAACTTACCTGCCCCATTCAGTAAAACACTGAATTGTTCTGCCATAGTTGTTTAGTTAATCTAATTAATTCGAATAATCGAGCTTTCACTCAACTATTACAACCCGATTGTAACATGGATTTTGTGTTCTGTAAAGGTTTTTTAGGAAAAAAGACTTAACTACGCGAAAATTATTTCACTACCTAAAAACGCCGGACGAGCCGGCGTTTTTGTTATCCAACACTAAATCTTAGGTGGACCAACAGATCTTCTAACATCAAAAGGTAAACTATGTCTTTTGAGAACTTCCAGCAGAGCCTCTGCAGCCTTTGGCTTAAGCGGGAAAGTTATTGAATTGCCGTTCGGCAGTGGAAGAAATCCGAACCATCCTCTTATTGGTTTAATTGGCATTACTTAACACCTCCTTTATAGTTGGTTGATTCTGTTTTTATTATACTTTAAATAGACAGTGTGTTCATGTTGACAAACTCATCGGCAACTAGTAGCATAGGCGGAGCAGCTAAGCCTGCTGCTTTAAGATTATTTTGGTCCCTTCGTCTAACGGTTAGGACGCCACTCTTTCAAGGTGGAAATACGGGTTCGATTCCCGTAGGGACTACCAAAAAACTGCCCCTCTCTGTTCGGCGCAGCTTTTTTCTCGTGTTTATATGAGATTAATCTCAAGCGAAGATGACAGAATTTACCTTAGAAAGTCCCTGTCTTTCGTTCTAGATCAAGTCCCAATTCTCTGCCCAATCTATTGACCCCTAGGATTCTCATCCCTTTTTCTACTTGCAGGTCATCAGACTTCCCCCATTCTCCTGTGAAAGTTCCCTTAATAGCAGCGGCTGGCATGGGAAGTTTTTGAACGATCTTCTTAGTAAAGCCTGGTGCATGCAGATATGATCCATCAGGCAATTGCATGATTCCGAAAGAAGTAAATTTCATAGTATAGTATAGTTATGTGAATTATTGATATCTAGTACAACTAACACAAGATGCGTTAGTGCATAACCTGTTGTTAGTTTACCACAATAGTCTGTTGAAATTAAGATAAAGGATTTTTAAAAACCTCTGAACAAAAAAATCAGATAAATAAATTGTTTCTTGTACGATTAAGATTTAAACACTAAAAACTGTACCGACATCTGTTGGGAGAGTGCGACTTTTTTATGTTTTATTTTTTCTTGTCTTTTAAAATAAGCCTGGCTAATTCGAGAGTCGGCTCGGGATCAGTGTCGTAGTCCGGCAAAGAACCAAAAGGATTAATGTCGATGACAATAAACTTTTTAGTCGCCGAATCTATGACAGCATCGATATTTAAATATTGAAGTTTAAGCTTCTTTAGTAGCGTAAATAGTTTTACTTTTTCTTTGTTGTCTATAGGCGAATCTATGGGCACTTTTTTGCCTGCACTCTTATCTATGCCGTCAACTTTCTCGCGACTGTAGAAAAAGATTTTTTCACCGATAAGATAAATACGAAACTCCTTACCCTTTACACAATTCTGGAGAAAGGATACTTGAAAACTTTCTATGTGCGCGTTAAGTTCTTCAGCGTTTTTTATTGCATGGGCAGGATAAATATAGGCCGAGTCATTGCCATCTTTGGTAAAAAACAATTGCTTCTTGGTCAATTCTTCTTCGTTATTGAGTCGTTTAGCATAATAACAATTCCCTAAACTTTTCGTTACGACTTTGTCAGAAAATAAGTCTGTCTTGAAATTACCAATATTACGACTGACTATAAGTGAACTAGGAATATTAAGCCCGCAACTGGCAGCAACCTTTAGAGAGTAAATTCTATTCCTGGCCCGAAGGCTCTCAGAAAATTTATTAATCGACACATCAGAAAAAAGCAATGCGAGTGTTTTGAGAAGCTCTGTCTTCTCTCGACGGGAATAGTTACTGGTGTGTGGAGGAATTAAGTCGTACGGGTAACGTATGAAAGACGCGTTAAAATCTGAAATACGCATAGGCTTGAAATCGGATCCAACGTAAATAGCATCGAAGTCTACTGCGGACACGTCGTTCACATCTACGATAACACTTCCCTTCGCGATAGTCTTAAGGGCACTTTTAAGATCAATGATCCTATCATATGGGCAGCCTATAATAATTTGATTCATAAATAAAAATAAGGTCGGTTATTAGCCGACCTTATTTCATAATTAGTCTTGCCAAATTGCTGAAAGCGTCATAAGTTTTAGCGCTAAAGAAATAAGTAGTTATACTATAGATCTGAAAGGGACTTTTGTCAATATGGCCATAGAAAGCTCTATAGCGCATAATTAGCATGTTTTACTTCTTCTGTCGAGCCTGACGTTTGATCGGAATGTCTAATTTGACAGAATCGTGTGGCGTAAACTTGCCTCCCAGATAGTCATGGGATTTTTTCTTTTCTGGAGCCGGGAATTGGTATCCTACTTTCGCAGCGTCAAGCAAGTATTCGTTCTGTCCGACTAAGAAACCGTAGCGTCCGCGACGATTAGTTACTTTCGAATCAAGCAGGCGTTCGTACTGTGCATCATAAATGCGCACCAAAGCGCCGCGTACTGGTTTGCCTGTTATGAAATTGTAAACCATCCCCCAGGTTGGCGGAGCTTCGAGGCGGGCAAAATATCGGAAGAGGAAGAAGAAAGCGACGTGCGCGACCAAAAGTCCGATCGTTAAAGCGCTCGGTGCGATTAAGGCCAAGACCATCGCCACGACAATACCGGCCCAGGCGATAATGTTGCGGATACTATTATATAGATTACTGCGCCAGACCGCTTTATGTGTTAGGTCTGCCTTTGGCGGATCAATCGGAACACTAGCGGTCACCGCTGGCTTATCAGCCGTGAGCTCGAAAATGTCTCCGTGATAAATATTTGTAAAACCGGCATCGCGTATGCCCTTTATAGTCTTGGTTGGAAAAATAAAGCCTGATTTTGTGATCTGGATGCGATATTTACCTGGAGGACCGGAAAGTGAGAAGCGCCCTTTTGGATCTGAAACGGCAGTCTTCATGATGCGGCCAGACTCTGCCTCAACAAGACGAACCATAACAAGTGAAAGAGGATGTTTGGTTAGCGCATTATAAACAACACTGAAAGATCCGCGACGGCGCCGCAAGATCAACTGAAGCGGCTCGGTAAAGAGTAATAGGAAAAGATAGCCGATATTGAGCGGATTTGCAGCCGCCGCTAGGTTGATCGCATTGATGATCGCAGTTGACGGCGCGATCACCGTACTAACCACGGTTTCATGTTCCGGGGTTAGTGTGAAAAAGTCTTGAATAGTTTGCAGAGCCTGCCTAATTACTGGCTCTGGTTCAGGTTCTGGCTCCGGTATTGGCAACGCGTTGACTACTAAGCCTGCGATTGTAAAAGCAGCTGTCGCTGAACGGTCGCGAGTGTCTTTGGCTGCGACAGCAATGTTAATATTTGTATTGGGACGAGTACCAGGCTTAACAGCTTTGAAGCGCACTCCTAAGAAGGCTGACGTACCCGGTGCGATGCTATGTCCATTCGTCGCATCACTCCAAACTAACGCGCCACCTGATGTGACCTGCGCTGCCGCTACATTATCAGATGAAACAGATAACGCGCCCGTAGTTGTTTCCGTGCCAATGTAGTTTAGATAATTTGCATTATATGTAACAGTCACCTTAACAGGTGCCGCAATTGCAATCTCTCCCGTATTGGCAATGGAGATACGTGCACGCACGAGTTCGTTTTCGTCTATGGTAGCTGCTGTATTCAGCGAACTTCTGGAAGCTGTGATAACTGGCAGCGGAGGCGGGTTATCTACTTTTAATTTGTCAAAAATACTAGTGCCGTAAATAGTCTCGCTCTCAAACTCAAAAGACAACTCAGTCGATAAATTAGTGTTTGGCCTTATGCCGGCACGGATCACTCGATATTCAGGTTTTACTGTTCTAGTCTCAGTAGAATACACATCTTCACCATTACTGACATCTGTCCAATGTATTAAGCCTTGAGTAACAGGCTGGTCGGCTCCATTAATATCTTGATACATACCTACATATTGCAAAAAACCGGGATCATAAGACTGAACCATATCAAAAGGAGCGATTAAGTTTATCCTCCACGGTTTATAGTCAACTCGATATTGCACCAAATCACCGACCTCTACTTGAATAGGGTCAGCGCTTTGGTTGATTGCGATACCGTTCACGCGCTCAACGTTTACCGCCATGATAATTGCAGGCGGGAGAGGAGCTACAGGAGGAGAATGTCTATCACGAGGATCAATATAAATTGGTACCTGTGCTGTAACATGATTTGACTGGACTATTGAAAATGAATTGGTCTCTTCAACGTTAATTTGCCAGTTACGTACCATGAAAAGCACACCGGTGATCAGCAAAAGCAATACGGCCGCAACAACTGTATCAATCAAAGCAAACCGCAAAATCATGTGCGGTTCCTTCTTTCTATAATTTTGTTCGGCTGGGTCTTCAGCCGTTTTCTTATCTGCCGGTTTTTGAGCCATGTCAGAAAATATCTTTATATAAATCTAACTGCATTATAACTAAGGAATCATACACTGACTAGCCTTTTTTGTCAAGCTCTACAGCTTATCGCATTTACTAAAAATACAAGTCTCTAATTCCGTAACCTACACTGATTTAGCTACAGATTCCCACCGGAGCCTGTCCTCGGACTTGATCCGGGGACGGGAATGACACTTTTATAAAACAAAAAACTGCACTTTTGTCATGCAGCTTTTTGTTTATTGTTCTGATAGATTACTTGCCCTTACTGGGACTGATCGGGATATTCATCCTGACCGAACCGCGACGAGGAGTAAATTTACCTCCGAGATAGTCGTGAGGTTTTTTCTTCTCTGGTGCCGGGAACTTGTATCCTTCCTTCGCAGCGTCAAGCAAGTACTCGTTCTGCCCGACTATGAAGCCATACTGTCCGCGACGATTTGTGACTCTCGAGTCTAACAGACGCTCATACTGAGTGTCGTAGATGCGAACCACAGCACCGCGGATTGGTTTGCCGGTTAGGAAGTCGTAGACTGCGCCCCAAGTTGGAGGAGCTTGCATACGAGCAAAGAAGCGGAAGAGGAAGAAGAAGATGACGTGTGCTACAAGCAGTCCGATCGTCAATGGGCTCGGTGCCAAGATCACGAGAATGACAGCAACAGCCATACCGACCCAGGCAATTACGTTGCGGATCACATTATAAACTCTGCTGCGCATGAGTGCTTGGCGGGTGCGCTCTGCCTTTGGAGGATCAAGTGGAATACTAGCTACTATGTTCGGATTTTCTTCAGTCAATTCGAAGGTGTTGCCGTGATAGACATTAGCAAAGCCTGAATCACGCGTACCTGGAACAGATTGACTTGGGAAAACGAATCCGGCCTTAGAAATCTGAATGCGGTATTGACCTGGAGGGCCTGTCATTGAGAAGCGTCCTTTAGTATCTGAAACGGCTGTCTTCACGACGCGGCCAGATTTAGCTTCAACAAGACGGATCATAACAAGCGAAAGCGGATGCTTCGTCAACGCGTTATAGATGACGCCGTAAGATCCGCGGCGGCGACGGAAGAGAAGCTGCAAAGGCTCAGTGAAGAGCAAGAGGAAGAGATAGCCGATATTGAGCGGATTAGCGGCCGCGGCTAGGTTGATCGCATTGATCACCGCAGTCGACGGCGCGACAACAGTCTTAACTACACCTTCTTGCTCTGGTGAAAGAGTGAAGAATGCTTGCAATTGTTGGGCCAGAGTTAGCTCTGGCTCTGGTTCCGGTTCCGGTGCAGGAGGCGGCGGCGGCGCAACAACTGTGATGCCCGCTAATGTCATACGATCAGTCGCTAAACGATTTCTAGCGTCACGCGCAGAAGTATAGACATGAACGTCTGTACTTGGAGAGGCTCCCGGTGTTTTTGCTACCAAACGCAACCCAATGTATGCTCCTGTTCCAGCCGCAAGACCTTTGCCGCTGGTAATATCATTAAAGATGATCGTACCGTCCTGGTCTGAAGACGCGGAGAGCGCTCCTTCAGTCCCAACATATTTGAAGATCTTAGGATTGTAAGCCACGTGCAGAACCACTGGTGCTTCTAGTTTTATGGCTCCAGTATTTTTAACCGCGATGCGGTAGCGAGATAGATCTTGGATCTCTACCGAGGTTGATGTCAGAAGCGAGCTTGAGTCAACAGTTACGGACGGTGCCGGTGGAATATTGATAACAGTTAACGGAGAGTATTTTATATTATCAATATATGTTTCACCATCAGTAGCATCAGCCGTAGCCTGAAATGAAATATCTGTATTTGGATTAGTTCCTGCCTTGATTACCCTAAACATGGGCTTCATTACTCTAACTTCAAACATTGGAATATCTGCACCACTAGTAGCGTCCGGCCAGTGCAAGATACCTTGGGTAATTGGCTGATCTGGGCCAATATGGTCGCCATACATTCCGACAAAGCGTAAATAACCAGGATTGTACGCTGAAGCTATTTCAACTGGCGCTTCTAAAGTTATACCAAAAGCCCTATAGTCCAGACGATATTGAACTAGATCTCCGACCTCAACAGTGTGAGGATAATTATGCTGATTGAGGGGAGCGCCGTTAACGCGTTCAAGAAGTAACGCTGTATCTATCTTTCCTTGAAGTATAACACCAGTGCCAGGCGGATCCCTCGGATCTATTGGCTTACCTATTTGCGCAGTAGTACCATTTGTTTCAGCTACGGTGCTTACTTCTGGCGCGGGTTGATTGCGCACCAAGAACAATGCACCCGTAATCACTAACAATAAGACAGCCGCAGCAACGGTGTCTATCAAAGCGAATCGTACTATTAAATGTGAGTCTTTAGCGTGGCAGTTTTCTTCGCCAATGCTTGTGTCGGATTTCATTTGGGTAAGTTTTTTATTCATAAAATTTATATATAATAGTGCTCTATATCTTGATTATAGCGGCCAGATTGTACACCGACTAGGCCATTATGTCAAGATGATAACTTTTTGGGTCGTTTTTGGTTTATAATTTTATTTTTAGCCCGTCGTAAGCTATTTTAGGCATGCTTTTTGCCTGCTCCCCCATCGCCATCCAGGCTCTGCGAATATCCTGCTGTGCTCTTACGTGCGGAGGATAGCTGTGCCCTACTTGGGTCAAATATGTTTGACCCGCTCTTAAGGCGTGCGCCATTTTTAGTGCCTGTTCTGTATTTTGATGACCGTGAATGTACAGTCCAAAATAAATAGCCGCATCGATCATGAGAACGTCGGCCTTGTACATATTTTCTTTACTCTTGTATGGAACTTTCCAAAAATCACTCGCGTAAACTAGCTTGTTTCCGAAACGATACCCGAGTGTTGGAAATTCTTTTTGCAAACTGTGATGCACACGAAATGGTTTTACGTTTAAGTCTAGAAGCTTGAAGTTTTTTCCTGCTGAAATGAATATCGGCTTGAGATGATCCAGTCTTTTAAATCTAGTCTTTAAAGTCTGCCAGGTTCGTCGCTCGATATAGATCGGAATTTTCTCAGAATGATTGTTCAGCCAGATCCGCAGCTGATTAAAACCGCCGGCCGCATCACGATGGGCATGCGTCAGGAGAATCGCATCGATCTTAGTAATGTACTCTCGTTTGATTTGCTCTAAAAAATCTGGACCACAGTCGATCAAGATATTTTTTTGCTTGTGCGTTATCAAAGCTGACGAACGGGTCCGTTTGTCTTTACTGCCAACTTTGCGCGCTGACTTACAGAGAGCATCTGCGTGCCCTTTGCGCGGTAACGCTAGCGAGGGTCCTGTTCCGAGGAAGGTTAGCTGCATGGTTTTATTGTAGCATTATTTGATTAGCGCTAGTTTTGTTTTTCATTAATGAATTGGTATGATGAAGACATCAAAATAACATTTATTCCTATGACTCCTGATCAAATTTCAAACGTAGACACTCAGAAGGCGCGAGCCTATATGCAGGCAAAGGGACAAGCTAAAGCACTTGGGGGACAGGTGTTATCTGCTAAAAAGGAGATCGCTGCCTTGCAGCGTAAGCAAACATCTTTAGCTAAGCTTGGAAAACAAACTAACCAGACAAATTTTGTTGCTAAGAGTCTGGCGCAAAAAAATAAGCAGCTCGCAATACTAGAAAGACAGCATGGAATGGCTATGAAGCAAGAACGTGCTAAAGGTACGACGCAAACTCGCTACACAGCAACTCAGCTTGAGCAACAAAAATCTCAAGTGAAAAAATCTGGCGGTTTTTTTGGTGGTGTGATGAGTGGTTTGTTTGGATCTGGCTCGTCAGCCCCAAGACCTCAAAGTCGTCCACCAAGTGGCGGCCGTCCTCGTTTTTAATTAATTAGGAAAAATATTCAAGAAATGTCAGTATCAGAAAACTGGCATTTTTTTGATTGACAAATATTATTTTGTGTGTTATTTTAATCTCTTCCGCCCTAAAAACAGGAGGAGGAAAGTAATCGGTCTTTACAATCTTTTATACCTTTAGGAGGTACCCATGGAACACTGGAATAACCACCGCCCGCACAACTCGTGCGTGCAATTCGATGACGTCAAAAACAGTACACAACGCTGGTTTTTCGTCGCAGGGCTTCTGGCTTTTGTGCTGGTTGCCTGGGTCACCGTTTCTGTGAACGGCCCTGATCGGTATCCGACCAATCAATGGTCCGCTCTCGACCAGGACGGCCGTGCTGCTCTTGTAAAAGATGCGGGGGCAACCAGACAGGAAATCCTCAGCACCATCCAGGAACGTGGTGAAGCGCTGACAGCCGATGAATACATCGAGATGCGTTTAACGCTGATCGAATTCATGGAGCGCGGCGTCCCGATGGCTTTTGGAGCCATCGCAGAAATGGATCGTGACACAAGACAGCTTCCCCAGATTGACGATTTGCGAACGGCTTTTGTCGCCTACAACAAAGCGCAGAAACCAACGCTTGATCATGTCACCAATTGGGCAGCGCTCAAATGGTCGGCCGTGATTTTCTATCTGGCCTTCATGCTCGCCGCCCTCCGCGGCTTCGTGTTGCGAATCCGTGAACGACATAACCGCGATTTTGTCCAGGCCTTTGCCGAAGACTGGCAGTTGTTTATTCCTTTTCTGGCCATGTGGCCGATCGGATTATTCTGCTATGTCGGCGACGGCCGCGAAGCGGCGTTCTTAAAACAACGTGCAGAAAATAGGCAAGAACTTGCCGAAGAGAAAGTCCAAGATTACTCTAAGATTTTCTCGCTCGTTAAGACTGTCATGCAGAACAGCTTCCGCGGCCCGCAGCTTCAGAAAGCATTTATGACTTCAGTTGCGCTTTGCTGTCTGATCGTGCTGACTCCAGCTATTGCGACGTACGCTGAAGAACTGATTGATCCGTCTAAGGATCAGCTTGTGTTCTTCTACACCGACAGTGGCACTGGCGAAGACAGCCTCTCGCTGCGCTACAACAAAACCTGGCTTAAGTCTGGCTGGGTAGCCTGTGGATCTACTTCACTTTTGCCCGAAGCCAAGGCCGGCAAAATCGGATTTGGGAAAAACACTAGTTTTTTCAAACTCGCTTGGGAGCCACGCCTGATGACCAGCTGGGATCACACCAAAGGCAACTGGGAGTTTATTGGAATCGATCCAGAGCTCAGTTTCGCCAGTGGTTGGCCAGCCAAGTACGGTGATCTGTTCTTCTACAACCAGTTCAACTGGGCTGTAACGAGACCGGATCACAAACTTGACTACGTAGGCTGGTTCACCGACACAAGCATCCGCTGGGGTGCTGGTGATTGGTGGTTTGGCCCGCATATTTCTGGCTACATCCCGGAATCCGGACATCACTTGCTCTCCGCGGGACCTTCACTCAAGTTCAAGGCAACCAAGAGGTGGTCGATCACATTTTCTTGCCTGAAAGATCTTTTCGAAGATCCGACGGGTGATTACAAAATCATGATCATCAACTCCTGGAAGCCTAAGTGGATCAACCGCTACTAACCACGAAACCGATTACGCAAAAGCCCTTCTCATCCGAGAGGGGCTTTTCACTTTGTTAAAATTCCGGCGTGAGGACCCATACCTTAAGAAGAACTACACGGAGCCTTGACGCCAGAATAATCTCCTGACCACTCTTTCTTGGCAATTTTTTTGATCGCTTTTATCAAAACATCGATCTCTTCTTTCGAATTATAGATTCCAATAGAGGCACGCACTGCGCCGGGGACTTTTGTTTTATCGTTTTCTTCCAATTGTTCTTTATATTTCTCAACATCGGCCGGATCAATTTCTAAAAGATAATGCAGATAAGGATGCGCACAAAAACAGCCGTTGCGAACAGCGATTCCATATTCTTGATCTAAAATAGATGCAACCGTGCTGTGATCTATTTCGTTTATATTAAAAGTCACAATGCCAATTCTCTCCTCCACATCGAGAGGTCCGTAAACAACTACGCCTTTAATATTTGCGATCCCGTCGATCAGATGTTGAGTGAGCTCTTTTTCGTGCGTGCGAATATTTTCTAAGCCTATATCTTTTAAGAAGGCAAGGGATTCTGCTAACGCAATTCCGCCGGCAATATTTGGCGTACCGCCCTCGTGTCTTTCTGGCGATGGCTGATAGGAAACCGCATCGGTGGTGACCCACTTGACTGTTCCGCCTCCGGGACGATATGGCTCGGATTTATCGAATATTTCTTTCGGCCCGAAAAGGAAGGCGCTACCGAAAGGCGCATAAGCTTTGTGGCCCGCGGCTGCTACAAAATCTAGATGGCGCGGATCATCGTCTTTATAGACTTGCAGTTGGGCATGTGCCAGTATTTGAGCTGCATCGACCAAGATTTTTGCACCATGCTTGTGGGCTAGTGTCGCGATCTCTGCCAGAGGTGGCATATACCCAGTGGAGTTGGAAGCGGCGGTTACCGCGACTAGTTTTACTTTATTATTTTTCAGCACATCTTCTAAGGCTTCGAGGTCATAAGTCCCATCTTCCTTAGGATTAACATGCTTAACGTCACTGTGCTGACGATGCGTTAAGTCATTGCTGTGATGCTCGAAAAGACTAGTTACAACGATTCCCTCTTCTCCCGACATAATATGACTCGCGAGAGAAAGAGCGCTTGTTGTATTATCTGAAAAAATAATAGTATTTGTCTTGGGATCGCCTTTGATGAAGTTAATAATATCTGTACGCGCGTTTTCAAATTGCTGAGTTGCAAGTTCTGAAAGCAAGTGATTGCCACGGTGGATATTGGCGTAGTCGTTGTTTAAAAAATCGACATAACGATCAAGAGCGCGCCTCACGGGATGAGTCGAGGCGGCATGGTCAAAATAAATAAGCGGCTGCGGATCGTCATGATCTAAAATCCGCACCTGGCGTTTTGTGATCGGGAATTGCTTCCTTATATTGTCGGTATTGAATGTCATATACAAAGTTAAGTTTTACACTGATTTACTGATAATGTCAAATGTGAAAAGAGCACCGCCGTAGCGATGCTCTTATAATTAAATGATTATTGTTCATCGGAGGTTAGGAGTCTGCAAACTTCCCGATATTGCTCTGTAGTCTGCTGCACGACTTCGTTTGGAAGTTCCGGCGGATCGCCAGTCCTGTCCCAGTTGGCAGTCAGCCAGTCGCGCACCGGTTGTTTGTCCAGGCTCTCCTGCGAGCGGCCCGCCTGATAGGTGTCCTTCGGCCAGAATCTTGAAGAGTCTGGAGTCAGAACCTCGTCGATCAGAGCGACTTCACCGTCGATTAAGCCAAACTCGAATTTGGTATCGGCGATGATGATCCCGCGAGCGAGCGCATGCTCAGCTCCCGTCTGGTACAGCTGCAAACTCTTGTCGCGCAGCGCCTCTGCCAGACGTTCTCCACGGCCGGGATATCTTTCTTCCAAGATCTCCACTGTCTGCTCGTAACTGATGTTTTCATCGTGTTCGCCTTGGGAAGCTTTGGTCGAGGGAGTGAAGAGCGGTTCTGGCAGTTTTTCACTTTCGACTAAGCCTGATGGAAGCGGCAATCCGCAAACCATGCCAGTTCGCTGATAGTCTTTCCAGCCAGAGCCCGTGATGTAGCCCCGCACGATACACTCGATGGGGATCACTTCGGCCTTGCGCACCAAGCTGAATCGGCCCTCAAGCTGCGAGCGCAAGTTGCGCTGTTCGAGATACAGCCGGAGGTTATCTGGGAGCTCATCCCACTCGGTCGTGATCAAATGGTGAGAAATGCCTGTCAGCACTTTCCTCAGCCAGTGATCGGTTACTTTGGTGAGGAGCCCTCCTTTTTCCGGGATCCGAGTCGGTAAGACAAAATCAAAGGCCGAGATTCTGTCGGATGCTACGATGAACAGCTTGTCTTGTTCTTCGTTGTTGCGTGTTCCCGCGGCAAAGATCGTTCTGATCTTGCCCTGTGAAATCTCTTTCAAAGGAACACATTTTGGGTGATATGGAAAATCCATACATGCCTCCTTTTATTGGTAAGGGTCGTCAAAATTGGTTAGTAAAAATAACACGAAATGAAAAAAGGCGCAATCTCCATGATAGATTACGCCCTTTGATCGAAGTAGATGACAGAAATTTACAACAAGAGAAATGCGCTAGTTACGAAAGTAACGACCAAGGCCGTCAATATCAACTGGGCAATTCCTTTGAAATCAATAACTTCTGTTTCCGAGGTCTGCTTCGGGCTCGGGAATACGTGCATATTCATTGCAACGTTAAAGTCTCTTAAATATTAATTTGTCCAAAGGACTGTGGCACTGAGCATTTTCATGCAAATATTCGGACAGCTCATTCATTCAGTGCGAGCACGATTGTAGTTTATTTTTACTTTTTTGTCAAGTGTATTAGAAAGACAAAGGAAAAGAGCCCGGTAAAACCAGGCTCTTGGAAAATACTAGATATGATTGCGGGGTGCGAATGAGAGTGTATTGTGTGCGAAGGACAGGGGAAGAGTTGTCGGCTTCCTGAGCCTGTTGTTCTTCGTATACATTACGCATCTGATCGCGAACCCCCTTCTTGTCAACTAAGTTGACTGCTTCGTAATGAAGCGTTTGGCGTGGACGCGTAATATTAATATATCAATATTACGCACGGTCCTGGGGACGAGTTACAGTCGCCAACTGCACGATTTCACTACGGCCATGATGGCATACCAGCCTCCTTTTGGCGGATGATGTGATGTGTAGCGTTCTGGCACAATTGTTTTTTCGCTATGCACTTCTGCCAGATTCAAATGCATATTCCAAACTAGCATCTGCTACAGCAGGTGTCAAGATGGATGCAAACTGGATAACTTTTCTATTTGATTTTCTTAATAAACTCTTTGACTTTCAGGCTTTTGGATTTTCCAGTCTGCATATCGCGGACATTAATCGTTTTTGCTTTGATCTCTTCTTCTCCCAAGAAAATAGCATACTGGGCGCCGATTTTTTCCGCATAGGTCAACTGCTTTCCGATCTTGTCGGAATCTTTGAGATAAAAGTCTGTGCGGACTCCAGCGCTGCGTAATTCATTTAGTAATTTACTGTAATGTGCACGATCATCTTTGTCGAGGAAGAGAACTAATGCTTGGATGTTTTGGGATTTTGCTGTGTCTGTATTGACCGCATCAAAAAGACGATCGATCCCGATACTAAATCCACTGGCTGGTAAGTCCTGTCCAGTAAACATTCCAATGAGCTCATCGTAACGGCCTCCGCCCAAGACACTGCCGTAACCTGTTGGCTTAATTAGGACTGCTTCAAAAATAATTCCTGTGTAGTAGTCCATGCCACGTGCAAGAGTCGGATCAAGTTTGATTTGCTTCGTATCAACGCCAGCTGTTTTTAGTTCTGCGAAAATTTCTGTAAATCTATTGATCGCCTCAAGTGCTTGGTCTGAATCCTCGACGTATTTTGTGAGAGTTTTTAGGATAGCGTCGTTTGATCCAGAGATTTGCAAGAAATTTGTAAGCTCGCTGATCTGGTTTTTGTCGAAACCTTTTTTCTCAAGCTCTGCCTGTACTCCGGACTCGCCTATTTTTTCATACTTGTCGATTGTTTGAATAGCGGCAGTTTGTTTTTCTTCAGAAACTCCGGCCTTCGTCAAAACTCCGGTCAGGATACGACGATCTGAAACGCGCAATTGAAATTTTAGACCTAGATTCTCAAGAACATTTACAGCTAGTGATACCAGTTCAATGTCAGATGAAATATCTTTAGTGCCGACAATATCGACATCACACTGGACAAACTCGCGGAAGCGGCCTTTCTGCGGTTTTTCAGCTCGCCACACTGGAGCAATCTGATAGCGCTTGAATGGCAAAGGAAATTGTTGTTTGTATTGGGCGATTACGCGCGCCAGCGGAACAGTAAGGTCATAGCGCAGCGCAACATCACGCTTGCCCTGATCATTGAAACGATAAAGCAACTTATCTCCCTCTTCTCCATATTTTCCTAGAAGAACATCGGCATATTCAAGAGCCGGAGTCTGCAGTGGCAGAAAACCATATAGTTCGAATGTCTTTCGAATTGTATCCAGCATTTCTTGGCGTGCTACCATTTCTTGCGGGAGATAATCTCGAAAACCTTTCAAAAGCTTTGCTTCAATTTTTTTCTGATCTGCCATTTTAGATTTGTTTAATGAAAATTTAATCTTGATTTAATCTTCTTCATGATATTTTAGGGTGGAGGCGGGGGTGGCGGGCCCTATATACATTCATTATATCAATAGAACCTACTTAATATCGAGTGTATTCAAAATATCATAAAGAATGCGCTCATAAGTCGCCTTGCGCTTAACGCGACCCGGATCAAAAACAAAATTATACTCGATCCAGTAAATCTTATTATTGTACGGAATAAATAGGGTTACGAAGCGTCCCGGCTCATCAGGCTTGCCGTAATAGCGTTTGATGCCATGGACCCACTTCACAAACGGAATATTGTCTTGATCGATCAGTCTTAATCCCCGTTCCTTATATTTGTCATATGTATTGATCCAGCTTTCTAGATTTGATCCATTCGGAAAGCTATGCGTCCGAACGTAAAACTCAGCGCGCTCTTTTAGATTTTCAGTGGTATTATCAGGCGCGAATTCTTTCCAAACTCTTACCGCATTATTTTTACCTTCGTCTATTTCCCAATCTACCGGATATTCAAAACTATAATTTAAGTTTTTGTTTACGTACTTTGTCCAAGGCTCATTTACAACCTCGTCCTTGAAAGTAAATGTCTCAAGTAAATGCATAAAGACAGGCTCGTAATCCTTCCCTTCTTTAGCACCGGTAAACAACCGTATCAAATAGGTATCGTTTTTATAAGGAAGAACGACAAGCTCGTATGAATTTCTAGCATTAGACTTTATGCTATCGGTCCCCTCAACCTCCAAAGTAACCAAGCGTGCATTCTCTCCGGCAACTTCAATTTTTTGCATCTCGGCAATACTGGCTTCAGGATCGAAAGTTTTCAAATTATCTTTCATCCATTTTTCTGGATCTAACTGGCCTTCAGTCTTGCGGATGAAAACGTCTAAGATAAACCCTTTGTTTACTTCGAGAGGAGACTCAGGCAAGCGCGCATTCGGCGGAACTGCTGTATCAGATATCACAGCGTTGCTGCCGACAAAAAGTGTAAAGTCCTGCGCGTACCAGTTCACCGGATACTGAAACTCATAATCCTGAGTAACATTTTCGTATGTCTTCCAACTGTCAAAGTCATAGATCAAGTCCTGCGGCCGACTTAAAAGACTCGCATCGTACTCAACTTGCGCATCACTAATCTGGAGATACGCAAAAAATCCCATAAAAACAATCCAGGCTCCCAAGAGAAAGCCGCCGCCAAATGTAAAAATTGAACGAATCTTACTTAACATACTTAGTCATAATATACTAGTTTGCGTCTTTTTGAAAAACAAATATCCGGTTTTTAGACGCCGGAAAACACCCTTTTTGAAGAGGGGCACTTCCCGGGAATTAAGAGACTATAATTCAATTGAGCTATTCAATTGTTAACCTTAAATAGGTCAGTAAAGTTTTTAGACTGTTCAAGAGAACCGTTCACCCAACGCTACTAATAGAGTCGTTAGATGATAAATAACGCAGCTCCCGAATATAATGAAGCTTCAAATAGCAACACCAATCTAAAAGGTCATTACATATTTATCGTAGCATTTATATAACAGTTCTGAAGCAAAAACTGAATTGGCTTTATTGAGTCAATTCACTTTTTTGATATAGATATCTATTCACTATTTCTCCACTCGGTAATACACAGTTTGGGGACAACTAGATGATCCCGTCGATGTTCTTAGCAATATTCTGAGCCGCTTGAGGCTGTCCAAGCCTGTGCGCCCTTTTCTTATATTCTTTAAGTTTGTCTTTATTGTCGCTAAAGTAGCGCAAATGATTAATAACATCGCGCGGATTCTCTGCTTTGAGCCCAATTTTCTCCCGTTTCACAAATTCCAAGTTACCATCTTCCGTACCCGGCATCCCACTATCTACGATTAAAGGCCGGCCAACTGTCAGAGCTTCCGATAAACTCAAACCGCCAGGCTTGCCAACATACACATCGGCCGCTGCTAAAAACAAAGGAATATCTTTTGAAAAACCAACCACCTGCACGCTAGTGTTATGGGCCGCTGGAGAATATTTGGAAACTAAGCGATTTAGCCTATCCTCCAATATTTCATTTGTTCCGGTTACCGCGATAATATTCACGGCCAGTTGTTTCTGGTGAGCAAGCTTCAAAACTTGACTCATCCAGCTCGAGCCAATCGCATGACCGCCGCGCATCAGCAGTACAGTGAATCGTCCCGGATCAATCCCAAGCTGCTTGCGAGCATCAGACTGTTTGATATATGCCCCAAATTCTCGACGCACTGGGACACCAGTTACGGCTATGTTTTCGCGAGGAACTCCTAGTGCATTTAGTTCATCTGCTACAGACTCCGCCGGCAAACAATATAGATCAACCGCATCATAGCGCAAAAGATTATGCGCATGATAATCCGTGTAAGCATAGACTAATTTGAAATCATGTTTGAAGTGTTCTTTCAGATGATGCGCAATTCCAGCACCGTGCGCATGCGTTGCGACCACGACATCAGGATTAAAACGCTTGGTATATTTATTCAAGCCTCTGGCATTTTTTAGGAAACCATTTTTGACGCTTTTTAAATGCCTGGGACTATTTACGATCGTGCGATAAACAAAGCGATAGAAATCGGGCGTCAAACGACCGGCAAGTACATAGCCTTTCGTATAAATCCAGTGTTGCCAAGCGGGCAAAAGCGACCAAGTATCAAAAATCTCAATCTCATAGTTCGGATTTTCTTCTTTGAGGGCATCGATGATGCTGTTCGCCGCCGAGCGATGGCCATAGCCAGCCGAAGCAGTAAGAACCAGAATGCGTTTTGGAGTATTCATACTATTTCTGGTTAATTTTATCTAAATAATCACGTATAACTGTCCGCACTTCCTCTTTGTCATAGTCTACCGCCAATAAATGTTTGGAATTCTCAAATTCTCTGATCTCCAAAAGCTCCGGCCTAATTTCTTCCTGTAGCATTTTTTTAACAGCTCCGTGAATGACGCGATCTTTTTTACCTAGCAGAACAAGAGTTGGAGTTTGATTGCGATATAGAGAACGTCGTGTAAATTCATTGATGTGGTAAACCTCCTCCACTGCCTGGAACGGGCTGATCGGGTAAGCCACTCTGTCCTCAAAGACAGACCTGTCAGCAACAGTATTAAATTCGTCGATCGGACGCTTACTTTTATAGTTCCAAAACGGAACAAATCGGTGAACGATGAATGTCCCGAACCGTAAAAAGGTTTCACGTCTCAATCGCAGGGCTGGAGTGATCCAAATCTGTGCCTTGATCTTATCTTGATATTGAAATGAGAGCAGTAGGCTTAAGTTTGTGCCTACTGAAGATCCAACGATAACTACTTTTTCATAGCCCGCCCCTAATAATTTTTTCAAGCTATTTTCTGCCGTCAAATACCAGTCCATCCAGCGCTGATCTTTCAGGTCTTTAGGGTGCGTTCCGTGGCCGGGCAGCAAAGGCAGTGAAACGCCATAGCCTAATTCTGCGAAATATTTAGCAATTCCTTTGATTTCTTGCGGACTAGAAGAGAAACCGTGCAGGAAAAGAAGGGCTGTTTTGGCAGGGCTGGTTTCCACTTTATCCTCATAATCAAAAAAGGGCTCAGCACCTTTTAAGAGCCAATTGTTACTGTCCTGCATTAAGTTGTCCATTTTGGCCCGAAAGGCTGTTTTAGGCATATTTTACCGTTGTTTACCGTCTACATAGGATACCGGAAATAGCCTATTTATTCAAGGCCCTTGACAAAGAAGAGACCTTCTGATACAATTCTCCGATTTTTGAAGAGATCTCAAGAATCCCAGATCAGTTATACTATAAGCTATACACCTAAATCTCATGGATATTTCGCCGATCATCGTTTTGGATATTGCTCTTGCGCTTCTGCCAGGATTCTTCTGGCTCTGGTGGTTCTTGCGTAAAGACCGCGATAAACCAGAACCGAAAGGTCAGCTCGCTTTGGTATTTATCTTGGGTATGTTAGCTACGATTCCAGCACTTGGTCTAGAATTGGTAGCTGAGACTTTCTTTCCTTTCTCCTCTTCAACAGAATTTTTCACACTTGCGATCGGCTCTCTTTTGATCGTTGCGCCAGTTGAAGAGTTTATGAAGTTTGCAGCTGTACGCTGGAGCGCGTTCCGCAGCAAGCACTTTGACGAGGGCATCGATGGTGTTATTTATATGATTACCGGTGCACTTGGTTTTGCAACCGCTGAAAACATTTTAATCGTTGTTCAGGAGGGTGCTGAAGTACTGCCTCTCCGTCTTGTATCTGCGACTTTACTCCACGCACTTGCTAGTGGCCTTGTAGGCTATTACCTAGGTCTTGCTAAATTTTACCCTCAGTACCGCACGCGCCTTATGATAGAGGGTCTGGCTGTGGGTATCATCATGCATGGCTTGTACAACTTTATTGCTCTATCTCAGACGCCTTTGACACTTTTCTTACTCGTTCTTTTGATGGTCGTTCTCTATATTTTGCTCTCGGGCAGTATCCGAGAGGTCAAACGCAGAAAACTACGGCTTTTCAAACCCCCTCTTTAGCTAAGTCCTAAATGATTTGCAAGGCCCGCCGGCAGGCGGGTTTTTGTTATGCTAACTCGATTGATTTATTGTTGTGTTCTCTCTATAATGAAGAAGGAATTGAGATAATTTCTAACTTTTTTATGACAAATTTGAACACTAAAACCACTACAGCTGATGCGAAAGTAATTTCTCCAACTATTCTTGATACGGATTTGGAGAATACCGAGGAATTAGAGGGACAGCTTACAATTGATATGTTCCAAACAGAAACTACAGTTGTCGTAAAATCTACGATCGCTGGTGTATTACCAGAAGACATTAGTGTCACACTGGATGATAATATGCTGACTATTCGTGGCGAGCGTGCAATTGAAGAAAAGGTCGATGAAAAAGACTATTTCTATCAGGAATGCTACTGGGGTAGTTTTTCTCGTAGTGTTGCATTGCCTGTCGAAGTCGACGCCAATAAGGTTAAGGCGGAGATCAAAAACGGCATCTTGATTGTGAAGCTTCCGAAAATCAAAATAGCAAAACCAAAACAAATAAAAGTAACGGGCTAACCGTTTATACATAAGAGACCGTGATAAAGCGCTTCTTTGAAAAGAGGCGTTTTTTTGTTCTTGACATGACTAATGCCTCTATATACAATAAAGTAGCTGATAATTAGCACTCTATTATTGAGACTGCTAATTTTACTTCCACATGATGATTACCCTGTTTCGCGCTATCATTATATAAGCTAGTTAACCTTAATATATGCTCTGTCAATCTTGTGGCCGCCGTCCAGCGGCAATCTCAATCCGTCAGACCGTCAACGGTCGCACATCCTATCTACACCTTTGTCATACGTGTGCAGAAGAACGCATGTTTTTTGGTAACGACTCGTTTTTAAACTCATTTATGATGGGCGGCGCCGGTGCTTCCGGTGGAGCCCCTCTCTCCCCCCAGTCGCAACGCGCTTCTCAGCCCGAGCAGGTTAATATCGTTGAGTTTTTCTCAGAACGTGCGAAGAAGGTTTTGGAGGAGTCTGCCCAAGCCGCGCATCATTATAAAGCGCGCCATATCGACACAGAACATTTGCTTTTGGGATTGCTGGAAGAAAAAGAAGTGGTTGTAAAGATTATTGAGGATCTGGGTATTAAAACTGATGATCTTAAGGCGTATATCGAAGAAAATATTCAGAAAGGCGACGCTGAGACACGCCAGTTTGACCTATCTCCGCGTGCCAAGAAGGTTTTGGAGCTTGCTTTCCATGAAGCCCGCAATATGGAGCACAACTATGTCGGCTCGGAGCACATTTTGCTCGGCCTGATCCGTGAAGGTGAAGGTATGGCCGCGCAAGTCTTTGATAAATATGCAGTTGATCATACGAAAGCGCGCAGTGCCGTTATTAACTTTATTGGAACTGGAGATAAGCCGCGCAAAAAACGACGCAGCACTACACCAACTCTCGATGAATACTCTCGCGACCTTACTTCAATGGCGAAGGAAGGAAAGCTTGATCCTGTCGTGGGACGCGCTCGTGAAGTCGGACGTGTCGTTCAGATCCTTTCTCGTCGTACCAAAAACAACCCCGTCTTGATCGGTGAACCAGGCGTAGGTAAGACAGCGATCGCAGAAGGTTTGGCGCAACGCATCGTCAGCGGAAATATTCCAGAGACCTTAAAAGATAAACGAGTTATTAGTCTCGATCTTTCCAGCATGATCGCCGGTACCAAGCACCGTGGTGACTTTGAAGACCGCATGAAGAAGGTTATGAAGGAAATCGAAGCTGCCAAGAAAGATATTGTGATCTTTATAGATGAGCTTCACACTATCGTAGGTGCCGGAGCTGCTGAAGGCGCAATGGATGCTTCGAACATGCTCAAACCCTCACTTTCTCGCGGCGATCTTCAGATGATTGGTGCTACGACTTTAGATGAATATAAAAAACATATTGAAAAAGATGCTGCGCTCGAGCGCCGCTTCCAGCCTATTATTGTTAGCGAGCCAAGTGTCGAGGAAACTATCCAAATCCTCCACGGCCTCCGTGATAAATACGAAGCGCACCACAAAGTCGAGATCTCAGACGAAGCAATCGTTGCGGCCGCTTCCCTTTCCGATCGTTATGTTAATGATCGTTTCTTGCCTGATAAAGCGATCGACCTAATCGACGAGGGCGCCGCCAAGATCCGTTTAGCTAATATCAATACTCCCGAAGAACTTAAAGAACGCGAGAAGTCTATCAAACAGCTCGCTAAAGAGTTGGAGTCTGCCAAGAAAGGTAAAACTAAAACACGCGCCCGTAACTTACAGAAAAAATTAGCCGAGGCCGAAGATGAACTCCGCGAACTTCGCGAAGAGTGGAAGAAGACATCTGTCCAAGGCAACGTCGTCCTTTCTCCGCGCGATATTGAAGAAGTTGTCGCAGAGTCGACCGGTATTCCGGTGACAGAACTTGCTGAAGAAGAGCTTGATAAACTTTTGAAATTAGAGGATCGCTTGCACGAACGTGTCATCGGACAAAATGAGGCGATCAAAGCGATCTCTGAAGCCGTCCGCCGTGGACGCGCTGGCCTGAAAGACCCTAATCGCCCGATCGGTTCGTTTATTTTCTTGGGACCGACTGGAGTTGGTAAGACTGAACTTTCCAAAGCGCTCTCAGAGCTTATCTTTGGAGACGAAGAATCGATGATCCGCGTCGATATGTCCGAATATATGGAAAAACACACAGTCTCTCGACTCGTCGGTTCTCCTCCAGGTTATGTCGGCTATGAAGAAGGCGGACAGCTCACCGAGAAAGTACGCCGCAAACCTTACAGCGTCATCTTACTCGACGAAATCGAGAAGGCTCATCCCGAAGTCTTCAATATCCTGTTACAAATCATGGAAGACGGCCGTTTGACTGACGCAAAGGGCCGCACAGTCGATTTCAAAAATACGATTATCATCGCGACTTCCAATATCGGCTCTGAAATGATCCAGGACTCGAAAGCGAAGAGTTTTGGTTTTGAGGATGACAATGATAATACTAAACAAGAACGAGCGGACCGCAAGCACGAGAAGCTCCGCGAGCATTTGTTAGAAGAGCTTAAAAAACATTTCCGTCCTGAATTTTTAAACCGAGTCGATGAGATTATTGTCTTCCACGCCCTGACCGAGGAGCAGATCAAACAGATTGTCACATTGATGCTCAAAGACTTAGAAAAACTCTTACGTGCCCAAAATATCAAAATGAAAATCACAGGTAAGGCCAAAACTTTCTTAGCCAAAAAAGGTTTTGACCCAAGTTTTGGGGCGCGTCCGCTACGTCGCGAAATTCAGCGCCGGATTGAAAATCCGTTATCGGAAATGCTACTCGCCGGCAAGTTTAAGTCTGGTCAGACTATTACGATCGACCTGAAAGCAGATGAGCTAGTTTTCACAGGAACAAAAGAAAGAGTGAAAGCTACCGCAAAATCTAAGCCGCGCAAGAAAGCAACCGCTAAAGTAAAGAAATAGCTTCCTTAAAACCGCCGGCAAAGGCGGTTTTTATATTGATATGTTCTCCGACTATGAAAAAGAGGGAGAGCTGCAATAGGCTGGATCCAGTTCCATGACAATCATTATCCGAGCTGACTTATAGCATAGCATCAGTGCTTTTTCATTTGACAGATTCCTGCGATAAGAGGAGAATGATAATTCGATATTTCCCAACTTAATAACCCACGAAAGGAGGCATTCTATGTCTGCAAAAAGTGAAGTTGTTGCTAGCCTCTGGACCATGTTCGGAGCAACAGTACTATTATCAATTCTCCTGATCTGTGGCATCATGCACGGCGCACTCACTGATAAAGTGGAAGTTGTCGGCATTTGGTCATATCTGATCATTGCTTTTGTGGCTTTCACAACGTTGACAACGCTGTTTACAGATATACCTTACAGATATTTCCGACGCTGCAACATAATCTATATGATTTATCATCTGATTATCGGTATCGTCTGCGTCTACTGCGTAGCTCCAAGCTATACTATCTATAGCGACAAATCATGCCTCATTGTCATAGCAACGTACATTTGTACCACTATCGTCAGTGCTATCTGTTTTGGCAGTCTGTTCTATAGATTAATCAAAAAATAAACCCCCTTAAAGCGCTTCTTTACGAGGCGCTTTTTCATTTGACAATACTGCCCCTACGAGCTACCATGAAAAACTTTGCACTCTTACCAATTTACATACGGAGGTACCAAAATGGATTTGAAATCTGTAACTGACCCTGCTCTTAAGGTTATGATCCGAGCATACACCAGAACCTTGGCTGAGAAGTTTGAAGGTATTCGTTTTTCATACGAAAGCCTGGACGAACAACTCAGCAACAAAGAGATCTATCTCTTTAATCCCAACTCTCTGGCGCCAAAAGGGTTTGTCAAACTCATCTACAAACATTATGCGCTGATCGTTCCTGTCAGAAAAGTCGTTGTTGACGGAAAGACGAAAATGCCGAGGGTCAACGTACATCCGCAGCATGATCTCTTGCAGCCCGACAAAGAACTGCCTGATGATCTGCTCACGAACATGGAATATTACTTGAGAATTCTCTCGGCATCGTCGGGAGTTCTCCATAACGATTCCAAGACTCTCCTGATGACGGATCTGATCCTCCCAACGGGCTGGGAGATCAAGCACAAGACATCAGAATAACAACTTCTGACATTAAAAAGCACTGTCTCTAAGATGGTGCTTTTTTCCTTTCTAGGCTTGACAGAGAGGTTTTTTAACTGGTACTGTCAAAGTACATGGAAGAATCATCAAATCAACGCAACTTATTCTCGGTGCGGCTAGTTTTTCTAATCGTTGGACTCGCTGTTCTTCTTTGTTTTTTTGGGTTTTTAGCGCAAGTAAATAGCGCTGAGTATAATGACCAGCTGATGGCTAATTTGTCGATCGGCCCTGTTTCAGTTAGCGGACAGACGCAGCAGGCCGCTTTATACACCCTACAAGAGCAGATAGACTATTTTTTGGAAAAACCTATAGTTTTATTAACGGATGATAAGGAATTCTCTTTCTTCCCGGCGGATATCAACCTGGCTTTTAACATCATCGGCTCTGTTGACGAGGCGCTAAGCTACAGCCATCCCAATAATTTTGTAGCTAACCTGAGCAACCGCGTAGTAGCCTGTTTTGATAAAAACGATCTGGAGCTTTCTTACTCTTTTGATGAGAATAAACTCTTGGCGTTGCTTTCTGAGAATTTCAAAGATATTGAACGCCCAGCGGTCAATGCGACTATCAAGTTTGCGAATGGTGGACTAGAAGTCACGCCGGAAAAGGTTGGTCATGAGGCTAATCGTGATCTACTCTTGATCAACCTACGTGAAAACTTTAATCAACTCAATACTGAGCCGATCAAAGTCTGGTTTGCCGAAACACAGCCGCAGGTTACAAAATGGGACACTTTGAAAGCGCAACAGGTCGCCCGCACGCTCTGGAGCAAGCCTGTAATCGTTACCTATGAAAATCAAAAGTGGCAATATGCCGCTAATGAGATCCAGCAGTGGATCGGTTTTGAGAATCTTGATTCATCTATTTTAGAAAATACCGAAGAGTTGCAAGATCAGGGCATTCAATATATTGAAGCGAATTATCTGTCCGATGATCTACAGACGCGCCTTCTGATGATTCCGCATGAACTTTATGAGGGCAGTAACCCGGCCAAGCCTCCGCTGCAGACTACATTGCCTAGCCCTAGTCACTATGCCGCGTATATTGGTCTGGGGTCGCATGCAACACTTGGTTCTCCTGTCCAAAGTTTTGCCGGCATCAAGCCGGACAGTCTCCAACGGGCTTTAGTTAATAAAGTCGGAGCAGCATTAAATAACCCAGGAGATGACCTGCGATTGGACTGGATAGATGGAGATTTAGTCATCAAGACGCCTAGCACCAAAGGCCAGGCCGTTGACATGGAAGAGCTGATGGAAGATGCTCTATTCAGTTTGAATCAAACAAGCAAGCCGCGAGAAATTACGGCTCATGTTATTACTTCGGAAGCAGATATTAACGAGTCTATGCTCGATGGTTTGGGCATCACAGAGTTGATCGGACGCGGAACTTCAGATTTTTCAGGCAGTCCCGCTAATCGCCGCTATAATATTGCATTTGGCGCTGAGAAATATGACGGACTCCTAATTGCGCCCGGTGAAGAGTTTTCATTCAATGACCACTTGGGAGAGGTGGATGCAAATAGCGGATTTTTGCCGGAACTTGTCATTAAAGGAAACAAAATTATCCCAGAATGGGGCGGAGGCTTATGCCAAGTCTCAACGACCGCTTTCCGCGCCGCTTTCTGGTCGGGTCTAGATATAACAGAGCGACACAATCATTCTTTCGTTGTTTCTTATTATGATTATTATGGTCGCGCTGGTGCTGACGCAACTATTTATATAGGTGCGGTGGACTTGAAGTTCATCAATGACACGCCAAGTTATGTCTTGATTCAGACATTTGTCTCCGGAAATACATTGACCTTCGAATTTTACGGAACGGATGATGGACGCACAGTTAAAGAAACAATCCCATCCAACTGGGGCTGGGGTCCTGGCAATTCTATGAAAGCATCCTGGGAGCATTTGGTGACAGCCGCTGATGGCTCGGTTTTACATAGTAAGAGCTTCTATTCCAGCTATCGTCCAGTGACGCAATTCTCGCACTAAGATATTAAAATAGTTTAATAGTTATTTTAGATTTATTTCATTCCCTATTTTCTAAAATTAGGGGTGGGGGGTCGGGGGAGGCCCACCCGTTTTTATATTACTAGGTAACAAAAAACCGCCTAGGCTCTGTAGACAAATATTACGTACGAGGGGATGCTCAGTGATATTAAAAGCAAGTTTAAATACCAAGTATTCCTTCTAGACTACGCAATATTCTTGGGGGCGTCTACAGAACCTACGCGGTTCTTTTTATTCACTATCTTAAAAGGGCGTTTTCGAATAACATAGAACCATAGCATGGATTTTAAGAATTGTCAAGCTCTGAGTAATAAACTTGTTCAATTCTATTGACAAATAATGCTAAATCTGCTAGGGTAGAGTGTCTTGTACATTACGAAAAATAACCTTGAACTGGAGGTCGTTATGGAAGCGAACACGCAAACTTACCGTATGAGTTTCCTCCGAGCAGTCGCTCAACTGAACACCTCTCCTACCAAGTCTCACTGGGACAACTTCATCAAAGAACTTGAAGTTCTCGTCGACAGAATCGACGTTGTCGTAGCTTGTCGCAGTCTCATGCAATGCTTCGGTTTCGTCTGCTTCACGAGCGATGACCTTGTGCACAAGGCTGCAAGAACCAAGGTTATGGAAACCTTCTTACAGATTGCAGAAAAAAACGCACATGACGTCTGGCACCAGCTCCTCAAACACAAGCTGTCTGATCCCGAAGAGAACTGGAAAAAATACGACGATAGTTGGGTACGCAGAAACTTGCTAGAGGCCACATTTGGTCTCGCTGCGTTTCTCAACGGTGAGTTTGATCGCGATCTTCTTGATCGAGTCATCGAGGTGGAAAGGACCAGCGAATTGCCTGGAAAGGAATTCGTAATACAGTATATCGACACAAAAAGCGGATCTTAACGAGGTCCGCTTTTTCTTTATGCTACAATTTGAATAGAGCCCGTAAAAATGCTATGATTCATCACTATGGCTATTGAACGCAAAAAGAAAAAGATCGACCGCGTAGTCTCTCCTACGCCAGAAAACGAAGATGCTTCGCTAGATCTTAGCCTACGCCCGAAAAAACTAAAGGACTACGTCGGCCAGAAAAAGGTTAAAGACAATTTGAATATATTTATGGAGGCGGCTAAAAAGAGAAAAGAGCCGATCGAACATGTGCTGCTTTACGGCCCTCCCGGTCTTGGCAAAACTACGCTTGCCAACATCATCGCCAATGAAATGGGCGTGAATATCAAAACGACATCCGGCCCCGCCATTGAAAAAGCAGGCGACCTTGGTGCGATCCTCACAAACTTGGAAGATAATGACGTTCTCTTTATAGACGAAATCCACCGCATGAATAAAATCGTAGAAGAGGTGCTATACCCGGCAATGGAAGACTACGTCCTCGACATCGTGATCGGCAAAGGCCCTTCCGCAAAATCCATTAGACTAGACCTCCCCCGTTTCACTATTATCGGAGCAACTACACGCATCGGTCTACTCTCTTCCCCATTCCGTGATCGCTTTGGTGCTACACACCAGCTGGACTTTTACCTTGAAGATGAAATTAAAGATATCTTGGAGCGTTCCTCAAAGATTTTAGATGTTAATGCGGACGCAGATTCGATCGAAGCAATCGCACAAAGAGCGCGCCGCACACCACGTATCGCCAATCGTTTATTAAAACGTGTTAGAGACTATGCCCAAGTCAAAGGTGACGGAAAAATAACGAAAGACTTAGCCCTCGAAGCTTTGGATCTTTTAAGTATCGACCCGGAAGGCCTCGACGAAAACGACCGGCGCATTTTAAATACTATAATAGAACAATTCAAGGGCGGACCAGTTGGTATTGGTACTCTTGCTGCAGCTACCGCGGCCGAAGAAGACACTCTCGAAGAAGTTATCGAGCCATTTTTGCTGCAGGGAGGATTTCTGGCACGTACACCACGTGGACGTTCCGCCACTGAAAAGGCCTACAAGCATTTAGATATTGAACCGCCAGAAAACGGTCCAGATAAACTTCTTTAACTCTAAGAATCAGGTCTATTCCTTGTCCTCTGGCCTATCTAAGCGTCTTTACTTATAATTAAATCGATTATTAATACATTCCTGACTATGCTAGGAGATCCAGACCGACCACAATTTGGCGAACATATCGTTCAGCCACCCATGGAAGACAAGCGCCGCAACGCACCGCTGATTACTTTTACATCAATTGGCGTGCTTTTGATAGGCGGCGCTGTCGCTGTCACATTCTTTTTTGCTGATGAGATTGGAGATCTTGCCCTGCTGATCTTCCAAATAATCTTCTTTATATTTATTGCTGTCTATATCACCTTTGCTGCATTCGCCGTTTACCATATGCTCAAATACGGTTTTAAGGGCGACCAATCTTTGGTTAGTACCCTGATTTTTATCGGCCTCTCAGTTGCTCTTGCAGTAATCGGCGCTGTCTTGGCAATTGCCCCTGTTTAAACTCTCACATTATGCAAGACGCTGCCCACTATTTCCCAAACCAAAGACCCGATGAGCGCATCATCGTCTTTATGCGTCGCCACTGGACAGTTTTCCTAGGACACGTCACTTTCACAGTAATTTTGGCCGTACTTTTCACTGCCTTGATTTTCGCCCTGGGATATTTCTTTCCCGAATTGGCACGAGAGGAAACTGGCCGCATCATCCAGCTTCTCTCTGTCATGTTTTTAATGTTCTTGTTCCTGTTCTTGTTTATTGGCTGGATCGATTATTATCTGGATGTTTTTATCGTGACGACCTCCCGCGTTGTACAGATCAAACAAAATGCTTTGTTCAACCGTAGTGTTTCTGAACTGTCTCTAACGGAGATCCAGGACGTCTCGACAAAAATAGTCGGAGTGATTCCTACATTCATGCAGTTCGGCACGCTTCTGATCCAGACCGCTGCTGCTGTAGAACTTTTCCAATTTTTGAAACTATCCCATCCTGAGAAAATTTCGGACATCATCATCCATCTGCGCGACCAGTATAACCGCCACGGGGAAAAGGAATTACAGAACATGTACCGTTCATGGGAAAATGTACGCGGCAGGACACTTGAGCTTGATAATATTATTCAGATTGTGCGTCAGCAAAGCCAGACAGGTGTTCCGCAACATCCTACGACCCCTTCTGCTACACAGACAAATACTGATCATCAGCAATAATGCGGAGTGATCTTTTTGATTACGAGCTCCCGAAAGAGCTTATCGCCCAGGAACCTTTAGAGCCGCGAGATGAGTCGCGTCTTTTTCATCTTGAGCGAGGGACAAATAATTTTAGCCACTATATATTCAAGAATATAGGTCAGTTCTTACGAGACGGCGATGTTTTAGTTTTGAATAATTCTAAAGTGATCCCGGCAAGGTTGCGGGCCGTGAATGAGGCTAGTCATGAGTTTGAGATATTGTTGTTGGCACAAAAAGGTGAAGACACATGGGAAGCACTAGTAAAACCTGGTAAAAAGCTAAAGCTGGGTGAGGATTTGATAATAAGCAAGACTGGCGATGATTTATTGAGTGCGAAGATGGAAGAAAAACTCTCCGGTGGAACATATTTACTGCGTTTTAATGTGAAGGGTGCAGATTTTAGGAAAAAGCTTGAAAAGTATGGCGAAGTTCCCCTACCTCCCTACATTACGAATTCAAAGTCTCGCAAAGATCAGTACCAGACCGTTTTTGCTGATCCTGACAAAGAGGGATCGGCGGCCGCTCCCACGGCCGGCTTTCATTTTACGCCGGAGCTGTTGGCTTCTTTAGAAAAACAAGGCGTGCAGATCGAGTACGTGACTTTGCATGTAGGCCTTGGGACTTTCCAGCCTATTCGGACAGATGAGATTGAAGAACATCAGATCCATTCTGAATATTTTGAGATCGATCCTGAGATCGCGGAAAAAATCAAACAAGCCAAACAAGAAAAAAGACGCGTGATCTCCGTGGGCACAACCGCAGCACGTGTTTTGGAAACATTTGGAGCATCAGGCGCACTTGAAGGAGAAACAGACATTTATATTTACCCTGGGTATGAGTGGAAAATTGTTGATGGCCTGATTACGAATTTCCATTTGCCGAAAACTTCGCTGCTAGCGCTTGTTGCGTCTTTTGTCGCAGATTCTACAGACCCTGATTCTGGAATTGAAATTATCAAACAAGCCTACGCTGAAGCAATCAAACAGAAGTATCGTTTCTATAGTTTTGGGGATGCGATGTTGATTATTTAATCAAAATTTAATCTCCTTTCCTCTAAAATTAGGGGCGGGAGGTCGGGGGAGGCCCACCAGACCAAAACCAAATTATTTGTTATACTGTATCTATGCTTAAAAACGACCTACAACACACAACTATCAAAGACATCGGCGCAGGGCTTAAAAAAGAGCTCGCCTCTATTGCCAAACAAAAAGTTCCCGCTTTCGCACAATACGAAGCGGACTTGGAAGGAATCAAGGAATCTGTGAAGACCTGTTGCAATGCCCGCAACATTATTGTCGTCGGCCGCGGTGGCTCGATCACCAGCTACAAGGCGATCTACGAGGCCCTGGGCTGGCATCAATCCAAACACAAAGTTTTCATCTGCAACACGTCTGATCCAAACTATCTGGAACACCTGATGCGCTTTGCTCCGGCAGATAATTCTGTCGTGGTAACGATCAGCAAATCCGGTACCAACGTCGAACAACTCGAAAACACACTATTCTTTTCACGACATAAATATAAGATTGCGGCGATCACAGGTCCCAACGGAGCTCTGCGAGAAATAGCCGATCGCCTCAAATGGAAGACTTTCATGCACCCGGACATTGGCGGTCGTTTTATCGGTGGCACAGAGGCTGCCCTCCTCCCAACTGCTTTGCTCGAGATTGATATCGACAAACTCCATGCCGGTTTTAAGAGCATGCATGCTAAGTGCGCGCCTTCCGTTCCGCTGGAAAAAAATCCTGCCCTACAAGTGGCAGCCGCTTTCTATCAGTTGGAGAAAAAAGGTTTCAGTGAAATATTTTTCCCAATCTATTCACATGAACTAGCCGGTATTTCAGAATTGATCGTCCAGCTTTTCCATGAATCCGTCAGTAAAGAGGGCGGCGGCCAAACTATGTACGGCGCCGAAGGCCCGCAGTCTCAGCACCACACCAACCAGCGTTTCTTTGGTGGAGGCAAGAACGTGGTCGGTTGGTTTATTCGTCCGGAGACTTTTTTCCATGATCACGCAACATATATTCCGGAAGAGATCGGTGACATTCCTCTGCGTGATGGGACGCTCGCGGATTTGGATGACATTCCTCTCTCGAAGGTTATGGAGTATGAATACCGTGGTACTTATGAGGATGCGATCAATATCGGGATTCCAGTCATCACGACTTCGATAACAAAGCTGGATGAAGAGAATGTCGGCGAACTGATGGGCTTCCTGCAGTATGCTGCGGTGTACTCTGGCTGGATGCGCGGAGTTAATCCTTTTGATCAGCCTCAGGTAGAAGCAAGCAAGAATATTAGTTTTGATTTGAGGAAGAAGAAGGCTTAGACCACAATACAACTCTTTTACTAACTCTCTTTCCAGCTTGACAAAGCCGGGGCATTTTGTTAGCATCATATATCGCTGTTTAACAACTTATAACAACCATCTTTCTGTTTAACCGTAACCTATAGGAGGCACCCAAAATGAAAAGAACTTTCTCGCTGATCAGATGGCTGAACAGCCTTAAAGATCTGGAAGGCGGTCCTGGCAATGCGGGACGCGTGACGATTGCGGCCGTGTGCATATTTTTTATGCTTTCCCTGTTCTTCACAATCGTTGACACTCAGCCTTTGAATCTCTCTGACACCTTCTTGTACACGGTAGCGCCCTGGATTATTTTCCAGTTTTCCTTAAACGAAGTCGGCGTCTACTATTTCCCGCATCTGCTCATGCTGGTCTTGACTCTCTCTTACCTTTTCTGCAACCAGCAACGGACGCTCACCAAGATCGTCAAACTGCTTTTGTGGCTGATCTGGCCCATTCCGATTTGTTTCTTACAATTAGGCTTCTGGGCCACGGAAATTCCCGCTCGGCTCTGCGAAGTTAATCTGAAACTTCAGCACTTGGACTATGATGACTAGCCAGCCAACTTCAAAAATCAAACCATAAAAGCGTCGCCTTAATCAGCGGCGCTTTTTTCTTTATACACAATTGACAAAACGCGCTGGGAAAAGTATATTTACTTAAACACTCCTTACCCCGGGTCGTGTTATTCCCGAAACTCGAACATTACCAGAGCCGTATTTATACGGCGCAGACAAAAAAGAGGTACTTGCCTATGAACCTCCATAATAAAGACCCTGACACCAGCGAAAACAAGAAGAAAGTCGCGGTGAACGCGCACACAAGCGAAAACACTGGCATTCTCGCGAATGAGGACTGCCGGAACAAAGCCTTTCTCGACGCGGTAAGCGGTAACTAAGAGCTGAGTCCACAGCAAGTTGTCGCAAACCTGACAAAGAAAAATCCAGCCGTGACGGCACATCCGCAAGGAGGAACACCCTATGACGGTTTCTGATTTGCAGAGATACGAGTCAGGGTTCGTCTAAGTCTGTACAAACGTCCCAAGGGACAAAATCGAAAAATTTGACGCATCATAGAGCGCTTCCTTCTAGGGAGCGCTCTATTTCTTTTACCTTAAAACTCTTGACAAAAACTTCTATTGCACCTAGTATATTGAGTAACGATTGCCTCGAGATCGTTAACCTAAGTATGCGGCACCCTCGAATGCCACATACATGGTAATGCCCCCACTTTTCCGGGAATTTTCCCGGATTAGATCACTTCGCGCCCTCCCCTTGTGACCACTCCGGGAGGGCGCTTTTTCATTGTGAAACCTAAATAATACGCCTTGCTTGTTTTTGCTATTTTCAGAGGTTATAATATAAATGGATTGCAGCTTACAAATAACAGGCTTATTAAGCCTTAAAATAAACCATTACAAGGAGAACTATTATGCGACACCTTGGCGGCTGTGCCGGCGGTATGAGAGACACCGCCGCTGGCAACAAAACCTCCGAAACGACCGGAATACTCTTCGGCGCCTCCACTGGCGGCGGCTAGCTCGTCTGCTTCTTTGAAACGAAGACTGGCCACCAATTCTGTTAACCTCAACAAGGAAGGTGTTCTATGCGACACTTCGGCTGTACAGGCACGCGATGTTTCGGTGCCGTTATTTCCAAGGACTGCGTCACCGACTAAGACCACACTCGGCGCATTCAGAGAAGATGCAGGCCATCATAACCTTTCTTCTCCTTGGCTCCCCCTCTTTTCTACCTTTCTTCTCCAGGGGGAGCCTTTTTTTATTTTGTGAAAATAGTTTAATTGTTTTTTTAGATTTTCTTAATGCGCGCCGTGTTAGATTGGAGAAAATTAATTTATCTAATCTATCGTTTATGAAAAAATCTATTGCCCTCTTTTCTATTTTAACGTTTGTATTTACGAGTTTTGCAGTTAATATCAGTCCTGTCCGAGCTGAAGTATTATCACAAATCCGTATCACAGAAGTTATGGCCAACCCGCTCGATGAAGACACGGGCGAATTTGTCGAACTTATCAATCTTGGCGACTCTGAGATCGATCTCTGGCGCTGGATGCTGGGTGACCCGGCCGATAATAACGATGTTTTCGAAGACTATACGACCCTCTATGACTGGGGCAAAGCAGGGACAGTTTTGGAGCCGGGTGCGCGTGCTATTATCGTTGACCCGGAGTATGCCGGAGAATATAACGATTTTCTGACCGCCAATGCAGATCCCGCCACAACTATTATGATCAAAGTCTACGCCGATACCAGTATTGGCAACGGACTCGGAAACAGCGGCGACACTTTAACACTCACAGACTTCACTGGAAATATTATTGACGTCTTTGACTGGTCCGGTGACGCAGGCGAAGGAATTTCCTGGGAGAAGAACTCTCCCGAACTCACTAACGAGCCTATGAATTGGTCACAGAGCGCCAACGCCTTTGGCTCCAGTCCTGGTATTGATAATAACGATGCACCGCAGATCACAGCGATAATTACGCCAGATGAAGGCGAAGCGCCTCTTACGGCTACCTATAATGCCGCGATCTCAACCGATCCAGAAAACGATTCTTTCACGGCTGCTTGGAATTTCGGCGATGGAGGAGTGAGTACAGAGATGTCCGGAGAATATATTTATGATACACCTGGAGAATATACCGTCAGCATAACATTAACTGATTCCCACGGAGCTCAGTCTGAAAATTCTGAAGTTGCTACTGTCGTAGTTACAGACGATCCGATTGATCCTGTAGACCCAACTGATCCCGTTGATCCCGATCCAACAGACGAAGTCTTGACCATTGCAGAAGCACGCACGCTAGATCCTGATGCAGAAGCCTTAGTTGAAGCAATTGTTACGGTCAAGCCCGGAGTTTTAAGTGAGAAATATTTTTACGTCGAAGATTCTACAGGCGGAATGCAAATTTATGTCGGCACTTTGTCTGTCAGTGACTTTTCATTAGGCGATAAGTTGAAAATCAAAGGAACTTTAAGCTCCACCCAAGGTGAAACACGGCTAAAAATTTCTGACCTATCTGACATTGAATTTTTAAGCTCAAATCTGCCCATCACGCCCACAGATATTAAAACTGGAGATACAGATGAAGATTACGAGGGCAAATTAGTGCGCGTCCAAGGAAATATTACGGAAACGAGCGGTTCTACTTTTTACCTCGACGATGACACAGGAGCTGTGAAGATATATGTTGATCCGGACACGGAAATCGACTTGCCCGACAAACAAAAAGGCGACTTCTTTATGATCACCGGCGTCGTCAGCCAAACCAGCAGCGGTTATCGTATTCTCCCCCGTAGCAATGCAGATATTTCTACAGAGACTGGCGGAGGTATTGGAGATTCGCTTCTCCAGGCCGGATCTACAACTCTACTGTTCTCAATTTTAATAAGCCTTGCGTTGACTGCGGCGATCAGCTACGTCGGACTGAGACGGCGCGAGAAGCGCGAAGGTTCAACTGAATAACAAGACATAAAAAAACAGCCCCGGAAAATAACGGGGTTGTTTTTTATTTACGGCTTAATTCGACGTCGCGGATTTTTTAGTGCAAATTCGTAGACTTCTTCGTATTTCTTGGCGGCCGTCTTCCAGCTCAAGTCTTGTTTCATGCCATACTCTTGAAGCTTGCGCCATTTGTCTTTAAATTTATATATCTCTAGCGCACGAACGATCGCCGCATAAAAATCAAATGCATTGAACCCCTTGAATACAAACCCGTTGCCGGTTTCTTTGACTGGATCATAATTCTTAACCGAATCCACCAAACCTCCCACTGCGCGCACGATTGGAATACTTCCGTAATGCAGCGCAAAAAGTTGGACAAGACCAGCCGGCTCATAACGAGACGGGAGCAAAAACATATCTCCTGCGGCATAGGCCTTCTGACCATATTCCACTGAAAAGTGATCATAGACCGCTAATTTATCTTTATATTTCTTATGCAAATTAATCACGCTCCTGTGGAATCTAGGATCGCCCTCGCCTACCAAGAACACTTGTACATCACACTTTAGTAAGTAAGGCAAAATCTTATTTATTAGACTAAATCCTTTCTGCCCCCACCAACGTCCTACAAAAGTCAGTAACGGCACATCTTTATCCACTTTCAGTTTAAATTCCTTTTGAAGAGCTAGTTTGTTTTCTACTTTCTTATCAAGAGTCTCGAGAGAATAGTTGGTATAAATATTCGTGTCTGCCGCCGGGTCAAATTTACCATACTCGATGCCGTTCATAATACCGAAGAGACGGTCTTTTTGCTTGTTAAGATCATCCACTAATAGCCCTCCATATTCCTTAGTTAAAATTTCTTTAGCATATTGTTCACTAACAGCCGTGATGGCATCTGTGTTATTGATCGCCCTCTTCAAGAAATTCACAAGTTGGAATTGCGGAGAATCAAAAGCGGGAATCCGACCACCTTTGTCTATCTCATCATCCCGTTTAACCACACGGTCCGGAGGACCCTGGTAAAACAAGTTATGAATCGTGAAAACGTTAACCGTATCTTTATAATTTTCATCCTCCCAATAAACTTTTTGGAAATAGAGCGGAATACCGCCAGTTGCCCACTCGTTGCTATGAATAACTTCCGGATACCAATCGATATATTTTGGCAGTTCTAAAACAGCACGAGCAAAGAAGGCATATCGATTATTATCGTCGACATAGTTATACGGATCTTTGCGCTGTGCAAAATACCCCTGATTATCTATGAAGTAGGCTGGAATTTTATCCTCCAGCATGCCTTTCCAGATAGAATAATTAATATAATCGTTACCAAAACGCACAGTCGCTTTTTCTACGACAAGCTCCAGCTGGTCTTTAAAGTCTCGTTCCACGGAATTGTGTAACGGCATTACCACGCGAATATCATGCCCTCTTTTCTTGAGTTGCAAAGGAAGTGCGCGTGAAACATCAGCTAACCCTCCCGCTTTATGAAACGGATCGATCTCTGCTGAGACAAATAATATTTTACGTGTTTTACTTGGAGGCATGTGGTTTTTTTAATATTAGGACTTTTTCTAAATCTTCATAAACTTGATAGGGCACTACGAAGTCTGTCCAGCGCACTCCCGGAATCTCAACTCCATGGTAATCTGATCCGCCGGTCGCGATAATTCCTTCCTGTTTTACAAATTCTTCATAATGCTTCACTTCAACTTGGAGGTGTTTTGGAGAATAAACTTCAATGCCCGCAACTCCTAACTTAATCAAATCACGCAGATTATCATCCATTTTAAATTTCAAATCACAATCTGCCTGCAACGCTCCCGGATGGCCAACTGAAATAATTCCGCCCGCATCATGCATTAAACTTAAGGCTTCGTCTAAAGTAAAATGCTCTTTGGGAACATAATTACCGCTTTCCTTGCCCATATAGTAATTGATAATCTCAAAAATATTGGGATGTGGATTTACTTCGCACCAAACTTTTTCTCGATTGCGTGGACTATCCATAATAGCCTTAACGATATGGTATCTCGCTATTACTTTTGATCCGAATGATTCCACTTGGCGTAGTGTTATATCAAATTTATTATTTGTCTGTAAATTTTTAATCAACTTCGCGGCTCGCTCTTTGCGTTCCTGCTGTTTCTCTTTTAGTATTTTTAATAAGCATTTGTGATAAGGATCAAAACCATATCCCATCAAATGATAGTTAGACCCTTTGAAGTCAACATCAATCTCAATCCCCGGCAAAAGGCCGATATTCAAGGCCTTGGCAGTGTCTTTCGCTTCATGATATCCGGCCACTGTATGGTGATCAGTAATAGAAATAACAGACAATTTCATTTTTTCTGCCATGCGTACGAGCTCATCTGGCGTCTTGCCCCCATCCGAGTGAATACTGTGCATATGCAAATCAACCTGAAATGGCTTATGGTGTTCGTAAAACTTTTGGATATCTAGAGATTTCATGTGATTAGTAGGTAATTAGTATTTTGCTTTTATTATCGACCAAGTCGAACAATTGTTTAATGTGATCAAAGTCTAGTTTAATTTTTTCGTCATCGTCATAATCTTCATCATGCCTGGAAACATGATGCGAAAGATTTTTAAAAATAGTACGTGCCTGCATAAGATTAATGCGCTCGTTTATATTTTCGCCGATCTCACTATTCTCAAAATATTTTTCCAGGAATAACTGTTGCCATTCGTTGATCTGATCTTGATCGACCCCCACAATCATATTCCTCATCTGAACTAGAAAGCTTCCGAGATCTTGCGCTGGATCACTCAGGCCCGTATCGTCAAAGTCAATCGCCATCAAACCTTCATCGGTTATGAAAACATTATCAGGATGAAAGTCGCCATGTATCAATCGTTTCTCCAGGCCTTCTTCCTGAGCCTTAGCTTTTTCAATAAACTCATTATACAACTCTGTATATTCTTTTAGCAGAGACTTAGGACCTTGCTCCTTAAACACTCTTTTGAAGTGTCGTATCAGCGCGAAATCGTCCTTGCGTGGAAAATACTTCGGAACTTTATTTATTTTATGCAGACGCGCTGCCCATAGAGCAGTATTGATCAACCCCTTTGTTATCTCTTCTTTGTTATCACTTGCTTTTTCTAAGTATGATCTCAATGTCGCTCCTGGAGCCTCATAGCGCAGCAGCACATTCTGCTCCGGATAATATCCAAGAGGTTTTATCACGCTCAGCTCAGGTTTTGTATAAACCTTATCGAATAAATATTTCTGCACCCGAGACATTCTGCCCGGCTCTGTAATAAAAGTCGATGTTGCTTTTCCGTATAGGACTACTTCTTGAACTTCGCCCTGTTCCTTGTATTTTATTTTGTATCGCGCTCTGATAGTCGTGACCGGAACATCTTTGTTGTAAAATGCGGTGCCATCAAACCGTCGAATCATTTTGAGATCCAACCCAACATATTCATCAGCCTCAGGAACAATCTCCGAGAAATGCTCTCGGAAAAAAGATTCCATGACTTTCTTATCTAAAATTTGTTCAACGGGATGTTGTTGCTTCATAAGTTTACAATATCAATTGTAACAAACTAAAGACCGTCTGTATATTGATCTATTTGCCCTTAGCTAGCCGAGAATATAGTTTTTCGTGGTCATCCACCATGCGTTCGATCGAGAAATTTTTCTCTACATGTCGACGACAATTTGCTCGCTTGATCTGATCAACATCTTTCACTGCATTTATCATTTGCGCTTTCGTATTTACGACAAAACCGGTCTTTTTATGTTGAACGATTTCAGGAACAGAGCCTTTCTTAAACGCAATCACCGGTGTACCAGTAGCCATTGCCTCGATCATGACTAGACCAAAAGGTTCTTCCCATTCGATTGGCATCAAGAATGCCTTTGCGTTTCCTAAGAAATCTGACAGATACTTATGTTCTTTTGGATTGTGATATCCATCATAAATAATTTGCTTACCATCGATCTGTGGCTTAATTTTCTTAGCCCAATATGAATCTGGTCGATCCGAGAAAGGTTTTCCGACAATCCGTAACTTCAATCCAGTTTGTTTTGCAACTTCGATCGCTGTATGCAAGCCTTTTTTAGGAGTAATGCGCCCTAGAAATGCGAGATAGTCACCTTTAGCTTTTACCTGAAACTTCCAGTGGCGCAGACTTATGCCATGATGAATTACTTTCTTTACGTTTATGCCTGGCATCAGCTGCCCCTGACGTTTACTGATTGCGATGTAATTATTTTTCGCATACATTTTCATTCGATCCTGAAAATGAATCTGGCCAAACTGGCCTTTTGGCGCAGGATCATGAAGTGTGAAAACCGTTGGAGTTTTGATGGTCGGCGCCAGATATACCAGAAGCTGACTATGGTAGTCGTGAATAATATCGAATTTACCTTTCTGTTCATCTTGAATAAGTGCTGACGCTAAAGTATTTTCGTGATGATGATAGGCGTTATTAAAGCGCGGACCGTATTGTTCATGATATTCAGAAAAGCTCAACTTAAGATCGCGCAGATCTTTACGCATAGCGCGAACATCTCCACTGACATTTTTCTGGGCTTTTGTTTTTACGCCAGGCGGGCCATAGAAAGTGACATGATGACCGCGCGCGACTAGCCCCTCAATAATATCCTGCGTTAAAGTGAGTGGTGCGAAAATGCCACCTCGTGTCGCCTCAGGCAGCGCATAGAGCTGCGCTAAGTTAAAAGCGATTTTGAGTTTCTTATTTTTTGTGGGAGCCTTGTTTGAGGATTTTTTCATAAATATTTTCATAAGCATCAGCCATTTTCTCGACCGTAAAGTTTTGTTCTACATGTTTGCGACAATCTGCCGGATTGATTTGATCAAGCTTTCCGATCGCTTCAATCATCTCTTCTATTGTATCAACAATAAAGCCTGTTTTGCCATCCACAATTACTTCTGGAACAGAACCGTGCCTAAAGGCAATCACCGGCGTACCGGTAGCCATTGCCTCGATCATGACCAGACCAAAAGGCTCTTCCCATTCGATCGGCATCAGCAAGGCACGCGCCTGACTCATATATTTGAGCGCCTCAACATTTGACACCTCTTCTATGTGTTTGATTTTCTTTCCATCGATTCTTGGCTTAACTTTTTCTTGATAGTACTGCCAGTATTCTGCGATGTTTGGATATGATTTTCCGAGCATAAACAGCGGCAAGCCAGTTTTTTCTGCTGCTTCGATTGCATAATGCGGACCTTTTTTTGTAGCCATGCGCCCGACAAAAATCAGTTCGTTCTTCTTTTTGGCATTAAACGGAATTTTATCAATCGGAATACCATTCGGTGCAGTTCCTATAAAATTTGGCAGGCCAGCCTGCTGTGATTTGGTCAGTGACACGAAATGACAGTTCGATGTCTTCAGATATTTGTCATGTGCTTCTGGCTTGATCGGTAAATGATACGTCATTACCGATGGTGTCTTAGATCTACCAGCGACAGTCGGGAATATTTGATTAAAATGGCCATGAATGATTTCAAACTGGTCAGCTTGCTCAAATACTTTCTCAATATGTTGAGTTGTCAGCGCACTCGACTTGCCTTTCTGCCAATTTTCAAAATCTTTTTCAAAAGTGAACGCTTTTTTAGCACCATTCACTAGCTTTGCGCTTGTCTGTGAATCTCCACTCGCAAAAAGCGTTACGTCGTTCCCGCGTTTCACTAATTCTTCAGTTAAATATGAAACCATCAGCTCAATACCGCCCCTACCCGGTGGAGGAACTGGCAAATAAAGCGGAGCAACCTGCGCAATACGCATAATTTATTTTTTCTTTAGTGATTTATAAACTTTTTCGTAACCTTCCACCATCTGCTGTACAGAAAAATTGTCTTCCACATGTTTACGACAAGCGGCGCGATCGATCTGATCAATTTTTTTAACAGCCTTTGCCATCTCCCGCACAGAATTCACAATAAACCCTGTCACGCCATCTTTCACAATCTCAGGGACAGACCCGCGTCCATACGCGATCACCGGTGTGCCGGTAGCCATCGCTTCGATCATGACCAACCCAAAAGGTTCCTCCCACTTGATCGGGAAGATAAGAGCTTTGGCATGTCCCAAAAAGTTTGACACTTCTTTGTGTGGAATCATGCCGCGGTATTTCGCATAAGCCGATTTAATGAGAGCCTTCTCAACCTCCGGCCAATATGCCCGCGCCTTATCACTATGTTTAGATTTTCCTGCGATCACCAAAGGCAATTTTGCTTTATTAGCCACTTTAATCGCATCACGAGTGCCTTTTTCAGGCATAACACGACTTAAGTTTGCTAGATATTTGCCTGATTCAGGTCGAAATTTGAACTTGTCTACCTCTATGCCATTGTAAACGACTTGAGTGTATGGCAATTTTGGATTAGCTTTTTTCTGCGCCTTGGAGATCGGAACGATATGTAAATTTTTTAGATTTGCCTGACTTAAAATATGATCCATCTCTTCAGTTATTGGCCAATGCTGAGTAACAACTGTCGGAACATCGACTAAGGCATTAAACATTAGATGCTTATCATTGAAGTGACTATGAATAACGTCATACTTCTTTGCGTCTTGATAAGCCCTTGAAATCAATAAATTAGTGGAGAGGGTCACATTCTTCAATTTCTCTATACGAGAACGGCCCTCAAGCGGTAAGGAATCAATCGAAATAAGTTCAGCACTGGTCGTTGAGTCCTTGTGAGCATACAAAGTTACTTTATGTTTTTTTGCACTAAGCCCTTCGATTAATAGATTTACCAAACGATAACGTCCCTGGTCTCCACGAGGAGGGAATCTTGTAACGCTTGGTGTTAGGTGAGCTATTTTCATAAAGTTTAAAGTTTAGCGTGAGAAAGTTTTAATATGATGGCGTCGTTTGGACGGATCGACGATATATTTCTTCAAATCTCGCTGGCCGATAATGATAGGATAGCGCAAATGCTTGCGGACCATGACCGTGGCATTCGTTTCGACTAATTCATTAGACAGCATGAACCTTAGAGGAATCAAAATGCGATAAGTCGTACCGTGACTGGAGTGAATAATGCGCGTATCCACGATTTCTTTCGAGTATTTCTGCAAAATCTCTTTTCGGAAACGCTGATAACTTCTGCGCGCCTTGGTTCTGGTCATAGTTTTATCGAGTCCGTATTTTCTAAAGGCAGAAATGACGCCTTTGTATCCAAGTCGCGCCGCAACATCGCGATCGATAGAAGTGTATGTCGCACCTGTGTCTATTTTTGCCAAAATCTTTTCTCGTTTACTGCTTTTGTGTTGATATACTTCTACTGGTTCGATAATTCCTAATACAGGTCTGTCCTCTTCAGTTGTCTCGGTATCGCCGCCAAACAATTCCTTGGCAACCTTTACTCCTTTATTAATTGTACGAACTTTTAGTCCATATAGACGGCGTAAACGCCGGCGCAGAGATGCTTGATTAACAGATTGAATTTCTAAGCCGGGTCTTGCATTCAGCTCAACAACCATTGGCCCGTAATTTTTATCCAATGCTAAATCCACGCCCAAAAATCCTAGTCGACTTGCCACCTGACATTCTATGCTCATTTTTAAAATCGTAGTCCAGTATGGAATTCTTATATTAGATAGGGGTTCATTCGTGTCTGGATGACGTTCAATGATTTGGCGTCGTGGCTTTTTAACATATGAACTTGTGGCCATCCCCGTTGCCAGATCGATTCCAACACCGATTGCTCCCAACGCTAAGTTTGCCTTTCCATTAGATCGTTTTGTTGGCAACCGGAGCATTGCCATCACTGGCACTCTATTAAAAACAATTACACGAATATCAGGAATTCCACTCGGAGTAATCGGCTTAAAGATAGGGTCAAGCTTGATTCTTTGCTCTATTAAGGCAATATCTGAAGTACCAGCGATCGAAAAATTACCACTCAATATGTTGGCTACATGCACTTTCAGTTTCGATGCGGTCCAAATACGACCATCTGACCCAACCCAAGCTGGTTCATCGCTTTCTTCACGCACTAATCCGAATACATTGCCTAATCCCGATTCCTTTTCTTTTTTGGGACTGTATTTCTTTTTCAAAATAATAATGCCCTCTCCACCTAGCCCTCCGTTAGGCTTGATCACAAAACTACTTGGCATCTGTGCCCAGTCAAACTCATCTAACTCACGAGCAGTTGGGATAACCGCCAACAAGTTTGGAGTTGGCATGCCGTAGCGACGTAAGATTCTTTTAGTTTCCAGTTTGTTGTCTGCCAATCTTACTGCGCTCCTCAAATTATTCGGTCTTAGATAAACTGAATTTCTGGCATTCATCCCTAAAATTTCTGTATTGATGCTAGGCATTAATTTAGTCGCGACGCAATGCGCGAATTAGATCTTGGAAACGATAATATTCCACTATTCTTAAGCCTGTAAAGCGCCCTACCAAGAAAGCAAGCAAAGCCACAATGATAATCGTCTCAGGGTAACTGATAATCAGCGTATTTATCACCGGTAAATTGATAACGACGAAACTAATAACGACCATCAACATCGTTTCCAATGTATATCGAATAGCTGCCGAGCGACTCTTCTCGATTCGTACTGAAGCAAACTTCTCAATCAGAGGAATAGACAGAAGCGCAGGGAAAATTGCGTATGGCAGGAGATGTATGTAGTCAAGCGTGCCAGCCACTACAAAAAATCCAAGAAACAGAAGTGTGATTGCCGTTACCATGATCGCAGACCGCGGTAAGAAAGATAAACGCATCCATCTAAACGACGGTCGAATCAATTCTGTAATAAAGAGTGATCCAAGAAACACAACGAGGCCGGTCACAAGCCCGAGTGGCAATAAAGCTACCGTCAAAAGAACAGGAATATACAAACCAAAGGTGCGCAGGCCGATAACTTGTTTGCCGATGATAAAGAATAATGCGATCAAAGGAAGCGCAAGAAAGATGACAAGCGTATTCAGTGGCAATCCTCGCTTAGCAACAAATTCTACGCCGGGAAAAAAGAAATTGACGATACTTACGCGCTCTGACAAAGGCGGTGATGTTTGTTGAATGATTTCGAAATTAGTACCGGTCTGCTGAAGATTTTCTGTAACATCTCTAAGCGATTCGCTAGCCACCAAGACTGGCAGTGTCTCCTTTTCTGTTAACACTAAACCAACCGGATTGATAACGTCGTATGTAAGTTGAGCGATACGCTTGTCGAAAGATATTGTCTTCGTGACGCTTATGATAATTTGATTGCTCAGATCTAGGGGAACAGCATTGGGCGCTTGTTGTGCTGCCAGCAAAGACGCTAAGCCAACCGTACCCTGGGTCCAGTCAATCAGCAACTTAGCCTGACTCAAGACAGGCGCTGTATTTACTAACAAGTCCGTCAACGACCTTTCCCGTTGGTATAGAGTCTGGAGCTCATCTGCTCTCAAAGTCTTTAAATAGATATTATGCTCGGCGGCAGTCGTCGCTAGCGTTTTAATTTCTTCGGCCATGACGCTTCTGTCGATAAGCGCAACAATGTATTCAGAGAAAACTGAAACTGCCAGCGTACCGACCTCTAAGGTGCCATCGCTCGCAATAACGCTCACGCTTATATCATAGACCCCTGTTTCAGAATATGTCTTTTCGACAGTCTTGCCCGTCACGACAGTGTCGTCGCCAAAATTCCAGATGACCTGATCTTCGTCATCTGCGCTAGGCACAGTAAAGCTGACTGCTTCATTAATTAATGCATCAGTACCAGAAAGATTAACAATCTCGAGCTGTTGTTCAGCTTCTAGCTCTTGAGCACCTACTCCTTGTAAACCAACCCCAAACAAAATCAGAGCTGATAGTAATATTGGAATGATATATTTATTTGGATTTTTCATTTTAGAGATATTATTTTTTGGCAGCCGCTTCAATGAACGACTGGTTATGCGCGTGACAGATTGCGAGTGCGAGCGCATCATTTACATCATCGGGAGCTGGTACGAAGTCTAAGTTCATCAACTTTTGCACCATTTTTTCCATCTGTTCTTTGTCCGCTCCCCCGTATCCGGTCACCGCGACTTTGACTTGCATAGGATTGTATTCAAAAATGCTTAGCCCTGCCTTAGCGCACGTCAGCAAGATAACGCCGCGTGCCTGACCGACTGCCAATGCTGATGTTACATTTTTTGCGAAGAACAATTTTTCGATAGCCAATGTATTGGGCTTATGCTGAGCTAATAATTCTTGGAGATCTTCTTCGATATCGAGCAAGCGCTGTGCTGCCGTATCTTTACTGCTGGTAGTGATACACCCCTGGTCGATCAGTTTGATATTTTTTCCGGCTGACTCGATTATTCCAAATCCTGTCCGTTCGATGCCCGGATCAATCCCGAGAATAATATTTGGACGTTTCGTGCTCATGGTTATTCCGGTCGATGATTACTGAATACTTCCTGCACGTCATCTAAATCGTCTAACGCCTCGAACAACTTCTCCAGTTTATCTAAAACAGACTCATCGCTGATAGTGATTTCGTTTTTGGCAATAAGTTCAACAGATGTTTCGCTCATGGCAATTTCTTTATCTGGGATATCATCCAGCGCTTCTTTGATAGCTGTTAAATTTTTGGGGTTGGCGCTGATCACAAGCTGATCATCTTCTTCCTTGATGTCTTCTGCTCCTTTATCAATTGCAACAAGCTCGATATCGTCACGAGATTTAGCATCCGGAATCGGCATGCGTAAGATTCCACGAGCCTCAAACATCCAGAGCACGCTTCCGCTTTCTCCCAAGGAGCCTCCGTGTTGCGTGAATATTTTGCGGATATCCGCCACAGTTCGATTGCTGTTATCAGTAACTGTTTTAATAACTATCGCCACTCCTTCTGGTCCGTATCCTTCATACGTTTTCTCTTCAAGGATCGCGCCTTCGAGTTCCCCTGTGCCGCGTTTGACGGCACGGTCTATATTGTCCTTAGGCATATTTGCTTGGCGAGCTTTTTCAATCTCTAAACGTAAGGAAACATTCAGAGCAGGATCTCCGCCGCCTTGCCGCGCTGCAACCGTAATTGCACGCGCTAGCTTAGTAAAAACTGCACCACGTTTCGCATCCGTGACCGCCTTTTTGCGCTTAATTGTTGACCATTTCGAGTGTCCTGACATGCTTATTTTCATCAAATTACAAAACGAATTTTACCACGCAAAGCCCTAAATATCAAGTATTGAGGTCTTTAGTTAAAATGCCAATATTTAACCTATAACTATCTTTAAGAAGCGCCTCTTGCCAACCTGAAGAACTCCTGACTCAGTCATCTCGATCTGTTCTTCAATAATTTTCTTTCCCTCGAAACTTACCGCATTTTGTTGAATTAAACGGCGCGCTTCGCTTTTGCTTTGCGTCAATCCCGTCTCTGTAAGCAAGTCAAATATATTTACAGTTCCGGCTGCGATCTTATATTCTTTCACATCTGTGGGCACCTCATGTTTTTGAAATACATTTGTAAATTCTTTCGCGGCCTTATCAGCCTTCGCTTCAGAATGATATTGACTGACTATCTGATGTGCTAGTCGTGCTTTTAGATCACGTGGATTTGTTTTGCTGTCCTTAAGCTGCTTCTTAATCTCAAGAAGCTCTGCGTCTGAAATGCGCGCAAGATATTCAAAGTAGTCTGCGATCAAATTATCCGGAATCGACATGATCTTGCCGTACATATCTTTCGGTTTATCGGCAAGCCCAATGTAGTTGCCTAAGCTCTGGCTCATTTTCATCTTTCCGTCTGTTCCAATCAATAAAGGCACCGCCACCAAGTCTTGTGGCACTTGTTTGCGCACTTCCTGCAAGCCGCGAGCCTGTAATTCGTTGAAAATCTGGTCACTTCCTATAACTGTTGCATCAGACTTAAGCATCACCGAGTCATATCCTTGTAAAACTGGGTACACCAACTCGTGCAAACGAATATCTTGTTTCTCTTTCATGCGCTCCTGGAACATATCGCGCTCCAAAACGCGCGCTGCCGTAAACTCGCTCATGATATGTAAAAGCTCCTCGGCGGACATCTTGTCATACCACTCACTGTTGTAACGAATTTCAGTTTTCTTAAGATCTAAAATAATTCCCACCTGATCTATATATTTTTTGGCAAGTTTTTTCACTTCCGCAGCAGAACGCATCTCACGCGCCTCGTCTTTGTCAGTTGGGTCACCAAACCGCCCGGTATAATCCCCGATCAAAAAAACAATTTTGTGTCCCGCCTCTTGAAATTGGCGTAATTTTTCATAAACTACCGCGTATCCCAAGTGCAAATCAGGCGTCGTAGGATCTATACCATGCTTAATACGTAGCACTTTACCGCTCGCAAGTTTTTTGCGCAGGTCCTTTTCAACAGTGACCTGCCCAGTTCCACGATCAATAAGCTTTTCAATTGTTGTTTTAGAGGTATCTACTGTCATAAACATATATTAACATGAATCCTAGATTTCCGTTAAACGCAATACAGCCCCGCCCTAGAGTCCCTAGCGGACCATTGACAAAAAGGCCTCAATTTGTTATCTTTGTTTGGATCTATTTTGAGTTATACTAGTATTAAAAGATCGTACATAACTTCCTTAAAACATCTATGTCTAAGAAATTTTTGCGTAAATTTAAGCCTGGCCGCCGAAAACCTCTCGGCGCGCCTTCTTCAAGAGCTCATGGTCGCACCAACCAGGTCTTAAGAAAAACTAAGGCTTACCGACGCCTCGTCACGTTGCGCAAGAAAAAAACAAGAGAGCAAAAGATCAAAATAACCAAACGCATCTTATATGTTGCGCTTGGTCTATTTGTTGTGGGAGTTGTCGCGATTGGCATTATGTTCGTGGTGTTTGCTAAAGATCTGCCAAATCCAAACGAAATCAACAGCCGTCTAGTCGCAGAATCGACAAAAATCTTCGACCGTACAGGAGAGCATATTTTATATGAGATTTATGGCGAGGAAAAACGCACTGTGGTTCCGATCGATCAAATGCCGGAGATCATCAAGGAAGCAACAATCGTTATTGAAGATGAGGAATTCTACGAACACGGTGGTATTGATTTTATGGGACTGATCCGCGGTGTCTTTAAGACAGTCAGTAGTGGTGGAGCCAATAAGCAGGGTGGCTCTACGATAACGCAGCAGTTTATTAAAAATTCTCTCTTATCTCCCGATCGAACGGTGACGCGTAAGATAAAAGAAATCATTTTGGCGATCGAAATCGAGCACAGCCTAGAAAAAGATGAAATCCTGCAGCTTTATCTAAACGAAATTCCATACGGCAGCAACGCTTATGGCGTCGAGTCTGCGACCAAAACATTTTTCAATAAATCAGTCGGCGACCTAACCCTTAACGAAGCCGCCACGCTCGCCTCTTTGCCAAATGCACCATCCTACTATTCTCCTTACGGTAGTCATACTGATCGTCTCTTGGTGCGCAAAGATTTCGTTCTAGAGAAACTCTTAGCACATGGTCATATCACACAGGAAGAGCATGATGCAAATGTCGGAGCTCTCCCTAAATTCGAAAGACCGAATATTGATATTACTGCGCCACACTTCGTTTTCTATGTACGCGAGCAGTTAGCTGAACGATACGGTGAACAGCGCTTAGAGCAGGGTGGACTGCAAATCATTACCACTCTTGATCTAAATAAACAAAAAATAGCAGAGACCGCTGTGACAAACGGCGCGCGCGCTAATGCAAGTCACGGCGCCAAGAATGCAGCGCTTGCTTCTATTAATCCTAAGACTGGAGAAATCTTGGCAATGGTTGGTTCTGTTGATTACTTCGATACGGCAAATGATGGAAACGTAAACATCACGACTACGCTCCAACAGCCTGGCTCTTCTATTAAGCCTTTGGAGTATACTGCCGCCTTTGAGCGAGGGTACACGCCTGACACAATTCTCTACGACTTGAACACTACTTTCTTCGGTAACTATAAGCCTAAAAACTACAGCCTTACTCAAGCTGGGCCGGTAACCATGCGTAAAGCTCTGCAAAACTCCATGAACACACCGGCCGTTAAGACTTTGTATATGGCCGGAATTCCAGAGACTCTCGATCTGGCAAATCGTTTGGGCTATTCGACTTTCCCGAGCGCGGAAGAGGTTGGTCTTTCGTTTGCTCTCGGAGCATATGACGTAACGCCTCTCGATCACGTATCCGCGTTTGCGACTCTCGCCAACGAAGGTCGCCGCATTGAAGAGACTGGCATTCTCAAAGTAATGGAAGCTGACGGAACAGTTCTGGAAGAACATAATCCTGAAAACAGCGTCGAGCAAGTAGTCGATGAAAATATCGCACGCATGATTACTAATGTTTTGACAGATGATAGTGCACGCGCACCTGGACTTCCACGCGGCAGCAAATTGACACTAAGTGGACGACCAGTCGCTGCCAAGACCGGTACGACTCAAAATTTCACAGACGGGTGGACGGTTGGATACACACCGAGCCTTGCCGCAGTTGTCTGGGTGGGAAACAATGACAACACTTTGATGCGTGGTAACTCGCCTGGATTTGTTGTGGCAACGCCAATTTGGAACGAGTATATGAAGAATGCCTTGGCTAATACTCCAGTCGAAAAATTTAACGGTTATACGAAAACAAATCCAAGCAACCCAGCCTTGGCCGGTAAGATGGGCAAGTCTCAGGTTGTGAAAGTTTGTTCTTTTGATCAAAGCAAGCTAGCTCCAGACAATTTGCCAAGCCAATACATTGTCGAGAGGACATTCAAATCGGCACATAGCATCTTACACTATGTCGACCGCACCAATCCGAATGGACCTGCTCCAAAAAACCCACAAAACGACCCTCTCTATAACAACTGGGAGGCGCCGGTTAGAGCATGGGGTGCCAAGCATGGTTATACTGACAGTCTTCCGACAGAATATTGTTCAGTTGATCAAGCTGGATCAGCACTGTCGCTCCAGATAACAGGTCCAGGAGACGGCACCACAGTTTATGGCAGCTTCACAGTTTCGGCCAGTGTTAATGCGCCGCTAGGCGTGGGCAACGTAGAGTTCTTTGTTGATGATGTTTCATTTGCCACAGACACAAACTCTCCATACGCGGCTACATACACCGGATCTCTTACAGCAGGTAGTCACACGGTTCGCGTACGCGTTACCGACGGCATGGGCAATATCGCTGAAGACCTGATCACGATTTCGTTTGTCCCTGATACAGAAAACCCCGTCGCGAACGGCGGAGCAAACGTGAGCACAACAGTTGGGCAATCCGTAGGCTTCAACGGATCTGGCTCAACAGATAATGTCGGCATCGCAAGTTATGAATGGAACTTTGATGATGGAGGAACAGGCTCTGGCGTTAATGTTTCACACATCTTTACCTCTGCCGGAATTTATAACGTAATATTGACCGTCACTGACTATGCGGGGAATTCGCATACAGACACTGTTGTAGTTACGGTGAGTTAAATCTTATATAAGATCCTCTCGACAATTCCGACCTCGATCTCGTTATCGAGGTCTTTTATTATTTTTCTTTGGTGCAGTCTGATATCTTGCGCATACGCTGCTCCACTCACTGAAACAGTCAGAGCTTTATTCGTATAAGCCACAACGCTCGCGTTGCGTGCAGTTGCTTCGCTGCAATTTTTATGGATAGAGCGTTCAGCCGAGTTGCAGATCAGCATAACGTCCAAACCTTTCCCAAGTTTTTCTTTCTTGGAAGTAGTGTGAATTAATTTTTGGATGGAATGCCAAGACATTTAGTTTGAAAAATATAAAGCTTTTGCATCATCAAGCTTGATTGATTTTACTTTACCTTGTGAAACCTCAAACAGCTTAACATCGCTGAGTATGTCTAAATGGTTGGCTAGAAAATCAACATCAGTAGTCGTAATAATCGTCTGGTATTCCTTAACGATCTCAAGTAACGTCTCGCGGCGCTGCTGATCTAGTTCTGACAGAACATCATCCAGCAAAAGAACCGGCCTGTGCTTAGATACTTCTTCAATGACGCGCGCCTCGGCAACCCTCATCGCGATAATTGCACTGCGCTGCTCTCCGCGCGATCCGGTTTCGCTCAGAGGGTTTCCATTAAGCATAAACTGCCAGTCGTCTCTGTGAGGACCGTTGTGCGTACGCACTCGCGAAAGATCTCGTTCGCGCGAAGCGATCAGCTGATCAGAAAGGCGCAGACCCAGATCATCCTCGAGCAAAATCCCATCCGGTGATGCCTTATAATCGATCTTCAACTCCGCCTTTCCCCGAATAACATCGCTATAAATCTCAGATAAATAACGATTAAGTTTTTTTACCAGTGCTTCGCGCGCCTGATACAAAGGCACGGCATATTTGACTAGCGTTTCGTCCCACGTATCAAGCTCATTTTCGAAAGAATATTTTTGACGCACTCTTTTCAAAGAAAAGATTCGTTGCCTGAGAGTTTTATTATATTGAAAAAGGGTTTGTGCATAGTCGCGATCGATCTGCGACAAAACGCGGTTGAAAAATTGGCGCCTGATCTGTGGCGAACCAGTTACGAACTCTGTGTCGGTCGGCAAGAACAGAACGCCGAGAAGATCCTTGCGCAAATAACTAAACTGAGAGCCCATATCATTTTTCTTCCAAACTTTCTTTAAGCCCTTGTCGGTCGTTCCCAAACTTACCTTTAATTTGTTTTCCTGGTCAGATTTTATTTTGAGAGACACGTGTGCGGCTGGCTCTTCATATTTTATTAAAAATAAATCTTGTGCTCGGAACGATCCCCCCAAAACAAAAAGGCTAATCGCCTCTAAAAGATTCGTTTTGCCGCTTGCATTCGAACCACGGAAAATATTAACCCCCTTATTTAAAGTAAGGTTGATTTTATCGTAGTTACGGTAACTATCTAGTTGTAGGTTTACGATTCGCATTGATAAAAAAGAGTCAGCTAGCCCATCTGCCCCCGCATCTAGATATTACACGTTTTTGAAGAAATGTCTATGCTTTTATCGGCATTATAAGATAGAGGAATCCTCCCTTGCCTGTGCCGTGTGATTTCAACATTATCGGATTTTGGGTGTCGTTTATTTTCAAAGTTACCTCTTGAGCAGATACTGCCGCTAGTCCATCCAAAAGATATTGATAATTAAGGACAATTGTCTCTGTTCGTCCTGTTACTTTCGCTGGAACCTCTGCCTGGTTTTCTCCCAACTGATCTGCACGCGCTGCTAACTGCAATTTTTTGTGCTCTCCATCGAAAGTGAGATTGAGTTGATTGGATCCGGTACGCGCAAACAAGCCTGTTGTTTTTAAGGCGCGCGTGAGAGTATCCTGGTCCACAACGGCATCTGTATTGAACTCTTGTGGAATAATTTGTTGGTAATCCGGGAATTTTCCTTCTACCAAACGAGAAGTGAATTCAATATCGCCGAATTTAAAGAGAATTTGGTTTTGTGATAAGTAAATTGCAACTGTCTCCTCGCGCTCTGTGCTGCTGTCTAAGATACGAGAAAGTTCTTGTGCGGCTCTGGTTGGTAAAATAATCGGCGACTCGTCTGTAGCGACATTTTTTGCCGACATAATCTTTTCTGCCAAACGAAAACTGTCCGTACCTGCAATTCTAAGTTGGTTATCTTCAAAGCCAATATAGAGACCTGCGATTTCAGGACGTGATGTATCCTGTGCAGCTGCGAAAACTGTTTGTTGGAGACTGATTTTTAAGTCGCTTATCAAAACATCAGCTACTTTTTTGTCTTGCACTACTGGAATCAATGGAAATTCATCTGCTGCAGAGCCCTGAAGCTTGGCTGTGTTTTGTTTAGTTTCTATTTCGAGAGTATTTTCCTTTTGACGCAGTGTAATTCTCTCTTTCGGAAGATTATTAACATAATCAACCAATAATTTAGCAGGTACTGTAAACTCACCCTCTTCTTCTACACGACCTCTCACAATAGTTCTCACACCAATCTCGAGATTTGTCGCGGCCAATCTTAAACCACCATCTTCTGTTTTAATAAGAATATTTCCTAAAATTGGTAAAGTATTATCTTTAGTTACTGCTCTCGCAACAATATTTAATACTGAGTTTAGATTTTCTTGAGTACAAACAAATCGCATACTATTATTAATAAATTATATTATATAAATATAGTGGTAGTAATTGTAGTAGTGTGGAAACTGGGTAAAGGTAAGTATTTTTACTTAACTGATTGATAATTGAGGTGGATAGAAGATGAAGAAGTTAGTGATAGTTTGTGTGGAGAGAGGTGTATAAGTCAGAGGGTTTAGAGGGGAGTGATTTTTTATTCACTTTCTCACCAGACATATCAAGTTGTTATTCATAAACTATCCAGTAGATATCCACTCTACTAAAGTTAGTCAAAAATATTTTTATTTTATTTTATTTTTATTTTACGGAAGGTAAAGGCGCTGTCTAATCAAATCAATTTCTTGGCGCAGTTCTTCATCTTCTTCCAGATTTCTTGTGATCTTATCTACAGCGTGCATGGCGGTTGTGTGGTCTTTATTGCCAAGCTCTTGTCCAATTGTTGGATAGCTTGTGTGCGATTCTTCACGCATAAGATACATTGAAATTTGACGAGGGCGGACAATTTCCTTTTTACGGCACTTGCCTTTAATAACATCAACGTCAACGTCATAAAATTGTGAAACGATCTCAAGGATACGTTTTGGAGAAATGGCGCGCTTCTTAGGACTGGCTGCTACGGTTGCTAGGACGTTCTTCGCGTCTTCTAGTGCTGGTGGGATGCCTTTAAGCTGGCTGGTAGCGATAATGCGGTTGAGAACGCCTTCAAGCTCTCTGACGCTCTGGCGCACGTTTTGGGCCACGTATTCTAAGACATCATCAGGAAACTCTAATTCTGACTCAGCAACCTTCTTATTTAAGATGGCTAGGCGAGTTTCGAGCTCTGGAATGCCAATATCAACGATCATGCCGCCTTCAAAACGAGAGCGGAGACGATCTTCAATAGTAGGAATAGACTTAGGTGGCTGGTCAGAGCTGATGACGATCTGACCGCCATGGCTAGTAATAGCGTTGAAAGTATGGAAAAACTCTTCGCGGGTCTGTTCTTTGGTTGAGAGGAACTGAATATCATCAACTATCAAAAGGTCGAGGTTACGGAAGCGTTCTTTGAAGCTCGCCATTGTTTTGTTGCGGACGGATTCGACAAAATCATTTGTGAAAGCTTCAGATGTGACGTATAAAATATTTCTTTCCGGGAAATTTTTTACGATTTCGTTTCCAATGGCGTGCATCAAATGAGTCTTGCCGATCCCCACGGCGCCGTACATAAATAAAGGATTATATGTTGTGCCGGGACTCAATGAAACTGACTGAGCAGCTGCTTGAGCTAGCTCGTTACTTGGCCCGACTACATAATCGTCAAAAGTGAAGCGTGGGTTTAGGTTGGTGTTGCGATCGACGCCCGGCATGGTAGTTTCGATGCTGACGTTTCCAAAAGGTTGGGTTGTAGAGGATTCTGAATCGCTAGAATTGTAAGAATCACCCATTTGATTCTCTTGGGCGCTAACTAAAACGTTGGCATGTTGCTCTGCGTTGCGCAGGCTTCCTATTTCATAGCGGACACGGCGGACTGTTCCGTTGACGACGCTATTAATAGAGCGAAAAATCTCTTTGTGATACTTATTTTCCAGCCACTCTTTAGTAAATGCATTTGGAACACCGATAACTACCTCTTCATCATTCCATTCCATGATAAATGTATTACGAAACCATGTAGTGAAGTTTGCTTTACTAATAGAAAGCTCAAGCTCGCCCAGTGTGGCTTGCCAAGTCTTTTGTGGATCCATCCTCTTTAAATTAATCAAATAAGTACATCAACAAAATTCAGTATACCACTCATGTGGAAAACAAAAAAGTAGTGCATGTTATTTCGCTTGATATAGTCATAATTTTTCAACAGTGGAAAACTTTGTGGAGTACTTTTTGGATAAGTAAATGTTTGAAAATAACAAGAAATTTGATTTTTCAAAAATGCTTTGACTGAAAGGCGATCCCTTGCTAAGATGAGAGCCGATTTACTGAATTTGTTATAAGACAATGCCAAAACGTACATATCAGCCCAGAAAGCGCCGTCGAGCAAAAATTCACGGTTTTCGTAAGAGGAGCAGCTCAACAACAGGTCGTCGTGTATTATCAAAACGCCGCCAAAAAAACCGTAAGCGATTAGCGGTCTAATTTTTTATCTTCCTGTTGATAAATAGGGAGGATTTCCTCAACCTATCAACATGCTCAAACGTCACAATAGATTACGCAAACAGCGCCAAATAGACCGTATATTCAAGGAAGGGCGCCGTTTCCATAGTAAGGATGCTACAATTCATGTTTCATGGGAAAAAGATGGTGTGGAATACCCTCCCCGAGGCACGATCGTGGTTAGTAAAAAGGTTGCGAAGAAAGCTACGGACAGGAATAGAATCAAACGCCAGGTCCGCTCTATTATAGAAAGCATAATTGATGAATTGCCGGCAAACTTACTCTTTATAATTGTTGTGCGCAGCGATTTTGCCGGGAAAACCTATCAAGAGATTGAGGCAGAAATTTACACATTATTGAAAAGATCAAAAATATGGCCTCAAACATAATTAAATCATTCATAAAACAAGCGCTTGGATTGCCGAGTCTTGTTTTAGCTTATTTAATTCGTCTATATCAGGTTACGATATCGCCAGATCACAGCTGGGTAAGGCATTTTTTCACAAAAGGTTATTGTCGTTATCATCCCACCTGCTCAGAATACTGCAGACAATCCGTCTTAAAGCACGGGGTTGTCGGTGGTTTTATCTTAGGGACAGCACGCATACTGCGGTGTAATCCCTGGAGCGGCGGCGGGATTGATGAGGTTCCACCAAAAAATAACACGCAAAAGATAGAAGCGGAGACCGCACAAACCTTTTCTTAAATTATTAATCTCAAAATAAAACATGATATTTATCGATATATTCAATAAGATTCTCTTCGAGCCGATTCTTAACCTATTGGTCTATTTTTATAATTTTCTTCCAGGCGAAAGTTTAGGTTGGTCGATTATCTTACTTACTGTAATTATTAGCATTGTCTTGTGGCCTGTTTCTCAGAAAGGATTCAAGGCGCAGCGTGCGATGCAGCAAGTTCAACCAAAACTGAACGAGATCAAGGAAAAATACAAGGACGACAAGCAAAAACAGAGTCAGGAGATGATGAAGTTTTACAAAGAAAACAAAGTCAGTCCTTTTGCGTCCTGTTTGCCTTTGATCATCCAGGGTATTGTCTTGATTGGTTTGTATCAGGCTTTAAGGCGCGGAATCTTGTCGGACATCGCATTAGATGAAACAGTTCTGTATAGCTGGGTTAAATCTCCAGGAGAACTGAATACATACTTCTTCGGCATGGATTTAGCAGCAACACGCAACTGGATCTTCGCGATCCTAGCCGGTCTGTTCCAGTTTGGTCAGACTTGGTTTATGATGTGGAAGCGCAAGCAAGATAAGACTCTTGCAAAACCGAAGAAAAAAGGTCGTGGCATCATGTCAGAGGCTATGACCAAGAACATGATGTTTATCACCCCGTTGATTACGGTCTGGTTCGGTTTTGTTTTGCCGGCGGGCCTAGCTCTTTATTGGGCAGCGCGCAGCTTGATTGCTATGGCACAACAGGGCTTGATTCTGTATCAGGAAAAACGCAATCCAAACACTAACGATAAAAAAGATGACACCATTATTGAAGTTCAAGAAGAAAAAGAGTAAGCCGGCTAAGAAGGCAGAAGCAAAAGCTCCGGCAGCAAGCTCTAAGGCATCAGTGGCAGAGATTATTAATGATACGATTGAAGATGTGCTGGAAAAGATGGGCTTTTCAGCCGAAGTTGTCGTAGAGACGCAGCCAGGCGAAGCAGATTCTCTGACTTGTCGAATTGAGATGGAGGATGCTCCCCTCTTGATCGGCAAACACGGCGCAAATCTAATGGAACTACAGTATCTTATTCGTTTGATGACAGGACATAGGTTTAAGCAGGAGAACATTGAAGATATGCCACGTTTCGTGATAGATATTAATGATTATCGCGCTGAACGTTGGCAGGAAATTCGTGATATGGCGAAAGAAGCAGCAGAGCTTTGTACGACTACGGAAGATGAGGTAGAGCTTCCTCCCCTGGATGCTTATGAGCGCAGGATTGTGCATGTAGTTCTTGGAGACAACAGCTACGTTGAAACGGAAAGCGAAGGCACAGGGCCTGATCGCAGAGTGATTGTTAAGCCGGCTAAGAAATAATTATCCAAACAAAAAGAAGGATCTCGCAATAGAGATCCTTTTTTGTTGCTTGCTCGTCTTTAACAGAAAACATAAGATAGATGTATGTTACACAAAGCAAAACAAATCATAGGCTTACCAATAAAGGTGCGCGATGAAGAGGATATTGAGGGAACCGTTGAAAAAATCATCATTGATCCGAAACAAAGAAGGCTACATGCTCTGCTTTTTAAGCGTGCTAGGCTTTTGAAAGCTGCAAAATTTGTTTTGTTTGATGCAGTTATATCTATTGATGATCAAGCGGCGCAGATAGGAACTGCTGCGCAGGTTATGAACCTTAAAGAGGATGATTATACCCAGAAAATCTACCAAGAAGGAGTTGTGGTTTTGGGACAAAAGGTGGTAACGGAAGCAAATCGCTATCTGGGAGACGTTATCAATTATCACTTTGATCTTAATACGGGGCAGATCACGGATCTGATAGTTTTGATAAAGGGATTACCTGGCCGCGGAGACAATGAAGAACGGCAAATATCTATCGATGAGGTCCTAGCTTTTTATAAAGAGGCATTAATCGTGAAGGATCCGGAGGCTAGGAGTCGTTTGAAAATATTAAATACAGCCAAAGAAAAAATCCTCCTGGAGACGAGTGCCCAGGAGGTTCAGCAAAGGAAACTTAACTAAAATTAGATATTTAGAATCTCGCCAAAGCTATCGCGGCTGTTTTGTTGTAGCTCGATAATTGAGGCAGCAATGTTTCTCTGACTCAAAAACCAAAGCAAAGGAATGGTTAGTACAACAAAAAGCAGGGCGAGTTTGAAGATAGTTTGAGTGTGAGTTAGGTTCATAGGAGTGGCCTTAGAGGCCTTATGACCAGTAAATTAACCAATATTAATAACTGGTCTGGATTTAAAATCCGCGCATTGTATCAGACCTTTTGATTCCTGTCAAGGGTGATTTGCGGGTAATAGAAACCGAGCGTTTTTAGCGCTCGGCGTTAAATAAAGGACTACTTATTTGCGTCCGGGTAGATATGTCACGATCAACATCAATGTGTTGCTTTTGGTGCAGACAAATGATCGTTCCCAACTAATTTAATAAATCAGCATGGATATTTGGGCTTGACAAGGTATAATAGAAAACGTAATAAACCACTGAGTTTTTAGTTATGCCAGATAAACAAGAGAAAACTTTAACGTCGAAAGTCGCTTCAAATACTGTATATCAGTTTGTAGGGAAGATTCTGGGACTGATAGTCGGGCTGATAACATTTGCGATCTTGACGCGCTATTTGGGGCGCGATGCCTTTGGTCAGTATTCGACGATCATGGCTTATCTAGGATTCTTTGCGATCTTGGCTGATTTTGGATTGTTCGCGATAACGATCAGGGAGTTTGCCGACGGTAAGATCGAACAGAGTCGTCTGTTTAGAAATGTAACCGCGCTGCGTCTTACACTAACGGTAGGATTTTTTGTGATCGGCGGTGCGATTGCTTGGTTTATTCCTTATCCTTTGGTGGTCAAGGTCGGTATCTGGGTCGGCATCTTATCTTATTTATTTTTGCAGCAGACGAGTCTTTATGCCGCCATTTTTCAATATAAATTTACGGCTTGGAAGCTGGCATTTTCTGAAGTAGTCGGAAGAATAATCTTTTTGGCAGGAGTTGTGTTGGTGGTTTATCTGCAGGCGGGTCTGCTCAGTGTGATGTGGGTTTTGGTGGCCGGAAACTTGATAGCTTTGCTGATTAATATCTTATTTGCGCGGCGTTATGTTAAAGTTGGTTTTGCTTTTGACTTTACCATTTGGAAGCGAATCCTGAAGCTTGCGGTACCGCTTGCCGCCGCCATCGTTTTGAATATTATTTATTTTCATTTTGATACGATTATTCTTTCCTGGTTTAAACCGGAGGCGGATGTTGGTATTTATGGAGCGGCGTTCAAGGTGGTGGATATTTTGGTGGCATTCCCCGCAATCATCACAGGGTTGGTGCTGGGGACGCTGACCCACTTCGTCAATCGTAATCGTGAACGTTTCCGCCGAGTATTTCGCAAAACTTTTGAACTATTACTTATAATTTCTGTTCCGGTAGTGGTGGGGGTGATCTTGACTGCACCAAAAATTATCGAGGTGATCGCGGGCGGTGAGTATGCCGAGTCGGCATTTGTTTTACAGATCATAATCTTGTCGATTCCGTTTATGTTTGTAGGAAATCTTGCTAGCCAAGCTTTTGTGGCGGGCGAAAGGATTAAATCTTTGACTTTGATATTTGGAGTGGGCGCAGTCTTGAGCTTGGTCAGCAACTTTATCGCGATCCCACTGTATAGTTATACAGGAGCTGCGATAACAACGGTGGGCGTAGAGGCTTTGGTAGCGGTCGTTGCATTTATATTAGTGGGGCGCTATTTCAAGACTTGGCCGCCATTAAAAATATGGGCGCCAGTGATCGTGGCGACAGCAGTCATGGGCGGAGTGATTTGGCTTGTCCGCGACTGGAATATATTTGTGATTGTTGTGATCGCGGCCATCGTATATGGCGGATTACTTTTCGTCTTGAGGGCGATCACGCCGGGCGACGTTCGTAGGATGCTAAACATAAGAAGTTCCGATGCCGGTTAATACTTTAAAGAAACAATCGATTGCTTTAGTATCGGGGACTTACCCTCCCTGCGAGTGTGGAGTGGGAAGATATACCAAGCGGTTGCATGAAAGTTTGCGAGCACAAGGAGTCGAGACCATGATTATCACATCACAATTTACTAAAATAAGAAAAGTTGTTCAGATGGAAAAGATAGATGTAGTGCACTTACAATATCCTACTTCAGCTTATGGTAAGAGGGTTGGTCTTGTTTGCAAGTGGTGGATGTTGAGGTTTTTTACCAAGGCAAAGATGGTATTGACCGTACACGAATACCTGACGTATTCATGGAAGGGTCGTTTTAAGATTTGGCTTTTGATGGTAGTGGCTGATCAAATTATTGTGCCGGACAAAAGTTTTGTGGAAGCGATGGTTCGTCTCTGGTTGATTTCGGAAAGAAAGATAAGTGCGATCCCGGTTGGTCCAAATCTTGAGATAGTGAGATTGTCGCAGGAAGAGATTCAGGCAAAAAGAGGGGCGAAAGGCCTGCAGCTTGATGAGATAGTGATTGGTTTTTGGGGGTACTTGGAGCCTAGTAAAGGGTTATTAACGCTTCTAGAGAGCCTTCAGAGGCTCAGAGAGCGTGGATATCGGTATAGGTTGTCACTGTTGTCTGCATTGGATTCGATCCAGGAAACGAGCGATAAACAAGACTTAATCAATGGCCGATATCGTGCTAAGATTAAAGACTTCCTCAAAGACAATTTTGAGGATGAAGATATTTTATGGCCTGCTGATTATAGTGATCGAACGCTTGCCGAAGAACTCGCGCTTGTAGATTTATTTGTCCTGCCGTTTGTGGAAGGCGCAACTAGTCGGCGCAGTACGCTGATATCTGTGATCAGTGCGGGACTTCCAGTCGTAAGTACGGAAGCTAAGATGATTGATAAAACATTGGATGGTCTCTGGCTGGTAAAACCTGATGCGCCTGATGATTTAGCTGAGGCGATCGAGAAGATTATTGATAAACCGGAAATGCTAGATGAACTAAAGAGACGATCTCAAATAGCAAGTGATAATTTTTCCTGGGACAGCATAGCTAAGCAACATGCCTCTCTTTATACGAAATTTAGACAACAGAATAAACAGACGGACATTAATTCTGTCGATTAGCGGAGCGCTATTGGCTTTTGTGCTTGGTTTGGTAGCTGGAATTTGGGAGGTCTGGGTCGGACTCGTGATTGTTGGTGCTGTTTTTAGTGCAATTTTGTTTTTGATGTTTTTGAATGTGCCAACGTGGGGGCTTTACGCAGTTTTGTTATTCCTGCCCTACGAAAAAGTGGGGTCGTGGGAACTGGCTGGCAACACGATTCGCGTCAGTTGGATCATTGGGGCGGTCTGGCTTCTGTCTTGGTTTGTGTATTTGATTTATAACTTGAAGCTTCGAAGGAAGATCGGGAAATGGCATTCTTTATGGCTCGCTGCTTTTGTGTTTATGGCGGTCAGTCTTTTGAGTTTGTGCTGGGCTGTGAATCTAGAGAGAGGGGTTATAGTCTGGTCTGTAACTTTGTTTACTGTTTTGGTTGGGTTTGTGGTTTATCAGACGATTAGCGATGAGAAAATCTTGAGAATAGCGCTTAACGTTATTTTCATTTCGACAGGAATAGTAGTTTTATTTGGAATCTATCAATTTATCGGCGACTTGATCGGGTTGGCGCCGACATGGACTGGTTTAAGCGCTGAATATACAAAGTCTGTCTTTGGTTTTCCGCGCTTGCAATCGGTGGCAGCAGAACCTTTGTATTATGCGAACTATTTGTTGATACCTTTTGGAATTGCAGGTGCGATGTTTTTATATCGCAAGCAGCCAATGCGGGCATTTTGGTGGGGACTGTTTCTTTTGATGATGGGTGGTAGTATTTTGCTGACTTTATCGCGAGGTGGAATTGTTGGAGCGGCAGCGGTGGTCTTAGTGTTGATTGTCTTGGGATGGAGAAAATTATTGCAGACCCGCGTGATTGCATTGATATTGACGATGGCAATTTTATTTGGTGGGGTTTGGTGGGGTTTGCAGGCATGGAAGCCTGAGACAAGTCGTGCAGTCACAAGATATCTTTCACAAGCGGTAAATTATTCTGAAGGACCGGCTGTAAGTGAACGTCTTGATACATGGACGCAAGCCTGGGAGATATTTAAAGAAAAACCTGTCTTCGGGATTGGTCCTGGAAATTTCGGACCCTATGTGAGTCGGCAACCATGGGAGGCGCCAGGAAACGGATGGCTGATTGTGAATAATGAGCCGTTAGAGCTCTTGGCGGAGACGGGGATTGTTGGATTTGGCTTAGTTTTGATATTTATTGTTGGCGTTCTTTGGGCGGCATTGAGGGCGGCATTTAGAACAGGCAACCAGTATTATAAAGCTGTCTTGATCGGAGGGATTGCGGCTTTGGTCGGGATAATCGTGCAATGGCAGACTTTCTCAATCTTATTTGTTATGCATATTTGGGTCTTGTTAGGACTATTGCTTGCGGTCAGCTATTTGACCCATAAGCCTAATAAGTATCTGCAGATATTATGGCAGCGTGTGTGGTATTCTAGAGTAAGAAAAAGTTAAATATTGATTGTGGCCCTCTATCCCCCTCCCACCTCCCTAGGCTACAATACCGATGATTAAAATAGCGTGAAAAAAGTATTAAAGTCTTTTAATGAAATAATAAGTCGCATACCGCTAGCCTATTGGATAATGGGAGCGTTGTTATTGTGTGGCGCGCTATTGAGATTAATTGGCCTAGAAGATGTAATGCATTTCCAAAACGATGAAGCGCGCGATCTTCTGATAACAATGGACATGAAAGAAAGCATTAAGGCGTCTGGATGGTGGCTTGGTCCGACGTCATCTGTGGGGAGCTTCGCACTGGGCCCTTTCTTTTATTATTTATTATTTGGCGTCAACGTCATCACCGGATTTAATCCGGTGGCCGGCTCTTTCATGGTAGCTCTCTTTGGAATCGCGACGATCGGAATGTTTTATTGGGTGGGCAAGATGTACTTCGGCAGACTAGTCGGTTTTTTAAGCGCCTTTGGCTATACCTTTTCTTTTTTAATGATTCGCTTCGATCGCTTTGCCTGGAATCCCAACGTCTTTACGTTCTTTCTTCTTCTTTGGTTGGCAGTCCTGGGCAAATTGTTATTCTCAAAAAAACAAATAGACAACAAACAGAGTCGATGGCTCTGGCTAATCGCCTTACTGTCCGGACTCCTAGCTCAGTTGCATGCGACTGGATTCATCTTCGTACCCTTATTAATAATCATCCTATTAATAGCACGCGTTAAGATCAAGCCTTTGCGAAGAATCTGGGAATCGATCGGAATCTTTATCGTTAGCTTTTTGCCGATTATAATATTCGATATTTTACATAAAGCGCAGAATTTACTTGGCATGGGCAAGGCAATTTTCAAGCTCTCGGGCGGAGAATTTATCAGCATCGTCGACAGGATCGGATCAACCTACGAGCAAATCATTAATTTTGTATCAGAGGCGTTTGTAGTAAAAGGAAGTAATTGGGCAGCTGCACTGATGGTCGTCTTAATGATAGCTGCATTGGTCTTAATGGCATGGCGTGCCAATAGGTCAAAGGACAACTGGCTGCAGAAAAGAAAGGCAATCATTTTTATTTCATGGACGATTATTTACCTCGGTGCCTATTTATTGTTTTCAGGAACGCTTTACCTGCACTACTTTGTGCCCTGGTATGCTCTGGTCTGGATTCTAGTACCTGTCGGAATAACATTTGCTGTTAGCGGCTTGGTATCCCGCAACAATTGGTTTTCAAGACTTGGAGCGTTCTGGATCATTGTATTTTATGTTGCTATTATTCTGATCCCAAACCTTACGGCATACAGAGCATATATCAAAGATGGATTCCAGGGTGAACAAAACTATTTCTATAGCGAAGAAAGTACACTAGGCGCATTCAATGCCGCCAAAGAATATATTACAACAGACGCACGAGAGCGCGCTTACACAGTGGAGATATTGCCTGCAGAAAAATACAACAACGTAGAGCGCGCATTATTTAACCCCGCAGAAGCTTCCCAGAAAGCAACACTGGAATATACAATAATAGTAAGTAATTCAGAGATTAAGTCAGAGGTTCCGGCGGGCAAGCTCTTGGATACGATTCAAGGATTAGAAATATACAGGAAATAAAAAACTGCCTCATCGTTCAGGGCAGTTTTTTGGAGCCTAGAGAGCTAAAAGTTCATCAATTACTTGTCTAAATTGGGAGGCCTCTCGAGGAGCACCTTTAATGACGCGATTGTTAATGATGAAAGTTGGCGTAGAGTTAACTCCGATATCTACTCCCCGATCGTGATCTTCCATTACCGCGTCCTTTGTTTCCTGATTTTGATAGCAGCTTTCAAATGTTGCGTAGTCGAAATTATCCTTGTCTGCCATGAGACCTTTTGTCTTATCAAGAATATTATCTGGCGTTACTTGTCCTTGGACATTAAAAAGATAATTTCCATACTCCCAGTAGAGAGATTCATCTTGTGCCAAGACACAGCGAGCCGCAATTGCTAGCTCTGGGCCATGGATCAAAAAGTCCTTATGTACAAAACGCACTTCAGATGGATCATATTCATCGAGGACAGGTCCAATAACATCATGCGCAACTTTACAGGCAGGACAGAGGTAGTCACTAAATTCAACGATAGTGACCACTGCATCCGCGTTGCCGATAAAAGCGCTAGAGTCTACGAGACTGCTGGCGTCAATTGTGGCGCCGCGTTTACAGCTGGCACCAGCCAATGAAACAACGACCATGACTCCTAATAAGGTTCCAAATAATATACGTATAGATTTCATGAGATATAAAAATAACTTGCCTGATTAGTTCATAAAGGATACCACGAAAACAAGGAAAGGCAAGCTATTTAGGTTTAAGTCAATTGTGCGAGCGTTATAAAGAGGGTGAAGAATACGAAGGCAGCTATGATTCCGTTGAAGAATGCGCTGGCAGAATATTGACTCTTGCTTTGGCGATTGAGGTCTCGCCAAGAGATTGCATTATGCATTTTATTTTTATTTTAGTGAATGAATTAAGAGGCCGAACAAATACCGAAAGTGCAAGGTAAAAAATTTTAAGCGTAGTTACGGATCATCCCCACAACTCTTCCTTGGACGACAGCATTGTTGACTTTCAATGGTTCCATGGTGGAGTTGGCTGGCTGGAGACGGATATGATCCTTCTCTTTGTACCAGCGCTTGAGCGTGGCGTACTCGTTATCGATAAGAGCAACAACAATATCACCGTTGTTGGCCTGGTCGATTTGTTCGAGCACGACGATGTCGCCGTCGAAGATTCCATCTTCGATCATAGACTCACCTTTTACGCGCAAGGCGTAATATTTTTTGGTGTTCTTGATAAAGATAGGAGGGACAACAACGGTTTCCTTTTCTTCGATGGCTTCGATCGGTTGGCCGGCGGTAATGATGCCGGCAAGCTGAACTTCGCTACCGTCGCTATCAAAATCTACAAGCGCAGGCTCGACAACCTGCAGAGATCGGGCTTCATTATTCTCACAAGAGACGAACCCCTTCTTCTCAAGATTACGAATATGCTCATGGACAGTTGCGACAGAGGAGAGCTTAAAATTATCTGCAATTTCCCGATATGATGGCGCATAGCCTTTATCAGCAGTAAACTCCTGGACATAATCCAGAACTTGGCGCTGTTTTTTGGTTAGACGATCCATAGATAGGGGGTTAAATTACTTCGTAAGTGTACCCGAACAAAAACCGAATGTCAATTAATATCTTGTGGAAAAACGGTGAATACATGGAAAATAGCCCAAAACAAAACCCTGAGCTATGTCAGGGTTTTATTAAAAGAGTTGAAGATGGCAGAAGCATTAATAGCCAAACGGAAAGTTAGGTTTCCGGTCTGCCTGTTTTTTGGTTGCGTGAGAAGAGGCTTTTTTGCACTCCTTTCCCGGCGGACAGCCATTTGGATCAGCGAAAAAACTGCGCCAAGGCAATTCGTTGAACTGCTTTTCAGAAGTTCTACTGGATTTTTTGCTTGATTTGGGCGGCCCGTTCGGATCGGAAAAAGCGATGTTATCAAGGTTTGCCATGATATTTCCCCTGTTTTTGAAAGATCTATCGAAAATGAACAAAGACTAAAGTAAATACAGCTTACCTTATAGGTCGACTTTAATCAATGTAGGAGCTAGTTAATTGATTTAATAATATTAACTAAATTTACAGATGTACGTGTCCATTTCTCAGGAGTTTGCTCGATACTTTCGATGATATCTTTTTGAGACATCCACTCAGTTGATTGAATCTCATTTGGCTCAGGTTTTATCTTTCCTAATTTCTCATTGTATTCTAAAAAATAATGTTGAAAGAATTCGTGACTAACATTTTCTTTGGTAATTGAGCCTTTCGTTAATTCAGACAGAGTCAGTTTCAGGCCCAATTCTTCCTGCAGCTCTTCGATGATGGCTTCGTCATATGTCTCTCCGGCTTCAACATGTCCGCCAAAACCAGGCGCAAGCTTATCAGGACTAACGTCTTTCGTGGTCGATCTGTGGTGAATCAATATTTCAATATCAGAGTCAGTATTTCTAAAGAGATAAACGATTGCGCCGCGATGCCAAAGTTTGCGCTCATGCACAACGCTCCGCGGGAGCTGCTCATCCGTCGGGACGTTATTCTCATCTACAATGTCGATCAGGTGATCAGACATTACTTCAATTGTTTGGCCGTAGCTTCTGCTACACGCTGGACTGCGACGACATAAGCTGCTTGACGGAAGGAAATCTTCATATCACGCGCTACCTTGTGCGTTTCTTTGAAGGCTTGGATCATTTTATCTTCCAGTTTGTCGAGGACATCCGCCTCTTTCCAATGTTCGCCGAGCAAGTTCTGTTCCCATTCGAAGAAACTAACAGTAACGCCCCCGGCATTGGCCAGGATGTCAGGAATGACAATTTTTTTATGTTCAAATAGATAATGATCAGCTTCAGGAGTAATCGGGCCGTTAGCCAGCTCTAGGATGACCTCCGCTTTGATCTCTTCCATATTAAGGTCGTGAATCTGGCCTCCCAGGGCTGCAGGGATCAACACATCGACGTCTAGGCTGATAATATCTTTGTCGGAAGCCGGTTGGGCGCCAGGATATCCGGCGACTGATCCTTTTTCGCGCATTATTGTGCTGAGAACGAAAAGCTTTGAAAATCTGGGTCGTGCCGTCATCCATTTGGACCGGGATCTGGGCGTGGACGACGCGTTTTGGTTCACGTAGGATAGCATGCAAGCCCGGATCTAAGTCGATCGTTTGAGCTACTTCGTCAAGTTGTTTTTGGGAGTCTTCGAAAGGATATGAAAAAATTGCTGGTGAGAAAACACCAGCCGTCATCACAGGCAAGGCTTTAGACGACGATGGTAGTGAAGTGCGCGACTATGCCACTGCTCAGGGCGGAGTCTATGCCCTCTTAGAATATTTGCGCAGCATCCAAAAGTCCTGTGAGAATACAACCATTGCCATCATCGGCTACGGTAACGCTGGCGCCTGGATCGCCCGCAAGCTTCATGCTCTTGGATGTAAAATCGTCGCAGTGTCTGACTCGCAAGGCGGAATCTTCGACTCAGACGGACTCGACCCGGAAGACATCAGCCAACACAAGCGCGAAAAAGGATC
>JBHPHK010000003.1:0-83044 GCA_042569365.1 Patescibacteria group bacterium | reverse complement strand
GAAATACACTGACTTGCGCGACACCGGACTTTCGCTTCCGAATTATATTACATATTAACCTGCAGAGTAGTTTTTGCTATAGTATAAGTACTTAAAGCTTTGGAATTATGCTTAAATTTAAACACTTAATCATAGGTGGAATTATCAGTTGTCTTGGAATAGCCGGACTGAGCGTAGCCATATTCAATCAAACATCAGAGGCTGATCAGGGACCATATATTACTGATCGAGTTTTAGTTGTCTTAGCAGAGAATAAATCCTTAACGTCTTTTTCCGATTCTCTTTCATCTCTGACAGAAAAACACAGCCTGACAAAAGAGCTTGTCTCAGAGACTTTCTATAAATCAGATTCTGCTGAACTGCAGCGCTATATCAGTATTGACGTTCCGGAAAATACTGACGCACAAGAGCTCCTAAAAGATCTTGAAAATGATCCATCTGTAGTATCTGCTGGTTATGAATACAAACTAAAAGCCTTTGCCACAACACCTACAGATCCGTCATTTGGCGTTCAATGGGGTTTATATAATACCGGACAAACTGTCAATGGCGATCCTGGCGTTGCCGATAAGGATATAGACGCGGAGCTCGCCTGGGATATTTACACTGGCGACAGTAACGTCGTCATCGCAGTCATTGACACGGGGCTAGAATTTTCACACGATGAGTTTTCCAGCGGCCATTACTGGATGAATGCCGGAGAAATGGGTGGCGGCAAAGAAACCGATGACATTGACAATGATTTAAACGGCAAGGTAGATGACTGGCGCGGTTGGGATTTTATTGGAGGAAGCGTTAGTTCGCCCGCCGAAGACAACGTCCCAAACGACAGTGGTAACGGACACGGTTCGCACGTATCAGGCATCATTGCCGCTGAAACAAATAATGGCACAGGTATCGCCGGAGTAGACTGGAGTGCCAAAGTCATGGCCGTCAAGGGTTTAGATGATAGCTCTCTCGGTGAGGGCAGCATTTCTACGATCGCTAATTCAATCATCTACGCTGCAGATAACGGAGCGGACGTCATCAATCTTTCGCTAGGTAGCGATCCTGATCTTCCGCCAAGTTCTTCGGGTATTGCCCAATTGCAGGCCGCAATAGATTATGCTTACGGACTCAACGTCGTGGTCGTTGCCGCAGCCGGCAACAACGGCACCAATTTAAGCATCAAGCCTGTATATCCGGTATGTAACGATGGAGGAGCAGATAAGGTTTTAGGAGTTGCCGCCACAGACAATAACGATAACCGACTAGCATCCTCTAACTACAGCGGATGTGTCGACGTCGCGGGACCTGGGCAAAATATCTACGGGCCACACAACACTGGCGACTCAGTTTATTCATACAGAAGCGGAACATCACAAGCCTCGCCATATGCTGCGGGCCTTGCTTCACTCATCCGCGGATACAACGGTGCGCTTTCTAATGCTGGCATCCAAGCGCGTATCGAAAGCGGCGCAGATGATATTGCAGCTAGCGGCATAGGCAGCGGTCGCATCAATGCACTCAATTCTCTAACTGGTTCAACTCCTCGTATACAGCTAAACCAGACTCCGATTCGCGGATCCAGCTACACAGTTTATTATATTGACGGTGGCAAGAAGCGCTCATATATTTCCAGTCGCGTTTTTAACACTTGGACCACCTTCGAGCATGTCCATAAACTTTATGACACACAGGTTCAGGATTATATATTTGATGTACGCATGGGCTTTCGAGATGGCACACTGATCCGCGCTTCCTCTTCGCCAACTGTTTACGTTATCGAAGATGGCAAACGAAAAGCCTTCACTTCCGGAGCAGTCTTTACCGGACTCGGATATAGTTATTCACGCATACTAGTGGTCACAAACGCCGAGCGAGATCTACACGCAAGCGGAACCAAGATAGACTCAACATTGGTAATTCCAGATGACACACTCGTCAAGGGTTCCGGCCCTACAGTCTACTACATCGACGGGGGACAGAAACGCGCCTTTACTTCTGGAAATGTATTTAAGACATGGGGCACCTACGGAATGGTTAATACTATCTCTGACTCTAAGCTTGGTGTTATCGCCTCCGGCCCTCAAATGGGCTTTAGAAGTGGCTTCTTGATCAAAGGCACCTCACCGACAGTCTACGTCATCGAAGATGATCTCCGCCGCGCCTTTACCTCTGGAACAGTCTTTGCAGAACTTGGTTATAGCTTCGCAAATGTGATGACTGTCTCTGATACAGATCTGACCAAGAACACTCCGGGAGCTAAGGTTGAGTAATCTTTTTTAGCAGAAATAGTGTTCATAAAAACTCGCCTTTAAAATGGCGGGTTTTTTAGTATTGTTTTCCACATTGTCGTGTACGCACTATATGCATAAACTTAATCTATACGAGTTTTTACTAACTAAAATTAATATTATGAAAAAGTCTATGTTTGCTAGATTTATTGGCGGAGTTTCTATATTAGCTCTTGCTGGCTTTATGTTCCCAGGATTACAGGCGGGGGCTATTGGTTTTGGCGCTTTTGGTGTAACTGATACGCCAGATACATATGAGTACACGCACACTATAGGTGCCGGTGAAACTGATGTAGCTAAAGGCATCACAATGGATAAGAGCGGAAATATATATACTGTCGGTAGATTTGGAGGCACAGTTGATTTTAATCCTAGCGCGTCAACTGATGAACATGTCGCTGTCGGTGGCTTAGATGTTTATCTAACAAAAAGGAATGCTGACGGTTCCTATGGATATACATACACTCTCGGCGGTGCTGGTTATTTAGACGGGACAGACGTCGCAGTTGACTCAAACGGTAACATCTATATAGTTGGGGGCTTTAACCTAACGGCTGACTTTGACCCTACTGCATCAACTGATGAACACACTGCATATGGTTATGATGCTTTTTTGACCAAAATCAATGCCGATGGCTCTTATGGATATACTTACACATTTGGTGATTCCGGATCGACTGAGACAGATCTTATCGAGGCTATTGTAATTGATAGTTCAGATAACATACACGTAATTGGCTCCTTTTATGGCACGATAGATTTTGATCCTTCTGCGGGAGAAGAAATTTTAGTGGCTAATGGCCCGAGCGATATATTCTATCTAAAGATATCTTCTGATGAATCTTTGACATCTGCCAATTTAATTACAGGAAGTTCAGAAAATAAAGGAAGGTGCATAGCGCTCGATAAGTATAATAATATTTATCTTGGTGGACATTTTATGGGAACAGCTGATTTTGATCCCAGCGCATCAACTGATGAACACACTACTGTAGGACTCGGAACTACTGACACATTCGTAACGAAAATAAAATCTGATGGATCATACGGATATACTTATACATTTGGAGGAGATGGTATAACAGGCATGCAAGATATGGTCTTAGATCAATATAAGAATATTTATATCAGTGGTCAATTTACCGGTACAACGGATTTTAATCCGACAACAGGAGAAGACACCTATTCTTCATATGTGACTTGTGACCCCGGTTGCGATGCAGATGCATATGTAACAAAGATGAATGCTAATGGAACTTATGGATTCACCTATGTTTATGGAGGTCCTGTTAAAATGGACATTGCATCGGGGATGGCGCTTGATACAGCAAATAACTTATATATAACTGGAGTATATGGTGGTACTACTGATTTTGACCCATCAGACAATAGTGACTCACAAACATCAGATCCTTGGGGAGTAAACCTAACCAAACTAAAGGCTGATGGATCCTACGGATATACTCACTCAATATCTGGAGACTCCAATATACTAAGTCATGATCTCTACATAGACTCAGCGAATAACATTTATATAGTAGGTGAGTATTTTAGTACAGTAGACTTCGATCCAACTGCCGAGACTGATAGCCGCACATCAAACGGAGGCAGTGATATTTTCTTTACAAAATATTCTCCTGTCCCAGTAGAAATTCTAGATGATACCGTAGTTAAAGGATCTGGACCTACTGTATATTATGTTAAAGATGGTAAGAAAAAGGCTTTCTCCTCTGCTAACATCTTTAAGACCTGGTCGAATTTCGATTATGTTCTTGGAGTTTCTGATGCTTCCTTAGGTGAATATGAATCAGCTACAAAAATGGGCTTCCGCGACGGTACGCTAATCAAGACCGCGACATCTCCAGTCGTCTATGTGATAGAGAATGGTCAAAAGCGTGCTTTCACCTCAGGAACCATATTTAAAGATCTTGGTTACAGATTTGATATGGTGATGACAGTTACAGCTGGTGAACGAGACCTCCATACTAGCGGTCCTAAGATAGAATCATCAGACACATTACTTGATGACACTCTAGTGAAAGGTAGTGGATTTACAATCTATTACATTGAGGATGGTAAGAAGCGCGCCTTTACTTCCGGCACCGTTTTCAAGACATGGGGATCCTTTAGTAAAGTAAATGTCGTTCCTGACAGTAAACTAACGGGTCTTACTTCCGGACCTCAAATGGGCTTTCGAAGTGGCTTTCTTATCAAAGGCACCTCACCGACTGTCTACGTCATCGAAGACGACCTCCGAAGAGCATTTTCATCTGGTACAGTCTTTAGAGAACTAGGCTACAGCTTTTCAAACGTAATGACCGTTTCAGACACAGATCTTACCAAAAACACTCCGGGAACAAAGATTCAATAAGAAGCTTTTCCAATGCCCCATAGGAAAACCTGCTTTGTTGCAGGTTTTTGCTTTATAAAGGCTTTTTGTGTGAATATTAACTTGACAATACGCACTCAAAAACGCTATATTAGACATGATTTAAAGAGCCAATTTTACGCGCAAACTTGAAATGAAACACCTGCCACACAAATTAATAATTACAGGACTGATCGCAATCGGAATTGTGATATTTTTTACTGTTTCACAGTACACGCATGCGGATACACAAACATTTGCTCCTGAAGTTGATATAACTTCAGTTATTCTGGAACAAAAATCCAATAATCAAACAACGTATACAACCTCTGATGATCTTCCAAAACATACCATGGGCGTAACGTGGCACTGGAAGACAAAATCTCATCAAGACAATATCAATCTTGAATACCGGCTCGCTAAAGAGGGGGACTGGACTGAGTGGATGAAGGTCGAGGATGAATCAGCCTCCACCGGCATGCCAAGTGACGAAAAATATTCCGATCTATTTGTTTATGAGGATGCCGACAAGATAGAATATAAAGTCTCGCTAAAAAGCATTGATAACGATGACTTAGAGCTTATTAAATATATATCAGTTGTTGTCCCAGATAGACCTACCATTGATCCATCTAAGACAATTACTGCTAGCACCATTCCGACTATCATTCCTCGTTCCACTTGGATGGCTGGGCACTCGCCATCTCAGCCCTATGATTCTCCTAACTGGCCTCCTGACTACCCGGATACAAATCTAGTACAAACGGTTGTTGTCCACCATACCGCCGGCGCCACAACGAGGCCATCAAATCCGGCAGCTGTTATCTATGCAATCTGGTATGACCACACATTTAATAGAACCTATACGGTTGATGGTGTCACATATGTTGGCTGGGGCGATATTGGTTATCATTATCTGGTAGATCAATATGGAAACATTTATCAGGGTCGCTGGGGTGAAAACTCAGTGATTGGTGGTCATGCAAACCCTTATAATGCAGACTATGTTAATCAAACAAGTAGTGTTGGTATTTCTGTGTTAGGAAATTATGAGGTCTCAGGAACATACCTAACCTCTGCTAGTAAAGATGCCATCGCAAATGTTGCTGCCTGGAAAGCGGCTAGAAATGGCTTCCATCCGGAAGGGTCAGCCTTTTTTGTAGATAATGATTATCCGCGCATCATCGGACACCGTGACGTTTCAGCCACAGCTTGCCCAGGTGCTAATATTTACTCAAGACTTCCGGAAATTAGAAGCTTAGCTGGCTCTAAAACATACGAATTCATCGAGCGCATTCATCCCAACGGAACAGTAATGCGCGTTGGCGGTGGCCGGACTGTTTATGTTATCAAGAATGGTCTGCGCAGCGCTTTCACTCACTCAGAAACATTTGCCTCCCATCATCTGCCTTATATTGTCGCCGTGTCCAATGACGACGTTGACAACTATGAAGCCGGTCCACAAATGGGCTTCCGTGACGGAGTTTTAGTGCGCGCTAGCACCAATCCCACAGTTTTCCTAATAGCCAACGATCAGAGGAATCCATTCACTTCTAGTACCGTCTTCAGAGAACTGGGTTACTCTTTTGATGACGTCATCGTTACCGACCAATACGCGGTAAACCTTAATGCCTACGGCTCTAAGATAGACCGTTCTGATATTCATCCGAATGGGGCAGTCATCCGCGGTTCAGGTCTGACAGTTTATCTTATAGATAACGGCCTTAGGCGCGCTTTCACCTCCAGCCAAGTATTCAAAACTTGGTTTGACTGGTCCGATGTTATCTCAGTATCAGATGCTGAACTCGCACTTTATACCGGAGGTAGCCAGATGACATTTAACGATGGAGTCTTGCTTCAAAATGTGGAAGCCGTCATTCCTGAAGATGAAGAAAATCCAGTTTATATTGTGAGCGATCAAGTCTACAGGCCATTCGCCGACCATATGAGATTTACTCTTTATAGTTTCCTTTGGAACAATGTAATGAAAGTCGGCGATAAGGAGTTTACGCTTACAACCATTGGCGAGCCAGTTACAATAGAAATTCCAGCCATATAAAACTTTCCGAGATCATTATTGCCTAGATGATTATTCTTTAGATGACCTCGCTATTTAGCAATAAACAAATTCAATAATTCATACTATGACCGAAGTGAAAGATATAAATATAGACTATGCAGAACACTACGATGCGCTGGCAGACAACATTGAGATGTTCAATTATCCCCGCAAAGTCCAAAAACATGAGAACCGCCGCTTTGACTCGATTCATGACCTGGTAGATTTTTCGAAAGATGCCAAGATTTTAGATAGCGGAGCGGGGGACGGACCACTCACGGCTTATTTTGCAAAGAAAGGCTACAAAAACATCATCGGCATGGATATCTCACCACGCCGCATTGAACGCCTCAATAATTATCTTAAAACAAACAATCTCCCCGGCAAAGGAGTTGCTGGCGATGTTTTTAATCATCCTTTTGCGGATGAAGAATTCGATGTAGTGATCTCTTCTGAAGTTATCGAACACCTGCACGATCCACGCACAGCCTTGCGAGAATTCTACCGCATTCTAAAGCCTGGCGGAACACTCCTACTCTCTACAATGGAAAATGAGAATGTAAAGCAAGAGCGCTGCATCCATTGCAACAGTCTGACTCCACGCTCCGGACATGTCCAATCATTTACCGAAGATGGTCTCCGTAAAATGTTTAAAGAAATCGGCCTTGAGGTGGAAGAAGTTAGTCATGTCCTTAGTTCTCTTAATGCCAATAAGCTCGCAGGCCTCGTAACAGACAATCTCCCTTTCAGGATCTGGAAGCCGTTTGATAGACTAGTCCTAAAATCTGGCAAATTCTCTAATCGCTGGATTGCTCTGCGTGCACATAAAATATAAATTCCAACAACCCATGGCTGAAGCCACCACAACTGAACCCAAAACAAATATAGATTACGAAAAGATCTATGACTCCCATGCCGACACTCTTAAAATGTTTGAATATGAGGGCCGAGCTAAGACACACGAATACCGCCGTTTCAACACTTTTTTAGATCTCGCGAAGTTTCCCAAAGATTCTAAAATACTTGATAGCGGGGCGGGAGACGGACCGATGACCGTGTATTTTGCACAAAACGGTTTTAAGAATATTACCGGCATGGACATATCCCAAAAGCGCATCGATCGTTTGAACGAGTTCCTGCACAAGAATAATTTGCCTGGCAAAGGTCTGACAGGAGACGTATTCAATCATCCTTTTGAAGACAGCGCATACGACGTGGTCATTTCGTCTGAAGTTATCGAGCATTTGCATGATCCGGATAAAGCCCTGCGCGACATGGTCCGCGTATTAAAGCCTGGCGGAACGCTCCTGCTCTCCACCATGGAAAACGAGAACGTGCGCAAGGAACGCTGTATCCACTGCAACAAACTTACTCCCCATTACGGCCACGTCCAAATATTTTCAGAGAAACGGTTGAGAGAAATGTTTAGTAAAGCTGGCCTTGAGATTGAGGCTGTTCGCCACGTCTTAAGTACGCTCAACTCCAAAAAATCAACTGGTGCGATTTTTAATAGACTACCATTCTGGCTTTGGAAAATCGCCGAAACCATGGTGCGCTGGACCAGGATCATTCCTAATCGCTGGATTGTTATCCGCGCCCGTAAAGTTTCTTAACCTCAAATCTTGTGTCCCTCGTCCGCAACTCCATCTTCAACTTCATTGTGCGCCTCATTGCTGCCGCGGCTGCTTTTGTGGTTAGCGTTGTTGTGGCGCGCGTACTCGGTCCAGAAGGCAAAGGTATTTACTCACTAGCTATCTTGGTACCAAGCGTACTAGGTCTTCTTTCCGGTATGGGACTTGCCTCTGCAAATACATACTTTGCCGCCAGCAAACCAAAATACACACGTTACCTGGCCGGTAACTCGCTCTTGATGGCGATTATCTTTGGAGCATCAGCCGCGCTTTTGTTCATCTTGTTCTTACCGCTCTTCCGCGAAAGCCTCTTTGAGAACGTACCGACATTCCTGCTAATCGCAGCCGCTGCCTCGACCCCACTAGCTTTAATGGTGCGCTATTTTGTTACACTGCTTCTCGGGAAAGGTCATACTATCTGGTATAACTTCATTACAGGACTCCAGCCGGTCTACCTTGCGATCAGCATGGCCGTTATTCTCCTTCTCCTCAACGGCAACACCACAGCTGCAGTCTGGACATGGATCTCCCAGCTGATCCTCGGGATGCTGCTCGCGATTTTTGCTACAGCGCTTACGCTTAAGCAGCGTTGGTATATTTCGTGGAAAGTGTTGATACGGAGCTTGCGCTACGGCATCATGGGCCATTTCGCCTATATGATCCATTTCCTCAACTTACGTGCCGACCTGCTCATCGTCAGCGGTTTTATGATAACGGCTGCTGTTGGTTTTTATTCTGTTGCTGCAAACATTACAGAGATGCTTTGGTATTTACCAACTGCAATCGCGACTATGCTGCTTCCCAAATTATCAAAAATGGATATAAAGGAATCAACCATCCTGACCAATCGTGTATTGCGTCAGACGTTCTTCTATACAATCATCGGTTCTTTATTGTTTGCCCTGATCACGAAGCCTTTCATAACCTTTTTCTACGGCGCGGAGTTTAGCCCAACCATCGGCGCCATCTACTGGCTCCTCCCAGGAATTGTCATCTTCAGCCTTACGAGAGTCTTGTTTTCTGCCTTTGCTGGACAAGATAAGCTCAAGTATAACTTTTGGATAGCCCTCGGAGCGCTCGCCGTGAACCTCTCAGTAAATTTTATCTTAATTCCGCGCATGGGCATCAACGGCGCCGCCTTAGCGTCCACTATCTCCTACGCAATCGCCACCATCATCTCTCTCTCAATCTATTTCTGGCTGACGAGAACCCCTTTGCATCAAGTGCTGATCATTCGCGGCTCAGACTTTGCGGAGGCATATCGAAGCGTTCTCAATATATTTAAACGTAATCCGAAATAATTTCTCCCCATGCCTCATAAACGCGTACTCTTAATAGCTAATGAATTTCCTCCACTCTGGGGTGGGGGAGTCCCAAGACCTTTTGCGTTCGCGCGTTATCTAGCGCAGCAAGGCTGGGATGTTACCGTCCTGACCTTGCAGCCTGAGTATTATGACATGTCGCTTGGCCAGGATCTCGATAAGCTCGCTTTATTGCCTGCCAGCGTAACGATCGTGCGCACCAAAGCCTTGCGACCAAAAGCCAATGTCGTATCCTCAGAAAAAAAGCCTGCAAATAATGCGCCCGTAATTACTAAGCAGTCTTTCTTTGCCCGTTTCAAAAGCTCGCTCAGAGGTCTCTTCATAATCCCGGATAAAGAAATCACCTGGTATTTACCAGCGGTCAAGGCCGGTAAGAAAATCTTGAAGCAAGCTGATTTTGATATTATCTGGAGCTCTTCGCCGCAGATTAGCACGCACATCATCGGTGCGAAACTGCAGAAGAAGTTTAACCTGCCGTGGGTCGCAGATTTTCGTGATCCCGTTCCACTCGTAGAAAACAGTAGCAAGCCTCGCGACCTGATCCGCAACTATTTCCTGAAAAAAACCTTAAAATCCGTATTCAAGCGAGCAAGTCATATCGTCAGCGTAGCAACACGCATCCAGGAGCAATTACAGAAATACGCCGGTACCTTTGATAAGTTTACTGTCATCGAGAATGGCTATGACCCCGCCGATTTTGAGGACCTGCCTACGGTAACCCTCAAGCCAGACGTTATCAACATGACTTACGTGGGCTCGCTCTTCGGCAAGCGCGCTACTCCCGAAATACTAGCTGGTCTCACGCAGGCCTTGGAACAACTGAATAAATCTAAGCCCCGCGTGCATCTCCATCTAGTCGGACCGATCGCGCCGGTCTTTCAGGCTCGTTTTCAAGCAAGAAGCGACGTCACGCTGCACGGACCGCAAAACCATAAACGCGCCTTAGCCTTCATGAAGCAAGGGGACTTAAATATTTTATTGGCGACAACCCAAGTCCAGGACTCCTATCCCGGCAAACTTTTTGAATACCTTGCAGCCGGCAAGCCAATTATTCTATTAGTAAAACCAAAGTCTCTTCTTTCAGAGTTTTGTAAAAAATATCAGCTCGGCGCTGAAGCCAACCCCAAAAATACCAATGAAATCTCAAAGGCTTTAGTAAAAGCCGTGCTCGATTGGGACGCAGGTGTCCGCGAGCTTGCCCATGCAGACTTAAAAGAGCGCTTCAACCGCCAAAAGCAGACCGTCAGGCTTATCGGCATATTTGATTCACTAATGAAAAATGATGCGTAAAGTCCTTATCATCGTTCACGATTTTCCGCCGTTTGGCGGCGGCGCCGTCATCCGAACCCTTAAATATGTCAAATATCTGAAGGATAACGGCTGGCAGCCAACTGTACTGACGCTTAAGCACGAGTATCCTTTGGTCGAGGATAAATCTTTGCTTGAGGAAATTCCTGAAGACATAGAGGTCATTCGCACTCCAGACACAAAGCTCATGCAAGCTCTCGGCAAAAGACGTCAGCTAAGCAAAGATAACGGCAGTGAGATAGATACTTCCGCGCCGAGCCGGCGTTATCGCATCCTGCGATTTATAAAAAACATTGTCGTTAGTCTTATTTATGTTCCTGATACTCAGGCGGCCTGGCTGCCGATCGCTAAGCAAACCATATCGCAAATGGACCTTAAAGATTTTGATATTATCTACACGACCGCACCGCCGTTTTCTATCGGCCTGCTTGGCCTCTGGATTAAAAAACGTCATCCGAAAATTCCATGGGTCCTCGATCTGCGCGATGCTTGGATCGGCAACTCCCAATTTACTGCGCGTTTCTTCTGGAACCGTTGGCGCTGCGCGCGTATGGAGAAAAGAATCTTGAACAATGCCGACAGCATCATTACTACCACCAAAGAAACGACTGACTCATATAAAGATCGTTATCCGAATATATCGCCCAAGTTTTTCCACACTCTTACCAATGGATTTGATCCAGCAGATTTTACAAATAATCAAGCCCACATGCGCACAGACAAGTTTGTAATTACTTTTATTGGCAGCATGATGAAAGAAGTGCGCGACCCGCGGCCATTTTTGGAGGCAGTGATCCGGATCCTGGATAAGAATCCTGATTTTGCTAAGAATCTGCAGATTAACCTTCTCGGAGTCTTAGATCCAACCAACAGGGAACGTTTCGACAATCCCAAGATAAAGCCGTATGTTACACTATTTGGTAACAGGCCGCACATAGAAGCAACTGAGGCACTGGGGAATACTGTCATCAATCTAAACATTTTGACTCAAGCCTCAGGAGCTGAACGAATAACGCCCGGTAAAATTTACGAATATTTCGCGTCGCAGCGACCAATATTGGCGCTCACGCATGAGGGGGCTTCTGCACGCATGACCCGCGAGATCAATGCCGGCACAGTTATCAATCCTACAGATACAGATCAAATAGAGGCTGAACTGCAACGCCTCTACAAGCAATGGAAAGCCGATCCCGACTCGCTTCTCGTGCCCGCAAAAAATATTGACCAGTATAACCGCAAAAAAATTACAAGCCGTTTAGCTAAGATATTTAATGACCTTAAAGCGTAACTACTCTCTAGTACACAAACTCATTGGCACTATTTCTCTGGTAGCCGTCACGCTTTTTACATTGAATCTTTTCCAATATGACTACCCGTGGGTGATCTGGGCTTTGGCGGGACTGGCGCTTTTAATGTTTGTTGTCGTGGCTTGGAAGAGACTAGATCTTGGTTTGATTATTTTAATGGTCGAGCTTGTCTTGGGTGGGGGATCGGGACGCTGGACAGAGCTACCAGGTGGCGTCTCCATCCGAATGGCGATCTTCGGCATCGTTATGCTGATCTGGCTGATCCAGATCATCCAACGTAAATACGACCTGCGTTACGTCGTACGCTCGCCGCTGACGCCTTTTGTTTTGATATTTGCCTTTATCTATCCTTTATTATTCGGGGGACTGATGGGCGGCCTCAACGGCAACACGATCTCGAACATCTTCGCCGACTCTAACGGCCAGCTTTTCTATCTAATTCTACTTCCTCTATTGACCGTTTTCACCCAGAAGAAGAAGATTATTCGTTTCCTGAAAATATACCTGGGCACGATTACGCTTTCCGCCCTTTGGCAATCGATCGTCTATTGTCTCTTCATCACCAAGACTCTTGGGGCGTTTGCTGTCCGCGGCGTCTTACGAAACAATGTTAATTTCCTGGGTCAGATCGGACGTTTCCCTAACGGCGCCTATCGGCTCTACTTGGCCTCCGGCATTTACTTCCAGAGCGGCTTAGCCTTAGCGATCGCTCTAGTCTTGAGGATGAAGCGTTGGATGTTTAAATTGCCTTTGCTGGCATCAATCGTTATTCTGGTCTTCATGATCTCTGGAACCTATACGCGCGGATATTGGTTTGGCGCAATCTTTGCTGTGCTAGTGATTCTTATTTTTGTAAACTGGCGCGCTAAGTTTAAGATCATTGCCACGGCTTTGATCGGTTTTAGTTTGGCTTTTGCGATCTCCAGTTTTGTCTTCGGCTATTCTCTGAAAGATTTTTATGTGCACCGCCTCCTGTCTACGTTCCCCATCACTCTTCAAGAGGACCTGTTTGACGAAGACACCCTCTCTGATACGTACTCTGCCGATCCGCTCTCCGTCACTATCAAAATTGAACAGGCTAAAATTCTCTGGGGCGAGATTAAGAAAAAACCATTGATGGGGCATGGCTTTGGTACTGTGATGCCGACCCTGGGCAGGGGATTTTCCTTTGAACTTTCTTATCTAGATATGATTTTTAAGTTTGGCTTTGTGGGAATCATCGTCTGGCTCTATTTCATCGCCTTGATATTCTGGCGCGGAATTAAAACTTGGCATAGAAACCCATCCGGCACCCAGAAAGCCATCTTGGTTGGTATGCAGGGAGCACTTTTTGGGCTCTTGTTTACCTCGGCGACTAACCCTTACATCCTAGCGTCGTTTGGTATGGGACATTTGATATTTACTGCGTTTATAACGGAAGTGCTGTATCAGAAGAGATTTGGAACAACACGTGAATGGATTCGACTGAGACGCAAGAATAATCGGTCTTAAATATTCAAGCCATATTCAAAAACAGCGCCCGCTTGTAATGTGAGACGCTGTTTTTATTTCCACTGGTATCTAAATTAATACTGGCTTTGTATCTGAACACCGGTGTAGTAATGGTTCAAGATTTGCAGATAGTTACTGCCGTGTTCCGCCATCTTGAGAGCACCATAACCCGACATACCAACACCATGACCGCTCAATGGACGACCGACACAGTAGGGATCCTCCACAGACACAAGCCAGTCACGGTCACCGTTCCAGACTTCAGACCACGCACGCGTACGTCCGTCAGAAGAAGAGAAGTAAGGCGTCACGACAACCTCGCCGTTGTAAGTTACCATCTTGCCGCGCGTCGCATTAGCAGACGCTACAACAGTAGGGGAACGTAGTTCAAAGTTGTATCCGCGATAGACTTGGTCGGTCTTATTGTGGATATCAAAACCTTTAGCAGCGTGCTTGCCGCCAATATCGACAATGTATTGTGCGTACGTGCGAGCAGCCGTCAGCAAGGCTTTTTGGAATTCCGGATGAGAACTATTAGAAGTCTCAGCGACACCCCAGATGTAATCTTCCAATGGAAGTTCATTAACTACCCAAACAGTATAAGTCTCCGCCGAACGATACAGCTCAATCTTGCCGCGGAAAAGGTTATCGTTTAACGAAGTATTCCAAGCGGGACGGTCTTCATACGAAGTTACTTCGACTGCTGGACGACTAGTATCTGTACTATAAATTTGCGGAGTACGAACACCGTTGTATTCAATGCCACTGCCGGTGATCTGGTATGTAGTGTTAGTCCAACTAAACGTTACGGTCTGACCAGATGCAAGGGTTTTGAGTACAGTAATGTTGTCATTGGCGTCGCGGAGAGCAACTTGTGCAGCTCCTAAAGCCTTAACAGTTGCCGTGCTAACATTTGCGATACCAACGCGGATATCTTCACCGCGCACGCCCGTACCGGAGGTAGGCGTATCTTCCTCGACATAGATAGCCGGACCGGTTGGATTGTACTGAAGTTCTCCTGCAGTGATGATCAGAATATCACTCCAGGAAAATCCCATTCCCGTAAAGGCGGCACTAGAAGCGAATGGACGCTTGTATCCGTTTTCAATCAAGTAAACGGCTGGCGTACCATCAACGCGGATCAATGTACCGTTTGCAAATCCCATTGGGTCGCCTTCAGGATATAAGTCCATTTCAGACTGAAGAATATCTTCAACTGTCGGAGAAGCAAACCAAGTGTTTAAGATGCGCGCAGTAGGGAACCAGCGCTTTTGGCCGTTTTCTATAATATAAATATTACCGGAAGTAGCGGTCTTAATCAGCGTACCATTCTCGTGCACGCGAATTGCCGGACCGGCGGGATTGTAGTCAAGATCCTTGCTGTTTACCGCAATAACATCATCGAAGGTATAGCCGAGCAGGAACAGTGCTGTAGCTGAAGCAAACATATGCTTCTCGCCGTCAACGATCAGATAGACAGCCGGACTTCCGATGGCAGAGACAACCATTCCGTTTGGCAAGCCCATAGCAGGACCGCGCTCATAAAGCGCTAGTTCATCTGCACTCAAAGTCATGACAGACTTTTCACCGCGCCAGAAAGAGAAAATGTTGTATGTAGGGAAAGTGCGGCGCGTGCCGTTCTCAATGTAATAGATTGCTGGACCAGTCGTCTGGACCAATGTTCCGGTTTCAAGTACGCGCATAGCTGCGCCCGTTACGTGGAAAGTGAGCTCATTATCGGTCGCACTGACAATGTCCTCCATAGAGTAGCCGAAGAATTCCAGGTCGGCCTGAGTAGCAAACATACGCTTTTGTTCGTTGTGGATCAGGTAGACAGCAGGACTGGTACTAGAACGAACCAATGTGTCTTCTGCGAAACCTTGCGCCTTACCCGTTGCATAGAGCTTGAAATATTCCTCAGAAACATCCATGACTTGATCTACAGCATTCCAAGTAAGCCAGATGTTCATAGTAGGGAAGGGGCGCTTCTGCATATTGTCGATGCGGTAAATCGCTGGACCGCCCGGAGTCTTCATGAAGTCGCCGTCGTGCGGCAATACTAGCTTCGTATCACTTGCATTGAGCACAAAGTGTTCTGGCTTGGCAGACAACACTTTAGACGCATTGAGACCAAGTAATTGATATGTATATGGATCAGGGATGGCACGACGCTTTTCGTCCTGACCAATGTAATACACAGTCAGCGTACCGTCTTTACGCAAAGCAACGCCAGGAGCAAATCCCATTTTTACGCCGCTAGGGTACAGCGCGATTTCATAATCCTGCGCGCTGATGATGCCTGTTGGATTCCAAGACTTAAACGTGTCCGGGTGTGTGAAAGCGCGCTTAATTCCGTTCTGGATGTAATAGACCGTTGGACCAGAACCACGGATGAACGAACCGTCAGCATACGGCAGTGCACCAGAAACAAGCAAAGCCGCTTTATGACGGATATTTGGCAACTGCGCATAGAGGTTGGCGCCAGGGCAGGCAGTCGCTTTGGTATCGCGGTGGCCGCTAATCGTATAAAGAGTTTTTCCGTTGAAGCTTATGCGCGCACGCGGATCGATATTTTCCTGACCAAAACGTTGTCCGATGATATTTGCAATGGCACTGGTAGCTGCCGACGTTACAGAATCATTTTCATAATTACCCATGAGGGAAATACCCAGGGAACCTGTGTTAAAACCGAGCGCATGCGCGCCGATCACATTGTCGCCGCCATCGCGACCTTCATAGATGCGTCCCTGCGGATCGACTACATAATTGTATCCGATGTCGCCCCAGCCGCGAGTAACAGCATGGTAGAAATAAATACTACGCATTGTCACTGCCGGATCAGCATCTGCAGAACCTGCCGTATGATGAATAATCGCCAGTTTAATATTTGAATATTGCGGAGTCCAAGTCATCCAGGCTGGATCCGCGCCCCATTGTTCACGGGTAATAACACCGGATACAGATTTGGCATCAAGCGCGCTTATTTGCGGACCTTCACTTAGGTCAACTGTCTGAATATTGAGCTTATCTGCTTGTTTAACAGTCGTGTCCCAGATCAACTCAAAAGCGGTCGCCGAGCTTACGATGAACGGCTCTGTATATTGCGCAGTCTGCACGCCGTCGATTCCTTCATCGCCATCCGCCAATTGCAGCGCATAAACTTTAGACCAGACGCCCTCTGCGTCCTGATAACGAAGCTCTAGACCGGTTTCATCTGTCTGCCACTGACCTTCGATAATCAAAGTAGTGAAACTTTCCTTGAGATTGAAAACCTTAGAACGCTTTTGCACATCAGACTTTACCGCCTGCAAATCGCTGAGCTGAACGCTAATATCCTGAATGTTTAATTCAGACTTGCCGCGCAGGAAACTGATCAAACTACCCAAGCTAGTATTGGACCAATCACCATTAGGTTGGATCAGCGCAATCGCCAGCACAATGACAATTCCGGCCACAATAAACTTACGAGCGGATACGCTTTCTGTGACTTTCTTCAGTTGTTTTACCAGGGAAGTCATATTTGACTAGAATTAAGGATTTAGGTTGATTTCCAAACTCTTTGAAAAATCGGAGTATTGTACTCGAAAAGTCATATTTTGTCAAGAGTTTTTGGTAAATATTGCTTTCGTAGACGCGTCTATAATAGCTCTATTAAGCCTATTATTAGCAGTATTCAAAAACCCCTAAAGTCACTAAAAAGGCTTGATTTTAATCTATATATCAGATATACTTCGAGAAGTTTGGAACAACATTATTGTTCAAAAATATGGAGAAATCCCTCGCAAATAACAAGCCTCTCGTTTCGATTCATCTCTTAAACTGGAATTATCGCAAATATGTGGATTCTATTTTGGGCTCGATTAAGGCGCAAACCTATCCCAATTTAGATGTTTTGTTTATCGATAATGCCTCTGATGATGGTTCCTATGAATATGCGCAAGAGAAATATCCTGAATTTCGTTACCTAAAAAATGACGAGAACCTCGGCTATGCCGGCGGCCACAATGTTGGACTGGCACAAACCAGAGGAGAGTATGTTGTTCTACTGAACTTTGATATTGTTTTAAAACCGGATTTCATCGACAAGCTAGTAGCTGTCATGGAGGCTAATCCCGAGCTTGGCTCTGCCGCCTGTAAACTGTATACCTACGATTTTAAAGAAAACCGCTTTACAGATCGCTTCGACAGCACGGGTATAGAAATTTTCCGCTCCCGGCGCTATCGAGACAGGGGACAGGGAGAACAAGACCAGGGCCAGTACGACGATAAGCTGGATATTCTGGGACCTTCTGGTGCCGTGCCGATATATCGGACCGCTGCCTTGCAAGACGTCTATGAAAACCACGGCGAATACTTCGATAATGATTTTTTTGCATATTTAGAAGATATTGACCTTGCCTGGCGCCTCCAACACCGCGGTTGGAAGTCACGCTTTGTCCCTGAGGCAGTCGCTGGACACGAACGCCACCTTAAAGGTAAAACCAAGTCAGGTTTTGCAGGCTTTCGAGAAAACCGCCAACAGCAATCTTTATTCTTGCGACGCATGTCCACCCGCAACCACTATTGGCTCTTCTGGAAAAACGAACGCTGCCCGCATTTTTGGAAGGATTTCATTTACCTCGTCGTGCGTGAAAAACTACTGATTGCCTATCAAATCTTTTTTGAACCCAAGGCCTTCCTGAGCTTGTTTTCAGCCCTCGCAAAAACAGGCATAATACTCACAAAGCGCCGCAAAATCATGGAGACCAGAAAAGCTGACTGGAAAGAAATAGCCCAGCTTTTCTCAAGCAGCAAACGATTCTATTAATACTATGAACATCTCAATCGTTATCATTAATTATAATACTCGCGATTTACTTAGACAGTGCTTAGAGTCTATCGCAAAAACACATCCAGAAGTGGATGATATTATTGTGGTTGATAATAATTCGCCCGACGATTCTGTCGCCATGCTTAAGAAGGAGTTCTCGCAGATCAAACTCGTTGCGTCGCCAATCAATGCCGGCTTTGGTCGCGGCGTTAATATGGGTATTACCAATGCAAAAAATGATAATCTTCTTTTCATAAACCCCGACATCGTCATCAATTCAGGCGTCTTACACAAGCTTATTGAAGAGCTGGAACGCCCAGAGAATAATGACATCGCCTTGATTGCGCCGCGCTTGGTGCATCCTGACGGCACGCCTCAGGATTCTGCAAGACGATTCCAGCGACCTCTAGATGTGGTTCTGCAGAGAACCCCGCTTGGTAAAACGGGCTTGGGCCAAAAACGCGTCAATCGTTTTCTAATGAAAGATCAAGATCTTGACCAATCCCAAAACGTTGACTGGGTCGTGGGAGGCTGTATTCTGGTTCGCCGCCGCGCCATTGAACAGGTCGGTGAAATGGATGAACGCTATTTTATGTATATGGAAGATATGGACTGGTGCCGCCGTTTCTGGCGCGCTGGCTGGCGAGTACACTACTATCCGCACGTAACTGTGGCACACCATCACCGCCGCGAAAGCCGCAAGAACCGCAAACTGGCCTGGATCCACCTCAAAAGCGGTGGGAAGTACTTCATGAAATATCTAGGAAGTCCGTCGCGTAAAGTACGCAACGATTATTAATATAATAAAAATGCATTGACAGATGCATTTTTTTAAGCTATACTTCCCAGTTCTTTTAAAACCAATCATCCTTTCCAAGGGAGGCACACGATGATTTCTTTTTTCTGTCCGCACTGCAAAAAAATGATCAAAATGTCGGAAACAGAAGAGCAAACACTGGTCTGCTGCCACTGCGGGAAAAATCCCAATGAACCCTTAAGGCCGCGTTCTGAAGAGCCCAAAGAGCCCGGAGTTCCCAAATACGATGACCATCTTCGTCATCCAATAGGCCCTCCGGTTATTGGCTGGTCACTTGTGATCATCTTACTCATTGTACTCTTCTATGTGAACTGCTGACTTGTTCAGCTAAGCAAAACTCTCAAAAACACCAAAACAGCATTCATTGTAGGTTCTAATCCTCATCGATGCTGTTTTTTATTTGTTGATTATTCCCTAATAAAGTCTGGAAAAATAGGTTATAATATGTTTTGTGGATACCCTAGAAACACCTAATTATTATAATACTGAAAACCAACCGCAAAACGGAGTGGGATATAACTATTCCAATGATTTTTCTTACCAAGAAAAGTCTCGTGGACGTAAATGGTGGATTTTTGGCGGTATATTGCTGGTAATTCTGATTTTCCTGGGCTATCTCGGCATCAGCGGTCTTTTTATCTACAACGGCCTTTCCGGCGCGCAAGCTAAACTCTCAACCCTGGGATCAGATATCGAAAATCTGGACAACATCAATGCTCTCCAAACACAGCTAACTGAAGTTGAGGTCGATCTCCTAAAAACCCAGCAAGGACTGGGATTAATCAGCTGGATCGGTGCCATCCCTGGTCTGGGTAATACTTTTGATAATGCCAACATCTTAACAGAGCAGGGAAGCAGACTTCTGGTCATCGCCAAGAGATTCATCGACCTGGGAGCGCCTATTTTAAATTCTAACTCCACAGATCTTCAACAAGATGCAGCTCTTAAGATTCTTTTTGATAATAAAGATGAGTTAGAGGAAGTCTATAATAAGTTAGAGGCAATTGAGAAGCAAATCGACACAATCCGCTACCGCGAGCCTATGGATTTCGTGGCAGACGCCCGCGATACTGTCCTAGAACAATTCGACAAGCTCGTTCCGCTCATGAAGCTCTTAGCGGGCCTGGGGCAACTGAGCCCGGCCTTCTATGGAGAAGTTGAAGTGCCCCTCCAGTACCTTGTACTTATCCAAAATAATTATGAACTGCGGCCGACTGGCGGCTTCATCGGCAATATTGGCAACCTGACTATCGAGGGCGGTCACTTGAAGAAATTTGTATCGGAAGACGTTTTCAATGTAGATGCCAGAATAGAGAGCACGCCTCCCGCACCGCAGCCTATCGCTGATGCTTTCGGCGACCCGCAGTGGCACCTGCGTGATATCAGCTGGAATCCTGACTTTCCGGTGACAGCAGCACTTGCTATGTCTCTTTATCAGCAGGCTCTTGATGAGGATGCGTTGCCTTATCAGGGAATGATGTCGTTTACGCCAACTTTTGTAGAGAAGTTAATGGAGGTGATTGGTTCTGTTACCTTAGAACCAATCGGAACCCTCACTGCAAGCAATATCACAATGGCAATCGAGCAGTTCGTAGAGATCGATTATGAAAAACACGGCATTCTTAAAGAGGATCGCAAAGCAATCATCAACGAGCTTTACCAGCTTATTCTCGAACGAATCTTATCAGTCAAGCCCGAAAACTACCTAACCCTTGCACAAGCCTTTAGCTCTGCGATCGAAGAGGGTCATTTCTTATTTGCCTTCCCAGGCAACCCCGCACTACAGTACAGCACTGAAGACTTGGGATGGGCCGGTAAACTAGAGATCGGTGTCAACCAAGATTTCATCCAGATAGTGGACGCCAACCTCGCCGCCTATAAAACTGACTCCGTCTTAAAGCGCGACTATGACTATAGCGTAACCGTGACAGCTACAGACGATTTATTCTCTGAGCTAGAAATTACTTATACCAACCCGGGCGGTAATCCTTTATTTATTTCGGACTATCATACCTACCTGCGAGTCTATCTTCCGCGCGATATTCAAAAGGTGGTAGCCACTAATTTTGACTCAGAGCCGACTGTCGAGTATGGCGAATACCACACGATCGTTGGCGGATTTGTAAATGTCGCCCGTAACAAATCGAAAACAGTCTCCATCAACTATTTGCTTCCACCGTTTGTGGCACAGACTTATCAAGCTGGTAACTATCAATTATTATGGGAGAAGCAATTAGGTCTGCCCGAAGCCGGCATATCTTTAAATATTGAGCTGCCTGAAAAAGGCAAAGCACTTGGCAGCACAAACTCAGACGGCGAATGGTCCGGATCTCATTTTATAATGGATTCTATCTTGCGTCGCAACTTTAATCTTACAGTTAATCCTTAAATAAAATATGTCCCCGAATCTGAAGTGGAAGAATGCAAAATCAGTCTATTTTGTAATTATCATCGTTATCATATCGTTTACCGGCGGCTACCTATGGTCCCGCTATTCGATAGCACAAGAAACCGGCCAGCCTTTGATCAGGCGCACGAGCACTGACACAGATTTCAACCTTTTCTGGGAGGTTTACGACGTTTTGGATAAAGAGTACATAGATCAACCTATTGGCGCCTCAGACGCGCTCTACGGAGCAATTAAAGGCCTTGTAGCGTCCCTGGGAGACCTGAACTCCAGCTTTTTTACACCTGAAGAGGCAAGTTTATTTGAATCTGAACTGGACGGAGAGTTCGAAGGGGTCGGCATCGAGATTGGCATCCGCGATGATGTTTTGACTGTTATTTCGCCGCTGCCAGACTCGCCAGCTGAGAAAGCGGGCATCCGCACCGGAGATATTATTTTAGGAATTGATGATACCTCTACTGCCGGCATGTCGGTCTATGACGCAGTTGATCTGATTCGCGGAAAGAAGGGGACTGTTGTTAAACTAACTGTGATGCACACTGCCTCAGAAGAAGCGGTGAGTATCGAGATTGAGCGGACCAAGATCGAGGTGGACAGCGTCCAAACTGAAATGCTTGATGATGGCATAGCTGTTATCAATCTGACTCGTTTTGGAGAAGACACGCCCGGTGATTTCAATAAAGCCGTGCGCGATCTTGAGAAAGCGGGTATGCAGAAACTAGTCCTAGACTTGCGCGGCAATCCAGGAGGATTCTTGGATGCATCCGTGGACGTAGCCTCGGCGTTCTTGCCGGAAAACAGCCTGGTGACTACTCAACGTTTTGGTACAGGCGAACAGAAAGAATACCGCTCCAACGGAAACAACTCTCTCCATGACATTCCAGTCGTGGTCTTAATCGATGAGGGCAGCGCCTCAGCTGCTGAGATTTTGGCGGGCGCCTTGCGCGACAATAATCGTTCGAAAGCATTAGTGGGTGTCACAACATTTGGCAAGGGCTCTGTCCAGAATATCCAATCTGTTGGCAATAGCGGATCTCTCCTGCGATATACGGTAGCCCAATGGCTGACGCCTGGTGGAGAGCTTATTGATAAGAAAGGTGTCGTGCCAGATGTAGAAGTCATTCTAACTGAAGAAGACTACAATGCCGGCCGCGATCCGCAGCTCGCTAAAGCAATCGAACTTTTGAAATAGTTTTGAAGGTATGAAAAAACCGCGCCCATGAGAGAGTGCGGTTTTTTACAATGAAATGTTGTTTGGTATGGTAGCTACCGGAGATTTTGTCCGATATTTAAACCAAAACACGATAACCAGGGTATTGGCAATGAAATAGCCGAGCGACATGTACTTAATCATGTGATCACGTAGTGCTATCCCATAAATCAGCCAAAAATCGGAGCTGGCATGTATGATCAACATGAGCTTGATTGAAACAACTCCGGAGCTTTTAGTTTTCCATATTTCCCAAGCTTGTTTGAGTGTTGCTAAAACACCAAGTAAACCCAGTCCCAGGAAAATATAGCCTTTGATTTTCAAGTCATCCAAAGTAAGCATATAAACAATCGCAGACGAACACAGAAAGGCTACTATTTTTTCAAACAAAGTATAGCCCTTGAATCTCCACAAACCATATAAAATGGGCGGAAAGAAAACGGTTCGAAAAATGCTCCCCTGTAAAATAAGAGCAAGGCTGTGCTTGTCAATGCCGTAGATGAAGGATGCGATAAAAAAAGCTACGAAGATAATCGCAAACGTCACAGACGCCGATTCTCCTGAGCGATTTCTCCAGATTTTCTTGATCTGATCCACCAACCCCAAAGCTCCCAAGACACCAAAGAGGATGGTGGCCAGGAAACTGAACGTGAGCGTATTCCATCCGAAGTTCTGAAATTCTGCAAACTCCATGGCCGTAAACCTCCTTTTTGGTTTTGAGCGGGTTACTGTTGCGGGGTTTTTAAAGAACTTATCCTATCCTAAGCAGGATGGTTTACCTTAGCAGATAAGAGGGCTTTTGTCAATCCATAAAAACGCTCATTTAAGTTTTTAAAATGAAAAGAGCGCACCGTAATGGTACGCTCTTGATTAAAAATGCTGGAATTAACAAGAAGGTTCGGGCGCTTCCTGACTTATCGGATGGCCAGGCGATTTCTCTGATTCCTGCTCAAAGACTAAATCACCATATGGGAGAAGTGCCATATATGATTTTACAACCCAGCCGATTGCCACCAGACCAACTGATAAATACACCAAAATGGATGATCCATAAAGAATAACCATATTTTGGAGCGTTAATGTTTTGCTGGTAATCGCCACCGAAAAAATGCATGCAGCTATCACAATTCCAATCGAGCCCGTAGCTATTAAAAAGGTAATAGCTTTAAACAGTCTGATCATTTTTAGTTTTTCTGATCTCCGGATCATAAACATACCTCCTTATATTCGTATGTCTGATAGTTTTTTTAAAGAGTTTGCTCCGAATATAGATATAATCGAAGTATTATATTCTAGCACCAGAATACTAAACTGACAATCTAAAAAACCGCCCCTGCAGGCGGTTTTCATTTATTTAAATTATTTTTTAGCGGGTTCGACTGTAACAAACTTAGCTGTCTTCAGGTTGCCGTTAAATTTCTTTACCTTTTTACGGAAGAATTTTACAACCCCGTCAGTCTTCGCCCAAAGGGTATCGTCTTTACCCATACGGACATTCTCACCGGCACGAAACTTTGTACCGCGCTGACGTACAATGATACCGCCGGCCTTTACTTTCTGGCCGCCGTAAACTTTGACACCTAGGCGCTGACCTTGGGAATCCTTAATATTTTGTGTTGAACCACCAGCTTTAACGTGTGACATATGTGTTTAAATAGATTAGTTTCTTTCCTTGCGTTCCAAGATAACGATCTCGCGGCCCACAATCTGCTGCGGACGTGCATAAAACAAAGTTCCGCGCTCAGGAATTGTGATACCTGAAACCCCTTGAAGTGCCTTACTGATAGGCTGACGTACACTATACCCAACTTCTAAAATATTGTCAAGATAGGGGAAAACAGCTGTTTCCTGCGGGTTTCGGGGATTTCTGTAGAAAGGAAGGATCAACACGACCACGCCATCTGTTTTTAAGACTTGCCGGATGCTGGTCAACACCTGTGCGTGCAGGCGATTTATTTTCCTGAAATTATCGTCGATGTTTTCAGAAGAGGGGAGAACAGAATAAGCCGGCCCAAGGAAGGACTCGGTTACAATCGCATCGATGCTTTCTTTTTTGAGCTTGGCGCTGACTTTACGAGCATCGCCCTTAGCTACGCCGTATTCTGTAACAACTTTATCCGCGTAATTTTCTTTCAGCCAGTCCAGATTAGCCTTGGACTGCTCGACTAGCTTGCCATCAATATCTGAGCCCGACACTGAATATCCCATCATTAATCCTTCCTGAATAACTGTTCCAAGACCGCAGTATGGATCGAGGATCTTCGCGCCCTCTGGTTTGCCTGTCATATTGAGCATCATCTGCGCAATCTTTGGAGGAAGCATTCCTACTTTTGGATTTCGATACGGACGCTCATAGTCGCGTTTGCCGTAGCTTTCAAAATCCTGGACCGCGATCGTGCGACCGATATAAGCCTGTTCGCCAGAGAAAAACACACACCACTCGAGACCATTTTTATTAAAAATACCTTGCTTTCTAAGCTGCACACTGGAAAGACTGGCATCCATCTTGACCGTCTGTACGAAACGACTAGAACGCTTGCGGCTCTTCAAATCCTGCTTGATCTTGCGAGCGCGCTGGCGCAAAAAAGCGGTCACATCACGTTGCAGGTTCTTAGGAGTCTCGTCCATATAGAATGTTGAGAAACCAAAAGTGATCTTATTTTTGTCAGTTTCACCGAGATAATCACGAGTCATGATATCGGCCTGCAGCGCTTCTGTGAGCGGTATGTTGAAATTCTTAAGATCGGGTAGTGATATCCGATCTAACACCTCTACGACGCGCACAGAGCCTCCTAGTTTGTCTAGAAGAGCTTGTGGATCGTTCATAGCAATATTTCTAACCAAAGCGCCCTGCTTGCTAGCCGCTAGCCATTCCACGTCCATATTTTCACGCGCCAAAAAATTCTCCAACTCTGCCAGTGAAAGCAGGGGAGAACGGCCAAAAACGAATCCGTAAGCTAGCGTTGCCTTTTTCATAATTATTTAATGTGTGATCAGGTTAAATAGTATCATATGATGAAAACATATTTTGGGAAAATTAGCAAGTCCCTGAAGGTAAATCAGAAACCTAAAAAGGGGAATGGTATCTCGGAATTTTTGTACACTCGCAAAAACGTGTTTTTTCTGGGCCTGACTCTGGGAGCTCTGATCATTGTTTTATTTGCGCTTTTGTTAATATTATTTTTCCTGAAGCCTCCTGAGACTGTCTCTAACTTTGCAGAAGATGTGCCTGAAGAGATAGAGGTGGTTTTAAATTATGATATGGACTCTCAAGAAATATCCGGAACACTCCTAGGAGAAGCTGCGCTGTATTATTCAGATTCACGCGTTCTAGATATTGAGAGCGATACTTTTCAAGCGAATGCCGTGGAGCTTGAGGATGGACTCTTTAAGTTTGCGCTTCGGTCTGACAAGCTAGTCTATCGTTTTTTGTTTACGCCCAGTCAAATCATTCCTGAACCGACAGATGCTGAATGTGCGTCTGCTATAAATCCTTCATCCTCTAAAGGTTTTGTAGCCAGTAAAAACAGTAAGCTCTATCATCCCGTTGAGAATTGCTCTTTCGCAGATCGCATCAAAGAAGAAAACCGTGTCTATTTTGATAGTAGAGAGGAGGCAGAAAGCACGGGCCGAGAACCGTCTAGCTGTTTTGAGTAGTATTTTGTATAATATAAGTAAGCTACAGAATAGTAAGAGCGATAACCCTTCTCTCTCCCCATTACTCTTGCTAAGCTTACATCCTCCTCCAAGCCTGCAATGGGCAAGTTCGTACACGTTAGCAATAGAGCCCGGTGGCATTAACCGCCGGGCTCGTTTCTTTTCTTTATGATGATTTGGTCTGCTATAATTGTGAGTAATGAAAGTCATTCTTCTCGCAGGCGGATCGGGCGAACGCCTCAAGTCGCTCACTAAAACCATTTCCAAGCCGATGATGCCGATCAACGGTAGGCCGGTGATTTCGTATTTATTGGAACAGCTCAGCGGGCACGACGTTATAGTTATTACGAAAAATGTTTTTGTTGAACAATATGAGCCCCTACAAACTCAGTATGACTTCACGATAATAGGGGAGTCCGAGCAACGCGGAACGGGTGGAGCATTGGATCTTATGCGTGATGAGATTAGCGAGACATTTTGCGTGTCCAATGCTGATGAGATTAAGCGGATCGACATGGACGCTCTTAAAAAATTTCACTTGGAGAGGGGAGGGGTCGTCACTTTTCCAGTGAAGTACCTGAAAGATTCTACTGACTATGGATTTGTTGAGTTTTCAGAGGATTCGATGTGCGTTACTAAATTTACAGAGAAAGTTGGGTCAGAACCTGGCTGGGTGTCTGTTGGGGGACCATACATGTGTGAACCTGACATATTCGCCCATATACCCGAAAACACAAAAAGTTCGTTGGAAGTTGATGTATTCCCCTCACTTGCTGCCAAAAAACTTGTTTACGCCTATGTATACGATGGTCCTTTTCACACTATTGATGACCCGAAGAGATATCAGGATACCCAAGATTCTCTACCTCCTAAGATAAATCTCTAGTTGTTATGGAGTAATTACAAATAAACAAACTCGACATACCTATTCGGCGGGGGACGTAGGAGAATACGCCCCAGAAACTATATATGTTGTGTCGCACAATGTACCTTATGCGAAGCTCTATATATGATTTATCTGAGTTTGGTGTATCTTAGAGTGTTTCTTTGACGCGTAAATTGTTTATTAACCCATATAAAAGGAGGTGGAGTCTCGGATGAAACTCCACCTCGGGATAGGCGTGAACAAGCGAAAGCATTAACTGATTCTAGGAGGTGAAGGAGGAGTAAGGCACTGCCATGCCTTACGAAATCAGAGAATGCAACGCTTAGAAGGGAGCATCAGAAGGAGGCAAAATACTGTGACTCCCCTCTTGCTTCATCTAAGCATAAATTATGTAAAAGAAAAAGGGGGTTGAAACTTCGAAAGAAGTTCCAACCCCCTGGGTTAGTAAGTAGAATTGAGAAGTAAGATTACTCCCCAATTCAGGAGAAGACGTCAGAATGTCACGTTGATGTGCATGACCCCTGAACTTGTCCAGTTAATCATTGGCTCACTGAAAAGCATGCCATCTGCCAACTCGATGATAACATAGTCACCATCTAAGGAGGGCAGATTTCCTTCATTTAAGAAGAAGGAATGCTGATTGTTAAGCGGTACTTCAGTGCTTCCGGTCAGACTGATGGGAACAAAGCTTTCACACTCTGTTCGAGTCAGTCCATCCCACTCCCCGCAATGGTAAACACCATTAAAGGGAAGATTGAGATTGCCAGTTTTCACCACAACGTTTCCTGTCAGATAGACTGGATTGCTTGGGTCCAACTGATCCCAGAACTCAATTTCTACACCTGGACTTATGTCCGTCAGCGGAAACACAGCCTGCCCCTTTTCTTCCAATGCCCCAAACCAATAGGCGTACCCGGCACGGGCAGGACCATCAGCGTAGAGAGCTTGATCATCAGCACTGCTGAATTTCCACTGGATATACCAGACTTCACCATCCGGATCATATGACTTGACGCCATCGATGTATTGAAGCGTTCCAATACTCTGGGTGTCACCTGGACACGGGTCGGTGTCCGGGTCGAAGTAAGGCTCGATTTCCTTCCGTTTGAAGAAAGTCGTCACGTTACCATCGTCCACCGGATACTGATATAGCCCGTCTACCATTACACCAAATGCTGTAGTGTAAGCACTGACCTGAGAGGGGTCGGTGCCATAGTAGACTTCGGCACTGCCAGGCGGTGGATCTGCCCAATTAATATCGACAATGTCGATATTAACGCCGTCAGGATTGAAAGACAGTTCGATCTCCCCTACCGCGCCTGCTTTAGGCGGATTAGGAAGCGAAGTACCCAGATCCACGTTGCCTTCCATGTAAACACTCGGGTTAGGCAGAGCACTATCACCATACCAGTTGCCGTGGGCCGTCAGCATGGTGTTCAAATTGTTGTCGATGAGCCGGCTGGTCGTATCGGCAATGATATTCACTCCGCACCAGGTGTCGTCTCCCAAATTGGGAACCGGCGTGTCAAGGCCTTGTGAACACCACACGGCATCCGAAATCGTATTCGTGACTATTCCCTTATCATTTTGCGTGATAATGTTCTGTGCGAAGTCACCCGCCGTTTCTTCCATGACGATACCAACATTGTTTTTACCAATGTTGTTTCGCCAGAAGTTTATGGGGCCACAGCCGTCGATCATTGCACCGGCACCGCCACCGTTACTCCTGATTCTGCAGTTCGCAACAGTTGCGCTAGCGCCACTAGGCATGGTTTCTCCAAGTCCAGCATCGTCTTGCACAAAACTAAGCATCAGCGCAACTGAACTGTTGCCATCGATAACTACATTATCGAGATTCACAGCGACATTGGTATTAGCACAGCTCATGCTGTATCCATCTACGCGGATGCCTCCACCATTATTACCACTCACGTTAGAGTTGGTAATACTAGTATTGCACCACGTGTGGATCGGCAGTGAAAACGTGCCGCTAATGTTCAGTCCTTCACCAATGAATGTTCCATCTAGATCGGAATCATAAATGTGAATTCCTCTTCCAGACGCTACTCCATTGATCCTCACATCCTTAAAGTCAATAACCTGCCCCGCTAGGAGGTCCGGAATATCAATAAAGGTTGTGAGCTGCGCCGAACTGGTAATGTCATCCAGGTACACGTTGCAGAAGCGAAATTGCACTGCAGACGTATCACCTTCGTTGACAAGATCCACGCCGGAGACTCGGACATTGCAGTTCAAGTCTGTTGTGATACAGAATGTCGCGGCATTGACCGAGGCGTCGATGATGGGCATAAACGTTTTACCGTACTTGGCAATGTTTGCTGCCTGGTCATACTCGAACCGAAGATCAAACCATTTGATTCCAGTTGCGCCGTTGACGGTTCTGATCACCACGCCCTCGTGGGCGCCCGGTTCACAGGCTATTTTAGCAGTGGCTGTAAATGGGTTCGCTTCCGTTACAATCAAAACCACATCCTTGTCCTCTGCTTCACCTTCGAGTTCGAGTGCATCGATTGCTTGTTGGAATGGTAGATAGGCCACTTTGGTTCCGCCACTCACATAGTCACCCGGGTAGTGCCTGACGATAGCGGTTTCGCCACCATCAAGTAATAATCGGATAAAAATGCCGGCCAGCCATTTGTCTTTGCTGCTATTGGTATTCTGAAGTTCCACATTCGGATTTCCAGAACCAGTAGCTTTAATTGCAGCGGCTGTGTCGATGATTTGCATGTTGAGTGCAACAGGCGTAGGAATTTGCGTAATTAAGCCAGCTTTGAAAGCGGCTTCAGAACGTATTCGCTGTTCCTGTTCGAAGTCCAGGCAGATCTGCGCAGCATGAAGCGTTTGGCGCTCATTGAGACCTCCAAAGAGGTCATAGAAAGCGTCTTTTACTCCCCTGTCACACAGAATTTCTTGTGCCCGAATCGAGTCGTCGAGAGTACAGTCATCACTGGCAGTGTCTAGACACCAGAAAATAGGTGCCATAACCACCAGTATCAGTGCCATGAGCACTGCTTTGAGAAGAATAGACGTTTTCATAATCGTCCTCCTTTTTGGTGTTTGGTATTTAGTTCTAAAAGATCATTTCAACTGTTTTCTCAACCCCATTATACCTGAAAACAGGCGCAGGAGATTGATGTTTATTTTTACACTATTTTTGATCTTTTGTCAAGGTTATTTATCTTAATAATTCGCGCGAAATTTAAGTGGAAGAGAAAATATTTGGATAAAAAAATAGGGGGCAAGAGAGCTTCATATGAAGTTCTTACCCCCTATAGGATTCCCTACGTAGGAGCACGTAATATGCTCATTTTTGGAGATGAAGAAGCGTTACGGACAAGTTGCCTCATCAGGATTGATGTAAGGCTCTGTATCCACGCGTACGTAGTAGAGAGTCTCTACTCCGTCAATCAACTGCTGCAGGAAACCATTGGTCATAGGATCCAGCGTGCCTGAGGCACGAACAGTTGACGGATCATTCCCCCACCGTACGTAGGCTGTAGTGGGTGGATCGGTCCAGTTCAGATCGACAATGTCGATATTGAGACCGTCGACGTTTTTGGTAAGTTCCAGCTCGCCAACCGCGCCAGACATTAAAGGACTAACAAGTCCTTTGCCGACTTCGACGTTCCCGGTTGTCGCCGGATCAAGTTCAACACTTGAGCCTGCTCCAAGATGGAAATACGTCGCGAGATCGTCACGTGCAGACGCGCCCCACCAGTTTGCGTGAGCAGTAAGCGTAGCGCCGCCCGTTGGATCGAGCCAGATCAATCCGCCATCGACTGTAGGCGTAGTTGATCCCGGGCTACTGGTGATGCTATTCCAACCGCAGAAAGTGACGTCACCGAGATTTGGAACGCCGTAATCAACGCAGGTGTCGGCCAGAGACGATCCTACCGCGACATTATACGTGTTCTGCGTAAAAATGTTGCGATGAATCATCCCAGACGAGCTATTGTACGAGATACCATTCAAGTTCTGGGCAATGTTATTGCCGTAGAGATTGACATTCGCACAGTAGTCTGTGTGGATTCCATCCGTTCCATTGGAACGGATGCGACAATTCTCGATTGAGGCTCTATCACCCGTCGGCATTGAAATGCCAACTGTCGGATCATTTGAGACACTAAACAAGAGTATGCCGTGGCCGTTGCCATCGAAGATGCTATTGCTAGTATAGAATTTCACCAGCGATGCGTCGCTACAGTCTCCTGCAACAAACACGCCTGGAGAATTTCCGCCGAAACGAGACTTCGTAAGGTAAGTACTGCAAGTCGCATAGAAACCTTGGTTAAAGGCTCCGGATACTCTTACATTATCACCAACAAACGTCCCGTCGTTAGTAGCATCGTAGATTGCGATACCGTCACCGGCGTTGACTCCGCTAACAGTGACGTTAGTAAAGTCAATCACCTGCCCCGCAGCTAACTGCGGAATATCGATGGCTCGCACATCCTGCGTTTCATAGTTCACATTCGTGAAAATCACGTTGTTGAACCGAAACTGGGATGCCGAGGTCGCACCAACATTGGCCTGCATGACGTTTTCAACTATAATGTTCGCACCCAGATCTGCGGCGATGCAGAACGTGGCCCCGTTAACTTCGGGATCGATGACCGCACCAGAGTAATCCTTGCCGTACTTGGCAAAAATCGCCTGATGGTCAAACTGGAATTTAAGGTAAGTCCACTTGATTCCAGTTCCGCCGTTGATGGCACGGATAATCGTGCCGCCATAGGCGCCGAGCTTGTAGCTGCTCTTGGTAGTAGCGGTAAAGGGATTAGGCTCTGTAATAATGATTACAAGATCCTGATCCGCTGCTTCCGCTACAGGCTCGTTTGCGTCCATACATTCTTGGAATGTTAGACCTGGACAGTCGTTCGGGTATTCAACCGTTACGGCAGTTTCACCGCTGGCAAGTACCAGACGAGTAAAGCTACCTGCCAGTTGCTTATCAGCACCGCCGGCCGCCTGCAAATCAGGATTGGGTGTGTCACGACCAGCAGCTTTGATAGCCACGGCCGTATCGATGATTTGCACCGAAAGCATTTTCGGCATTGGAATTACTGCATGTGCCGGAATCAAACCGTCTCTCTGTGCTTGCAGGAAACTGTCGATTTGGGCATTTTCGAATTCCAAACAGATTTTCCCGGCCAGGATCGTCTGCCGCTCATCAAGACTTCCGAAGAGGTTAAAAAAAGCAGACGTGACTCCCCTTTGTGCCAGGACATACTCCGCACGATTCGCGGTAAATTCACTGTTCAGGTCATGTTTCTGAAGCTGTTGGCTCCACACCATTGTGGGTCCCACCAGCACCAAAATTGCCAGGGTTGCGAGAAAAACCAGAGTTTTCTTCATTGTTTCGTCCTCCGTGTGTAGGGATTGTTTATAGGGATTGTCAAATAGCTGTTTTTTCCATAGTACACTAAGACACCGTGTCAAAGAGTACATTACTTTTTAGCATTATTTTGCGTTTTTGTCAAGTCTTTTTGCCTTTTTTGGAAATAATAAAAAACCCCTCAAACAAGGGATTTTTCACTAGACATTAAAATTGTCTAACTGCGTTTACTCAAAAGTGTCGAGCACTTAGTTGCGTCGCCTTAATGCGTAACCAGCGGCAGCACCTGCAGTCATCAAAGAGAATGCAAGAGCAGCGAAGGCTGGAACACCAGTTTCGAGCAAGGTACCGTCATCTGTTCCAGTACCACCACCTGTGACATCAATTGCCAACGGGCGAATTGTCAGGTCGCGACCAACCGCGTCGGTTGGATCTGTGTCTGCAGCCACGTAAGCTGACATGTCAGCTAAGATTGCTACAGGGATAACACCCTGATTACCGATCACACCAGCAGTAACATTTTGCAATGTTTCAGTGTCTAGTGTTGCATCGGAAACAAGTACTGAGAATGACAATTCCTGTGGACCTGAGAAAGCGGCAAGACTTGCTGCATTCCAGGTTAATTGGCTACCAACAATTGTTGGATCTCCAAAAGGAGCGCCATTCCATTGTGCTGAACCAGGGACATAAGACAGGCGACTAGAAAGGTTTGCTGTATAAACCAAACTTGAAGCATCTCGTGAACCTACGTTTTCAACGCTTAAGCGGTAACGAGTCGTCAGACCAGCATCGAGTGTAGCGTCATCTGCTGTGAGACCTACAACCAAAGCAGCCAGATGAATCTGCATAGAAACTCCTGAGCCGTATGTTTCAACGGTATTGAAGCTTTCTGTCAAAGCAGAAGTCAAAATTTCACCAAAGGTTAAGTTGGTTCCATCAAGAACTGGATCGTTAACACGAACTGTAAAGCTCATACTGTCAGTGGCAGCAATAGCTAAAGCTCCACCACGGAACTTCAAAGTGTTTCCACTAACTAATGGTGTCAATGTACCAGGAGAGGTACCCTGTGTGGCACTAATAAGTGTCCACCCAGCAGTATTTACAGTAACGTCGACATCGAATGCCAAGAGTGCTTCACCAGTATCGTTTGTATAGTCAACGACGTAAGTGTAAGTATCACCAGGCATTGGATTAGCTGTTTGTGCCGAGAAAGCTGGCGCATCAGCGCGAGCCGCAGCTAGAGGAAGTAGTGCTGCACTTAGTGCGATCACAAGTGCCGCTACTAGTCCCCTACTTTTTATTAGCGATTTTATCATATTGTTTTACGTTAGATTAATTTTCTCGAGCGCTGAGGAATTAGCAATTTAGGTAACGGGAATATTGCAGCGCTACTTAAATAACTCCTCATGCCCGCCCCTTTAAGGGATGTTCTATGTATAACCTATTTGGAAGAATTTGTCAAGCGTTTTCCACTGTGAATTATTTTCTAGAAAATACCAATATCATGAACAACTATACTGTTCACCAAACCAGCAAAATTAGCTTTATTAAGTTATTTTTACTAAACAAACACTAAAGATAGTTTCTTGGATTGACTGTGATGCCGTACGGCAAGAGACCATACGACTGACTGCTCGTCGCAAATTGTGTGTAAACTCCGAAGTGCAAGTGAGGCCCTGTTGAATAACCGGTCGAGCCTTCATGGCCGATTGTCTGGCCCTGGCTGACGTGCTGACCAACGTTCACCTCTCTATATGAGATCATGTGGGCATAGAGCGTTACGAGGCTGAAGTTGTTTGCAAATGTATGGCGGATAGCCACCCAGTTTCCGTAGGCGTAGTTGCCGTTGCTACCTCGTGCTACCACCTCTCCATTAGCCGCTGATTTGATCGAAGATCCGTATCCGGCTGAAATGTCCATTCCGTTGTGCGGATTGCCTCCATAGGCACCACTTTGCGCAAAAGGCGTCCAACCGTATTCCTGCGTAATAATCCCCCCCGAAGGCCAATCCAGCAGGCCCGGGATCGGATTCGGCGCATTTAGATCAATATTTAACAGTGCCTGCTGTTGGCGCAGCTCATCTTCAAGGGCGCCAATTGTAGAATATATCTCGTCTTGTTTTCTTTGAGATGCAGCCAGAAGCGTCTGGTATTGATTCTCCTCACCTTTAGTTCTTGCTAGAAGATCGTTCTTAGCTTTGCGTGAGTTTTCTTCGTTATGGCGTTGGAGATCTAGGTCTCCTTTTAGCTTGGTTAAATCATCTTGTTTGGCAATCTCGCTTCTGCGCTTTGTCTCAAGTGCTAAGCGTTTCTCTTTTATTTGTTCCAGAACTTCGCGCACTCTTGCCTGAATCGATTGAAGCTGCTGGGATTGGTCTAGAAATTCCGATAAACTTTGATTGGCCAGTAGAGCCTGGAGCGGTGACACTTGATCCAGCACATAAAGCTCGCGGATAAACTCAATCAAACTCTCTTGCTGTTGGGCAAGCTCTTCTTCAGTTGAACGAATCTCAAGCTTGAGACGGTCGATCTCTGCTGTTGTTAGCTCGATTTTTTTCTCCGTGGCCTGGATCTGTAGGCGCAAACGGCCAATAGTTTGGTCTAATATTGAAATCTCGTTGGCAAGAGTCCTGATCTCCATTTGCTTGCCAGCGATATTAGCCTGCAACGCCGCAATTTCTGCTTCCAGTGCCGACACATCATCAGTCAGCGAATTAATATCGTTAGTGAGGTCGTTTATCGATGAGGCCTGCAATCTGGGAGCCGTCACAAAACCGCCGACAACCAGCATGATCGCCAAGCCAGCAACGGCTATAAATGTGTAAAAATTCCGTTTTTTACCAAACAAAATAGGCGCCTTTTTAAGGCTAGTTTTCTGTATATCGTCTCTTTGTCTCATCTTGATGAGAAACACGGGTTATAAGCGATTATAGGGCTTCTCAAAGGGGCTTAAATCAGGTCCTAATCATATTTGGACGCAAAATTAGCCTCTTTTCAGTGACATATCGTACCACAAAAAATGTGATCAGTAAAGCGCCTTTTCTTTAACTCTTCTCCAACTTAGAAATCGTTTCCTTGATTCTCTGCATGGACTCTTTTTTTCCTAAAACTGCCGCCATTTCGAAAGCGCCGGGAGAACGATCTTCATGGGAAAGCGCATAGCGCACCGGCCATAAAAACGAACCTGCTTCGATCCCCTCTTTTTCTAATCTTGCCCGCCAAGCTTTCTCGATATTTTCGTGGGTGTATTGTGCTGCAGATAATTTCTCTAACTCTTCCGCGGCTGCCGCCAAAGCTTTGATCGTCTCATCCTTGTCACTCTTTTTCCAGATGACTTTGGAGGCGTCGTAATCTTCTGCCGGCTTGAAGAAAAATTGGACCTGCTCTGCGATCTCTTCGTTATTTTCCGTGCGGTCTTTGATGACATCTAAGATTTTCCCCAGATACTCGCGGTCTTTTTTGTTTGTGAAATCGTTCTCTTCGACCAAACCAGCTTTTAGCAAAGGATTTTTACAATAAGTAACGAAATCATCCTCGGAAAGTTCATTGACATATTTGTTGTTCAAGTAGTTTAGTCTTTTGATGTCAAAAACGGCGCCCGCTTTGTTGACTTGTGCGATATCAAAACGTTTTTCTAGCTCGGCAAGTGAAAAGATCTCCTCAGTCGTCTTAGGATTCCAGCCCAGGAAAACCATAAAGTTGATTAAAGCTTCCGGGAGATAGCCTTTCTGGATATAGGCGTCTACATCGACGTCACCGGCGCGCTTACTCATCTTGCTGCGATCTGGATTTAAGATCAGTGGCAGGTGCGCAAACTCGGGTGGCTCAAATCCTAACGCCCGGTAAATGATCACCTGCTTGGGCGTATTGGAAAGATGATCCTCTCCACGGATCACATGCGAGATCTCCATCAGTGCGTCATCTAAGGCATTCGCAAACATAAACGTCGGCGTACCGTCTGACTTTCGGATGACAATGTCGTTTAACTGAGTAATATCGAAAGTTACCTCTCCCCTGATCAAGTCTTTTATAGTCAGTTCCTTGATGTCTTCCGGCAATTTCAGATGAAGCGCGCCCTCTTTTTCATAAGCCTGCCCGGAATCCTGCAAAATCTTGAAATATTTTTCATAGACACTCCCCCGCTCTGACTGGCGATACGGTCCGAACTTGCCAGGATTATCCGGACCCTCATCCCACTCAAGACCCGCCCAGGCAATCCCGTCCAAAATGTTTTTTTCGAAAGCGGCGTTAGAACGTTCCTTATCTGTATCCTCAATGCGCACAATAAACTCTCCCCCATTGTTCTTGGCAAAGAGATAATTAAACAGCGCGGTACGCAAAGTACCAAAATGCAGCAATCCCGTCGGAGACGGTGCAATACGCGTTCTAACTTGTTTTGAGGGCTTTTTCATACTGTCAGTATTGTAACACATCTTAAGTTGACGAGAAGTGCATTTTATGCTATTATTTTGAGTCATTTAGTGCATGGGGCAGCTAAATGCGTGCAACTTTACAAAAAGGAGGACATCATGTCTTTAACTAATTCGGATTTATTTTTCTGCCTAACAGTGCCTGTTGTGATTTCCATAATTACAGCAGCCTGTGCCGCCGTTCTGGGTGCGCATCTTGTATACTCGCTCCGGAAACGGTATCTGCGATTAGCATTCGCCGCTTTCGTTCTCTGTCTCGCGTTTGTTGTCATCAGTGGCATCAGCTACAGGACGTTTCTCCACGGCATGGAGGCCATCGACGCTTACCAGCAATACCAGCTGGATAAGAAGACACCGGCCAGAACAGTGATCCCTGAGCCCGAGAAACCTACTGAGAAGCCGGCCAAAAAGCCGAAATCTCAGCCAAAAAAGAAGGTGGTATCAGATGACGAACGGTTGTACTACACAACCATCCGAGATCTGAAACAGCCGACGCGTGATCAGATCTTCAAGAGCGCCTCAAGAAAGTTTGGCGTTCCGGAAGACATCCTGAAAGCGCTTTTCAAACAGGAAACGGATGAAGGGAAAAAGCTCGGCAAGCATTTAGCGGTAATTGAACTTGCAAATGCGCCCGGTCATCTCAGATCTCTTCGCAAGATCTGCCATGAAAACGGTCTGGATATCAATCAAGTCAAAAGCTCCTCTTCTGGAGCAATTGGCCTGACTCAATTCAAACCAACGTGGTGGCTGCACTACGCAGTAGACGGCAATCATGACGGAAAAAGAAACCCCTTCGAACTAGCTGATGCGATCCATTCCACCGCAAACTACGTGTCTATCTTGCAGAAAAAACACGGAACCTTGTGGTGGGCCTTGCATTACTACGGCGAAGGCGAAAACTACGCCTGGCATATTTGCCATAAAGCTGAAAAAATCTCCGGCAAGCCTGGAAAATACATGCCTTCTTAAAAGGAGACGTACATGATCCAACGCTCACTCTTTAAGTCCTCGTCAGAGGAACGAGAAGACAATGATGCCAAGCCGAAAATCTCAGGCCCGCAGGCATTCTTTGACTTCTCGATGAGAATGTTCAGGGAATGCGCTGACGAGAAAGAAGCCAGGCGTCGAATCAATCAGGTCTGGGATAATAATCCCAACCTCCTCAAACAACTTAATCTGGGAGCCAAGAATACGTTCTCGCAGCTTTCATCGCGAACGTACGGTCCTCATGATTAATATCGAATCCAAAAAAAGCCGCTGGTCTAACTGGCGGCTTTTTCACTACCTGATTTCTCATTACGGATGGTATTTCTTAAAAACCTTGTCTCTCAAAAAACATCCTCAAGAATGCTGTTAACCTGTTTGATAGCCAACAAGATTCGCAGAAGATGTTTTTTGAGAAGAAATCGAGCAACTCTTCAATCCTCATAAATAAGCTACTCCTCGAAAGACCGGAACATCAGAATACATTGCAGACGGGTAATTTTCGAGTCATATCTTATTTATTCGGACCTCTTCATGATTTTCAATAAATATTATTCGTCCGGCAAGAGCTCAAAGCGAGCTTCCTCAGTGTGTACCGCTCCTGTTTCCTCCAAGACAGAAGAATACAAGACAATATCTGGCACCTCAAAGCGCCGCTCGTAGGGTTCGGCTAGAAGTTCTTGCACCTCGGCTATATCTACGTCCGGCTTGAGGCGCAGAATCGAAATATGCGGACGAAATTGCTGCTTGGCAGCTTCTGGACTGGTCCATTTCTCTAGAGCTTTAGCTACCGCCGCCTGGACATCCATCAAGGCAGAATGGTCTTTTAGCTGCAAAGCCACCACGCGCGGCATATTCTCACGCGGATAAAGCTCCAAGCTTTCCACATAAAGATTAAATAATTTATAGCTCTCGGCAAGCGCCTTCAAGGCTTTTTTGGCACCCTTCACTTCTTTATCAGAAAGATCCCCTAAAAACTGTAGAGTTAGATGCCAGTTTTCAGGACGAACTAGCTTGATGTCCTTATTTTTTAGTAATTCCTGGCCTATTAGTTCTTTGACCTCTTTTTTGACAACTGCGGGAATCTGCACAGCTACGAATATTCTTTTTTTCTCTTGTTTTTTATTTGAGGGCATAGTTTTTGCGTTTCTTAAATCTTAACACATATAGGGAAAAGCACTGTTAAAAACCGGATTTATCGTGCTATAGTATAAACACTATGAGTTTAGATTTTATTGCTGTTGCGCCCCATGCTCCTGAACTTTTGCCAAGCGCTTCAGAAGACCACAAACTGAAAACTGATATTACCAGGCAATCACTTGATAGCCTAAGAGCTAAAATTCAGGCAATTAAGCCTGAGATTGTTGCTGTTGTCCAGCCACCGCGTCCCGAGAACCATAATCTCGATACGCTGGTTTTTGCGAACTCTGACCAGCTTTCAGGTAATCTCGCCGCGTTTGGAGATGAAGAGACCGCTTTAGTTTTCCATAATCATCAGGATCTAGTAGAGGAAATCCGCCGCAACGCTAAGAGTCTGGGTATCCCAACGACTACGCAGCACGAAACTTCCATCAGTCCCTTCACGTTTATTACGCTGATGATCATTGGCTGTTGCCAGAAGACTGATGATTTGCCTCAGATCATAATGATGGAGCATTCCGAAAATAATTTTTCGGAACACTGGCTAGCGGGCGAGATGCTCGGCCACACCCTGCATGCGCGTCCCGAGAAGATCGCCCTGATCGCATCGACTGACCTGGCCAACAAGATGCCGGCTGCCTCAGCTGAGTACCTGGAACAGTCTGAACATTTTGATATTACTATTATTGAGGCTTTGCGTGACAACAACCCAGCCGCGATTAGAAATCTAGATTCCACTTGGGCTAAGAAGATCGGTGAGACTGGACTACGCGCGCTTTGTGTTGCGTGGGCGGCTGCTAAAGTTTCTGATCCTGATATTAAGCCTCATCTCTTGAGCTACGAGTCGCCTTTTGGTACGGGTTATCTGACAGTAGATTTGTCGCCTCATAAATAGGCGCGTCGTATGTACCGCCTCGGAGTTATTCCAGAAACCAAAACGCAGCTGGGCAATACCCAGGTTTTTTCCTATTTGTCGACTAAACAGATCAAGCCGGGCACTTTGGTGCGGATTCCTTTTGGTAAACGAAATTTACGCGGCCTTGTCTGGGATGAAGAGGAGGACACTAAGACACCGAAGTCAAAGTTGAAAGAAATTATTGAAGCTGTCGAGGCGCCGACTTTTGAAAAACCTACACGTGACCTTCTTAAGTGGATCGCAGACTATTATCAAGGCTCTTACGGCCAGGTCTTAGCCGCGATGCTTCCGCGTGAACTAAAACGACCGCGCCAAGACACTAGCGACATCAAGCTGGACCCGCCGGAAAAGCCTCATCTCTTGACCACAGACCAGAAGAAGGCGTGGGATAAGATTGAAACCAATTTGAAGAAAAATTCTGGCAAGTTCTTATTGCATGGCATTACTGGCAGTGGTAAAACGGAGATATACTTTAACGCTATTGAAAATGCCTTGAATGCTGACAAGCAGGTTTTGTTTTTATTGCCTGAGATTGCCCTGACCGCCCAGGAACACGACCGAATCAGCGCCCGCTTCCCTGAGCAAGTATATTTTTGGCATAGCGGAATGTCGGCTAGTGAGCGTTTTAATATCTGGCAAAAGATCGGCGCTGGTGAGCCATGTGTAATCGTTGGTCCCCGTTCTGCTTCGCTCTTGCCTTTTCACGATTTGGGCCTGATCGTTGTCGACGAAGAGCATGATGATAGCTATAAGCAGTATGACCTTACTCCGCTTTATGATGCACGACTTGTGGCAGAGAAGCTGGCAGATTTTTGGCCGGCTACCTTGATCATGGGTAGCGCCACTCCAAATATTACTAGCTATTATCGCGCAAAAGATACCGAAGATTTTGAGTTGTTGACTCTGAGTGAACGAATCGAACAGCGTCCCCTACCGCCAGTGACTGTGATAGACCTTCGGCAAGTGGAACGTACAGGGACGCGCGGGATATTTTCCGAGCACCTGCAGTCAGCTATCGCTGATACGCTCGATGCCAACAAACAAATCCTGCTGTTCCTAAATAGACGTGGCGCCGCCTCAAGTATTATCTGCACCAAATGCGGTTTTGTGTTTAGTTGTGATAAATGTCTACTTCCACTCACCTATCACCAGAGCTACGGAGGCGAATCGTTACGCTGCCATCACTGCGGCCAAAATGAACACTTGCCAAGTCGTTGCCCTGAATGCCAAAACACTGAGATCAAAAAATTAGGCCTCGGGACACAGACTGTAGAGAAAACACTGGTCAATGCTTTCCCAGGAGTGCACATCGCGCGCATGGACAGCGATACCATGCAAAACAAAGACGCACACCACAAGCTTTTTTCAGCACTTAAAAAAGGAGAGATCGATATTCTGATAGGCACCCAGATGATTACAAAGGGCTGGGACATCCCGCAAGTTGATTTAGTTGGCGTAGTCCTCGCAGATACTGCACTTACCTTTCCAGACTACCGCAGCCAGGAACGCGCCTTCCAGCTTCTCACTCAAGTGGCGGGGCGAGCCGGTCGCGGTGATAGTCCGGGCCAAGTCATCGTACAGACTTATCAACCCGAAAATTTTGCCATCCAGGCCGCTGCCCAGCACGACTTCGAGCTTTTCTACGATAAAGAGATCAAAGAACGGCGGGAAATGAAATATCCCCCCTTCACCAAGCTGGCCTTGCTAACCTTAATGACCAAGTCAGATTCCGACGGTGAGCAGAAAGCTCTGGAACTTTCCCAAAAACTGATAGAGCAACTGGAGAAAAACAACAGTAAAACGACCCAGATTTTAGGACCAACGTCCGGCTTTATTCCGCGCCTGCGCGGTAAATATATCTGGCAGATCTTACTGAACGGAACTGAAAAAGATTTACGTGCACTTTTCCATTCAGTGCCCAATACCTGGAAAATTGATGTAGACCCCGTATCTACGCTATAATACTAGACTACTAGCACTAACTTCTATGCAAAGACCAATCGTATTTGAAGGCGACCCTCGTGTTCGCATTAAAACAGAAAAAGTGGCCGACCCGACGCTACCGGAGATCCAGCAGCTGATCGACGATATGATCGAAACGATGCACAAAAACCAAGGCATCGGACTGGCGGCGACCCAAATAGGGCGCACCGAAAGTATTGCGATCGCTCATCTTCATGAAGAGGATATTGCCCTGATCAACCCAGAAATTATCGAAAAGTCTGAAGATAAAATTTTAGATGATGAAGGCTGCCTTTCAGCCCCTGGACTGCAAGGTAAGGTAGACCGCGCTGCACACGTCAAAGTACACGCTCTTGACCGCACTGGTCAGCCAATTGAAATAGAGGCGGAAGGACTGGAAGCGCGCATCCTACAGCACGAGATCGACCATCTCAACGGCATCCTGTGCATCGATTATTTTGATAAATAAATGGCATTCGATTTTAAAAAATACAAACTCGCTTTCTTGGGCACGCCAGATTTTGCTGTACCCGCTTTGGAAGGACTAGTTAAAGCCGGTTATGACATCGCGGCCGTTTATACTAATCCTGATAAATCCCGTGGTCGTTCTAGCGAGCTACTCCCCTCTCCCGTCAAGGAAGCAGCTCTTCGACTTGGCATTTCTCCGAACAACATTCGCCAGCCGGAAAAGTTTTCCGGCAATCTAAAAGAAGAAAAGAAGTATCTTGAATCCTTAGATCTAGACATCGCAATTGTAGTCGCCTACGGAAACATCTTGCCAGCAGAGATCCTAGATGTCCCGCGCCTAGGCTTTTTAAATGTTCATGCCTCGCTTCTGCCTCGCTGGCGTGGCGCAGCGCCTATCCAAGCAGCGATAACTGCAGGAGACACAGAGACGGGCGTTACCCTAATGCAAATAGAACCAAGTTTAGATACTGGGCCAATTTTTGCGCAATCCATAGTCAAATTGAATGGAACCGAAACAAGTCCCGAGCTTTTCAAGACTCTTTCCCAGCTTGGCTCAAATCTTTTAAATACTAAGCTTCCTAATATTCTAGAAGGTGAATTAAAAGCCGTGCCTCAGCCAGAAGATGGCGCAACTGTAGCCAAACAGATCAAAAAGCGTGAAAGTATTGTTGATTGGCAAGAAAATGCCGAGACCATCGAGCGTAAATTTCGCGCCTATCAACCCTGGCCGGGCATGCATACATTTTATAACAATAAACGGCTCGTGATCGAAGGTATGCATGTACATCCCGGTGGAACTCTACAGTCCGGTGAAGTAGCTGCCGAGGAAAACAACACTCTCGCAGTAGGCACAGCCGATGGACGCATCGCAATTTCCCAGCTCAAGCTCGAGGGCAAATCCAGTATGTCCGCCGGCGAATTCTTATGTGGTCATCCAGAGATTATCGGCAGTATTTTATAAGTCGGCAGAACAAAAAACAGAGGGTCTAGTCCTCTGTTTTCTTTTCATTTGAAAGATTTATTTAGTCTTCACTCTGGCCAATATGTCCTTCCGGGAATACCAGAGGCCAGTTATCAGCAGACCTGAGATAAACGCGAGAGATAACGGCAGCGAAGACTTAGAACCAACGAGTACAAGCAGATCTTCATAGCCAAAGCTGATCAAACTTAGCTCCGGAGTTGCATCGCCGTCCGTAGTCGCAAAGGCTAAACGGTATGTTAGCTCAGTACTCTCTTTTGGCTCGGTATCAAGAGATGAGCCATAGAGATCCTCACCATTGGTTACCTCTTCATATGTGCCGTCGCCGTTTGTATCAACCTCGACTGTGAATGTTGTACCTACAGGAACATCCGCTGTCCAGTCTGCGCTGGTCCAGGCATTGCCCTCAGGAATCGTAAACGTATCAGACACATATTCACCACTCGGCAAGTAGTCACGACCCCATTTAAGTGTGTAAGCATTATTGTCTGACGCTGCCCACCAAGTAAGCCAATAGTCGTCATTGCCACCGTACGCAAGCGAGGGGTAACCATTAGAGTCATCGTAGTCACTAACCGCTCGCACTGGCGTGTCTAATTGATTAGCATCAGCATCAAAGCGTGATATCGCAATGTCGTAATCTGTGCCAGAGTATTTATAATCATGGTAGGCTACCACAAACTCATCATTCTCGCCGACTGCAACGTCTATGTTCCATTGATCCTCACCACTCGTGCCATCGACAGCGACTGGGCCTTCTTTTAATACTCCTGCTTCACTATAAATCTCAACGAGTGCGGGCCAATCAGAACCTGCACCATAAGCGTAACTCAAGATAAAATCACCATCGCTTTGCAGGGCCAGATCAGGATAATAGCCATACTCGCCTGCCGAGGTTACATTTGTAACATTAACATTGCTGCCAATCTTATCGCCATCGCTCTCCATCATCTGAAAATATACATCACCACGATCTGTATACGAATCCCAGGCCACAACATAATTATCGTTATTTAAAACTTGCACTGTCGGATACTCTTCATCTTCGCCGGCACCCAGATCTTCATCGATACCAATTGGACTTCCGATAGCATGACCATTAGCTCCATAATGCTGAGCATAAACCTGTGTACCGCTAGTATCTTTCGTATCAACCCACACGATCACAAAGCTATTGTCGCTGAAGACACCAATATTGCCTCCGTTGTTATTCACTTTACACGACTTCGAATCCAAAGTTTCAGTGCAGACAGCAGAGTTAACATCAATTACTTCATCGATCGGATCAAAATTGCCATCATAAATCGCAGCAACAGTAAAAGTGTCTCTATTACCAATGCCGCCACAAGTGACCGTTGGTGTTGACCTTCCGCTTTCATAGTAATCTGTAACCACGACATAACCTCCATCATTACGCGGTGCTACTGTGACATTACTTAATGCAACTGCGCAGCTTGCTCCACCAATCGGAGTTAAAACATCAAAATCTAAAACCTCTGTATCTAAAATGCTAGTTGCACCATTGTGAACGCGCATCTTCACAGCATCTGCTGCGCTAAGCGCCCAGGCTCGCGCAATTTTACCCGTACTAAGTCTCGCGCTTGCTCCCCCAGTTACTTCATTAGTATCTAAGGCATCACCGATCGCAAAAGAAGCCAACTTCTCAGAGGCTGTGTCTTCAAGATCCAATTTGAGCTTGTCTGTCTCTTCAAGATCAGTACCGATCTTGCCGGTCCAATCGCTATCTGATACAGTGCCCGCAGCCGCCACATAGCCAATCCATGTGAATTGCATTACCACAGCAACACCGACAAATAATATGAAAAATTTGCGCATTTGTATGTCTTAATTCAATAATTCAATATTTTCCTTTTTGATAGTTTACTTAAACGTAACAAAAAGCGTGTTTTTTTACCACTGGCACCTTTTCCACAACAAAATACTGATAAAATCAAGTCTATTACTGACTCTGTTCCCATGACCGATTAAACTTTTCTGCTGTATCTTTAATGCCCTGCTCCATCGTTATAGAACTATCCTGCATACTCGCATCATAAGCTTCAATTATTTTGCGTGATTCGCTCCCGCTTAATCGCTGTGTGTCAGATTGTACAGTGGCGCTAGTTCCGCTCTCGTAAATGTGCACTGCTAATATTTTCTCGCGCGGTGGATTTATCAAATCCTCTCGCTTAGTTCTGATTACTCGCCATTCATCTTGTCGATCATCACTATATGTTTCCGCAAATGCTTCATATATATATTCACCGTCGCTAAAGATATTAGTACGATGTTCAAATTCACCCCGGGAATCTTTACCGCGTATTATTTCCTGTAGCGCATTATTTCTCTCAAATAACACATCCCCCCAAGCCTTTGCTACTCTCTTATCAAACTTTTCTACAAGCGCTTCCAGTTGTTCCGAAGATAAAACTTCATTTTTCTCTAATTGTTCAGTCTGCTCAATTTTATCTTTAATCTTCCCTTCTCGCAACTGTCTGTCGATATCGTCTTGAATATCCTGTAAATCACTAGTGTATTCTTCTTCACTTAGTATTCCCCGATCCCTAGCTTGAGCAAGTTGTAGTTTAACTTCCCAGCCAGGATCAAGCTCCTCGCCGGTTTCACCATCAAATCTATGTTCAGTAATAAGCTCATTGTTTAAACGTAGATCCATCAGAGCCGATTCAAACGTATCTATATCACGCGCATTATCAAGTTCATTGAACTTTTCCATGAAAGAATCTGAATGACGACCATATTCCTTAACCATGCGTTTTTGGTCCTTCCTCGTAACTGCAGCTTCAGCCTCTCCACCCTCTGTACTCTCTCCCTTTTCTTCGGTAATTTCGGCAGCTTTTATAACTTCTGTCGCTTCTGATTCTTCACTCGCCTCAGCCTGTATTTGTTCTCGTATGCCGTCCACAAATTTCTTTTTCATTTGATTTTTTAAAGATTGTCTCTCTTCAGGTGATGCCTCTCCACTTGCACTTTTTTTCATATATTCCAACATGTCTCTTTCGAATTCATCTTCCAGAGCATCTAAGGCGGCATCTGCTTCTTCCTCATTATCAACACCCGTCAAGTCTTGACGTTCTTTATCTGGAATAGGTGGCCCTTCAGGTCCTGGCATATTGGTGAATAATTAATATGTTAGTTATGTAACAGTTATATTATAGCAAATTGTTAGGACTGCAACTGTTCTGTTTTAACTAATTTTTTATAGAGATATTCAAGTTTACCCAAGTGATTTTCTGGTATGTAACCTTTAATTGTCTGGCGTTGTGTTATGTTGTGCTGCGCGATAAACGTTCTCTAGAGACGCTATGTGGCGTTCTGGAGCGTACTGTGCTACAAGTTTACGACCGGCTATTCCCCACTGCTGCGCGAGAATAGCATCGCCTGAGAGGCGTTTAATATTATCTGCAAGTGTTGCAACGTCGCCTACGTCATACAATAAACCTGTTTTCCCTGACTCAATTAGTTCCGGCAAGCCTCCCACTCGCGAAGCAATCACAGGCACTTCCTGACAATATGCTTCCAGGACTGTTAAGCCAAATGTTTCATGATACTTCGAGGACACCACGGCAAAACGGGCGTTCCGAAACAACTTTTCTACGCCCACACGATCCTGCTCGCCCACAAATTCTACGCCCTTGATATTATTCTCAGCAACAAATTTATGAAGTCGCTCTTCCTCTGAGCCCGTCCCTGCAATACGAAGAGTCAGTTTAGTTTGGCTAACTTGATGCGCCCTGATTAATGTCATTATGTCTTTTTCTGGAGAAAGACGTCCGATGTTCACATAATAAGGATCCTCACTGGATTCTGACGATTGCCCCTCAGTACAACGAATAAAATGCGGCAAATACGTGACGCGTTCTGCTGGTGCACCCAAGGCAATTATCTGATCCTCTACGAAATGACTCGGCGCAATATAAGTATCAACAGTTTTGCGATAAAGACCCATGGCTTTATGCAGCCATGTTTCAAAAACAGCAAAACCACTCGCAAGAATGGAATTTTTAATAGCACGTCCCCAGATAAACCGCCACGGCGAATAGTTGTCAGGGTTTGCAACTGACTGAGAGTCGGCCATGGGAGCAGGAGTTGGGAAAAAAGTTTTGTAGTCGTGCATGGTCATCACGATCGGGACACCTAAGCGCTTCAGCGCCTTCAAGATCGAAGGTGAAATCTGATGATAGATAATATGCACATGCGCAATATCCGGCTTAGTTTCCTTGACTAGGGCTGTTATTTTACGCACCGCTTCGCGAGAATAAAGCGCGCGCAGCGCCGTCGACAAAGAAAGACGCGGACGCGAAAAATCCTTCTGCGACACAAAGTATTTTGCGTACGGCGTTTCCACATTGTCGGGATGCTCCATCGCAAAAGGGATAATCTCGTGCCCTTGTTTTTCCAGCAGAGCATTAAGCTCAAAGAGATATGTTCCGACTCCCCCACTAATCCCTCCACGAAAATAAAATTTGTTGATCTGAAGTATACGCATGATTATTTCTTATTTATAGTAAACATCCATCCAGCGCCAAATAAATTAGGCCAGCTTCTGCTAAGTCTGCGGTCCAATCTGTCCTTCATCATAAATATTCGACCTCCCCGGCGCATGAAAAACCTTCCAAAGACATAGTACGCCTCTCTAAAAAAGACTGAGCTAGTCTGAAGATCTACTATCTTTAGATTGTTGTCTGTAAACAATTTTTTCAATCTGCTGAGTGAGAAAAATTGAATGTGCGGACTTTCGGCAGCTGACTGTACTCCGCGCTCTAGGATATATGTCTTGAGCGGCGTTTTGAGCGCGCGTCCTAAAGGATTTTTCACCAAAAACCAGCGACCAATCTCATCTAGAGAATTGCGCGCCGGCACTGACCCTAAGATCTTACCATCAGGCTTTAACAGCTTCTTCATTTGCTTCACTACTTCAGTGGGATCCTCCAGATGCTCTAACACCTCACTGACAATAATATAGTCGTACTGCGCCTCGTGGCTCTGTGCAAAGTTTTCTATTGTTTCTGTAACTACTTTTAATGAAAAGATACGCTCATAGATTTTTAGCTTTGAGGCAGTAGGTTCATGGGGCTCTAAAGCGGTCACTGTATGCCCTATCCTTACCAGCGGCAAGGTGATATTGCCCGACCCTGCTCCGATCTCTAGGATATGCTTCTTGTTTTTCCCAATCTCCTTCAAAAAATAATTAAGGCGGCTCATCGCACCTGGCTCAAACCTATAGCGCGTGTATGCCAATTCCGGCTTTTGTTTTGATGTCTGCGAAGATTTATCTTTAGTGGAAGCGGGCCAAAGCCACTTACCAATCGCCCTGCTTGCGCCCTTGAAATGCTTCTGAATATATTGAGAACGCCCATTGCGATAGACATTGGAATTGTTTGCGCCGCTGGCGCCCTGAATATGCCTCACCACGCTTTTAGGATAATAAACCACTTTGTAGCCTATCTCCCACATGCGTTTACATAAATCAATGTCTTCAAAGTAGAGGAAAAAGTCTTCATCGAATCCGTTCAGGCGATCAAACAGCTTGGAACGAATCGCAAGACCCGCTCCCCCAACCCAATCAACTGTCCGGGTAGTATTGAAAAGTTTTCTGTTGTAAACGCGTGGCCAGATCAGATGCCCGCCTCCTATTTTTGAAAAATTGAAGCTCTCCATAATTTCAGTTCCAACACTGGGAAAATCTCCGAAGGATCCCTGATTTTCCCCGACGAACCCTAGGATTTTACTGCCGACAATGCCGACCTCTCGATCATCTTTTAGATATTTCACCACTTTTCCGATCTCCTGCCAGGTAGTTTTAGCGTCCGGATTCAGAAGATAATAATACGCGCCCGTCGCTTCCTGGGCAGCACGATTTATGCCCGCGCCGAATCCTGTGTTTGTCGTCTGCGACACAACTTGTGCTTCAGGAAATTGCTGCCGTAGATAGTCAACGCTTCCATCGCTCGAATTGTTATCAACGACAATTACTTCGGTATCAAGATACGCTGGCTTTTTTGAAGCAAATAACTCTACCAGGTTTTGTGCTAGATATTCTCGTGAATTATAGTTAACTATTAATACGCTTACTTTCATTGGCTTGATTGTTCGTTAGCTTGGCTTTCTGCTGGCGCTTTATCACTCAGCTGAACAGCTGCAAAAAGGCCCGCAGCTAAGATCCAGAAAAAGATACCAGTCATATTGGTTTCGAAATACACACCAAAGTTAGCTCCCAAGACAAATGCGATTAGACAAAGCAATAAAGCCATGATCGTGCCTTGATGCTTAGTCGCCTGCTTTAATGCTCTGCGGCCTCTGGTGAGCAACAATATAATCAACGCGAGTAGCGGTAGTAAGCCTATCAATCCTGTCTCTACGAGTATTGTCAAAAAGGAATTGTGAACATCGCGCGCTTCAATCGTTTGTTTGAAATCATTTATCTCGATCCCTAATTTTGCGTCTAGTCCGTTTCCTAAAATAGGATTTTCCAGGAAGGCATTCCAGGCTGATTCCCACGACTTGAGACGGAATTGGGCACTTTCTTCTTCAGGATTCAAGTTGATTGTTGTAACGCGCTCCACGAATGGCTGTAAGTAATCTTCGGTAGCCAGGTTTAAGTTCCAGTTTGGAATAAAGGCACTGATATAAAAAGTAAAAAGGCCTCCAATAGCAATTAGTACTAGAAAGCGTCCCGCAAAATTAATGAAGCGGCGTTTGATGTCTAGAGGCATCCAGGCGATAAGCGTTGCGCCAATAAATGCTATGACTAGCCAGAGATGACGGAACAACGAAATACCAAGCCCGACGATTTGCCCGAGAACGATTGGGATTTGGAAATGGCGCCAGACTTTCATTCGGTAGGCTAAGTAGGCCAGGCTGATGATAAGCGCGAGCACCAAAGCCCACGCATGAATACCGGCTAGATAACGTGTGCCACTGGTCGTGATAGGATTGTACTCTACCAAGAAGCCTACGCCTCGCACCAGGTTGATCAGCAGGATAATGCCGGCTGCCAATCCTGACATCAAGATCGTGCGCAATAGTTTGGATATATCTTTCCAGCTGCGTAGCAAGACTACGCCCAGGAAAAACAACAGACCGTAGACTGCATAGTTTTTGAAAGCACTAAGCGCTAGGATCGTATCGGTACCAGCATAAAACGACCAAAGCATATTAGCTGTGATAACGATAATGAAAATGTTGATAAGCGGTGTCAGCCAGCGCCATTCCTTCTTGGCTTTAGGCCACCATTTGCGGCGCTGCAAGACAGCTGCAAGTGCAGTTAAGATCAGTAAAATATCTAAAGGATAAAGTAAGTAGTTGCCGGTTTCCGTCACTAACGGCTGCAGGGCGAATTGCTGACCAAAAACAAGTGTTAAAAAGATTGCCGCTAAAAGTCCACTGAGCGGATAACGCGCGATAAATAAAAATGCTATCGCAAAAAACAGCAAATACAGGTAAATCGGCGGATTTATCCAGAAAAAAAGCAACGTAAAAATGCCGATCAAAATCGTCACAAAAATCGTTGCTGTTGTCTGTTTACTGAGTTTCATCGTGTTTGTTTTATATATAATAACATGAAATAGGAAGAAAAGAGCCCCCACAGTTCTGTTTAGAACGATGGGGGCTTTTGGGGAACGGAAGGGAGGGATGGGGGCAGAAAGTCTTAAGGAACGCAACCGCAGTACTCGCGGAAGACGAAATTGCCGCCGTAGATCACGATGGAGCCGGAAGTTACGACATCATCACTGATCGGCAGCCAGGCACCGGATCCCGGATCTTCAAATCCGAACATCCAGCGTTGCACCACATCGGCTTCGGTAGGCAGATCAAATACGATCTCCCATTTTCCGTCGCCGAGGTTAACGAGACTTGTAGCCTGCATGCTGAACACTTCCAGCCTGGCTCCCGGTACCCAGAGGTTAATCTGAGTATACATGGGATTGACCAGCTCTCCGTTATCGAGATTCAGGACGACTCTGGTGGGAGTTCCTGAAACCTCAATCTGAAGGTTGTAGCAATCACCCTCGTTGCCGACGTAGGCTGAGAAAGCAAAAGCACTTCCCCAACTTTCCACGCCAGTAGCATGGATGGTGCAGAGTCCTTCGTTCAGCCAGAGAGTGCCGGAATTATCCGTGAAGTTGAAACGCCAGAGGTCTGACAGGTCAACCCCGGCAGGAATATCGAAGATCATCGTCCATCCGCCATCGGAGAATGGAGTCTGCGAGGTAGCTTCAATTTCCAGAGGAGCCGAACAACTGTTCAACCCGAAGAGATGCAGTACTGTAAATACGGTCTCGGCATAGGGCTCAATATCCAGGCGAAGCTGAACGCTGTCGCCATAGAGCTCTGTGATTGTGCCGAGGTCCGTACCATCGCCACCGCCGCCAGGATCTGTGGAGGAACTTCCTCCACTACAGCCGATGAGTACAACGGAAGTGAGCACGATCAGACAGATAATCAGAACGTTTTTCATGAGGATTATCCTCCTTTTGGTTTTTTCGTTTGTAATAGTGCGTATTCGCCATCATCTAGCTCGATGTCGAATAGGTAAACCTATCATAAAAACAGCCCGTTGTCAAGGCTGTTTTGAAAGTTTAATATAACGCCTTATTGGCACTCACAATACTCTGTGAACGCGAAATTATTGTTATATAAGACTACGTCATCCGTTTCGATCTCCAAACGATCAGGCCAGAGCCATAGGCCTGTATTTGGATTTGAAAATCCGAAAGCCCAGCGCTCTTCCACATTGAGATTTTCCGGCAGGTCAAAAGTAATAGTCCAGGTCTTCTTATCTTCAGAGAGCTTCGCTTCGCTGGCAAAAACATCCTTCGTAATCAGATCAAGAGACCCCGGCGCAAAGAATTTCGCCTGCGTGTACTTAGCTTCCGTTTGGGATTCTGCCTGGATAACTACAGTTAGCTTTTCAGTTGTCCCTTCTAAAGACTCATCGATTTGCACGACAGCACAGGGTAGGCCCGGAGAGCCAATATATTCTGTAAACGCAAAAGCGCCTTCATAAACTTCCATCGCTGCGCTATCTACGTCAATAGATTCCTCATCAATCCACTCTCCCGAATCTGGATTCACAAAACCAAAACGCCAGCGATCTGAGACGGCAGCATCCTTAGGTATGTCAAAAATAATGCGCCACCAACCAGGCTGGTCGGCTGCTAATTGTTTTGTTTCGTCTGCCTTCAATGTGTACGCTTCTATGCAGGAATCCTGAGGTCCATAAAATATTACTTGCGTAAATTGGGGTTCAGAGCCTGACTCTATCCTTAATTCCAGATTTGCCGTATTCCCCGAAATAATTCCTTCCAACTGAACTCCCCCACTCGATGGAGAGAGGACGTTTAGCCAGAGATCTTGGCGCCAGTACAAAAGGATCGCCAAAATCAGCAATAATAAAAATGTGAATATAGAGACTCCGAGTGTTTTTGATGAATTCCAGTACATAGATATAGTTTAGCGGATTGTATGGATTGGGACAATTGAAAAAGACCGGTTGGGTTCAACCGGTCTTTTTTGATTCTTTTTCGCAGATTTAATAATCTGCAAGTCTGCCTTTTTCAAAGCGAGATTGTACTGAGTAGCAACTGCCCATGTCTTTACCACCACGATTAAACCATTGTTTAATCATGAAGATGTCGCCCAGGGTTTTGTTGGTTTCTCCTTCCGGGTTTAGCCCCTGCCAATTTCCTGTCTTGGAATTGTAGAAGTTGAAACAACAGTACTGACGATCTTTTGGAAGCTTGAAGCGCATAATATACCAGTCATCTTGCTTCTCGATGAGCTCGCAAGAAATGGTCTTGACCGGTTTTCTTACGCCTGGCAGAACGAACGCTTTGACCTGGTCAAAGTACTCATAACCGCCGTACCAAATCCAACCGTCGTCATCGATGACAATGGAGTCAACGATCTCCTGCTTTTCGACAGGTGTTTCCCTGCTGAATTCTGTTCTCTGCCGCACTGTGTCTGTCGTATTTGCGGAACCGCGTGCTTTCAAATTATGAAAGCTGCAGCCCGAAAACAACACACAGACAAACAGGATCAGAAACCCATAATACACACGATTGCGCATAGCAACCTCCTAGATAGTTTGTAAGTTACGTTAATAGTTCTTGAAATCGGTCTTACATATTACCATCTGGCATTTAGAGCGTCAATTCGTAGGTAAGAAAAAAGGGCCGCTCTATGATGAACGGCCCTTACCTCTATGAGGATTTTTTTGAGGGTAAATTAACGTTTTTGTCTGACACAGTTCAGGCTGTCGAGTTCGTGGCGCTGGATAAGATCGACGACTGCGAAGCAAGCTCCCATGTCGCGACCAGATCGGTAGTACCAGTGCTCGATAACCGTGAGACCGGGTTTCACATCCAGGTTTTCAGATCCGATACCGTACCAGATCTCTACTTTCTTGTGCTTAGCATCTCTGCTGAACACGTTGAAGTAGTGCTGAATCTGCAACCGTTTTGAAGGAGGCATCGGAAAGACAGCCTTGTAGCCATCCGTCCTTTTCTCAGTACTGAGAGCATCCTTGTACCAAAGCTTCATCCTGCAATCAGGGGTGCCGTACCAACAGATACGATCCACCGCATGATACTCAGGAAGCGGCCCGGGTTTGCCAGTGTAGGACGAGTCGAGCTTGATCTCGTACACCACGGTGTTGCCGTTGATGTAGAGCTCATAGAGCCAGCCTGAGTCCTGAGCCGTGTAGCCTTTCGGCACATCGGGCGTCAGATTTTCAGCACCGGGTCCAGGAGCAAGGTTGGTTACCTTGATCGACTCGCCGTCGTCAGTCGGTTTCATGACTTCGTCAGGAATGGGGATCTCGCGGAAGCAAGGCCCGTCCTGATCGTCATCGAAATCCTGGCACTTCGGCGTTACGAAGGTGGCGGTCACGGTCCGGTTTTTGGCCAGATCGCTTTTGGAGAATTTGTCGGTCTCCCCGCCGGGTTTCGCAGCAATCAATCTGAGGTCGTCATCTTCGATGCCGACTACTCTCATGATGCTATATGCGCGCATGACTCTCAGATAGGACAACTCGTTGTTGTTGTCTACCGTCTCGCCAACACGCTCATACACCCGCGAATTGTACGGAAATTTCTCATCCGTAAGATTCGCGTGCCTTGAACTCTTCGAAGCAGTGACCTGATTCGTGTCCGCCCACCCTACAAGTATGAGGATGGCGTCTTCTTTCGAGATCAGACCTTTCGCTGCCGCCTTTTTACGGGCATGCAGTTCCTGAAGAATGGCCATGGCCCTGTCGATAACATCTTTCAGATCGCCATCTCTGACGAACGTACAGAAGCTATCAAACTGAACCAAGTGGATTTCTCCACCATTCCTCAGCTCTTCCCGGTACTGTGTAATCGCTTCGTCATCGTAAGTGACGGCGATAGCGATGGCCGGAATGAGAAGCAGGACGATTGTGACCACTGAGGTCACTTTGAGAAGTTTCTTCATAAGTGTGACCTCCTTTGTCACTTTCCTCCCCAAATCACGCCAATACCGAGTTCGGCATGGATTCCGGAGGAGTCCCCGAGGGGACCTTTGTCGGTTACGGTTTCAGGGCCAGCAGTAACTTTGAACCAGGTGGCATTGCGTTTGCCGTACCACCAATATCTGAATCCCAGGCCGTACCGAAAGTACGTCTGAGTTTCATCGAAGGGATAAACTTCGCCAGTGTCCATGGTGGACTCGCCGTCGGTCTGCACATTCACATACTCACAGTACACGAGTGCATCCCAGAGAGCCTGGTTGAAGTTTACGAGCCCTTCAAGGCGCCCGCCGGTTGTAACGGATTCGGATTCCCAATTTCCTCCGGGGAATTCCCCTTCGTTGTTGGGATCGAGGATGTAGTACGCCTGGCCGTTAATGCCAAAACGTACGGCATTCTCTTCAAGACCGAACCATTTACCGAACAGCAGGAGGTTTTCGGAATGTTGGAATCCCGAGCCTCCGTCCACTCCGACGTAGTTGTCGGTGATGAACTGGAACCAGCCGGTTTCAAAGCGCTTTAAGTAAGTCACCATGAAGCCGATCTGAGCTTCCTGAAAATCGCTGTCTTCGGGGTTGGTGTAGCGTCCACTGAGACCGAGGCCCCAGTTGCCGAATCCTTTAATGTATCCGGCGCGGACTTCCTGGTAGTCGTACCCGTTGCTGGTGTTCGATAAGGACACATACAATGCGTCCAGATCGACTCGCCCCATCTGGTCAAGGTCACCTTCTTTGTAACCTTCCTCGATGTAGCGCAGATCGATGAATTCCGTGTGGCTGTTGTCAGCACGCGGTTTGATCTCATCGGCCTGAACAACGGTAACGGTGAAGCTTCCCGCGCAAAGCGCGATAAGCAGAACGAAAAGAAAAGCAGTAATACGTTTCATGTCAGTGTCCTCCTTATATTGACTTTTGACACGCTGCCTGCCGCAAAGCAGACATTGGTTAGGTTAATTTGATTACGATGTGAATGAACACGGTTTCGTTAAACGTTTCGTACCCTCCGCTAAAAACTATTTATTTCAGATAGGCTCTAGCGGCGAACACGAGCACGGCTATCCCTTTTAGGATATTCCAACTTAGCATAAAACCCCTTTTTTGTCAAGGGGTTCAAACGGATCTCTTCTGTTATTAAGCTGACAGTTTTTACTGCCCTCTACTGCTTTTTTTCGCCACTTTTAAGCCAATCTTCGATCGCCTGCTGTTCTTCGACAACATCGGGAGCTTCAAGAGCTGTTTGTTCTTCTGGCGCATAGTATTCTTCTTCGCGCCTTTTGCTCCAGCGGAAAAGTTGGATATTATAAATATCTTCCAGATAAAATAGGATGCCGACCAGAATCAATGAGGAAATAAAGCCGACAAGCGTATTCATAAAGACACGCGGACGCACAGGCTGCACATCCAAAGTCGGATTGTCGATGACATGCAACTCGACTTCTGCACCACGACCATGATATTGTGCAGCGTTCGTAAGCAAAGTATTAACAACGCCTTGCATATAACGCTGCGCTAAAGCAGGATCAGATGAGGAGAAAGAAAAATGTAAGATACCGGCGCCTTCAACCTGCGCTAAGCTCAAATAATTATCCCAGGCACGACTGCGCTGCTCGATGTCGGGTGGCAAGTTATTACTTAAAGTTGTGTCGTTCTTGATGACCTCAGTTATAAATTGGTCGGTATATACAACTTCTCCTAAAATTGTTGAAACGTATTCCGACGCCTTGGCTGCGTTAAAAAGATCTAGGCTGGACTGCTTTTGGACAATCAAGACGGTTGACTCGCTTTGATACTCAGACGGCAAAACAATGCTCACAAAAAAAGTACCCGCTGTCACTAGCAATATAATAATCAGGGAAACTTCCCAAAATTGAATGTATTTCTTTAAAATTTGGCGCATAGTGAGTGCAGTTTAGCAAATCTAGAGACTAAACAAAAGTGATTAAAAAGCGTGTTCTGTTTCCAGGATAATTCGCGGCCATTTGTAGCGCGCTAGCGGGCCGGTTAGATATTTTAGGATATGCGTACGCAGACTTTCAGAAAATTTGAATACGTTTGTATTTTCCAGCGGCAGAACGACCTTGCGTGCCGGGACTGTTTCTACATTCCCCTCCTCTTCAGTTGTTTCTGTATTTGTGTTTGGATTATCGTCATTTACTACCTCGTCATCATCGAATGCAAAAAGATTTGGATCGACGCCAAGAATGTCTCTCAGAATCGTAACGCCGTTACCTAGATCTCGCGGCGGACGGATAACATCTCCGACATTGAGCAGACTAACAGAACACAGAGAATTTAATGGCAGCGTTGATACATAGTTTGCATCTAATATGGACTCAAAGGCCGGCAGCATCCCAAGTGTGCAGGCGGTATCATAAGCCAGCTGTTCGTTGGCTTGATTGGTAGGATAAGTCGCTTCCAGAGTGAGCAATTTAACATCTGTTCCAGCAACGCGCTGGACAGCTTCCGTTTGGCCAGGATATGGAAACGGATTCCACTGATGGCCTTGCGTGTTTAAGCGGAAATTTTGGAATACAAATCCGTCTAAGTATCCAGCAGCCTCAGGAAATAGATAGTCGCCCTCGTTCATGATTAGGAAATATTGAGGGAAGCGGTTGTGAATACGCCCTAGGAATTGGATCGCCGCATTGCGGTATCCGTAATATTCCGGTATGTCGAAGAAACCAAATGTGTCCAGGAAGAGACCGTCAGTGCCGTTGATTATGACCCACGGGATTAAAGTGTCTAAAACATAGTTCTGCCAAGCTTGGTTGCCAGGATTCATAACATAACCGCCGAAAACCTGATCAGAACCGATCGTGCCGCCAGCATTAATAATCGGCTGGATTTCAGATGCATAGTTTGGCATCCAGGTTTGAGCCAAGTTGGTAGATACATATTTACAGGTCAAAGGGTTGCCGATTGATCCTTCATGCCATCCAAAACAACCTACGTCAAATTGTGAAAGTGTAGCTTCGACAGGAGTCCCCTGGTGAGGACCTACGAAGTACGCAACCCAGTGCCTTGCGTGTTCAAATTGCTGTGGCGCTGTTAATGCTGAAAAATACCACTCCTCCTGAGTGCTGGGTTCTGTTTGCGTCTCGACGACTGTTTCGCGGATAGAGGCTAGATAGCGCTGCCCGAAAGGTGCTACAGATATGAGTATAATCAATGCTAAAGCAAATAATCCCAGGATCATTAGCCTACCCTCACAGATCGTGACACCAAAAACGCGGTAGCACTTCTGCTCCGATTTGAATAGTCCTTTGAGGCTGTATTTGTCTTTAGTCATATTGTTCTATATCTATTATAGGAAACGTTGTAGAATAACACAAAATTTACATTTCGTCAAGTTTTAATTTACTGCACAAATAAAGAGCCCCGCGTTCAATAAAGATTGAAGATCGCGGGGCTTGTCCGAACCAGGCACACCATTGTGGTGCCCGACATAAGGAGGCATGATTAAATTGTTTTTTCTTGTGCCGCTACAGAATGTTGTCCAGGCAACACAATATTTTCGATTACTCGATCTGTCAGGTTTTCCCAGTCATGGTTTTTAACCACGTACTCTTGGGCTTTTTGGCCAACAGAGTCGAGCTCTTTTTTGTTTTCAGGCTTTAAGAGATGCTCGATCATATTGCGCAGATCAGCAACATCTCCTTGTTTATGGAAAAAGGCGTGCCCGCCGGAAGTTTCCAGGTGCTCTGGAATATCTGACAAGATTGGCGCCATGCCAAAACTCATCGCCTCCAAAACGTTAATTGGAAGACCTTCGGCATCACTTGAGTGTACAAAGAGGTAGGCATTGCGGAAGACAGCCTGCAAAGCATCGCCAGTGAGGAAGTCTGTAAATACAACGCGTGGATCTTCTTTAGCGAAGTCTTGCAGTCTTTTGACGTAATCGTCAGTAAAGGATGTGCCTCCAACAATAACTAACTTCTTGTCAGTTTTAATATCTTTAAAAGCCTCGAGAATATAGTGGACGCCTTTATGCGCGATTAGGCGCGTAACGACTACCAGATATTCATCAGGCGTTAAGTCAAACTTAGCCAGCGTTTCTTTTTCGATCTTTGGATCTATCTGAGCCGGACGGGGCACGCCATTTGGCAAATGCACTGCTTTGCGTCCGTGTAGATTTAAGACACGATTTTGTAGAATCTTGCTAGTCACAAAGATAACGTGACTAAATTTGTTTAAACTCCATTCTCCGATACGCAGCGTCATACGAGCCAGACGTCCCCACTTCTCGTGGAAATAGTCCTGACAATGGAACATGCCTAAGACACGAATCGATGGGCGGAAAATACGCACTAGCCAGTTTAGAGAGTTTGGGCCGATCGCCTGGAAGACCACCGCATCTGTTGGATGGAAAATCAGGTGAACAATAGAATTGAAAGTGTGTGAAATCGCATCCAAGTTCTTGGTGTTAATCGATGGCAAGCTTACTAGTTTCACTCCTTTATACTCCTTTAGTTTGGGATCTGTATAACTAGGGCGTGTGTAAACTCGTACCTCATGGCCTCGTTTAGCCATGCGGATTGCCAACTCTTCTGTATGTCGCTCCACGCCACCTTGCGTGACAGGGATGCCTTTTTGTCCTATAAATGCGATACGCATATAAATAGATGAATTTGGCTTAGGTGCGCCATTCGAAATATGTACTTCAAAATGACATTGAATCGTATCATAAACCGTCTGAACTGTCAAGTTCGTCTTCTGGCGCTATATAATGTTTTTTGTCAGTTTTATGACTCTATTAATCCTGCTATTTCCCCATACAACTTACTCCCCCAGGAGGCTAATTTGTAGCCTTTATCGCGCTCTAGCACTATTCTTGTCGGATGAATATTGACGCCGAAGTTTCTTGCGGTGCAGCCGTCCTGATCTACTAAGATCGGCACATGAATATTGTTTTCCTTTATGAAATCTTCCAGTAATTGCGGACTTTTCTCAAATGGCATTTCGGGATAATGCACTGTTAAGAACAATATCTTTTCAGTCGATCGCTCACTCAAGCGCTGAAACTCTTCCAGGCTTTGATGGCACTTGCGGCACCCCAGGCGCCAGAATTCGAGAACAATTTTATCGTATGATTTTAAATCTGGGACTTCTTCAAGATTATAAAAAGCGTTGCCTAGGATGTGCGGCAAATCAGCGTCAAATTCAAGGGGCTTGTGACTTATGAGCATTACTCTATATTATTAATATTCTCGCCGATCAGCTGCAACGGGCAAGCAGAAATTGGAATCATGTCAAGCTCGTGCGCTTTTTCAAAGACAGCCTCGTGCTCCGCACCGGGGCTGAAATATATTTTCTTGACACCCTTGGCGGCCATTTCCTCCAGCAGCAAAAGACTGACTTCCGGCCCTACATAGACCGCCGTAATATCAACCTCGCCCGGTATTGAATCAATGTCGGGATATGCCTTAATCCCCTCCACCGAGAGTGCCTGGGGATTGACCGGATACACATTCCACATTCGCCGATGAAAACCGCGCACGGCTTTATTGCCGGCTTTGGTTCTATCTCTGGATGCGCCGATAATGGCGATGGCTTTAGGCTCGTGTTCTATGCGTGGCATTTTGATATTTATTCGGCTAATTTCTTTTCCAGTGCTTCTTTATCAAAGCCAACGATTATCTCGTCGTTAATTTCGATTACCGGCACGCCAAACTGACCGCTTTTCTCGACTGATTCATCCGCAAATTTAGTGTCCTCTGTAACATCTTTATCTTCATAGGATATGCCCTTTTCATCAAAATAAGCTTTCGCCTGCTGGCAGTAAGCGCATGTGGGACTTGTGTAGATAGTAATTGTTTTATCAGCCATGATTTATTGTTAAATATTTAGTTCTTTTAATTTTGCCGTTTAGGAAGACTCTCGTCAAATATTCTTCTTGTTCTTGAGTTTATTCTTAATCTGAGGCCAATACAGGAAAATAACTCCACCTATGATCAATAGTAGACTGACGAGCTGCGCTACACGCAGACTGCCCAGATAAAGACTGTCTGTTCGCAAGCCTTCGATAAAGAAACGACCAGTAGAATATGCGATCAGATAAACAGCCGCGATGACTCCCACGCGCCATTTGCGGTCCCGCGCCCGAAAGGCCAGCCAAAACAGAAGCGCGAAGACTAAGAGATTCCAGATCGATTCATAGAGAAAGGTGGGGTGAAACGTCGCCGCAGAGATGAATTCTGCTGGGCGATTTTGGAGCTCGATCGGGATTGCCCAGGGCAGATCCGATGGCCCACCAAACGCCTCTTGATTAAAGAAGTTCCCCCATCGACCGATCGCTTGAGCTAAGACTATAGATGGCACTGCAAAGTCTAATACCCTGGCTAGCTTGATCTTTTTAACAGCGGTATAGATCGCCAGACCAGCTAAGCCTCCGATAAGTCCCCCATGGATCGCTAGTCCACCCTCCCAGATAGCAAATATCTTGCCTAAGTGAGCTGAATAGTAACTCCACTCAAATATGACGTAATAAAGCCTGGCACCAATAAACGCGAGCGGCAGCGCAATTAAAAATGCGGTCTCGATTTGGCGCATATTGATCTTTGGGAAAAACTGTGCACGATAAAGTGCGATGAGATATGCGACCAAAATGCCGAGCGCGATCATGATCCCGTAATAACTAAATTCCAAACTGCCAAGCTGAAGCGCTGAAGTTCCTGGCATTAGAGTTGGAGCGGATTATTGCCGCTATTTACTTCTACCAAATCACTGTAGCCGTCATCATCTGTGTCTGGGTTTTGTGGGTCTGTGCCGATCGTTTCCTCTTCCTGATCTGAGAGCCCGTCTTCATCTTGATCGCTCCACTCTTCTGTATCAGTAGAATTCACTTGTGCTGATAGATCATTCTCATCAACACCTAGAGGCCTTGCTTCCCGCAGTTCATTGACGAGATCTGAGTCAGTTTCCTGGGACCGGACAATCCCCTCTTTTGCCATCCTTACGAGTGGCCACATTATTAATGTTCCCAGAAAGACTATTAGAGCAATAGTAAAAACCACCTTCAACCAAGAGGGAAATGCAAATTTCTGGTCAGAAGGTTTATTTGTCATCGTCTTGTTTGCCTTCAATATATCGTTCTCCGGATAACGTCACTAGACCAATTACGATGATCACAGCACCAATAATGATGTCATTTGTTGTCGCGCCTCTATCAGAATAGCTTAAGATAAATGGTGCAATTATAAGCCAGATACCCGCCAGTACGGAGACCCAGGCGAATTGAATCGTGTTTTTCATGCGTATTATTTAATAGCCTTAACTCTATTATAGTCGATAATGCTACTTGCCTCAAATTAAGACAATTAAAAAACGGTTCTCGTATTCTTCTATATTACATAGAATAATTACGAGAACCGTTTGTTATATTTAGGGCACATGCTCTACAAGGGCGAAGTGACCATCTACAATAGTGACCATATCGGTTGTTCTGATCTCTAGTCGTGATGGGTTTAGTATCTCGCCCATGCCATCCAGAAAGTCAAACTGCCAACGCCTGTCGATTTCAGCGTCGGGCAACGCTCTGAATGCCATATACCACCAGCCTGTTTGAAAGTCTTTGGGCGTCGTATTGTTGTATTGCACTGGTATGTCGTACGGTGGCAGAATTCCGGTCGGATCCATTAATCGTACTGTTGTATACTTGAATTCATCGCCAGTTTCGACCATCAAACTGAACTGCGTTACATCATAACTGCTGCCGCCGTCCACCGTGAATACACTTAAGTTTTCAGGAGGACAAAGTATACCAAGGCCTTGCTGATATCTTTCATAAGAATATCTCAAAGCAAAGGTACTCTCATCATAGACAGTGTATGCGGACGGTAATGTAATTAGTGCGGTTCCCAGTCGATCATGTGTCAAAGGATCGATAAAGGTGTGTCGCCAGCGAGTGTCAGAATGGAGATCTAAAAGATTGGTAGTATTGAAGCTTACTAGCCAAAGACCATCCTGGATTGGTTCGTCGCTAATCCCCCCACTAATTCTATAACTGCCGATACAATCCTCTGATCCGGGAGCTCCTTCAAATATGAGTTCAGAAAAGCGTGTAGCACTTTCTTCTTCAACCCACAAAGCGATAGTGCTCATTCCAGCATGAGATCCTGCGGTGATCTTTCCGGGTGTATCAATTACTTGTCCTCCAATAAAATCAGAGGGGCCCGTTACTGTGTTTTTTCCAGCTCTTATGCAGCCAGAAAGCAACGCCAGACTTAAAAAAGCAACCACAAAGAGAAATAATAATCTGAGTTTCATTTGACTTACCTCCTTTTGGCTTGGATTAGGTCAAATCAGTTGTGTTTGTTAATTTGCATATTATCAGTTCCACGATATGCTCTTAAATGCATTTACTTAGAGCTGACAACAGCATACTCTATCACAATAAATTCTCTCTGTCAAGATAAATTCAATCCTTAACATCAATAATATTTATTATTGCACTGATACCTAAAGCAATGAGATCTGCTCTGTTTGGTCCTTCTCTTCTTCCTGCAACCAATTAAACTCTACAATGTCGTCCGTGGCCTTGGAAAGATTGGTTATCTTGAGATGCTTTTCCTTCAAGCCATAGTCAAATAATCCCTTAGTGATCCGCACATCATTTTCACAGTATTTTTTAAGCTCGTCTATTCGCCCTTCTTTGAACTGCTTAATTGCTTCCAGGCCGTCTCCGGTTTTACCTTCATGAAGCGTAGCCTGGGCTACGCTAGCAAGCGTAACACGGTGCCCGAGCTTATCTACTATCTCTGCCATAATATCTAGGGTCGGAAGTTTTGTTGTATCGATCTCAAAATACGGTGCCATGACCGGCAGATCAAAATGAATAATATTAAAACCGACTATTAGGTCTGCCTCCTTGATCCATTTCTCGAGCAGGGGCATTTCCGATTCTTCAAAGACTCGGTACTCATCTCTGCTATAAGAATAAACTCCTGCAACAGAAATCATCAGTTTCTCTGGAAACCGTTGTCCGCCGACTTCTTGAAAACTTTTTTGTGTCTCAACGTCAATAACTAGTGTGTTTGCGGGTGGCTGCATGTTTTACTATTCGTTACAAAATTGGCTGGGGCGGTAGGATTCGAACCTACGATCACGGGACCAGAACCCGGTGCCTTACCGCTTGGCTACGCCCCAATGTAAATAATTCTGCGCTTGCAATACCTTAGCGCAAATAAGTAAACTTTTCAAGCTAGGAAATTTTACGCAAATAACGCTTGATCGCCACGGCACTGCTAATAATTCCGATCACCATACCAATCACCAGCATCAAACCGAGCAACAATATAAAGTTACTCGCAAAGAAGGTGAAGCTCATCTCGCTTTGTGCGCCGATAAACTCTGTGATTTTCGGAGAGAGTCCCCGCAAAAACGGATACAGTACAATAAATGAAATCAAGGCAGCTACCAAGCCGTACAACGTTCCTTCGATCAAAAACGGAGCACGAATAAAACTATTGGTCGCGCCCACAAGCTTCATGATCGATATCTCTTCACGACGCGAAAATATCGTCAGGCGCACAGTATTGTAAATCACAAGTAGAGCAATCACGGCAAAGATTCCGCTAATGGTAATACCGGCAATCCTTGCCCAGCTAGTCGTCTTCTCTAAGCGCTGGATAATATCGCGGTTATCCTCATAAGTTATTCTGGTAAAAAAGCTCGCCAGAGCATGATTCTCCAACCTCTTGCTCAGCTCTTCATATGAGTCCGTGCGAGTCGCATTAACGACCAGCGATGCCTCGAGAGGATTATCGGAAAGCTCTTCAAGTGAAGCACTGATGATTTCATTGCCGACGTGTGCTTCTGTGAAAATATCGAGCGCGGCTTCCTTGGTGATGTATTTAACGCTGCTGACTTCTGTGAACTGCTCGATCTCAGCCTGCAGCTCAATAACCTGCACCTCCGTTAAGACCGGATCCAAATACACTGTAATGTCGATGCGCTCTTCAACTGAAGAGATCGCGTCATTGGCTACGAGATTCAAGGAAACCAGCGTGCCGATCATCAAGAGCGTCAAGACCATCACAAATGTTGTGGCAATCGATAGGCCAATATTGCGCCAGAAGTTCTGGAGTCCATAGCGGAACAATCTTGGTACTTGTACGCGGTAGTTAGACATAATATTTAAAGTTTGTAGCGGCCCACTTTTTGGTTGCGGACTATTTTACCCTGATCCAATGTGACCACTCGCTTGCGCAGCTCGTTTACGACATCCGCGTTGTGGGTCACCATAATCACCGTTGTGCCGATCTCGTTAATCCGCAAAAGCAGCTGCATGATCTCCCAGGAATTTAGTAAGTCAAGATTACCAGTTGGCTCATCTGCGATAAGAATCTTTGGCTGGTGTACGAGTGCGCGCGCAATCGCGACACGCTGTTGTTCTCCGCCAGACAGTTGCTCTGGGAAAGCCAACGCTTTTCCTGATAGACCAACCATCTCTAGGACTCGTTCGACTTCTATAGTTATTTTATTATCGGGCATACCTTGAACCTCGAGAGCAAATGAGGTGTTTTCGGATACAGTTTTATTGGGCAATAATTTGAAATCTTGGAAGACAACACCTATCTGCCGCCTAAAAAATGGAATGTTATTTGGCAAGATACTATCGACCTGCCAGTCGTCTATTACAATCGTACCGTCCGTTGGTCGTTCCTCCGCTATCAATAAGCGTACAAGAGTAGACTTCCCTGCTCCGCTCTGCCCAACAATAGACAAAAATTCGCCTGACTCAATAGTTAGATCCAGACTGTCTAGCGCGGGCGCATCGTCGCCGTATTTTTTTGTAACCTTTTCGAGTTTAATCACGAATTTTTATATTTTAGCGTGTTTATACATTATAACCGGTCTTCTAGAACTTCACTAGTGTTTTCTGGCCTAAATTGCGCATTTAGCCCTCCAGCGTAGATAGGCTTCAATAAATTTGCCTAAGTCCCCGTCCAGAACATTCTCAGCGTTCGCTGTCTCATACTTTGTACGGTGGTCTTTAACCATTTTATACGGATGTAAGACGTAGGATCGGATCTGATTGCCCCAAACAGCCTCTGTATATTCACCGCGAATTTTTTGTTTTTCCTGCTGTTTTTCTTGTTCATATTTCTGGTGTAGCTTGGAACGCAAAATCGTAAGGGCTTGTTCTTTGTTTTGAGCTTGGCTGCGCTCGCTTTGGCTCGCCGCCACCAGACCGGTCGGCATATGGGTAATCCGAACCGCTGAGTCGGTTTTATTGAGATGCTGTCCTCCCTTACCGCTTGCTCTATAAGTATCAACCCGCAGTTCATCAGGCTGGATTTCGATTTCGGCGACGTCCCCTATCTCTGGTAAAACTTCTACAAGCGCAAATGAAGTTTGGCGCAATTGGTCCGCGTTAAATGGCGAGAGACGCACGAGCCGGTGCACTCCATTCTCAGCTTTCAGTTTGCCGTACGCCAAATCTCCTTTGACATGTAAAACTGCGCTCTTAATCCCCGCTTCTTCACCACTGGATACTTCGGCTACGCTAATTTTCAGCTTTTCTTTATCTGCAAAACGTAAGTACATGCGCATCAGCATTTCAGCCCAATCCTGCGCGTCGGTGCCGCCTGTCCCAGCGTGCAGCGCAACGATAGCATTGTTTTGATCATATGGCTCATTTAAGAGAGCTTCAACCTCTTTCTCTTCAAACATTTTTTTAAGCTCCTTTAGCTTTTCTTCCGCCTCCTTTGTAAGTTCAGCATCTTTTTCCCCTTCGGCCAGTTTAGATATATCTTGCAAGTCCTGACTCTGTTTCTCTAGTCCTTCCCAGAGCTGCAATGTTTCCTCTAAGCGTGCTGCTTCGCGACTTACTGTTTGCGCTTTTTTCTGATCATCCCAAAAGCCAGCAGCGGTCATCTGCTCTTGCAGTTCTAGAAGTTTTTGCTTTTGCTGACTTAGGTCAAAGACAGTCTCGCGTGGACTTAATCCGCGCAAGCAATTCTTCGATTTGTTTAGCTAAAGTCGCCATTAATTTTTGGGGGTGTGTTTCCAGGTAACACGTGCCAGACTGTCATGATGGCGCTGTTGTGAAAAGTCTATCTGAAGCTTGCCACCAAACGCTTTTTTAATCTGGCGTCCGATGCCGGCCGCAAGTTGGTTTTCGGTCGTGTAAACCTCCAACTTATTGCCAGTTTCTTCTATCTTCATAATACGTTCCTGAGAGTCACGCGCCTGGGCTCGTTCTCCAATGTTTTCAATGGTATTGATCAGCATTTGGCGATGCTCTGCATCTTCGATATTTTCTAAAGTCAAAATGCCCAGCGGAGTGTTATCCTTGATGCGTTGGCAGGCGGGACATTGCTGAGCGTTATTTGAATCCTGCGACACCTCTTCAAACAGCTGCGGATTGTTATGCCAGGCTTTTTTATAATAAACTGAATGACAACCAGGGCAATACAGATTAGATCCGGGTGCGGCCGTGACCGGCTCGTTGATTTTCAAGCGCCGTTCATTACTACTGTCGGCTTTAATATTTTTACGTTTAGGTGAAAAGTTGAAGAATGCCATATGGGAGATTAAATGTTTTTTAAGTTAGGGTTAATATCGAAATATGCTTGCAGGAAATCTCGTGCTGTCAGAATTTCGGTGCCTTCAATATTATGCAGATCTAAGAGATGATGATCGTTGGTGATGATATAGTCTGCGTCTCCGTCAACTGCCGCTTCTATAAACTTATCATCATCGCGGTCTTCGGTAATACCTCGCAAATTGGACTTTTGCTGGACCTCTTCTGCTTCCAGGAAGACGCGTTCTAAAGTTTTGCGTGCTTCCGGATCTTCATTGCGGAATTTACGCCTGATTATTTTCGTATTTTCACGGCGAATTCTATTGGTGATCAGAGGCTTCAAATAGCCCGCTAAAACTAGACGAATAAGACGCGCCTCGGCACTATCCTCATCCATAGCAGAGCCAATTAGTATATTCGTATCGATAATTATGCGTAAAGCAGCCATAAGAAAAACGCCTCGTTCATCAAGTATTATACCATTTTCAAATGATAAATAAAAAGGTTGTTTTATACAAACTGGTCTAGCTTATTTATCCGGCCGGATTCGATTACTATTCCATCACGCCGCAGTAATTTTATTTTTTTAGCCTGACCGCCTGGCCCACTGTAAGACCCGACGCGCCCATCGCTTAAGACCACTTTATAGCACGGATAAATTTCAGGATGCTGATTATTGCGCATTAAACTGCCTACAGCACGCGCTGCACCTGGACTCCCAGCTATCCGCGCCAACTTTCCATAAGTTGTCACTTTCCCTTTTGGAACCTTAGCAAGCGCCCTATAAACTTTTTGAGCAAATTTAGTTGCCATAACTCTTTAAGTATAACAGAGTTGAAAAATATACTTATTGCAGTACAATGATCTAGAGTCATAATATTTAATCGGCCGACGTAGCTCAGGGGTAGAGCAACACATTCGTAACGTGTAGGTCGTGAGTTCGAATCTCACCGTCGGCTCCAACAAAAAACACCCTCGCGTGAGAGGGTGCTTCTTGTTTTATTAAATTATTCTGCTGAGTCTTCGGCTGTTTCTGTAGCATCAACTGCTTCCGTCGTCTCTGTGTCTCCAGTGATCCAGTCGCCCTCTTCAAGTCCGGTGTCTTTTTCACGCGCCTGGACTATGCCGAGCTCTGGTTCCCAGCTGTAACCAAACAGCGGCAGCCAGATAACGGCGTTTTGAAGCTTCTCATAAAACCAGTTCTCAAAATCTAAGCCCTGGATCAAGATATGGCGAGTGTGCATAGAGTCGCCATCCCTATCTACCACTTTGATAATATGAAAACCATACTGAGTCTTCACGATTCCAGATATTCCACTCGGCTCTAATGCGCGAGCAGCTTCCTCGAACTCTGGCACGAAAGCGCCGGGCTCAGTTGTTCCAAGGTCTCCCCCGTTTTCTGCTGATGGACCTTCGCTATACTCTTTCGCGATTGCACCAAAATCACTGCCGGGAACTTGGACTTTCTCTAGAACCTCTAGTGCCTTAGCGTAAGCTTCGCTGTTGAGTTCTTCATCTGTAACAACCATTTTCTGCAGCTCTTCACGATATAAAGACGGGATTACAACCTCACTGACATAATCATCGAGGGTCCAGCCGTATTTCTCGTCCAGTTCGGTCTCGACAGCTTCGAGATTTTCGTTGTCAGCACCGGTAATCGTCTGCATGACAGTATCAATTTTTTCCTGTGTAACTACCGCACCGTATTGTGCTGCGAGCTGACGCACCAAGCGATCTTCAACCAAGTGAGTCAAAACGCTTTCGCGCACTTCTGTCTTGAAAGACTCCTGGGAAGGATCAGAAAAGTTGATCCCCTCCTGTTTTTCGAAAGCCTCTTCCAGAGATGCTACCGAATACGCAAAAGAATTGTACGTACTAGGCACACCGTTCACAAAAATCGTTGGGTAAGGCAATACTTTAGTAACGCCGCGGACAAATGTATTTGTAGCGCCAGTTGCATAAATAACTACGCCGAAGACAACCAAAATTCCGACAACAACTCCGGCAGACAGTAAACCATAAAATTTACCGCGGCCTTTCTTGTCAGTTTTTTTCTTGCCTTTACTTTTTAAGCTTTTCCAAGCAAACATAAGATTAGTTAGTTAATGTTGGTGACTAAAAGAAATAGTTCCACCATTTATCGATATTAGAAGTTTCAGGATCGTTGGCGTAGTCCACCTCTTCCGCTTCTACCGCCTCAGTGTTCTGATCGTTTGGGATCGAGATGACTACTTCGCCGCGTGTCGTTAACCCTAAGTGTTCACGAGCACTCAGTTCCTGATAGCTTTCCGTTTGATAATAATCAATCAGAGCAGAAAGCTCCTCATTGCCAATGCGTAAGTCATCAATTTCTCCGGCAATCCGATCGATTTCGTTAGTGAGCTGAGTTTTGCGGTATAGTTCGCGAGAGAACGCGACAACCACGAACATCAACACTAGCACGCCAGTAATAATAAACCAACGCGATGCGAAAAATGATCTTTTGCTAGAGGTGTTTTTTTGCCCGTTTTCAAGACGGGCCTTAGATGTTATACGCATATACTTAAGTCAGTTTAACGTAATGCGTATTTTTATTCAAGAAATATATTTACGCCTTTCTCTTTACATAATATATAGATGCGGTATGCTGTAAAGTTGTTCTTTAACCTATCTGCAATAGCTTCAACCAGAGGAGGTGTTATGTACGTGTTTGATCTACCAATACTCACCAGTGGGCAGTTCATGGCTTTGGATATTCTAATAATCCTTACTTGCTTAATCTGTTTTTCAAGAGCTCTTAGAAAAGAGTATGTGCGTGCCTATGAATTTTGGTTTCTTTTCGGAGTTACGCTACTTGCCGTTGGACAGATTCTGCTCTCTGCGAATTTATTGCCTGATTTTATTTCCGCCGGACATCGTAACATACTGACATGCGGCTATGGCATCATAACGCTCGTCATTCTGTTAGTCATCGATGTGCTGACTGTTCTCTATCAGACATTTCTCGCAAACAGACCTGAGACAACTTAAATGTTCTAAAAGAAAACCCTTGCATCATGCGAGGGTTTTTTAATTCCTATTCTTCGTTTTCTTCTGTTTCGTCTTCTGAGTGAGATTCTGTGTCTTCGTCCTCTTTTTCTCCCGATGCTTTTTGTATAATTTTAACCAGATCGGTGGCTGTCATCTCTCCTTTGCCGTGCTCTTTATGGTAATGCGTGATCAGGTTTTTGAGAGTTTCTGCGAGCTGGCCGGGTTTTGGAAGCTTTTCTAGTATAATTTTTTCGTCTGTGAGCGTTAAGGTAAGCGAACCAAAATTAAGCGATGTGGCTAAGACGCCCTTCACACCATAACCGACGTCCCCGATTTTGTCATAGGCGATCTCCCTGACTTCGCGTTGAAAAATTCCTTTTTGGTCAATATTGATGACGCGGCGATCAGTAATAATCACCGAGTCAAAATACCAGCGCAAGAAAGCCAGGAATGCGTATAGCAGAGCGAGTATGATCAGCGCAACGAAAATAAGCGTCCCCCAGCCTGAGGCGAGTAGATACTTTATAAGCGCGAACGGCAGGACAATAAGCACTAATCCGATGATGAACCACTTGAGGCTGCCGATCGGATGTTTGCGGATCATCTTTACAACGATCTCATCTTCCTGTAAATTTTGAGTAAAGTAACTGGACATTCTTATGGCAAAAAAATATTGGGATAAAAGACGAATTGCTCTGACTGTTTTTGTGGGGCTAGTCGCACTTGGTGTAATTGTAACATTTCTGCTGCCGGTTTTGCTATATTAAGAAAATAGCGCGCTAAAGCATCTTACGATAAACATCTGATGGTATATTAATGCCACCGGCTTTTTCGCGCATCTTTTTCTTACCAGCTTTTTGTTTTTCGAGGAGCTTTCTTTTGCGAGTTACGTCTCCACCGTAGAGCTTGGCGGTAACGTCTTTGCGCTGCGCTTTAATATTGGCACGGGCAATAATCTTTCCGCCGACTGCTGCCTGGACTGGCACCGCAAACATTTGCGGCGGGATGAGCTCTGCTAGTCTTTCGACGATTTGCCTTCCTATTCTTTGTGTTTGGATGCGCGGTACGATGCGTGCAAAAGCTTCGATGGGATCTCCAGCCACCAGCACATCAAGCTTAACTAGATCCCCCATGCGATATTCTTTAAAACTGTAGTTCATGGAAGCAAAGCCACGCGATGCACTTTTGAGAGTGTCGTACAGTCCCCCGATGATTTCGGCGAGCGGGATTTCATAGTGAACGATCAAGCGACGGTCATCGATAGACTCTGTGCCAGTCTGGATAGCACGGCGATCTTGCAGGATCTGCATTATGTTTCCCAAATAGTCTGAGGGCGTAATGACTTCGAGCGCTACCCACGGCTCTTGGATCTCCTGGATTACAGTAGGGTCTGGGAGCTCCGATGGGATGCGGGCTGTGATTTTTTCGTTAGTAGTCGTGATGACCTGGTAAGTTACGCTCGGTGAGGTTGTGATAAGTTCTAAGTCAAACTCTCGCTTGAGGCGCTCCTGGATGATGTCGAGATGCAGCAGGCCCAAGGCTCCTATGCGATAGCCGGCGCCTCCTGTTGGAGAAGAGATTCCTTCATATGAAAGCGAAGCATCATTGAGCTGAAGCTTGGCTAACGCCTCGGTCAGCTCAGGGTAGTCATCTGGATTGTCTGTAAAGATTCCTGCAAAAACATTGGGCTGGATTTGCTGGTATCCCGGCAGTGCTTTTGCGGCAAGATTTTTTGTGTGAGAAACCGTTTCACCGACACGTGCTTCACGCACGTCTTTTAATCCCGTCACAATATATCCCGTTTGCCCTGTTGCTAACTGAGGTTTTTCTAGCATTTTAGGTTTAAGGACGCCAACCTGATGCGCTTCAGTCGTCATACCGCTCTGCATAAGCGTTAAGCTATCGTTTTTGCCTAAAGCACCGTCTATGACGCGTACATACGCAATCACGCCCTGATATGTATTGTAGGCAGAGTCAAACACAAGCGCCCTCAAGGGCTTGTCTGGATCTCCTCCGGGAGCCGGTACGCGCGCGACAATCGCTTCAAGTAACTCTTCGACATTCTCTCCGGTCTTTGCAGAAACACGAATAATATCTTCGGCACTTCCTCCGATAATATTAACGATTTCATTGGCAACACGATCCGGGTCGGCTGCCGGCAGATCTATTTTATTGAGTACCGGAATGATGGTTAGGTTTCTTTCAAGCGCCACATAAAGATGAGCAAGCGTTTGGGCCTGAATACCCTGCGCCGCATCCACAATTAGGATCGCGCCCTCAACCGCCGCCAACGTCCGCGAAACTTCATATGAAAAGTCGACATGTCCCGGCGTATCAATAACATTTAAAATATACTTCTTGTTTCCTCCCTTTGATGAAGAATACTCGAGCTGTACCGGCTGCAATTTGATCGTGATCCCCCGTTCGCGCTCAAGATCCATCTGGTCCAGCAGCTGTTCTTTCATTTCCCTTGCCGCGACGGCGCCAGTCTTTTCGATCAAACGATCGGCCAAAGTGGATTTACCATGGTCAATATGCGCAATCAAGGCTACGTTGCGAATCTGGTTTTGTTTATTGTTATGGCTGGTCATTTATGTTTATATTTTTTCCATTGCGACGCTTGTTGACTAACGTACGAATAAACTGTCCGATCGGTACCTCTTCATTTTTAAATATAAAACTGCCGAGCCAGTAGATGGCGATACCGACTAAGCCTGCGCCTAATGTTTGCAGAAGCAGTCCGGTATAGGTGTGCGTATCGACAAATATATCGAAGAAATATAGCGAGCCGTAAAGCGCTATGCCGGCCACGAGTGAAATAATTAAAGTCTTGAAAGCAGAGATGATTATTTGCTTGTCCTGCATGTCCCCCGCGCGCATGCGAAGAAGACCCAAGAGAAAAAGCATATTTAGGCCGGCAGCGATAGAAAACGCAAGAGCGATACCCTCAACTCCCATAGTTTTTCCGAGGACAACAGTCAAAATGACGTTGAGGACCATACTAAAAATGCTGACTATCACCGGCGTCCTCGTGTCATGCAATGCATAGAAAGCCTTGGCCAGAAGCGGAATTGTACTCTGAGCAAATAATGAAACTGCAAAAAAGCCTAATGTGGCTGCGGTCAAAACCGTGTCCTCCCAGTCGAAAGCACCAGTTCCCAGGATCAGACGCACGATTTGTGCGCGCAGCAGGATAATGAAAATACTAGCCGGAACAATCAAATACAGAACTTGGCGGAATGTCTTAGATAATTTTTCGACAAATTCGCTGTTGCGCGCCCTGGCTACGGCATGGGCCATTGCCGGAAAAGCGGCTACAGAAAAAGAAATGCCGAAGATGCCAAGCGGGAAACTTTGGAGATTGTTGGCGAAGTTGAAGACGGCTACACTTCCGATTACAAGCGTTGAGGCAACTCCGGTCGACACGATCAAGTTGATCTGAGTCGCGGCGCCGCCAATAATGCGCGGCAGCATGAGCTTTGCCACTTTCTTCGTCTCAGGAAGATCACGTCCAAGCTGGAATTTAAAGCGCCACCCAGTACCGGCCATGCTCGGAATCTGAATAAGCAGGTGGAGAATTGCACCTAGTACAACACCGTATGCCAAGCCAAGCGGTCCCCACAGCGGCACAAACCATAACGCACCAACGATGATACCGAGATTGTAAAATATGGGCGCTATCGCATACGCCACAAAACGTTGCAGCGCGTTTAGGACCGAGCCGATGATGCTGCTGATTCCAAATATCACTGGCGAAAGCAGCATAATCCTCGTCATCCAGATCATCATATTGATCGTCTCCGGATCAAAGCCCGGCGTGATATATCGGGCAACGTACGGCGCCACGAAATAAAGCGCGACACCGAGACCCATCAAACATATTCCGATTACCGTCAGGACTGAGTTTGTCAGCTGCCAGGCCTTATCGCGATTGACCTTATTATAAAGCTTAGAAAAAACCGGGATAAAAGCGGCTGCGATGGTTCCCGCCACTAAAATATTGAAAACAAAGTCCGGGATACGAAAAGCGGCATAATAGGCGTCAAGAAGCTGCCCTGCGCCAAAACTGTCCGCGAGTATGCGGTCACGTACTAGTCCTAAAAGACGACTTGCCAGTGAGGAAACACCGATGATTACAGCCGCTGATAGAATAGTTTTTTGGGCACGTGCCAGGATTTTCATGAATTTCTTTAGTGAGCAAACAGAATACCAAATATTTCATCTTTTGTCAGATCCCCCCGCCAGTGCAGGATATTTCCTTCAACTTCAAGCTGCGTGCCGACATTCCAAGAAACCTGCCAGCTTTCCGGAAATTCTATCAGCAAGTCATAGTCTATCGAACTGGCGCCTGCCTGTTTTTGTAAAACGAGAGTGTAACCCTGCCCAGTCGCATAGACACTAGCTGGCTTCACGGAAATATCAGGCTCATACACTAGTTCAGCCTCTACACTCGACTGCGGCTTGACGCTGATCCAATTGGCAAAGATGCTTCTGTCCATGAAAGAAGTAATATGCGTTCCTGACTCTTCATGAATCGTCATAGCATCCTCCATTTTGGTGATCAATGGATCCTGTTCACATTCTCCGCAAGGGTTCGTGTATTCAAAACGCTCGTCTGCAAATCCCGTAGCAGATATCAAACGACTGCCCGCCGGCACAACAAAGCGCGCATAACTGTGATTGTCTCCTGATGGCCACTCATCTGTTCCGGTATGTTGCCGTGTTAGCTTAACTGACTCGGTAACATCGCCGCTTTCGTCAATCATTACCTTATGCTCGACCGCTTGTTTTATAAACTGATCCGACTTTTGGCTCTCGATATTAGTATTAACAATCATCAAAATGTCATCGGATGTTTGATTGAGAGCGCCGTCCCAGTTTTGCGTACGCGCAAAATCACTAAGCGCTTTATGTTCTGAATATATCTGCAGGTCTTTTTCCGCTAACGCTTTTCCGAAAATCCCTGCCAACTTGGCAAAGCTGTCTTCTTGTTCAAATACTTCTTGAAGAAGCAGCGGTAGCGCGTCTGCCAAAAATTGCTTGGGCTTATTTAGCTCACGGTCGTACTCTTTGTCTACCTGAACCTGCGTCTCCAGCATAAAATTATCCGCCGTCAGCACAACATCATAGCCCGGCACTTCAAGTTCTCCGACCAGCTTCAGCATGCCCTGAATAATAGCCGGAGTAAACGCAATGACTCCGTCGAGAGGAGCTGAATTTACTTCCTGGAATAGTTCTTTAACCTTCTGGGCAGAGGTCGGGAAATCCGGCCACCAGTTGGCATCACGTATAAAGAGTCGGTCGATCATGCGCGACAATCCTTCCGGCGCGACAATCCGCCTCTCTAATAGTCCATCAGGATCATAGATGCCGTTGACGTCAAGCTGAGTGATCTCCCCTTCTTTCATGTCCATGACTCCATACGTTCCGATAAAACCACCAGTTGCTCGTAGCTCTGCTGAGTTCTGGAACAATAATAAATACTTCTGTGGTTCTCCTTCAAGGGCAAAAAATGTCTGCAACACTTTCGGTAAATTCTGATAGGTCTCGATTCTGTGGCGCAGTTCTGGCAACGCCTTTTGCAGCAAGTAAAACTGCTGTTGGTATTCAGTTGGAATCGAATCAATCTTAATATCGGAAACTAATGCCAGTGCTTCACTTAAATCAGCAACAATCGCCGGCCACTCCGCGCCAACATCATTCAAGAAACTCTGCATGTCCTCTTCTCCCTCACCTAGAGTAAGCTGCTCGGCTGTTTGCGTGTTCAAAAAGTTTGTTTGGAATTTTACGCTTTGGAGACGTTGCCAATATTCTAAGGCTTGCTCCCCAGAAGTTGTAATGATCTCCCCCGCTTTTAGAAGATTGCGGCCGTCTTTAAGTTCGCGCGCTCCCGGCAACTGAGACACAAAGCCGACCAGGAGATCTCCTAGCGACGAAATATCATTTTGCGCCTGAATAAAATCATCTTTCGCATCGTTTAGCGCAAGATCTGCTTCTTCGTACTGCCCCTCTGATAAAGCTTCGAAAGCCGTAAAAAGACCAGCGACGGCTTCTTTAGCAGAATCAAGCGCAAGATCACTCGTGATACGACCCTTTTGATAATATGCTGCGCCGCTCACAAGTCCCACAAAGCTTAACGCTATCATTATAAAAATAATAAGTGCTTTTTTGGCGGGCGTAACTTTTTGACGCCACATTTTGGAAACCTTTTTATACTCAGGCTTGGTTTCATTAGGTTTAGAAAGGCCCGGTACTAAACGTAAACTCTTACCTGAGATGCGATTCAAATATTTAACGAGCTGTTGCTCCAACTGTTTGACATAGTCTTCCAGTTGATGACGTTTTTCAAATTCTCGTTGGAAACTTCTTTCATAACGCACTTTTTCGATCTCCCGTTCTTTAAGGGAGCGTTGCAGACTGTCTACTTGCAAATCTTTTTCGGCGTGCGCCAAGATCGCCCTTTCATCAAAAGCTAAAGCCGCAGGCACTGGCACTGCAGGTACTTGCAGATTTTTAGCGACACGTTTTGCTGGCGCTTTTTGAACTGATGCTTTTTGGACAGGCTGTTTTTTGGAGACACCCGAAATCGAAGCCTTCACCGCGGGCTTTTTTGTTTGTCTCTTTTCTTTTAGTTTTAATTTCGGCTTTCGCGCTCTGACGCTATCCATTCGCCTACAAAATTATTTCTGCTTTATAAAAGGCGGGAATAATAACTTAAGGTGTCATTGGCTACGTCTTTCCAGGTACGCTCACGCGCCACTGCAAAACCCTCATTTTGCAGCTTTAGACGTAGATTTTTATCAGTTAATCCCCTTTGGAGGGCTTCCTCTATACTACCAAGATCCTGCGGATCGAAGAATACCGCTTGCCTGTGTATAGTTTCCGGAGTTGCGGTTACGTAGGAGGCCGCTACAACTGCCTTGCAGGCCAATGCTTCAAGCGGCGGTAAGCCGGCGCCCTCATATAAAGACGGGAAAACAAACAGCGCTGTTGCTGAATATAGAGCTGCCAAGTCTTTTTCATCAATAAAGCCAGGGGTAATGATCGCTTCCTTCACGCTTGATTTATCTATCGCGGCCTGGACATTCGGATATTTTGGATCAGATTTACCGCCTAAGACCAGTTGGTAGTCTTCGGGAAGTTTTGTTTTAATATTTTCGAAAGCCTTGATCAGACGCACTAGATTTTTATGATAGCGCCAGACACCGACATACAGAAGAAACGGCTTGGTGATATTGTATTTCTTTAAAGTCGCTTGGCGCTCAGCAGTGTCCGGCACCGGAGCAAACTGTGCCTGGTCGATCGCTTCATGGATCACTGTGTTCTTATCTTTTGCGCCCGGGAAATGTTTCTCTGTTTCTTGGCGAGTGAAATCCGAGATCATAATCAGACCTTTAGACTTTTTGACTACGCGGCTCATAAGAATCTTATAAGCCAGCTGCCTAAAGTAGCGCTTATCTTTATGTCCCGGATATATTAGCGGCGTTACATCATGGATCGTTGCCACGAAAGGTTTATTAAAAAAAAGTGGCACATTGAAATGCGGGAAATGATAGAGATCGATTGTCTTGTCATTTAAATAGAACGGCAGAATCAGTTGCTCTCGCCAAGAGTAGTACGATGCCGGAACTTTTTTGAAGTTGACTTTGCTGCTGCCTGAGTATTTTTTTAGAAGTTTGGAATAGTACGGATCAGGTAGAAAGATCGTGAAATCATGTTCACTCTCGCTTTCTAAAATCTCTTTGACGAGATAAGAAACATAGCGCCCAATGCCGCTCCATTTTTCTGTTCCGTATTCACGTGCATCAATTCCGATGTGCGCCATTTTCCCCAAGATTAATTAATACTTCTAATGTTTGATCAGCAGCCTTATCCCAGCTGAACAATTGCCTCTGTTGCTGGCCACGTTCGCGCAGCTTGCCAGCCATATTTGCTAATCCCTCCAGCCCTTCCGCTATCTGGTCTACGCGCCACGGATCCACAACCAACGCAGCCTCTTGTGCTACTTCGGGCAACGAAGAAACTGATGATGTAAGCACAGGAATATCTGCAGAAAATGCCTCCAGAAGTGGTAGACCAAATCCTTCATACAAAGACGTGAAAACGAGGCCAGTGGCATTTTCGTAGAGCCATTTTTTCTCTTCATCAGAAACGTAGCCGAGCTGATAAATCTCTTTGCGATAAGGCGACTTGGCGACAACTTCATCAATATATTCATCTGGACTATAGCCACTGCCGCCAGCAATGATTAATTGCGCTTTTGAATCAGTTTGCTGCTTATAAAGGTCGAAGGCCTCGATCAAGGCTGGAATATTTTTGCGAGGTTCCTGCGTCCCTACAGATAAAAAGAAAGGTGTCTCATCTTCGAGCCAAGCCAGCTCGCGCGACTTCTTGGCTTGTATTGTACTGACGTCTGAATGCCCGTCCAGGTGTGTAACCGTTATTTTCGCCGGATTAATGTTGTATAGATTTTTCAGCTCTTGCTTGGTGGACTCGGAAACTGACAAAATATGATCGGCGCGCATGGCTACTTTTTTCGGACGCAGGACGCGATGCCAAAGATTTCCGAAGAAAGAAAGCTCCTGACCATAGCGTTCAAAAGACAAATCATGAAAAGTCTGAACAATTTTAGTGTTCTTCCTAAAGCTAGTGAAAAAAATTGTCGGGATAAACAAAACATCTACTTGTCCCAGGTATTTTTCAAGCTTGGGCCAGTGAAAAACAAGCATGCTTGCGTGCAAAAGTTTATGCGGCCAGCGCGTTTCGATTATTTTTACATTAGGAAAGTCTAGCGATTTGCGCCACGCACCTTTGCTCGGATCATGGGCATTCACAAAAAGCCTAAACTCATGCTTAGGGGCTTTCGGAATAATTCTTTTTAGGATTTGTTCTAAATATGTCGGGACTCCGGTCCGAACTGGTTCTTGGAGCGCGCGTGCATCAATCCCGATTATCATACAAGGTCTAGTTCACTTAATATATCAAGTCTGACTGGAAAGGCCGCCAGCAATAACAGTCCGATCAATAAGCCTCCAATAGCCGCCAGTGGAATCAATAAGAAATAATTGTAGCTGATCGCTTCGGTCACCGCCGGATAAATCTGGACCCGATGTTCCCATTCCGTGGAAACTTCTCGATTCCAGTCAAAGACAAGGCGCTCAATTTCGTTATTAAGGCTGCTTTCTAGCTCCAGCGCTTGACCTAATTCGTCTGTTGAATAGCTGATCTCTAAAATATGGGGTCCCGTGGTCCGTGCCCGGAAATAGTTACGCAATTTATTGATAGAACTTGGCGGTACCATCTCAGCGTTTTCAAATATCTGCTGCGCCAGGATAGGACTTTCTATCAATCCCTGAAGTGTTCTTGTTGCCTGTTCGGCGGCCTGGGAGCCGTAGAAACCTTCATAGGTAAACTCAGCGACGTTTTCTACCGGGATCTGCTGCACTGTCATTGTCACAACTGATGCATAGCGCTGTGGCCGGAGCCAGCCCCACAAGGAAACAACAATTACGGCGATCAAGAGCGTTAAGACCGGAAGCCACCAGCGTTTCATGATTGTGTGTTTGAGGATTGGATTAGGCATTGGTTTCGTTTTGCTTATTATTAGACTTGTGATTGGAATAGATCTCCCAGACTAGCTCGCGGATTTCATTCTGGAAACGTTTGCGATCAAAGACCTTGGCAGACTCCCTGACTTCCTGCGGATTGTAATTATTTACATCAAAATTGCGAACGACATCGATGACTGCCGAGGCGGTTTGCTTGTCAAAATATTCGCCGTTAAGGCCCGGCGTGATAGTTTCCTCTGCCCCACCTTTTCCATAAGCGAGCACGGGTGTACCAGCCGCGAGAGACTCGACCGCCGTGATGCCGAAGTCTTCCTCCTGCGGATGCAAGAATGCTTGGGCGCGCGACATTAATTTGGACTTTTCTTCATCGGAAACATAGCCCATAAACTCAATATTGCCCCGAGCCATTCTCTTCAGGCGCTTCATCTCATCGCCCGTGCCAATAATTTTCAAATGATAACCCAGACGATTGAAAGCCTCGATCAAGACATCAACTTTCTTATAAGGACGCAAGCGTCCAACGCTTAAGAAATAGTCCCCTCTTTCGGCATTATCAACCGACTCGAATTTATCAACCTCCACTGGCGGGTAGATAACGTCGGATGGTTTGTCGTAATATTTTTGGATGCGCTCGCGAATATAGTTGGAGTTTGCAATAAAGTGATCAACACGATCAGCTGCTAGCCGATCCCACAGGCGCATGCGCTTTAAGTATAAAGGCAACAGGCTTTTGACGGCGCGTCCAACTACTAAGTCGTCCTGATAGACATGGGTATCGTTCCAGAGATAACGAGTCGGCGTGTGACAATAGCAGATGTGTTTGGTGTCCGGCTGCGTGATAATACCTTTCGCGTAGGCCGAGCTGCTTGATAAGACAACGTCATATCCACGCAAATCCAGCTGTTCTAGAGCGGCCGGGATCATCGGCAAATACCAGCGCAATTTTTTAACGGCCATTGGCCAGTTTTGCAAGCCAGATGTACGAACATCCGCGTTGGGCAAGTGCTCGGCTACCAGATCCGGATCAGCCACCACCGTATAGATCGGCGCCTGCGGATAAATCTCATGCAAAGCCGAAATCACGCGCTCGGCGCCACCCCATTGGTTTAAGTGATCATGGACAATTGCAATGCGCATATTGATTGTTTAGACGGAATGACGGTTAAATAAAATAACGAGCGGCGTCTTGAGTAGGATCGCATAGTCTAAGCCGATCGACCAGTTTTCAATGTAGAAAATATCCAGCTTGGCTTCTTCGTCAAAATCCAAGTCCGAACGACCACTGACCTGCGCCATGCCCGTAATGCCCGGCTTGATCGTCAGCAGGCGCTTGTACTTTTCTTTATACTTCTCGACTTCACGCTGTTGATGAGGACGCGGACCGACCAGGCTCATATCACCTTTTAAAACATTAAAAAACTGGGGTAACTCATCGAGGCTAGTCTTCGTGCAGAAGACGCCGACTTTCGTGCGGCGGGGATCGTCCAGAATTTTATAAACAGCCCCCTCGCGCTTGCTTTTTTCTGCGATAAGCTTCTTCTCGATCTCGAGAGCTTTTTCTTTGTCCTGGTTTTCGTTCCAGACACAAAACTCCGTCTTCATCGTGCGGAATTTATAAGTATCGAAAAGTTCGCCTTTGATGCCGACGCGTTCGTTTTTATAGAAAACTGGGCCGCGGGAAGTTAGCTTGATTGCCAACGCCACCGCTAGCATGATCGGACTAGTGATAATAATTAGGAAAAGTGCGCCAATAATATCGAGAATACGTTTGTTGATCTTACCCCAACCTACGAGCGGAGTTTGGCGGACCTCCACGACAGGAACTCCCGCCACCATATCCATCCAGAGACGCGAAGAACGGGTCTCTAAAATGTTCGGTGAAAGCTTATAGGCGATGCCGTAGCGCTGGACATATTCGGTCACCATCTGCAGATCCTCAAGATCAAGCGTCTGTTCCATCAAGTAAAGCTCCTCGATGCGCATTTTTTTCTGGATTTCATCAAGCTGCTGGATGATGCGCTCACCGTCCTGACTTGTAATGCGCCCTACAACTTGATAGCCGTAGTGCTTATATTTAGTGAGTAGCATTTCGAGGCGACGCGCCTGCGGATTATCTCCGATGATCACAACGCGGTGCACGCCAATCCCCTTCTTAAACAACGCCTTCTGCAGCCAGAAAATAAACAAACGTGCCAGCGCAACCGTAAACATCGAAAAAAACCAGGTCGCGAGCACCAAGAATCGCGAGGTCTCAAAAATTTCCTTGCGGAAAAATATATAAACAATAAACAGCATGGCTGCCGCTGAGACCGCCATGAAGACGCGCGAAAGTTCACGCCTATTGCTGCGCTTGGATTTCAGACGATATAGACGAGCAAGTCCAAAAACCACCAACGCCAGAAGCGAGGTGATCAAAACTGTGATTGTGAAAGTTTCTGGCTCTACTGTTCCAGCATCCATCAGCAGTCCAAAGAAATTGTTTTGCCTGAGCCAGAACGCAATAAAGGCACCGAGCAAAAGCATCGCATAGTCTAGCGGGATCAACGCCAAGCCAAAATATAATTCGCTCTTCTTCATATTATTTTGTTGGTATTAAAAGACCTAAAGGAAGATCATAAGCCGAATTCTGTTCTCCGAGTGTGTCTCCAC
>JBHPHK010000002.1:0-86847 GCA_042569365.1 Patescibacteria group bacterium | reverse complement strand
GGAAATTGTTGACACTGATGCGAATCAAGTAGTTGAACAGAAGAAAGACTTGAATCTGCCGACTCCATCAAGATTTAGCTATACGCAGCTTGCGGCCTTTGAAACATGTCCCCGTCAATATCAGTATGCGCATATCTTGCGCATTCCGACTCTGGGATCGCATACGCTTTCCTATGGACGCAGTATCCACGATACGCTCGCTGAATTTCATGAGGCGATCAATGCGCGCGACGAGTTGTGCCGGGCTTGGACGAGCTTGAAGAAATATTCAAGCGCAACTGGCAGGGGGAGTGGTATGACTCAGCAGCACACGAACAGAAGCGCAAGAAAAACGGCTGGGAAGTTTTGCAGACATATTATAAGAAGAACAAAGAAACCTTCAGTCCAGCACTCTTTGTAGAGCAAGGCTTTAACTTAAAGATCGGACCTTATGTTTTGCGTGGCGCGATTGACCGGGCAGATGAACTCGCAGACGGCACCCTGGAGATCATTGATTATAAGACCGGCAAGCTTAAAAACCAGAAAGAGGTAGATAAGAATATCCAGCTAGCATCCTTGCTTTTTTTGATTTTTAAATACTTGTCGATCTCTTCGATGAATGGAGAGACTTTTTTCAAACGTGCTCCGCCGTAGTCTTGGGCCGTAGTTAAGTAGAGTTTTTCTTTGGCGCGCGTCATTGCCACATAAAAAAGTCGGCGTTCTTCTTGGAGATGCGGCTCTTCTTCTGGCACCTCTTCTTCAATCAGCTTCTGAGGTAACGGCAGCTCTTCGTTTCTCTTGCGTCCTGGGAAACGTTCTTTAACTAAGTTGGCCACAAAAACCACAGGAAACTCTAAACCTTTCGAGCCATGGATCGTCATTACCGAAACCGCGTCCGGTCCCTCCTCTGGGTTGGCTGGCGCTGGATTTTCTCCAGCTTCCATCAAGAGGTTTAGTTCATCTATGAAAGAACGGACAGTTTTATCTTCAGCTGCTTGTTCAAAAGCTAATACGCGCTTAAAGAATTGGTTTACGTTCATAACGCGGGTAGTAGAATCTAAATCCGCCTCACCGAGCCACTCTTTGAGCTTGCCAGTGTCTTCAACGAATTTATATAAGAGCTGGCCGACTGTGTGCTTGCGGGAAAGGTCGATGTGTTCGTTTATGATATGCATCATACGGTCGATCTCATCTGTCCCCTGCTCTGAAATCTTTTCGATTTCATTTACGCCCTCGAGTATTTCGTAAAGTGACAAATTGCGTGTACGTGCAAGATTTATCAAACGAATAGTATCCGTCACTGGTATCTCAAAAAGTTCGGAGCTCATCAGGCGATATATACTTACGCTATCGCGCAAATCCGTCAACACGCGCAGGTAAGCGATCAGGTCTGTTACTTCAGGCTTGGCGTACAAGCCGCGGGCTGCGTAAAACTGGAATGGAATATTGCGCGCTGCCAGAAGTTTTAGGAAAGGCTCGGCGTGAGAGTTGGCGCGCACCAGGATCGCAAAGTCTTTCCAGTTTCGTTTTTTATTCTTATCCTTTAGACTCACGATCTCTTTAACTGTCATCGCCGCTTCTTGCTCGACAGTTTCGGCTGCGAGATGTGCAGGCTTTTGCCCTGTGCCCTGTTGGCTTTTTAGTTTTTTGTCAATCTTAAGTTTGGTCTCCAGGCGGTCAGGATTGTTGTTTGAAATTGATTTATAGGCCGCATCTAGAATTTTTTGAGTAGTGCGGTAGTTGTTTGTTAGGACTACAGACTTGGCTTTCGGATAATCCTTCTGGAAACTTAAGATGTTTGAGACGGCCGCCCCGCGGAATTTATAAATACTCTGATCATCGTCTCCGACGACTGTGATATTGTTTTTAGGCGCCGCCAAGAGCTTCACGAGCTGGTACTGCGCATAGTTCGTGTCTTGAAACTCGTCTACCAAAATATATTCAAACTGCTTGCGATAACGCTCGAGAATGCTTTTGCGCGTTCTCAGGACATGCAGTGTATTTGTGATCAAGTCGCCAAAGTCCATCAACCCTTCTTCGATCAAGAGTTTTTGATAAGTATCGTAGGCGCTGGCTAGCTCTTTAGTTTTCTTAACCTCTTCTTCCAGTGCGTCCTTTTCCTCGCCTTTTAGTTTTGTTTTTTTGAAATCCGCCGCAAGCTTGTCTGCATACTCCAGATATTGCGCTGAAGAAATATCTTCGTCTTTAGCGCGACTGAAGTGATGCGCAAGCGCGCGAATAAAACGGCTCGGATTTCCTAGTGGGCGGTAATAATCCAGCTTAAAGTCAAAAAGATGCTTGCGAATAAAAAGCCATTGCTCCGGCTCTGATAAAAGTTTAAAGCCTGGATTCAAACCTACCTCTAGCGCAACCTCTTTTAAAACGCGTTCTCCGAAAGCATGAAAAGTATTGATCCAGAGATCTGGATACCCCAGCGGCAAAAGATCGTTGACGCGGTCTTCCATCTCAGCTGTCGCCTTATCCATAAAGGTTAGGGCTAGAATTCTTTCCGGGTCGACCTTCTGGCTTTCGATCAGCCAAGCCACACGACGCGCGATCACAGTTGTTTTCCCAGTTCCTGCTCCGGCTACGATCAATAAAGGCCCTTCTTTGTGCTGAACGGCAGTTTTTTGTTCTGCATTAAGACCCTTAAGTAAATCTGCCATTTATTCGTCTTTAGAATCGAGAAGAGGGATTTGGACTTCTTTTTCTGCCGCGAGCTCTCCTGACATTTTATCCCCCGCCCGCACTTGCTCCAACTTATCACCAAAACGCGATAATCTTTTCTCGGATTGATTATATGAAGAGCTGGCACGATTCAAGTGCACGCCAACTAGACGGAAATCTTCCGAGACTTTTCCGTACTCTTTCTCGAGCTGGGTGATATTATTCATAATCTCCTTGGCACTCTGCTCGATCTCCATGCCGCGGAGTCCCATCACGATCACGTGTAAGTAGGCATAAAGAGAGTTTGGCGATACCGGGATGACATTTTTTGCAAGAGCGTATTGATAGAGCTCTTTCTTGGTAATATCATTAATGAAGGCGTGGTAGTAGATACCTTCGGCCGGAACATACATCATCGCGAAAGGCAACGTGCCTTCATCCGGCAAAATATATTTAGTCGCAATTTCGTCGATGCGATTTTTTATATCTGCTCCAAAAGCAGCACTAGCTTTCTTGCGTTCGTCGTCTGTGTCCGCTGATTTGAATTTACGGAAGTTTTCCAGCGAAAATTTAGCATCGATCGGCACGAGCGTGTCATCGCGCAACTTCACGACAGCATCGACGATGTCGCCTGTCTTAAATTTATACTGCAGCTCATACTGTTTATTAGTTGTAAAAACTTGCTCGAGAAGATCACCAAGCAAAAGTTCTCCTAAGCCTCCGCGCAGTTTAGGAGTTTTAAGAATACTAGTCAGATCGGACATGCTACGCGCCTGTTCCCTGCCCTCTTCCTGCATTTGGCGCGAGAGCTCTTCGATCTTGGACATTCGCTCGGTAAAAGCCTGTGTCGACTCGCGCAAACCATGGTGTGTCTGCTCGATCATGCGGACGTTTTCTTTGAGACGATCGTCCATGCGCTTCTCTACTCCGTCCAAGCGGCTGCTCATTTGTTCTGTGAGACGATTTATGTTGTCTGCCATCAGACCTAGGCCTTGCTTGTTATCCTCGCCTCCTGCCTGACCCCGTTTACGCAACAAGAACACCAACATCACCACAAATGCCAGCGCCAAAACAATAACTGCAACTATTAAAAAAGTGTCCATATTTGTAATATTAGATTTATATTATAACACGCCCTACCTGTAAATAACCACAGAAATAAGGGATAAACTTGATGTTTTTTATGCTTTGGGTTATACTTTGACTTTGCTGGGTTGTTCCGTTAACCTTTAGAAAAGGTCTCACTGAAGCTTCAATAAGACGGCGTAGCTCAGTCGGTTAGAGCGAGGGACTCATAAGCCCTAGGTCGCAGGTTCGAATCCTGCCGCCGTCACCAAAAAACTAACGCGGGGTGGAGCAATTGGCAGCTCGCAAGGCTCATAACCTTGAGGTTACCGGTTCGAGTCCGGTCCCCGCAACCAACAAAAAGGAGTCCGAGATAGTCGGGCGCTTGTGACAGGAGCGTAATACTGTCTAGGGCTCTTTTTTGAAACCAGTACTTAGTGTACTATTGAAAAAACGCGGAGCCATAGCTCAGTTGGCTAGAGCGCCTGCCTGTCACGCAGGAGGTCGCGGGTTCGAGTCCCGTTGGCTCCGCCATCGAAATGCCGCCCTTGAATGGGATGGTTTTTCGTTTTATATTGACCTTCATAATATCTAATGTTAGAGTTATTTATCGTCTGATCAATCAAGTATATCCGGGAGGTTATTGACTATGAACCAGTTAACTCAATCTGAGATAGCTGAAGTAGAGAAACGATTAAAGATGTTTAAGAGCATGTCACCCAAGCAGAGAACTTTTGCTCCTGGGAGTATGCAAAAGAACTTGGAAGATCATATCCTTGCCTCTCGCTGCAATGATAAGGAAATGAATCAGCTCTTTGACAATTTCATGATGAATTCCGTCAGTAAAGAAAAGGAGAGCACACTCCGCATGCACAACAAGTTTTGTTCAGGCTGTCGCGCAGCCTTCTGGAAGCTCGTGTGGCTGAAAACTGACAATGGTTCATTTGATTAGCAAGTCTATCTTGACCAAGTTTATAAAAGGCGTTGGATATTAGTTCAGCGCCTTTTTGTTTTTTTGAATAAAAAAGCGCCTCGCCTATGAAATAAAATCATAGAACGAGGCGCGAATACGATTGGCTTAGGCTAGTTGGACTTTGGCGGCTTTGAAGAACGGCTCGAGCTCGTTGTCGCACATAAACGGAGCAAGCGCATCGAGCACCTTACAGAGGCTTTCGTAAACGCCTTGAACATCTTGGTGTGCCAAGGTGCTTTTGGGATGGCAGATGCTCCAGGTTTTCCAGAACACTACTTTTTAGCATAAGCACAATGTTATGTCAAGACTTGTTTCTAATAAAAAAGCCTTGCTAATGAATTAGAATCATATAACAAGGCTTGATTTCCTTAGACGTTGATTAGACGTTGATATGAGCCGCCTTGAAGAACGGATCGAGCTGATCATTCTCAAGGTACTTCTCCAGCTGAATCAGAACCTGATTCAAGTTCTGATAAACAAACTGGACGTGCCTGTAATCAAGGTCTTTTTTTGGCTCCTTCTGAAACCAACACGACCACCGGAGTCTATTGGACCTGTGATCCTTCCACATGTAACGGCCCAACAACATGTACTGCTCTTCACGAAGCAGGACACAGTATTCCGTTGTCTGTCCTTTTTTGCCCTTCGCGTAGCAGAGATGAATGAATAATTCACCTCCGTGCATGCGCAGAACTTTCCTGACCTGAGCATTCATCAGAGAAAGAAAATCATGAATATCCTCTTTCATCTGATCAATTTTTCTCTGACCGGCCAGAACAGTCTGGACGTCTCCGGTTGTGTACGTGACTTGATTTTGACGTTGCTTGAAAAACAACATATAGTTAACGCTCCTTTATCCGTCACCGGATTGCTCTCACGAGCGAGCTGTGCTTGTTTGTAAGTTACGTTTTATAGTGAACGAATAATCCTAGCATATTTTTTGTTGTTTGTCAAGACTCACAACAACACCGCAACGCCTAATTATAAAAAACACAACCCTGCATGAGCTGCGTTTTTATTTGAATGTATAGTTGTTTAGCTCTTGCCGGAAAAGAGCCAGCCGAACACGCGCAAATACCACGGTTCAAATACAGAAACTGTTTCACCAGTCTCTATATCAACTTGAACCTCAACAGGCGCTTCAACCTTTATTAAACCAAAGAGGCGAACCTCATTTATGCCAGTAACGATATAGTACAATTTCTCTTCTCCTGAATCTTCATCGATTACGTTTATTACCTTCATTTCTTGAATAATATCAAATACTGTTGCTAATACGGCTTCGTCCAAAGCTTCTTCTGGCGATACTGAAATTTCTATAGGACCATCTTCTGTAACTATATAAATCTTATTATTCGCTTGATCAATTTGAAATTGTACGCTGACCGCGTAAAATTGATTTGATATCCTTGCTGGTAAAGTTTTCTTGTGTCATATTTGATGCTCCTTTCTCCAATCACTTGGAGACTCTCACGAGATATTTTGACATACAGAAAGAATTACTATTTCTATCTGTATATGGGCATTGTTTTGGAAAGTTACGATATTCAGCATGCTGTTAGGGCATAGTGAATGTTACAATCTAGCAGACTATGGATGACTTGTCAACTAAGATAATATTTTTAAATATTATTTGATAAATTGAAAAACCCCCGCTCGTGATAAGCGGGGGCTTTAGATTCTTGTTTGGTTGTCAGACATTGACCACCATCACATGCGCGCAGTGGGCATAGTCCGGTTCGCCATACTGCGAAAGAAGATCTTCACGCAGGGTGGCACGATCTGCGAGCGACATCGTCTCGGGATTCGCTTCGGGGATAATGCCGAGCATTCCCTCGATTTCCTCCGGAGAGAAATCTTCGTCCGCTTCGTATTCGTCGCAACATTCCATGTTCGGAACGTTGGCGAAGGGATTTGTGGAAGGAGCCAGGACAATGGAGTACCGGGCTGCCGTTCCTTCGAATCCGATCAGGTTGGAAGTTGCCTGGTTCATGATGTCCTCCTTATGGACATGGTTACTTAATTCGATGGGAAGTGAAAAGAACTAACAATTCTAGCATAAAAAACGCCTCTGGTCAATGCTAAAAAGCCACTATTTCTGTCATAAACATGACAAAATAGACCCCCTTACAAGAGCGTGAGAGGTCATTCTAGCGTGGATACTTTGAGCTTTCTATTAACTTTTTAGATGCCTACTGCTGTGTTACAGCCTTGCATATAATCAACTAAATATTATCTAGGAGTTTGTTATCTATTTTTCCTTCCTGGCTTGTATAATCTCCCGCGGCGGACCAAAAAACATCTTCTCTTCCAGGGCTTCGAAATATTCTACCTTAGCCTGCGGAGATATGCCCTCAAGAAGCCCGATCATTTTTTCGACCAGGTCTTCAGGGGCTGAAGCACCAGACGATACGCCAACTATCTCACTCTCTTTTGTGAGCTCTATAAGATCTGCTTTATCTGGATCTGGCACCAGCTCTGCCTTTACACCGGCAGCGCGTGCCGTCTCCACTAAACGAACCGAGTTGGAACTCGAAGGATCGCCAATCACGAAGACCAGGTCTACTTTTTTAGCAAGCTTCTTGATGGCCGTTTGGCGATTAGTCGTTGCGTAGCAAATATCTTGCTGGGGTGGTTTGATTAGTTTAGGGTATTTATTTTCTAATGCCTCCAGTGTAGCCTTAGTCTCTTCCAGTGAAAGAGTAGTTTGTGTTAAGACGGCCAAGGGCTGATCTGTCGAGAACTCCAACCTTTCTACTTCTTCCGGTGTTTCTATGAGAACCATATCAGCTTCCCCCATCGTGCCGGCAACCTCAGGATGTCCTTTATGACCAATCAAAACAATCGGAAGACTATCTTTGTCGAAACGCTGTGCCTCTTGGTGCACTTTTGTAACCAAGGGGCAAGTTGCGTCTATGACTTTTAGATTCTTCTTTTTAGCTTCCCGCCTGACACTTGGCGGCACGCCATGCGCACTAAATATCACGGTAGCCTTATCCGGAACCTTGCTTAGCTCATCAATAAATATCACGCCTTTCTTCTCGAGGCGCTCGACGACATGCTGATTATGCACGATCGCATGCCGGACGTATAAAGGCTTGCCGAAAAGATGAAGGGTATCTTCGACAGTTTGGACGGCCCGCGTGACGCCTGCACAAAATCCATGCGGTTTTACTACAATGATTTGTTTAAACATAAAATTAGTCTTGTGGCTTATTTATAGTTATACTTAACTATAACGAATCTGTTATGTCTTATCAAAAATGACCCAGCCGGAAGATCAAAGTCTAAAAGAACAATTTGAACACGACCGCAAAAACATGCACTGGCTTCTGCGCCATTGGCCGAGCATGCGCCAGCTGATGAAATTTGCAACCGTTGGCGGGATAACAGCTGTTATCGATCTTGGTCTTTTCTTTTTGCTACGTGGTCTGGGAATACACTTCCTCGTTGCCAACCTTATTAGTGTGGCGATCGCGATCATTATTAATTTTATACTGAATAGGCGCTGGACATTTCAGAGAAACAATAAGGCTCATTTCCGCCGCCAGTTTGTAGAGTTTTTCATTTTGAATGGCGTGTTTTATGTTTTACAGCAACTTCTTCTCTTCTACGGAGTCGCGCTCTTCCCTGCGCCAATTTTCACCGTATCGTCAGATATTATCATTAAACTGGTTGTCGTTTTCACGCTTGGCGTTATAAAATTCTTTATCAGCAAAGGCTGGATCTTTAGCCAGAAACGCACTTAAGTTTTGTTCACCAACTTGCGAATTCGCAGCAGCTCGCGCAATGTGCGAAGAGCATCGCCTTTTTTTACATTCGATTTCTCGGAATTAGTCCAGGTCACAGGCACTTCTATAATCCTTATCCCTTCCCACTTAGCTTTAGCTAAGATTTCAATATCGAATGCCCAACGATCAGTCTGTAAGTCTGCAAAAAGATTCTTTGCGTCTGCTACTTTAAATAACTTAAAACCGCACTGCGTATCAGAGATTCCTGGGAGCAGCATCCATTGGATCAATCTATTTGAACTTCTACCCAGCGCAACCCGGAACCACGGCTGCTTTTTCTGGATCTTGCTCGTCTCCAATCCGCGCGAACCGATCACGATCGTCTTTGGTTTATCAATATGTTCCCACATGGACTCGATCTCTCTGATATTAGTCGCGTGATCTGCATCCATATACAAAACATATTCGCCTTGCGCCACCATCACACCTTCTTTGACCGCGCAACCTTTCCCGCGATTTTCAGAAAGATTGATAGTCTTCAATGCTGGCTGATCTTGCTGAAGCTTAGCTAGTATTTTACTAGTGGCATCTGTTGAACCGTCATTCACAGCTATTACCTCAGCCTGATACGTCTGTTTTTCTAAATATTCGAAAACATCGCGTACAGTCTGTGCAAGACAATCGGCTTCATTATATGCTGGAATAATTACAGATAGTTTCATATTTGTCCCGGCGTAAGACATCGGCTACCTTACGCCAGGGTACCTTATTTATAGCGTAAGTTAGATTAAATAATCCTAAAAAAATAATTAAAGTGCCGTGCGGTCTACCAAACCAAAACAATGTCTTCGATCGTATCGCCCTGCGTAATGCTTTTTGCAATATCAAGTCCTGCGATAACTCCCGCAAAGACTGTGTGCTTTCCATTCAAATGCGGTTGATCGCGCGTCGTCACAATGAAGAACTGACTGCCGTTTGTGTTCGGCCCGCTGTTGGCCATTGCCACTGCGCCCACGGCAACCGGTTTTGACTTAAGAGAATAATCATACACATAGCCTTCGCTCTCCAGTGCTGCAATGTCTAGATCGGTTAAGTCTAGCGAGCGTGGATTGATCTCATCATCAAAGATGTAGCCAGGACCACCTGTGCCGTCCCCTTTTGGATCGCCTCCCTGGATCATGAAATCTTCTACAACTCTGTGGAATTTGAGTCCGTCATAGAAATCCTCGCCCGCTAGTTTAACAAAATTATCGACTGTCTTTGGAGCGGCCTTACTATATAGCTCGATAGTTATATCGCCCCGTTCTGTTTTGAGGATAGCCTGCTGAGGCACTGGTTCAGTTTTAATCATTTTAACTAGTAATAATGCGCTGATCGTTACGACCAGAATTATCGTAATAGTAAGCGCGTTGCGAGTAAATATTTTAGTCTTGCGTGTGATTTCTTTCTCCTGCAAAGCTCGATCTATCTTGCGTTGTTGTTTTATCTTTTGCTGACGTCCCATATGATTTAGCTGATCTTAGCTTGTTTTGTGTGCCACTCAGTTGCCTGCTCATAGGCATAGGCGGCCTGCAAAATCTCTTTTTCGCCGAAAGCCGGGCCAATGAACTGCAAGCCCACTGGCATCTTATCGACAAATCCGGCTGGTATAGAAATTCCGGGTAAGCCCGCCAGGTTTACTCCAGAGGTGAAGATATCTTCCATATACATCTGTACGGGGTCCTTTGTCTTTTCGCCAATCTTGAAGGCGATGTCCGGCGTGGTCGGAGTGACAAGCATGTCCACTTTCTTAAAGACGTTTACAAAATCCTGAATAATTAGTGAACGTACTTTCTGCGCTTTTAAGTAATAAGCGTCGTAATATCCGCTGGAGAGAGCGTAGGTTCCGAGCATAATTCGTCTTTTGACTTCGGGACCAAATCCTTGTCCGCGTGATTTGAGATATACCTCGAGCAGATCCTGGATCTTCGCTTCACTCTCACGCATAACTGACTCGCCGTAGCGAATGCCGTCGTAGCGTGCAAGATTTGCAGAAGCTTCCGCCGGTAAAATAATATAATAAGTTGGTACTGTGTATTTTGTGTAGGGCAGCTTGACTGACTCAACTTTAGCACCTAGTTTTTCTAATTCTTTTATCGCCTGTTCGGTCACCTCTTTTATTTCCGGCCGCAAATTATCATCAAAATATTCTTCCGGCATTCCGATGGTACGCCCTTTGATGCCGTCGTCGACAAACTTTGCGTATTCGATCACCTCTTCGTCTGCAGAAGTTCCATCATATTCATCCCGACCTGAAATAACTTCTAAAACTGCAGCGGCATCCCAGACATTCTTGGTGAGTGGGCCTATGCAGTCCAAGCTAGAAGCTAAAGCAACCAAACCATAACGCGAGACTCGACCATAAGTCGGCTTCAAGCCAACGCAGCCGCAAAAAGCTGCTGGCTGCCTGATCGATCCGCCCGTATCTGTACCTAAAGCCCACGTCGCTTCATTGCTAGCGACTGCTGCTGCCGATCCGCCGGATGAACCTCCCGGCACGCGCTTCGTGTCCCAGGGATTCTTCGTAATTTTATAGGCAGAGTGTTCTGTCGAAACTCCCATCGCAAACTCATCACAGTTAACTTTACCAAGCCTTACAGCTCCTACCTCCCGCAGCTTAGCAACTGCCGTCGCATCAAAGGGCGGTATATAGTTTTCTAAAATCTTAGAGGCGGCCGTGGTCGTAATACCTTTCGTAGTCAGCACATCTTTGATCGCCACCGGAACACCCGTTAATTTTGTAGCTTTGCCGCTGCTCAGTATTTTATCGGCCTGCTTGGCATCAGCAAGAGCTTCTTTTTTGGTTATATTTAAAAATGCGTCTACTTGCGATTCTGTAGACTCAATTTTTGACAAACAGCTTTCAGTAAGCTCGACTGATGTGACTTTCTTGGAATGCAAAGCTTCCGACGCTTCTTTAATTGATAGTTGTGAGAGATCCGTCATTTATTTGAAAACTCCTTTTACCTTAACCTGATCTTGAGCCTGCGCTGGCACAAGCTTGAGCATCTCTTCTCGCTTGGTAGACTCTTTAATACTGTCAGCTCGCATAATATTAAAAGTCCCCGTGCTATGTGCAGTCGGCTCGACTTGAGAAGTATCAACCTCGTTGAGCTGTTCTACAAATTCAATAATCTTACTAAGCTCTTTAGTGTATTGTTTCACTTCTGATTCTTCTAAACCAAGTCGGGCTAGACGCGCAACATATTCAACGTCTTTGCGAGATATTTTCATATATTAAATAATTTATATAGTATTATCCTACCACAATTGAAGAAAAAATCCTGTTTTTTAGGAATGCAGCTGTTTTCTCTACACTTTATCCAAAACTTTATCCGCAGCTTTATTCACACTAAATAAAAATTGGCTTTATTAGGCTATTATTGATCATATAGTTGACTTATTTTACTTTGTTTCGTACTATGATACGTACGTTCTTTTAAAGAAGTTTTCTCTATCACAGATAGTTTTTAAGCAATTTAAAGACTGCCTATGGTGGAGAAAACCGGTGATAGCACAACTTCGAGTCAAGCGTCGATCCAGTGAAGGCCTCAGGAAACATTGTCAGACCATCTTGTCTCTCATCTACCTCGCATTTTCATGCAGGCATGGGATCGCAAGTTGCTCAGTCAGTTACTACCTCATGGTCAGTAGCAAAAACAGTCCTTCGGGATTGTATCGAGCAAGCTCACTTATGTGTTATCAAGTTATACGCGACGCGACAGCGCGGCGATGTGTCAGTAAACAAACAGAGTCGGATTGGAAAGTTTTCTTTTTTTGAAGACTGGAAGAGACGAATCTCTGAGGATCGGACCTGCAACTTTCTACTTAAGGAAGACTCTGCGGGCTGAGACCTTCTGGTGCAAAACCGACGTGCAACGCCAGTGCAATCCTTTGATTGAGCAACTCAACTAACGGTGCCTCTCCTTTTTTAGGAGGAGCGTAGTTGGTTCAACTGTTCTCAGAGGTGTAGCAAGGCGCAGTCTAGGACGGCCATTTGACCGATCCAATACCAAGTCTCGGTGAATTCAGAACGTCACATTTGTGACCTCCTGGACAATCGCCCATTCAGTGGTGTGGTAACTTTCCCCTTTCGGGAATGCCAACCCAACCTGTACATCTTGGAAATAGACTCCGTCCGTTGCGTACTTTCTCCACCATACATATACCTCCTTATGAGCCGCCTCTCCTATCGGAAGCGGCTCTTTTATTTGTGCAAAAAACATGTGTAAAAAATGCTATAATATAAACAATCGTTCCTTTAGATAGATAGCTATCCACCCACATAAAGAAGTGTTTTTTCCGGTTTTCTCCCGCTTCTCTGGTGCGTATTTATCTTATCTTAAGAATCGCTTGAATTAAGAGCGTCTTAAAAACTTCTCCCCAAAAAGCCTGATTTTTGTGATCTATAAAAAGATCACCTTTGCTAGACTTCTGTGTAGCAAAAATCAGGCTTTTTCCCTTGGTTATATTCGGATATATTTTAGCCTATAGTTTTTTCAAAAACTTTTGTTCTGACAAAACCTCTACGCCTAATTCTTGCGCCTTTTTATATTTAGATCCAGGATTATCCCCCGCTACGACATAGTCGGTTTTCTTAGAAACGGAACTAGCGACCTGTCCGCCCGCAGCCTTGATCTTGTCTTTAGCAACTTGCCGCGATAGCGTTTCTAGTGTTCCAGTCAAAACAAATGTCTTGCCCGCCAGTTTATGTCCTGGCGTTTTTTCTTTAGCAAGCTTGATGCCTGCGTCTATGAGCTTTGTTAAAGTTTTTTGATGAGTAGCATTCTTAAACCATTCTTCCAGACTTGTGGCAACCTTCTCCCCAATGCCTTCAATATGCGCAAAATCATCTGCTGTTAAATTGCCTAGTGTTTTTAGCTGACTCGACAGACTTGCATTGGGATTTTTGCCACGGAGATAACGTGATAGATCTGCCGCGGTCTCCTCACCCACGAAGCGAATCCCCAGAGCATAGAGAAAACGCGCCAGTGTAATCTCTTTGGAATTTTCTATTGATTGTAAAATATTTTCTTCAGACTTTTCTGCTAAGCGCGGTAAAGGGCTAATATCTCCTGCTTCCAGAGAAAATAGATCAGCCGCACTTGCGATCAGTTCGTTGTCTAGAAGCTGTTCGATGATTTTTGGACCAACATGCTCGATATTGAAAGCCTGGCGTGATACAAAATGCTCGATTTGTTGCGCTTCTATCTTATAGCATTTATTACTAGTACAGTATGTCGCCGCCTCACCCTCTTTGCGTTTAGTCGGCCCATCACAAACTGGACACTTAGTCGGCATTTTATATACTTTTTCTGCGCCTGTTCGCAAAGACGTGATGACTTTCACAATATCTGGAATAATATCGCCCGCCTTGCGGATGATAACAGTATCACCAATGCGCACATCCAGACGCTTGATCTCATCTTCGTTATGTAAGGTTGCGCGCGATACTGTCGATCCCGCCACCAACACAGGCTTTAAGTGAGCTACTGGAGTCAAAGCTCCCGTGCGTCCTACCTGCACTTGGATATCCTCAACCTTAGTGGTCGCTTCCTCTGCGGGAAACTTAAAAGCGATTGCGCCGCGCGGAGCCTTTCCCACCACCCCTAGATCTTGGTAAATTTGCGTTGGATTTACGTTGATCACTGCACCGTCTGTTTCGTATGGCAGTTTCTTGCGCTTCTCTTCCCATTTTTTTAGGAATTTAAACGCAGCTGTCAGATTAGGACAGATTTCACTGTAAGGATTTACCGGAAAACCAAGAGCCTGAGCCATTTCATGAATCTCGGCATGAGTCTGTTGTCCCAGGTCTGTAAATATATTGAAAATAAAGACCGAAAGCTTGCGCGCAGACGTCACTTTAGGATCCAGCTGTCGTATGCTGCCTGCGGCGACATTGCGCGGGTTGGCATAGAGCTTTTTGCCTGCCGCTGCTTGCTCTTTATTGAGTCGTTCAAAGTCCTCCTTGCTCAGATATATCTCTCCTTGCACATGCACCGTTGCCGGAAGCTTTGCGCCGTATTTCTTTTCAAACTTCTCCGTCTCTAGCTTAAGAGGAATCCCCTCGATCGTTTTTACATTCTGAGTCACGTCCTCACCTACCGTTCCGTCGCCTCGGGTAACTCCAGTTTTCAATAGTCCGTTCTCGTAAGTCAAAATAATATCCAGTCCGTCGATCTTGAGCTCGCAATAGTAGTCAAATTTTGTTTGGGGCAATAACTTCTTTATTCGTTCTTCCCATTCTTGTATATCTTCATGTGAAAAAGAATCCTGCAAAGACAAAACTTTAACGGGATGGGTGATCTTATCAAACTTCTCCAGTGCCTTACCGGATACGCGTTGCGTTGGAGAATCTACCGTGATCAAGTCAGGATATTGAAGCTCTAGATCATAGAGTTCTTTTTTGAGGGAATCCAGCGCCGCATCTGATATTTCCTGCGTATCTAAAACATGATAGAGATAACGATGATGGTTTATCTCTTTTTTTAGTTTATCTATGCGTACTTGCGCATCTTTTTTTGAAATATTTTCAGTCATTATACCCAGTATAGCAGATTCTTGTGCTAATTTGACAGTGTTTTTAGGCCTCTGCGCCATAGATATATGCGCTCCGTCAAGCCAAGCTTAGGAACTTCATAGCGCACATCAGATGATGAGAGCTCAATGTTATATTTTGGATTAAGCACCTCCATGATCACAGCGTAGAGAGTGCGTTGACCAACTTTGTTTGTAATCCAAAATTCTAGAAGCTGAGTTGCCGCTTTCTCGTCTGGCGTCTCAAATTTATTGCTCAGCCATTTGGGCAGCCTAACTTTGCCTGTCCAAAGCAGGTGACGCTCTGGCACAAAACCTGCTTCGCGCAGGGTCTTGCCAATCATTCCTCCATTCTTGATAATATTATGCGCCCTTGCTACCTCGGCATTATTCTTATCAAACCGAAAAAAGGTTATTGCGTAAGCTAGCGACCTTTTTTGTTGATCAAGTAAATATATCTCCCTTACCTTAGCATGCTTGATAAGCTCAATCGTAACTTCGCCAAATCTCTTTTCTATCTGATCCGTGGAAAGCTCCCCGCGCTTAGTATTTTTCAATCGTTTCATCACTATACAAAACATAGTCTATGAAGCCTTCGGCGCCGCGTGTTCTATTGATACTGATCTCGAGAGCGCGCTTGTTTTCTCCACGCAGGCCTATAGCTTGGATACCTTGAACACCTGGCAAACCATTATCATCATTTGTAGACACCGTATAACTAATGTCTCCGTACAGTGCTTTCAGGCGCAAGATATAATTAAAGTTCTCCGACTCGTTAAATTCTCCCAAGCTATTATAAGTGCCTGAGAAATCAAGATCATTAAGCGCAATACTAGTCACACCGTTTTCACGATCACTATACGGCTTCAGTCCTTTGAATAGAGTTACGTTTGTATAGTTATTATTAAAATCGTCAGTGGGATCATCCTCAAAGTCGCTCACATTAAAAGGGATGATCTGACTGTCTTGTGGCCAGCGAATAATAGTCCATTCCAACCAAGCGTTAGGATCACCATCCCACTCTACATTAATCTCGGTAATCGAGTGAGGCTCGGGGATAAACTCTTCAGATACCGGATCGTATTTACCGTTAATCACAATGTCTATTTGGTCGCTTTCGTCTGCCATCAGGCTACCAGAACGTGTATTTTCAGATCCGGATGTAAATCCAATCATATACTGCAGACCATCAATATCTCCTTCAAAATCAATATAGTTGCTATAATCTTCTGGGATAAATTCAGCATAATTATGACGTAATTTTATTCTATAAAGTACTTCTTCCAGTCCGCTGTCTGCCGCATACAAAGCCATCTCACCACGAATCATATCACTCGCTGCACGCAGATCACGCCGAGCCAATGTTGCCACCGCAAAAGAGATCAGCATAATACCAGCCAAAATAAGAACTGTGACCAGTAAGATTGCTCCTTTTTCTGATTCTTTGGCTGTCTTGATGATGGGCTGAGACATATTAACGACTAGTTACGCTTGTTTGAATATTGATCTCATCCTCGGTTGTACCGGCACCCGCCTCTTCAATTCCAAAGGCGCTGATGAAAATTGTGATTTGAGAATCAGGGTCTCCGGTGAACAATAATTTCCGGATATTTACTCTTTCTCCGGTAATCGCTTTGCCTGCACGTACAATCTCGTTATTAAGAGGACTTAATTCGTAGAGTATCTTATCGCCCTTCTGATTAATGACTTCTAATTCATCGCTATCACGACGAGTTACTTGTCCGGTGCGAATATCGCGCACCATCAGCTCTGTGACCTGACGTAAGTCTTGCAAGGCTTCGGTTTTTGCGTTCACGCGGCGTTGAACTTTCATCATATTTACGAAAGCCCCGGTAGCGATCGTCATAACGATCACAAATATTGAAATAGCCACAAGTATTTCTACCAATGTAAATCCTTTTTCGCTTCTAAATTGTTTGGTTTGAAGTCGTGGCATATTTATTCTTTCCAATCAAATAATTTTTCGTATAAAACAATATCGCCGTCAAAACCTTTTAGGCTAAAAGTAACAGTTGAGGTTACTAGAAGATAATCTAAAGTGTCGCCACCTGCTGATTTAGTTTTGTTTTCAGCCGTTATTTTGCGAGCCAATAAGCTAGGCACACAATTAGAATTAGAACAAATTATTTCTTCGTGTTCATACGAACTTGGCTCCGTCACAGTAAGTCCTTCATAGCTAAAAGAAAGTCGGGCTGGACCATTTCCCACGGTATTATCTATAATCTTGTATTGCAGATCACTATTTATTATAAGATATTGATCACCAGCAACGGCCATATCATTAATATCTGCCCACAAGTCTCCGCTCTTATCTCTGGCAGCACGCACAAGCTCTATTCCTTCACGTGCAAGGTTCACGCCGATTAGATCATACTTAGCGACATCTGCTGCGCGCAAAGAGGAACGACCCAATGCTAGCAGTCCAAAAAAGGCGATCGTAATAATTGCTATCGATACGATAGTTTCAATCAATGTCTGTCCTTTTTGTGAATTAAGATTTTGCATAAAATATATTAATACCGATCCACATCAATATTGGCAAATCCTTCGTCGATTGTAACCTTCCAAAAATAATTATTGTTGTATCCCGCAAATACCAATACCAAAGGTTTGCTCATGCTATCGCTCAAGACCACTTTTCCAAATGGCGACTCAAACACTATTGCTTCCGAAAACAGTGTACCCGCTGCTGGGTCTGACTCATATATATCGATTTGCTCATGATACGGGATTGTTTCGATTAAGAGATTGCTCGTAGTCGTCTCGTAAATATTGTCCTGTGAGGTATATAATCTGAATACTTTATCATCCTGATCGATCTCTACGATATATTGTAAAGGCGCCGCTTCATTTATATCGATAGTTCTGTGTTGTCCTTCAATTGATTGCGTTTGGGCTTCGCGCAAAAGACTAGTCAAATCACGAGCAGCTGTGCGAATCCTTTCTCTTTGAGTGGCCAGCTGGGTACTACCTACAGTAATTGCTGCTAATATTCCAATAAGTCCCATAACTAAAATCATTTCAGCAATACTAGTGCCTTTTTCTGATTTTCTTATTTGTTTAAATAATTTTGATGTCATTTAGAAAAAATAATTTGCAATTTTGTCGCCGTAGATGATAGCGATCCAGGTAGCTGCCGCTAGAAATGTTCCAAACGGTAGAGCAGTCTTACGATTTGCTTTGCCAGAGCTCATCATGATGAGTCCAATGATCGCTCCCCCGATAAACGCGAGAGCTAGTAAAACCATGACGATCGGCCAGCCGACTAGAAAGCCTATTAAAAGAGCAAACTTTGCGTCACCGGCTCCCATCCATTTTTCGCCTGATACTATCACGAGAATCCAGAATAATATGCCAGCGACCAACATCCCGATCAAACTGCTCAGTAGCCCCTCAGCTCCATTGTTTACTACTGCCCAGGCAAGCACAAAAGGAGTCAGATATATGAGCGTGCGATTCAATATCAAACCGGTTCGTAGATCTACTGAAAATATTACTATTAAGAAAGAGCTGATGACCCAGAGCAGTACTAATTTTAAGAATGTGGGGTCTGCTAATGTCGGGAAGGCGGTGTCTTGGATCACATAGATAAATGATCCTACAAAAATTAAGCCGGTGACCAGCTCAATTAGTAAATATTGCGTACTGATCTTTTGCTGGCAATAACGACATTTTCCTCTGAGTAAAATCCAAGAAAATATCGGGATTAAATCCTTGGCCTTGAGCTGCTCTTTGCATTTTGGACAATATGAACGACCTCGCACAGAAGAATTCTTCTTTGGTGATCGGAATATCACAGTGTTTAAAAAACTACCAACCAAAATGCCGAGAATCAACACAGCAATGATGGAAAAAATGTAAATGGTCATAGGTTTATCAGTAGATCGTTCCTGATGAGAATCGAAATTCTCATCAGATATGATTTACTCAAAATATAAGCTTAACTTGAACGCTTATAAACTGAAGCCCGTGTAATCAGTTGGATCTCCTAGACAACCAGGTCCATTTGCAAACCATGGTCCTGTTTCTGTTACACCATCAACTACAAGCTCTATATCTCGTTCTAGCTCTGCCCAGACACAATAAATAGATCCATCGTCATCAGCGTCATAGTTGTACTCTGTTCCAAACAAAGGATCGGTAGGCAAGGTTCCACCAGCAAAATACTCAGTGGTTGCTACGTCAACCAATCCAGCAGGATATTTACCCGTATCACTAGCATAAAGCTCTACAGCATTCTGAATGGAGTCGACGTCACTCTTACGAGCGGCATCACGGGCACGCTGACGCGCACCAGCCAAAGCTATCAAAATAACAGCGGCGAGGATACCAATGATCGCAATCACGATAAGTAATTCGATCAGTGTAAATCCTTTTTGTGATTTACTATATTTCATCATTGGTTCACCTCCCCTCGTTATAGATTAATAATTTACTTAAGGTTTTTAAATCGCGCTGGTCAGGTTGTAGATCGGCTGAATGATCGACAAGACTACGCCTGCAACCGCTACTGCTAGTAAAACGATGATGGCCGGCTCGAGCAGGTTGGTTAGGTTTTTCACAGCACGATCGACCTCTTCCTTGAAAAAGTCTGCAACCTTCGTAAGTACGAAGCCTAATTGTCCAGTCTCCTCACCTACTCCGATCAATTGCGTGACCAAAGGCTGGATCTCAGAATGCTCACTTAACGCAGCAATGATCGTATCACCCGCCTTCACGCGCTCGGCCGTCTGCATCAGGATTGATTTATAAATTTCGTTGTTGACGACATCGGAAGCCACTGTAATCGACTCGATAATCGGCAGCTGGCCCTCGACCAAGCTTCCTAAGGTGCGAGTAAAACGCGCGACATAGATCTTACGCAAGATCTTACCGATAATCGGAATGCGTAATTTGAAACCATCCCATGTAACACGACCATTTACAGTCTTGAGCCAGCGATAGAATCCGTACCAGATAGCTGCAATAACGATAATGATAATCCACCAAAAACTGACAAGGAAATTACTGACACCGATCAACATACGTGTAAATAATGGCAACTGCACACCAGATTCTTCGAAGACCGACTGGAGCTGTGGCACAACATAGATCAGCAGGACGATACCCACCACGACAATAACTGACACAATAAACGCCGGATATACCAACGCGCTGCGGATACTTGATGTCAGCTCGTGGTTTTTCTCGACCTGATCTGCAAGCTGACGCAGGGAGTCTGCTAAGTTACCTCCAGTTTCACCAGAAGCTATCAAAGATACATAAAATTGAGAGAAGACTTCCGGATATTGCTTGAAGGCACTTGACAAAGAAGAACCCGCCTGAACTTTTGCTGAAACCTCTTCGAGGACTATCGCAAGTTTTTTGTTCTCTGTTTGCTTGATCAAAACATCGAGTGAGCGTGTGATCGGCAAGCCTGCGTCAATCATCACCGAAAACTGGCGCGTCATCACAACGACATCACGAACCTTGATTTTGTTTAGAAAAGAGATTCCTCTGAAACCCTTTTTCAGAGGATTAGTTGTTTCTTCTGGATTGGCCATATGTACTTACGATAAATTAGTTAGAACTAACCAAGATACTTCTTGATTTTTGTAACCACCTCGGACGGTGTGAAGTGTGCTTTGATGAGATAGTCCTGTGCTCCTAGATCGAGTCCGCGCTCGACATCATCGCGCTGCGACAAGTTGGTGAGCATGATGACCGGGATGTCTTTATAGGCATCATCTTTGCGAATGCTTTCCAGTACCTCAAATCCGCTCATTTTAGGCAGAATAATATCTAAAAGTACCAAGTCTGGGCTGTAGCTTTTAACTTTTTCTAAGCCAGTTTCTCCGTCTTCGGCTGCTTCCACATCAAAACCGGAAATCTCCAGCTTAGTGACGTACATGCTGGACAAGAAGCTGTCATCTTCGATTAAGAGAATTTTTGGTTTATTAGCCATATAGATAGTATTAGTTAGTTAAGCTTTGGTTACACGAATAACTTCTTCGACAGTCGTGTATCCTTGGATAATTTTTAAAATTCCGTCCTGGATCATGGAGATATTTCCTTCCGTACGTGATTGTCTTTCGATGACGCCCGTGGAAGGCTTGTCCAGGAATGTTTCTTTAAGTGTGTCGGTAAAGGGAATTGTTTCAAAAATTGCGATGCGGCCTTGGTAGCCTGTACCTCCGCAACGTCCGCATTTTTCTGCTTGTATAATGCGGATTGGATCCGGCAAAGGCACTTGCTGCTTTTCTGAGTCTGGAAGCTTGGCGTACTCTTCTTTGATGTATTCTGCGATCTTTGGAGCAGGAGCTACGGATTGTTTTTTACAACTGTCGCAAATGCGGCGCACTAGTCGCTGGGCTGCCATCAGATTCACGGAAGATGCGAGCAAGAATGGCTCGACTCCTAGGTCTACGAGACGAGGCAGGGCTCCAGCGGCGCTGTTTGTGTGAAGCGTACTTAAGACCAGGTGTCCGGTCAGAGCGGAGTTGACTGCAATCTGAGCAGTTTCTCCGTCACGGATTTCTCCAAGCATGATAATGTCCGGGTCTTGGCGTAAAATTGAACGCAAGCCGTTTGCAAATGTCAGGCCGATCTCTTCCTTGATCTGGGCCTGGGCAATTCCTTCAAGATAATACTCCACCGGATCTTCCAAGGTCACGATATTAACATCTATCTTATTAATCACGCTGATCGCGGAATAAAGCGTTGTGGTTTTACCTGAGCCAGTCGGACCAGTCATGAGCATCATTCCATAAGGACGATGGATCGCGTCGTTCACCGCGACTCTTCGTGAACCCACCAATCCCAAGTCTTCAAATGTTGCAATACCAGCCGTGCGATCCAAGACGCGCAACACGACTTTTTCACCGTTCACAGTTGGGAATGTAGAAACACGGAAGTCAATCCTCTTTTGGCCGACAGTTGAACGAAAACGACCATCCTGCGGCAAACGCTTCTCGTCAATCTTTAAGTTAGCTAAAATTTTAATACGCGAAACAATCTCCGGCAAAATATGCTTCGGTAAGTCTAATGTAGAGTACATGATGCCATCCACTCGATAACGAACACGAATCTGACTCTCTAATGGTTCAATATGAATATCGGAAGCACGACCTTCGACGGCATGTTTTATGATGACGGCAACTGTCTTGCTAATCGGTGCTTCAGTAACAACTTCCTGCACCTCCTTCACATCAATGCCACTCGCCAGCTCATCCAAGTCAATGCGATCTTCTGCCTCTCCCAAAGCCTCTTTAACCTCTAGCTGCAATGTTTCATATTGTTGGAAACCGGATGCAAAACTTGTCTGCGAGATCATATAGATCTCTGTCTTGAGCTGATTTTTTTCGGCTAGAAATTCGATCGCCTCCAATGCTCTAAAGTCCTCAGGATTTACAACGCCAATGCGCAATATTTCCCCCGCTTTCTCAAAGACAAGTATCTGATAATTCTGTGCAACATCTTTCGGCAACTCATTCAGGATATCTTTCTGAATATTAAGCGTTGAAAGATTGATATATGGCAGTCCCAATACTTTTGCTCTTGCCTGAACCAAACCCTCTTCATCTACTAATTTACGATCGCGAATAATCTGCTCAACTGGCAAACCCTCTGTTTGAGAGGCACTGACCAATTCAGCTTGTTGATCTTGCGTTAGCAATCCGTTTGAAACTAGATTTTGGAGAAGATCGCTGGTAGTATCTCCCTGACTTCGAACCGTCTCAGAAACAGCAGTTACCGACTGTGGTACAACAGCCGGTTCTTGAGGAACAGAAGCAGCCGCTACAGCTGCTTGATCTGCTGCCGGCATACGTGCTGTATCTTCCGAGAAAAATTGGTCCGCCATAGTTTATTTTAGAAGAAAGGCTTGAAGAGATTATCTTGACCAAGATCGTCTGGAGAAATCGTCAAAGGATATGCACCAAATGTGCGCAACCTGCGATATTCTTCACTGCTCAAAACTCCAAAGTTATAGAGGTCGGATGAGAGCGGCGCTGTGACAACTGGTGTTTCAATAGTTGTAACATCCTCGTCTGTAGTTGTCGTTTCTTCATCAGTTGTTACCTCTTCTTCAATTGCCGGAGTTTCAATATCTGTATCCGCAGTTGTGGTGGTCTCATCAGTAAGGCTTGGTGCAGAAACTTCTGTTGCCGAGTCTGGAGTCCTGGAAAAACCTGGAATCAAGTCATAGTACCAGGCTGCAAATCCGCCGCCTCCTAGAACTACAATGATCAAAATAATAATCAGGGTGATCAAGCCGCCGCGTCCTTTTTTAGGAGCTTTCGGGCCCTTTGGAACCTTGCCTGGTCTCATTGGCTTTGGTGGACGCATTTGCGGACGCGCAGCAGCTGGCCTAATGAATGGTTTACCTGGCATTGGCGCAGGAGCCACCGGTGCAGCGTTAGGTACGCCTGGTCGCATTGGCTGCGGAGGCGTAAATGGCTTTCCGGTTGGTGAGATTGGTTGTTGTGGTGTGCCGTTTGGCATTTTCAAAGTAGTTAGTTAATTAGCTTACTGAAGCAGGGCGTCTGACTTCAGATAGTAAGTCTGAGCGGTGAGCAGGATCCTTTGAGCCGCTGCATCATCTCCGCCTGAAACGCGGACAGACTGCACATCCATGAGACGAACATTCTTTTCAATCTGCTCTAAGAAAGGAGCAAGATTGCTGGAGTTTCCGACCAGGTCCAGTGTGAATGTGATTTCTTGGAGCGCACGATTGGTCTCGGTATTGTCTTGGAAGCGCACTGACGACAAGTTCAGGTCAAGACCTGTTCCGTATGCAATCCCTTCAAGTGTTACCAACAATTCTTCGAAGTTTTTTCCGAGCGGCAATGCGCGGGAAATACGTTGAAGGTCTGGATCGGACTCTGGAAGGCTTTCATACTCCGCGATTAAGCGGTTGGCGCGATCTTTTTTGTCCTGTTGCACCTGAAGCTCTGCCTTGAGAGAAGTGATCTGATCACCATTTACTGAGTAGTTGTCAATCTCTGGTTGAATGAAAAGGAAATAACCACCGATCGCGACGATCAGGGCTAAGAGCAAAAGATAGAGTGGGTTTAATCCCTTCTTAACTTTTGGTTCTGGGTTGGGTTTTAGGTCAGCCATTGTAATTATGTATTAGCTTAGATAGATGAAGAAGGTCTCAAGACTTCCGGCTCAAACAAGAAGCTGGCTCGGAAGGAGAAGACCGCAACGGTGCCGCCGTTAGGACGCTTTACAGCTGTGAGCTCGACTCCGCTCACGTTAACGTCGTTGAACTCTGGCGAATCCTCTAGCGACTGTGTTAATTTCGCAAGCTCGCTCATGGTCTGCGCAAATCCAGAGACTGTTACGTAGCCATCAAGATCTGCCGCAAACTCTGTGAAGTTGACTTTACGCGGCGTATTATCGGATAACTTCTTGAGAAGTTCGCTCCAGGCAACGTGCCGGTTGAGCAAAGCCTCTTCGTTATCGAGCTGAGCTGCGAGAGTCTCGGCCGCTAAGCGCTGGCTCTCAATCTTTGCCAGATCAGATACAACCTCGTCAATTTGGTTGTTCAAATTGGTGATAGTGCGTTCACGGGAACTATTCAGGAAGAACATCAGGCCGTATGCTAGAATCGCAAGAATAATTAACACTACCGAAATCAAATTCGTGGTAGCGCGCCAGCGTGCTGTGGCTGGCTTCTTAACTTTCACAGGCGGCTTGCGTGTGAGAGCACCTGCTGGCGGCATTCCAGGACGCGGTCCTGCGAGAGGACCGACTGGACGCGGAGCCCCTGGTTGAACAGGAGCAACAGGTTTCGGTTGAGTTGGTTGTATTGGAGGTGTTCCGTTAGGCACTGATTTAGTGATTAATGAAGAATGAAATTAGAAAGTAGTATTTAAATTAGCTGATTGGGTACATTGCAAGTCCGATAGCGGTGGCGTAGTCTGAACCCTTGGCAAGCAAGGCTTTTTGCCGGCGCTTGTCATAACTGACGCGCTGCCACGGCGTAGCCGCAAATGATGCTAGGTTCAACTTTCGTCCGAGGTAGTAATCCAGGTCGCGGATATGTCCTCCCCCGCCTAAAACGATCAGTCTTTCGATGTTTTTTTGCGTGGTTTGGATATAACGCTTCCGGATGCGGTCAATCTCGAGTGCAATCTTGTCGACTTCGGTCTGAACTATGCTCGGCACGGTCTCGAGTAGATTGGCGCGGTCAAGCCCCATTTCGCGTTTCTGCTTTTCAGCTTCGCTGGCTTCCATACTAAGCTTGTCCATCAGCCGTTCAGTGATCATCCGGCTTCCCGTATTTACAATTCGGTTAAGGCGAACGATTCCTTGCTCGATAATCGAGATCTCGCTCACGTCCGAGCCGATATCTACCAGAAGCGTGTTGACCTGGTCCGACCCGATCGTTGCTCGCGCTTGCGCGAAAGCATTGAGCTCGAAAAGTGGAGCTTTGTTACCCACTTGCGAAATGATCTGCTGATAGATCGCGAGGACTTCTTGCGAGAAGGCAACGAGATAAATCTCGCGCTGTGCTTGTCCATTTGGACCGGTGATAGTCTGGAGAGGCGCCCAACTCAGACTGACTGTATCGATATCTGCCGGAATATATTTTTCCGCGACAGAAAATACTGCCTGATTGAGCTGCTGCCAAGAACCATCCGGCACAGAAATTACAGTCGAGAATGCCAGGTTCCCCGGAATCCCCACGACAATATGCCGCAAATCTTTGGACTTTAGTCGCATCTGCGCGAATAATTGCGTCAGACTATTTACTGTTTCAGAGATAAATTGTTCACCTCTGCCGTGCAAATAGTTCGTTCGCAAAACATTTTCGCCCAGTGCTCCCAATTGAAAAGTACCGTCCTGCTTACGCAAAAGTACAGCTTTAACGCTCGCAGTCCCAATATCGACTCCGAGAATGCTTGGTTTGGATCCAAATAGTCCCATGTTGGTGAGTTCTTGCTTAATTTGCCTTAACAGCAACACGAGAAGATATCTTCTCGGAAAAATTTTGGGAAGTAATGCAAGAAATCGATAGCCTCTTAATTGCTTTAGATTTCTTGCGTTAATTATGCCACGAACAAGCCTGCAAAACAACGTTCTTATCCACACTAATCAACTTTATTATAGTTTCCTAAAATTGGATTATTAGACAATATTGTTATATATTTGTCAATAGTTTTTGGTGTTTTTATTACATTTTTAAGCCAATTTTCTATGCACAACTAAAAAACAGTTAAATTATGTTAATCTTTTAGTTAGAAACCTTAATTTTTATGAATAACCAAAAAACTCCCCTGATCACGCGCCGTCAACCTCTGAATTGGCGACTTTGGACTTTAGTTATAGCTGCGGTCGTCGTTATCGCTGTTATTATATTTCTCGTCATCTTTAAAGACAGAACTTCTGTGACACCCCAAGATGAATTGATCAAAGCTTATGAAAATGAGAATAACGCTATATATCAGCCACAAGATGTGGTTAAGGTCGCTTATTTTGAGGGCGAAGATTTATTCTGGAGCGAAAATTATTTTGCGTTAGATTCATATATCCCATTTTTGATTAACGAGTCGATCATACGCATATCCGCTTCTCTTGCCTTGCCAATAGTTAATGAAGTAGAAATAGGAAATGCTCATTATTTTATTCAAAAAACTGACAAAGATATAGACATAATTTTTAATCAACTTAGAGACCAAGTAGATAAAATTGGGTGGAAAATTGTCGATGAAGTTAAATTTTTCGACAAAAATTACGCAGTAATCAACGCTGAGATTGAAAATTTCGATGCCGTTCTTAATATTGTTTTATATTTTAATCCGGAATACAATGCGCTGTTAATTAAAACAGAATTTTCATTTGGAAGGTTCGAGCTTGCTAATGCTCCAAATTTCCAAGACATTCAACAAACGGAGGAATTTTAATAATAATAAAAACCGATCACTTAAGGATCGGTTTTTGTTTGTCTAAAATTGTGATCTGACTTCCCGCCAAGTTGGATTAACTCCCGCGGTAAAGCCGGGAGGAGCCATGAAGTAGATGCGCGGATCTAAGATGAGACACTCTCCTGCTCCCTCGGCACAACCATTGTCTGGCGGTACCGGCAGATTCAAATCTAATACTGTAGTCGGACATGTTTCAGTAAACAACTGAAAACCAAATAGGTCATAGATCGTAACAGTATCCCATACTGTTTCGTCAATTAATGATGGATCAGCAATAACGCTTAATGATATAGAATACTGACCATATATTGACTCGGCAATTTTGCAAGTGATAATATCACCAATGTCATCGTGACCTTGTTCTACTGTGCACTCATCATCTAGATACTCAGGTATTACCTGAATACCAACCGGTAATTGATCTACCAGCGTTACTGAAACCAGAGGCTCATTTTCATTATTATTTGTGATCCTTAAATCATATGCAAATTCTACTCCGGCAGGTATCTCTGTTTGAGCATCTACATCATATGGCGGCCGATTACGCTGCACCTTAGTCACTGTAGCGATAGGGTTATTAGAAATAGTTACTGTATTTGACTGAGCTGTTATAGTTTCTTGATCAGAAACAAGAGTAGCATTATTGACCACAAAGGCAGAGTCTTCATCTGGCTGCACTACAAATTCTAAATTATAAGATTCGAGAGATGCAAAATCTCCGATCCACCATAGTACATGTCGAACATCAGCAGGATTTGCGGGCGACGTCTTAGACCACATACTTGTATCGATGTTGCCTATGTCAAATTCTGGCCGCTGATAACCGTTAGCTAAATTATTATCATCATCTTCATACGTGGAATAATAAACAGTCACAGGCTCGGTATCGTCAGGATCTGATGCACTCACAAAGGAAGTTTCATCAGTAGGTAACCCTGTTAACTCAGATATTCTTGGAACACGATCAATTACATAAGCATTATTAACTGTATCGTTACCCGTGTTTTCAATACTTATCCCGAACGGCACCTCACTACCTATCGACATCTGTGGGGGTCCGACTTTAGTAATACTTACTGCAATATCGCTTTCCGTAGTTATGCTGTATGAGTTTTCTACCGGGTCGTCTGGACAAAAATCTTCTTTGAAAACTTTAGCATTTGCCGGATAGATCACGGGATCTTCTTGTGGATTGGGATCTGGATTACCATGAGGATAGAAGACACCATCATCACAATCACCCCACGCGCTAAGTGTTATCTCAGCACCAGCGGGTGCGCTATTTCTAATTGTTGTTGTTAACTTAACTTGAGCTCCCCCAAAAACTGTGTTAGGCACTGTAGGCGACCAGACCATTACCCATTTTATGTCACTGGATGGAGTTTCAGTCCAAGACATATCATTGCCTCCAACATAATCATGAGCATCAGGTGGCTTGACAAAATCTGGACGGTCAGCTGCACTGGAATAGAAATAGCGTTGTTCAATTGCTTCACCGGCAATATAACATGCACCTTGTCTACACGGTATTATATCCTTAAATTCAACGTCCTCTGGAATTCTAATCCACATTCTACTGTCCTGCATCCATAATGTTCCGTTAGTGTCCCAGAGACCAACATACCATTCAACATCTTCTCCCGGCCTAATAGCGGCTGCAACCGGCTCTTTTCCAAATTTTATCTCAGGCTCAACAGAATGAGGTAAAACTTTTACATCTGCGTTGTTAATGAAATCCATAGCACCCCACCATCTAGTCTCTTCGATCCCTTTTACACTAGTTGCTTCAACACGCATCAACCTGCCAATTGTCTTGCCTACTTCTGAATTCTCAGAAGTACCATCATCTATTTCAATACTAGCTCTATATGTACGATCCCCCGAGATAGGGAGCTCTGCGTCATCAATATAAACAATCCAGGCAATATCTTGTGGTCTATAACCACAGGGAGTGTTTGTAGAAGTTGTATTGTTCTTTATGATATCCCACTTACACCATGAGTCATCAACTGGCGTACCTGAATCGACATCAAAATACTCACCATTTTGCGAAAATACCGGATATGGAGTTTTGTAAATATTACGCACTGCTGGATCAATAGTATTTATTCCCGGACAATCGGCATCTAAATCTCCAGGCTCACAAGTGGAATCACTGACATAAACCGTAAAATCTTCACTCCCATCCACCAAGAAAGGACTTTCTTCCAGCATGTCCCAATTAGATCCATCGGCTTCTAGCATACTTTTGTAATCATCCGGCCAGTCAATATTATCTGAAGCCCAATCGTGATAATAACCAAGATAATGATAAAATCCAGAACCTGGATAGTATCTCTGACTGTATAATGCGCCACTTTCCCAATCACCATTAGGATGATCAGATTCATTTATAGCGCCGCAATTACCCGCTCCGTATGGACAAGTCCAATCGTGAAGTCTTTCATTGATTTGATCTGTAATATTTATGCGCGTATGTGCCAGTACTGGATTTGATAAGACATCAGATGTTAATTGAGGGTGTGGATTATTTATATAATCTGAAACTAGTCCTGTAGTTTGAAAATTATTTCTAGACAAACGCATAAATAATTTTGTTTGTTTGAATGGGCCGACAAACTCATCATTTCTATTATAGATTTTAACAGACGTATGGTTAGAGTGAATGCGGCCATCATCCTCAACGATCGTTGCTATCCCCCCGTTATAAGAAAGAACTGGCTTATTAATTAAAGGTGCTTGCGTGATTGTACAGGCTTCATCAAATTGTTCATATATACCAAGATCATCAATATTACCAATGTCTGGATATACAACATCAAGTTGCGCTGTATCAGCGCCACAGTATAATTTAGTACCCTCTGCTAAAGGCGCTGTTAATTCAACTTTAATACTGAATTGGAATAAGCCCGGTGCGAAACGCGGTATATACCAAGAAAGCTCTTGTCCATTCTGTACAAATTCTGGCCCATCGGCTCTTTCGAAAGAATGTGCTCGTACATCGCTACCTACGGCTATAAATTTAGCATTTGAACTAGAATAGGAACACGGGTATGAGCCAGTTCCTATCCCAAATGAACAGGGAGCGAAAGTTTCAGGAGGGTGATAATGCATCCAGCCGTTATAATAATCCGGATCACCTAGTTCTATACCTGTATACTTATCAATGACTTTATAACTAAAACTAGAGTTTAAACTATCGTCGGGAACATACACTAATTCATCTGGTAAAGTTACCTTAAATGTAACACCATACAGATCGGAATAACCTGGCTGTAAATATGGTGCGCTCTCTGATCCAGTACCGGACTGGGAATTGTATATTCCAAATGTTAACCAAGCTTTTTCACCAACGTTGCCTTCCATATTTTGAGAAGCGGGCGCTATAAGTATTCTATTTCCGAAACTTTGAACTTTAGAGGATACATCTTCAGAATTAGTAGAAATCAATTGGGATGACCCACCCACAGTAGCCCATAGTTCAACATCATTTTCTAGCTGCGTTAAGAGACCAGCATCCACAAAACCTTTGGACACATAGATAGAATAAATAACTTCCGTTGTACCTCCGGAAATATCACCAAGATTCCAAATGATTTCATCATCTCTCGGATCGTATGTAGTCTTGCCGTTAAATATCCCGTCATTTGTTGACGAAAGATAAGTTGCGTCGTAGCGATTCTTGAAGAAATCCATAGCTTGACCGTAGCTATTATACATGCGTGGATAATCCGTTCCATCAAGGGGAGGAAGTGGCGTACGGGCAATATTTAGATCTTGAAAATCCCCTTTAGAATTTCCAAAGTCATTTGGACCCCTATATAGATGCGGTTCTACACCATCGTAATCGGCGTCACGCAACGGACTTTGACACAGAGCAACAAGATCATTAGAAGCGCTAATACTTACTCCCGACGCATCGGGACATGATGCTATTGGCAAATTATTTACTTTCAAGATTGTATTTTCAAGCGTTGGACCGGAATTGTATATCTGTATTTTAATTCTCATCATAGAGTCACCATAAGTAGTCGCCGGCATGAGAACATCAATCGTTGCTCCTGGTTTGGGCAACCAATTTAATGTCCACTCATCTAAATAATCAGTGCTACTTCCTGCTGGGAAAACAACCTGCATGCGAAGGGCGGGATAATCCACAACAGAAAGCGCACTTATATCTACATTCAGATTGCCACCTGTGAATTTATATCCTGTGTCGTTATTGCCAAATTTTACAGTATCATCCGGCAATAATGATTTATTAACTCTCACCCAGTCACCTGATGCATTTTCATATAATACGTAAAACCTTACTAAGTCTCCTCCGCCAGAAACTGAAAAGTCTTCCCAATTTTGTACAGCGATAGGCGGAATTTTGGCGATCGCTGAGCCTTGAGAGCCAGCACTAAAAAGTTCAACTCTATCAAGAGCGCTGTTGATTTTGAGGTTTTGAATTTGCACCAAGCCTTCATCGGCATCACTAGTGCTCTCTAAACCGTCATCATCTGTAAATGAGTCCGTCCAGATGCCTTGTTCTGGATCCGTACTAGTAGCAGCTGTCGTCGTGTCAAAATACTGCGTAAACGCGATTCCGCTCGCCACCGCGATTACCAAAACAAACAAGCCGACCTTGAAGACAGGTTTGTGAGAAAGTGACTGGAGTTTTTTGAAGCGTGTCTGTGTCATAGTAAAACCTACTAACGATCAAAATTAACTTTCGGCGCGATAAATTCGCCTTCGACGGTGAGAGTGTTTGTAGCCGCGCCACTACCCAAAGCATATCCAAAATAAACAGGTATGGAACTTTCCGCTGGCAGGTCAAAGAAATATGGCGAACTTGCGCTGTAAGGTAAATCTTCACTGGTGGATGCCTGAAATCCAGCACCAAGAATCTCATCATGATTTCTTATAAGCAATTGCAGTGCCCGTGTCCCACCTACGACTTCAATGTCATAGAAGGCAAAGAAGCCTTCATTATTTGTAATAACAATATCTTCCTCCCCGATACTATTTCCCTCCTCATCAAGAAGCGCAATTGTGACAGACTCAATCGGAGGGTTTGGAAGTTTGGTTTCTCCATTATCGTATTGTCCATTGGAGTTTTGGTCAAAGAAAACATGTCCCTCAATATGACTAGAACAATTAGGCGCGGCTAAAAATCCTCCGATGCCAGATAATTTATCTATATTCTCAGGATCGCTCTCATTAAGATCGTCAGCATCAAGTCGATAGGTCACCTGAGGGTGTAAGTCAGGATGATAATCAGACCCAAGACTCTTATCTGGATAAAAACCCGAAGAAACATAGATCGATCCATTAAAACCAATTATGGACTCTCCTCCAACATCAGCGGTCGCCAAAATTTCAAAAGTTTCCGGATCAATTTTATAAGTATGAATATTCTCTTCAATGTCGTCTTCATCTATATCCGGTTCCGGTTGATTTGCTAATGGATTACCATAGATAGTTCCATAAAGAAATCCTTTATAATATACAATATCTTCCAGAGAAATTTCTTTACTATTAATTACCCCCGTAATGGTTGGCAATAAAGTACTCAAATCATTATCGTCAGTAAGTTCTAGCTTGTGAAAATCAAGAATATCAGCATAACTTTCCGTATCCGGCTTATCTATACTATAAATATTTCCGTTGCCCGCGGCGGTAATATTGTTTCCGCTGCCCCATACGTCTTTAATTTTCTCAAACGTATTATCAACACCGGTTGTAAATTGAAAAATGCTATTTCTGTCATCAGATATCGAATAAATAAAATTATCACCGCTTTCTATTGCTAAGCTGCCGTTATCATTACTCACTGATATCGAGCTGCTGAGGTCAGGTAAAAACTTTTTAATAACTTCTGTGGTAAATTGTTGAGCGTATAAAGATCCGTACCCAAAGTGAATATAATTAATGCGCTCCGCAGAGCCACCTCCCGTATAACTATTTAAAGATTGGAAGTACCCGTCGTCGGTTTCAGTTTTGAAGTGCGGCGCCAAACGGAAAATCTGACTATTCACATCTGAATTGGCGCGATTGGATATATAAACACTCCCCTCTCCGTACGTAATAGAATCTCCTCCAAAGTTAATAGGCGGTGTTCCATTGGCAGTAGAAGCCAGCTCTTCCGAGAGATCAACACTGTAAGCATAGGTCTGTCCTACATAATCAACATCTTCATCGTCATACCTAGTTGGGTCTGTTATGAAAATTGCTGGCGTTTCGCAGGCATTAGATGCAACTCCGTCTTGAAAGGCTCGCAGCCTGTCTATTGGTTGATTCTCGTCTTCTAGATCGCCTTGTTGAGACACCGCAGTCTGAGGGATCTCAACTTGGATCAAAATCACGCCCAAAAGGATGACTAGCACAGACAACATGCCGATCTTCATCAGGCTTGTTTTGTTTTCTTTGAATTTATCAGCTAGCTTGCTCATTATTCTGCGTTATTGTTTGTAAATATTTCAGAGCCAACAAAGAATGCTCCCACGATGCGGTCAACATTAGGCTTGATGATCAGATTACCCTCGATGATCAGTCCAAATGAGTCCATGCTTTCGATTGTGAAATAGTTTTGACGGTCATATTCGATATTACCACCGACCGTAAGGTTTTCTGACACGATCAATGTGCCACGACCAGTTATTTTTGTTGGGGTACCGGTGAGTTCAAGATCTCCGTTGCGATATATGAAATCGCAGTCAGCATACGGCGTGTCATTGAAATTGATCTCTCCTAGTGAATCCACATTAATAAGGCAATTTTCGGCAACACTTTTCTTGATGTTATCGATATCACTTTTAGTTGGAGCGCCCAGCGCCAAGCTCATATCAACAAATGGAGTACCAAGATCATAGTAAGAGTCTTCAAATGGATTACCTGCTCGAATGTCATCTCCCCAGAGCCAATCCTCCCCTACTCTTTCTGTCTCGCTGCGCGTGAAAAAGTTGAAAATATTATTTTGGGTGGTCACAAGAAATTCTGCTGAACAAGCTTCGTCAGCCGAATCAATGTTGATCATGTCCGGGTTGCCGTCTCCATCCGTGTCGATTGACTGAATACAATTCAGACCAGGATAATGATTGGCGATACCATAACTATCTGGATCGAACAATCCATTTTCATCCAAACCATTGCTGTGCACGTCTCCCCGACGAGTCTGGAAAAATCCGGGTGGCACGAGCGTGTACCCGAAGTAGACAAGACTTTCACTATTTAAATCTTGTCCTGGATTCAGTATTATTTGCATCGGCACATCTGGTCCCGCGCTTTTGTAATATCCAGAGTCCTCTAGCTCTGTGAGAATATCTATCTGGAATACTGTCGCCTCTGATAGTGTTGCTGTTGTAAATTCGAAGGTCCCACCATTTTCTGTCGTATCTGTTACTAAAACATTGCTGCCTGCGTCTAATAATTGTACTTCTACCCCATTAATAGGTTCATCTGGAGTATCTCCAGAGACGCTATAAATGCCGTATGGCACATTATCAAAGTAGATTCGGCCGTGAACTGTCGCTGGAGCGTCTTCAACTTCAGGGTCCGGATCCGGCTCTGCACCAAATTTAGGATCCTCAATCTCTATCCCGATGCCGAATTGGGCACTTGCAGGCCCTTTTTGCTGAAATAAAATAACAGCCCCAGCAAGTATTGCTCCGACAAGTATTATTCCTAGTATAGTAAGGGGATCCTTAACCCATTGTAGCCATTTTTTGGTAGTATTATTCATTGAATATAGCTCTACTTAGCCAAATATAAGGCAAGAACATACAAAAATTGACCTTTTTTAGAGTGCTATTGCCTCTTTTGAAAGCCATGCAGTAAATATACTGCTTTATTGCCCATTAATGTCTCAAATTACGAGCTTTATGTGATTTAATTATATGATAAATAGGCCCTAATTTCAAGGTGATATTGTGTATAAAATGGCGCCAAAACTGGTAATTTTCCTCGTTTTTGCCTAGAATTAGATTATCCCTAATTAACTAAACAATATGATTATTCTTTGGATTATAGTTATTGTAGTCGCGATTATCGTCATTTGGCTGATTGCTGTCTATAATGGCCTGGTAACCTTGAGAAATCGAGTTAAGGAGGCTTGGTCTGACATTGATGTGCAGCTCAAACGCCGCCATGATTTGATTCCTAACCTGATTGAAACAGTCAAAGGTTACGCAAAGCATGAGGACAAAGTTTTCCGTGAAGTAACTGAAGCGCGCGCTAACGCGATCAAGGCGCAAGAGGTCAGTCCGGAGAAAGCTGGTAAAGCAGAAAATATGCTGACCAATACCTTGAAGTCTTTGTTCGCGGTTGCGGAAAATTACCCGGAACTTAAGGCAAACACAAACTTCTTGGAACTTCAGGAAGAATTGTCTGACACGGAAAACAAGATTTCAGCATCCCGCCGCTTCTACAACGGCAACGTTCGGGACTTCAACACAAAACAGGAGGTCTTCCCTTCCAACATTGTGGCTGGTATGTTCCGCTTCAAGAAATCTGATTTCTTCGAACTTGATGATGAAGCTGAGAAAGAAGCACCGAAAGTTCAGTTTTAATTTCTAATTACAGGCCGGTTCGGTAGTCCTTATGGATTGCTCCCGGCCTGTTTAGATATTTCTTTTTATGGCAACGACCTATACCCATATTGGTAAAAATAAATGGAAGTCTTTCTTTTTGATTGGCTTTTTCGTTGTCTTGATCATTGCGATCGGCGCATTGTTTGGCTGGATTTATCCTGAGTGGCAGATCGTAGCTCCAACCTTGGCAGTGTTGTTTGTTGTACCAAGTGCTCTAGTTAGTTATTTTTCGAGTGACAAGATTGCACTAGCTTTAAATGGCGCCAAACCGTTGGCTGAGGAAGATAGTCTGCAGGCTAAGAAAATTCATAACATGGTCGAGAATCTGTCGATCACAGCGGGTCTGCCTAAGCCAAAAGTTTACATTATCGATGATCCGTCTCCTAATGCCTTTGCTACTGGCCGCAACCCGGAGCATGGCAGCATTGCTTTAACGACTGGTTTGATTGAAAAACTTGAGAAAGCCGAGCTCGAAGGCGTGATCGCCCATGAACTTTCCCACGTCGGAAACTATGATATTTTGTTTGGCACGATCGTGGTAGTCCTGGTCGGACTGATCGCGTATATGTCACATTTTATACTACGCGCCAATTTTTTAGGTCGTCGTAGTAGTAACAGTAATCATGGCAATGCCGGAGCAATTTTGGTTATTATTGGTTTAGTACTAGCGATCCTCGCACCTCTCATTGCGCAGCTGATAAAGTTTGCAGTTTCTCGAAAGCGAGAATACATGGCTGATGCCTCAGGCGCTCTGTTGACACGTTATCCTGAAGGGCTCGCTGGTGCTCTCGAGAAAATCTCCGCATACCCCGAGCCGATGCGCCGCACAAACAGTGCCACGATGCACTTGTACCTAGCCGGCGCCAAAGGTAAAAAAGGCGAGAAGACTTTCCGCCTGTTTAGTACTCATCCACCGATTGAAGAGCGCATCAAGCGCCTCCGAGAGATGGGAAACTAATTATTGATTATTTCTAAAATTAGACCCGCAGGAAACCCTCGGCTCGCCAGATAGCGGCCGAGTTTTTCTTTTTTCTTTTTTGGGTCTTTTTCGTTTTTGAGTAACGCGTCTTTCTTTTCAAACGCTGTGAGCAAAGCTTTGCGTTCCTGATCTTCCGTAAAAAATTCCTGCATTGTACTTTCAATGACATCCGGATGAAGCAAGCGCTGGGCCAATTTTTGTTTGAGCATGATCCGGCCCATCGGCCTATAGAATACAGAGTTATTAATGTAATCCTCCGCATATTTGCGGTCGTCCAGGAAGCCAGAGTCTTTTAGCTCTGCGACCACCTGCTCGATTATCTCTTCGTTATAACTACGCTGACTAAGCTTGCGCCGCACCTGCCCGCTGGTCCGCGGTTGCTGCGTCAAAAAGCGCTCGGCATATTTCCAAGCTTTTTCAAAAGAATTTTCTGCTGCATGTGTGTCATCCATATAGTTATCTTAGTATATTTTACCGGATCTTACAGGTGGAATAGAGATTAAAATATTTTAAGGACTTTTTTATATTTATTTAATGCGCGTTTTCATATTATTACTGTATGGTGAGCATGAAAACAATCTTGGAACATTATTGTTTGGATTTTATTTTTCCAAAGGAATGTTTGGCCTGTGGCATTGAAGGCCGGAGCCTTTGTCAGGCTTGCCTGAAAGCACTGCCGCGCCTAAATATTCAGCGTTGTCCTACTTGCCTCAAAAACACTGGAGGTCAAACTTGCCCGCATTGCCGCAAACAAACTAGACTGGATTCTGCTTATTCGCTGCTAGACTACAGCCATCCTTTTGTCCGGAAACTCTGCAACGCGCTCAAACATGAAGGCGTGGTCGAGCTTGCTTCTTTGTTTTCTAATGATCTTGCCCAGCTCTTGCATGAACAGAAAATCTTTGTCGATACGGTCATTCCGATTCCGCTCTCTCCTCAAAGATTGCGAGAGCGCGGCTATAATCAGGCAAGTCTTATTGCTAAACCTTTAGCGCACCTCCTTTGTGCAGATCTTGCTGAAGATATTCTGCTGCGCACACGCAATACCAAACCTCAGCAGAATCTTAAAAAATCTGAACGCCTTACCAACCTAAAGGGGGCTCTTTCTGTTGCCCGAAAGGTAACCAACAAAAATATCCTGCTAGTCGATGATGTCTTAACTAGCGGTGCTACACTTTCTTATGCCGCTAATCTACTTCATAATAACGGCGCCAAAAATATCTACGGCCTGTCTCTTGCGCGCGGCAGATTGACTTAGAAGCTAAAATAATGTACACTCAGATGGATATTTCAACATGGAGGGGTGGCCGAGCGGTCGAAGGCGCTGGTCTTGAAAACCAGTAGGCCCGCAAGGGTCTCGTGGGTTCGAATCCCACCCCCTCCGCCATAATGCCCACTGGGCATTTTTCTTATTTACTTAAAGACTGATAAAAAATCTTCGCTGAAGTAAAATGCGGAAGAACATGCTTCTTGGCAACCTCCCGCGCAATCTTTCGATACCCGAAAATGGCCACCGGCTCGATCTTCACAGATTTATGAAAAATAACCTCATTATACTCGATGAGTTTATATTTTTGCTTCGGCAGTTCCTTGTACCCCTTCGTTGTCCTGAATTTGTTTACTTCTTTCCACACTTTATCTAAAGAAGGAAATTTCTTCAACAGCGCATCGATGTTTTTAAAAACAAACTTATCAAACCCCGGGATCAGCTCATGATTGTAATAGATATGCAGATTTTTCTTGATGCGGTAATACTGGACAATTATTTTATCTGCATTGGATAAAAGCACAAGGTCAAACGGATAAATATGGTCTGGCTTTTGTTTGGTTGTAAATATCAATCCTTGAGAACGATACGTTTTCAGATAATTTTTATGTAAAAAGGAACAGGCCAGCCGCCTTTCTCGTCCAAAGCTTTTAGTATTTAGTTTAATTGTTTTAGTTTTTAAAATATTCTCAACGGACTGGAAGTTAATCTTCTTCTTGCCCTTCAAAGTCTTGAGTACAAAGTCATCCTCAAAAGATTTAGCAAAATACTGAATATTCGCCATGCTAAAAAATGATTAAGTCTGACTCTTAAACCATTCAACTGTCTCGGCCAAGCCCTGCTTCAAAGTATATTTCGGCTTCCAGCCAAGCTCACGGCGCGCAAGACGTGTATCAAGCTTGATATCGCGTACCTCGCCCTTGATCGCCTTCTTATGCTGAGGGAGACCTGTAAAGTTAGTTAGCTTCTGTAGCTCTGAATATATTTGATTTACGCTCACCTGTTTTCCGTTGGCTATATGAAAAAGTTTATGTTTTGGATTCTTATTTATACTACGCACAACAAAGTCCACCAGATCCTGAACATAAATAAAGTCTCGTGTCTGATCTCCGTCTCCGTAAATAGTTGGAGTCTTTCCTTGCAACATCAAATATGCAAATAGTGTCGTCACGCGATTAGTGCGCCAGTCATCCCGCGGGCCATAGACATTTCCGAAGCCAAAAATAAGATACTTCAAACCATAGACCAAACTGTACATATGAATGTAGTGCTCGGCTGTGTGTTTGGAGATTCCGTATGGCGAACAAGGATTAAGTGGATGTAGCTCATCGACAGGAAGATATTCCGGCTCTCCTACGCGCGCTCCTCCGGTTGAAAGATAAATAATCTTCTTGACTCCGCTTACTCGGCATCCTTCCAGCACGTTGATTGTTCCGATGATATTTCGTTTTGCATCATCTGCCGGATCTTCAATTGATTTCCTGAGCATCACTTGACCAGCCGCATGAATTACAAGATTTGGCTTCTCTTTCAAGAAAAGTTTATTGATATTTCCTGTAACGCTGATTTTGTAAAATTTTGCCTTCTTATTTACATACTCTTTCTTGCCCGTACTAAGATCATCCAGCACCACAACCTTATGACCTTTTTTGATCAAGGCATCGACAATGTGACTACCTATGAAGCCTGCTCCTCCAGTAACTATTATTTTCATAAAAATGTGTTTAGTGCGTGAATTACCTTGGCTAGTCTGGTAATTGCGAATATGATTATTATATATTAATATAACCTTATGGACAAATCTAAAACACATAAATCCCCGGCTTGGTTTTGGACCGCACGCATTGTTGGTCTGGTTTATATTGCAGTTATGGTCTTTTGGTTTGGCGCTGAGATATTTTTCCCGCATGCCGAAGGCACGGTCACAGCAGTTGAATTTATTCCAATGATTTTCATGCCAATCGGACTCTTAGCCGGCCTTATCATTGCTTGGGCTTGGGAATTCGCGGGAGGACTGACTGTCATCATCAGCGCTCTTGCTTTTTACATCAGCATTTTTGCAATTCGCGCAGGCGAGATTGATCAGTCGATTCTAGTTGTTGTTTTGATCCTGGCAATTCCTGGCATTTTGTATCTAATATCTTATTTCCGAAATTGTTCAAAAGATGATCGAAGTTGAACGTAAATTTGAAATTACAGATCCGCATCCAGCCTTCCTCAAGAAGGCAAATTTTTTACGCGAAATTAAGATGGAGGATACTTACTATGATGATGCTCGGTATTCTCTCACCACAAAAAATATCTGGGTTCGCAAACGCAACGGCCAGTTTGAGATCAAGAAACCGATCGCCCATAACTTAATTGACCGTTATGACGAGCTGGTCGATGAAGATACTGTTCGCGCCTATCTTGATTTAGATCCTGAGCTTACTATTGAAGAGGGCTTGACTGCAAAAGAGTATATGCCCTTTGTCACCTATCATACTGTCAGGCAAAAATACAACATGCAAGGATTCAAGATCGATATTGATCATGTCGATTTCGGTGAATGGAATTATTACGTCGGTGAGATCGAGCTCAATGTTAAGACCGAGGAAGAAATCGAAGATGCTGTGACGCGTATCATGAATTTTGCAGCTGAGAATGGCCTGACAATTGCAAAAGTCCCAGGAAAACTAGTGCGTTATCTTTATGAAAAAGATCCGGCACAGTATCAAGCGTTGGTTGACTCAGGAGTAATCCAGGACAATTACCTCGAATTTGAAACAAGAAAACGGGATTAGACTTTGTTAAAAATATACGCTATACTGCGCAGGAAGCATTTATCAACCCTGACTGGAGAGGTGGCTGAGCGGTTGAAAGCGGCGGCTTGCTAAGCCGTTAAGCGTTTTTATTAGCGCTTCGAGGGTTCGAATCCCTCCCTCTCCGCCAGTTAATAATTTATACAATGAATACAAAAAAATTAAATGAAAAAAATATCATCGTAACAGTATTGCGCTGGATCGCACGCATCTGGACAGTTGCCAGTTTGCTCTTCCTAGCAGTGATGCTGGTCGGTGAAGTTTGGAACGCCATCAGTGTAGGCGTTGCAACATGGCCTACAGTATCTGAATGGATCGGCATGTTATTCTTCCCAATCGGAATTATCGTGGGACTCATCTTTGTTTGGAAGAAAGAGTTCTTGGGATCCATCATAACTCTCGGCAGCTTTGTAATATTCTACGTCTATATGTTTATCCTTCGGGGAATGTTGCCACGCGGACCGTATTTTGCGTTAGTTGCCCTGCCAGGATTGCTATTCCTGATCATCTGGCTTCTGAAAAGAGACTGGAAACCTGCTAAGAAATAGCTTAAATTAGTTTTTAAGGCCTTAAAATAAAGGTTAATTCTCCCCACACGAGAAGCCGCTTTGTGATATACTCTTAAATATAGCGAAACAAATAATTTTTATATAAAATGGCAAAAGATAATACAGAAACAAATCAAAACGAAATAAATCTTGGAAAAGAAATTAGCGGTTGGGAAGCGCCGGAATTCATGGAGATGCAGCGCGGTCGCAACTGGTTTATTATTTTTGGTTTGATCGCTGCCTTCTTGATCGCTTTGATGATCTTCTTGGGATATTACGTTGCTGCGATCGCTTTCTTTATTGGTGCGGTTGTTTGGCTGGTATTAGCTCAACGCAAGCCTCAAGTCATTCCTTTCAGCATCCATGAATACGGCATTCAAGTTGGAGACAACAAACATTTCTATAAAGACATTGAAAAGTTTTGGGTCTTGTATGACCCACCTTCTTTGAAGAAACTAAACTTTCAAATGAAGAAAAAGCTGGCAACTGTTATGTCGATTGAACTAGCTGATGAAGACCCAAGTAAAATCCGCGATATTCTTAAAGAATATTTGCATGAAGACATGGATATGGATGAGGATACGACTGACACGATCGCACGCATCTTACGTTTCTAATATTTGACATTTTAGCTGATCCGTGTCAGTCTTAGATGCGGATTTTATTCATCCAAATTTCGTGCTCGTAGCTCAGTTGGATAGAGCGCAAGCTTGCGGAGCTTGAGGTCGTAGGTTCGAATCCTGCCGGGCACACCATAATAACTACTCTAAATATGGCTGCCGTTGATTCTGCACATAGCATTGAACACTCTCTGGAACATGAGCGATCAGAGCGTCTTTTTAATGAAGTTATTGAAACTCAGATTGAAAGCACTCTTGGAGAACTAGCTGATCAGTTTGAGCACAACGAAAATCCTGAGGATAACCTTGATTTTCATAATAGCAGGCATACGCTAGCAGTAATCGATCGCACAGAAAGAATTTTGAAAACGATCCAGAAGCATCAGCCAGAAATCGTTGATGCGTACACGCTGCAGCTGGGACGTTATACTGCCTCGCAACATGATACAGTGCAAGAATGGGATCCTGCTGAAAAGGATTTTCCCGGCTTTGATGATAAGATTATCTTTCGCCAGAGACGGGCTAGTCACAACGAAGCCACTAGTGCTGAACTTGGCGTCGCTAAGCTGGATAAGGCCAATAAAGAGGCGGGGCTTGAAATATTTTCTGAAGCCGACAAGAATATTGTCGCCGAAGGAATCATGGCAACAGTGCCCGGCTATGATGTGGAGCATCAAACAGTAATTCAGCCTAATCTCAAGCCTGATTCACAGATTATTTCTTATGCGCTCGCTCTAGCTGACCTGGGCGGAGCCGGCATGGACGGTGCGGAGGCCTTCAAAAATGAAGGTGATGCGCTTTTTCGAGAAGAGAATTTAGATATTGCTAAGGCTTTCCGAGAAAATATATCCCTAACTGAGGAACAAAAAGTTTTTTATAAAGTAAGGATGCAGCAGTGGACCGAATCGCAGGCTAATTTTTCCCTTGGCCGAAAAACGCTACTATCCGAAGAACTGCCAAGTATGCTTAATTTTAAATCACAAACTGCGTTGCGCGAATTGTTCAATAAATTTGACGAGTCAATTGCCGGCGCACAAGAATCAGCAGAAAGAAGGGCGACAATGACTTTTGAAGAGCTAGCCCAGGATATGGGTTATCAACTTTAGGTTTTGAGAAAGGAACTGCACAGTGTGCAGTTTTTTGTTATAATAAATATCTAAATAACTAAATACATTATATGAAAGGTTTTTCTATTAATCTTGAGAAAGAAACACTCGCCAACGATAATTTTCGTAAAGTTCTTTATACGGCGAAACAAAGCCAGCTCGTTTTGATGAGTTTGCAGGCTGGAGAAGAGATTGGCGCCGAAGTTCACGATGATCATGACCAGTTTTTCCGCGTTGAAGCCGGCACCGGCAAAGCAATTATCGACGGTAATGAATATACGCTGGAAGATGGCATTTCTGTTACGGTTCCTGCGGGTGCAGATCATAATGTAATCAATACCGGTGATGAACCACTCAAGCTCTATACAATTTACTCTCCACCAGAACATGCTGATGGAGTCTTACATGCTACTAAAGCAGCGGCTGAAGCAGACGACGAGCATTTCGACGGGAAGACTAGTGAATAACTAACTAACAACTAAGCGCACATCAGCGCTTTTTTGTTTGCCTTAATAATTATTTAATGCTGTTCATGCTAAGCTGCGGGTGGACGGGAGGGGGATGGTGGGCCACTTATTTTGATGGTTTTTCTACTTCTGAAACCAGGAAATCCGCGTTATAATTAAAGCTCATGTCACTCAAACTCACAGATCCCGTTGAACTGATCGCCGGAGTTGGCCCAAAAACAGGCGCTGCTCTTGGCAATCTTGGTATTGAAAGTGTCGCCGACTTATTGACACACTATCCAAGTCGCTACGATGACTTTTCCAAGACCACTCCTCTTTCTGAAATTATGATCGCGGAGCAGGTCACCGTCACGGGTGAGATAGAAAAGATAAACAACCGTCGCGCCTGGAAACGCAACATGACGATTCAAGAGGGCTGGATCAAAGATGGCACTGAACGCCTGCGCATAGTTTGGTTCAACCAACCGTATGTCACAAAAAACCTGCCTCCCGGCACGAAAGTTTTTTTAAGCGGGAAAATTAGCACCGGTAAAAGAGGTGTCTATATCCAGAGCCCGGCTTATGAAAAGGTTCAGGCGAGTACATCAGCTCAAACCCATACGGGTCGGATAACGCCCGTCTATCCCCTCACACGCGGCCTAACGCAGCGTCAAATACGTTATTGGATCAAACAAGCGCTACCTTTAGCTACCCAGCTCAAAGACCTTCTTCCAGACACTATCGTCAAGCAACAGAAGCTATCCTCTTATCACCTAGCCGTAAAAGAGGTTCATTTTCCGACTACTGACAAGAAACTTCAAGAAGCACGTCAAAGACTGGCCTTCGAAGAAATATTTACAATTCAGCTTTACACGCAACAGGTCAAAGAGCTTCTCAAAAAACAAAAATCTTTTCCGATTCCGACTGACAATGCGCTGATGCGTTCTTACACAAGCCAACTTCCTTACGAACTAACTGATGATCAAAAGAAGACTCTATGGGAGGTCTTACAAGACATGGAAAAGAAACATCCTATGAATCGCTTGATCGAAGGCGATGTCGGCTCTGGTAAAACTGCTGTCGCGGCCGGCGCACTCCTCAATACAGTTCGTGGCGGAGTGCAGACAGCGTTAATAGCGCCCACTGAAATCCTGGCACGCCAACATTTCAAGACTTTGCGCTTATTGCTCGCACCTTTCCAACTTTCGATTGGCTTATTGGTCGGTGGTGAAGCACGCTTTATCAATAAACGAGCTACGCGCGATCAAATGCTCCGCGAACTGGAAATCGGCACAGTCGACCTAATCATCGGGACCCATGCCCTGCTCCAACCTGATGTGAAATTCCATCAGCTCGGCCTTTTTATCGTTGATGAACAGCATCGTTTTGGCGTTGAGCAGCGTCGTCTTCTCAAAGAAAAAGTTCCGCGTCGTTTCCCTCACCTTCTCTCTATGACCGCCACTCCAATCCCCCGTACCATGGCACTCGCTGTTTATGGCGATCTTGATCTTTCACTTATTAAGACGCTCCCTAAGAACAGAAAACCTGTCGAAACTCATCTGATCACTGAAGCTGATGCCAAAAAAGATATGTACGATTTTGTCCAAACAAGAATCAAGGCTGGCGAACAAGTTTTTGTAGTCTGTCCTTTGATTGAGGATTCTGAAAAACTAGAAACAAAGTCTGTGGAATCTGTTGTAGAGCTACTTCGAAAAGAGGGCCTGCCCAAGGCAAGAATTGAAACACTTCATGGCCGCATGAAATCTCCCCAAAAAGAATCTATCATGCAAGACTTCATGAATAAACAGTTTGATGTTTTGGTCGCGACCTCTGTCGTGGAGGTTGGCGTTGATGTGCCCAATGCGACCATTATGCTTATCGAAGGCGCCGAGAGATTTGGCCTAGCTCAGCTTCATCAGTTCCGGGGTCGAGTTGGTCGAAGCGACATGCAATCTTATTGTTATTTGGTTCCAACTAAAAAACCAACAGGAGAATCCAAAACTCGCCTCAATGCTATGACAACCAGCAATGATGGGTTTGCGCTAGCAGAGACAGACCTTGAACTGCGTGGACCAGGAGAAGTCTTCGGCACCCGTCAACACGGTCTCCCCGAACTAAAATTTGCAAACCTTAGTGATGTAACACTCCTAAAGCGTGCAAAGAAATCTGTTGATCTTCTTTTGCAGGAGGACCCTTTACTGACAAAACACAAGCGATTAAAAACTTCCATAGAGCGTAAAATCAAGAAGATTCATCTCGAGTAACACAAGGGAGTTTTTTCATTTGCTCATTTCTTTTTCAATGCATCCTTTTAAAAAAGCTAGTTTAATACACCAGCTCTTTTTAACAAACCTGACTTGTCTCAAGCGTTAAACTTCTAAGAGATGTAGATTGACAGCCCAAATGTGATAGGCATCCCTACGATTAATAAAATATAATGTTGCGTCATCTTTCCCAACGACCATATAACGCGCATCAATTTCATACATTTTTTGTGCGGGTATAATTTGTTCTACATCGAAAGATTCACTGCTGATTCTCCAGATCGCATCTAAGTTGTTCAACTTAGCATCAAGATAATCCTGATAGAGAGTCTGACTAATCGGCAAACTTGTCGGCACAGCGCAGTAGATTGCCGTACTAGCACTATTCCAGGCACACTTGCTAGCAAATGTTTCCACATTAAGACTAAATACTTTACTGCTTGCGTTACTTAAATCTTTATACTGAAGCGTAGGCTTATCATTAGCATCTGTATTTCCAGTAAAGATTAATTTGTTTTCATTTGGCGAAAGTAATGGTTCAAAATTATAATAGCCGGATATAAGTTCTGTTGATTTTTTGGCTGACGTATCAAAGAGGTACAAGCTACTGCGACGCAGACTTTCGGTCTTGAGATAATATAAAATATCTTCGCCGTAAGATAGAACCTGAACGCCTTCCAGGTCGCTTTCGTACAAAACATCTTCCGCTAATGTTTCTCTATTGATTTTAACAATGCCTGTAGCTGCATCGTCCGCAGCTCCAATACGATAACCGATTAGGTAACGCGAGTCATTCGCCCAAGTAAGACTCGAGTAATAGCCTTTAATTTCTTTGGTTTCCAGAGTTTCGTTATCAAAAATATAGGCGCGAAATGGACTACCCTCACTTGCCTGGAAAAAGAGCAAGCCTTTATTTCTATCTGCCGACCAAACCATGTCTGTCAAATTGCTTAATTCGTCAGAACGCGCAGATTGGCCATATCCCAGCAAATTTGAAGCAAATATTTGCTCAGCTGAATTGTTGTAGTAAATCAACTGCTTCTCTTTATTGTCATAGCTCAGATAATTACTCGGCAGATCATTTAATTTAGTCAGGGGTGGTAGTTGTTTCGGATCCTCAAGGGCTGCCAAGGCTTGTGTTCCATATTCTGTCAGACCTACCTGACCATTGCCTTCATTTTCCGCAGGTGTAGTTACGTCACCGTTAGAAAAAAGTAGGTACAGACCAACTCCGGCCAAAATTAAGACCAAAAGGATGACGCTAATAATAATGAGAATTCGAGAACGCATATTTTAATAATTTATCCGCCGATGATAGCGGGATTAACAAGATTTAAGAAGACTGCCGCCAAGATCACAACTGCAAGTCCTAGTAATGCATAGTTTATAGTTGTTTTTGCCTGGGATATGCGCGCTTGATTACCCGCCGCAGTAGCATATTGATAACCGCCTATAATAATCATTATAATTGCCGCCAAAGCACCAAAAGAAATTGCAATATTATAATATGTGCCAATTAATGCCCTAAAAGGTGTTAAGTCTGGATCCCATCCGCTTACATCCAAGCTCTCAGGATCAATAGAACTATTCACACCTGAAGGCTTTCCTTCACGGTAATAAGTCTTGCCATCAATGCCACTTAGCGCATAGCAGACAGATGGCGGATCGTCATTAGCACGATCGCCTATTGCCGTCGTACACTCATCTTTACTGCCGTAGATTATATTGGGACTATTAGTGTAATTGGTGTTAATACAAGGACCACTACTGTCATTTCCGTCTTTTGATCCATCTCCATCACTGTCCGGAATTAAGATGTGCGGACAACGATCACTCTTTTCATCCTCATCCCTTAATTGATCACCATCTTGGTCATTTATATTAACGCCCAGGAGTTCGATTTCCATTGAATTTTTATCAGTAACACTGTCATTGATTTCTTCATTGCCATCAAAGAAATAAGCATCGTTCATAACGTTAAAGTATTCATCTACAGTAGCCATTCCTTCTTTCCAACAATAGATCTGTACGTAAAACTTAGCCGACTCACCTAGAACTAAAACCTTCACTGTATCATCATTATGAGCCTGAATTGCATTACGACTCAGAGACCAACCGGATACAATTTCATCATCCCCCTCAATAACAATTAAGCCACTTTTATCAGGGGGCTGTATTGATCCTCCTGAACTGATCGGAACTACTTTATACAGATCAGGAGGTAGACCGTTACTTGGCGTCGTACAATCGTCGGCTTTCTCTTTGCCATTACTGATTGTCAACTCCCATGTCACTCCCCTATCACTTTCACCAATCCTCTTTTCTGAAACTGTAATAAAATCTTGAGTACTAAGAGCCCAACTAATTGTTGCGAAGCAAATTATGCCGACAAATGCAATTGCATAAATTATTAATACTTTTTTGGATATAACTGACATGTGGTTATGATTGTTTAACAGAAGTTTGTTTAGATCCAGCACTCACACTCCTTAGTATAGCAAAGATCGCTATCATAAGCAGTATAAAGCCTGTAATGGCAAGCGTAACTTTTGGCGCACTGTCAAGCAGACTGGCTGCTAGACTAATGATGCTATTCCCCTCGTTGGAAGATGTGCTGCTGACATATATGTCCGCTAGCGCAGTAGCAGAAATAGAATGATCGCTGCGTAAATCTGTTACAACCACCTCAGCCATATGCTGCGCTCCAGACTCTCCAGCCGTAAAGCTCAATATACTTGATGATGCGTCTTCTATATCCTGACCATCTATTTGCCATTCATATTTTAAATTTGTCGAGCCAAAGGCTTGGGTCAGAGTTTGCAGAGTGACTGTACTGCCCGGCGCAATAACTTCAGGAGTAATGACTAGCGTTACTTTTGGAGAAATTATTCCAATTTCCTCGCTAATTGTCGCCAAGACCGTACTATCATAGCGGCGAATGATATCAAGCTCAACTGTATGTGTCTCAAATTCTGGCTTATCTATCACAAACTCAATCTCATCTTGGCCTAAACCAGATTTGGTTTTTTGCTGGATGCCATCAATCGTCCAACGGAAAACATAATCGTCCTTCTCTATTGTGTCTGGGAAAATTGTTCCGACAGTTATTTCATTTCCCTGAAAGACTTTAACGGGATCGTATTCAAATGCTACAAGCTGTCCTACCTGGAAATATATTGTATCTTCTGCAATATCGCCAGTGGTCTCGTTGTAGGCTTCTACTCTGATCTCGACTTTCGTCTCTGGCGCGACCGCTGTCGAAAGCGGATAGTTCAAAATGTGAGCTCCTGCACCGCTAGCATCAACTTGTTCAACCCCATTTACATACCACCGATAATTTAAGACGTCAGACAAGGATCGCGTGTCTCTAACCTGAGCCTGTACCTTAATAATGTCACCAGGCCTTGGTGTTGTTCGATTTTCTAAACGCAAGCTAACTTCCATGTCTTCTTCTTCACTCACGATCACTACTTCTTCGGTGCTATCTAGCTTTGCAATGCGATTGTTTTCATTGTCACGCGCCGCCCAGTAGCCTAGTATTGTCAGACGAACGTTAAACCTGTTAGTGCTTTCTGAAATAAATATTGTTGGATCAAGCTCAATGCTCGACTGACCAAGACCAAGAATATCTTCTCCGTCTATAAAGCCGTCATCGTCTGTGTCCGCATCAATTGGATCCGTACCCCAAATATATTCCTCCAAGTTTGTAAATATGCCGTCGCCAGGAGGTCCAACACTTGTTGTCGGACTGTTTATCAGAGCTTGACCTGAGTCTGAACTTAAAAACTGATCTGCGATAATGCCGTCCTGGTCATAATCATCACCCGGCAAGACTTCTGCAATAGAGCCGAAGGCGGCAGTATCTACGAAGTAGCGCTGTTCCCATGCATCATCCATGCCATCGCCATCTGTATCTGTTTCTGGCGTACGCGTAACTGTACTACAATGCTCTCCCCCGCTCTCTGGCAAATCTAATGAACTAGCGCCAGCCACTACGCCCATAATTGACGTCCCGTCGATAGACCAGGAAAAACTTATATCGCCCTGGTCATTTTCAGTTGTATCAAATACTAGCGGTAAGGCTGATAGGGCAATATTTTCATCGACGCTGTTTTGGCCCATGCGACTCGAGGTCATAATGCTGGCGCGCGGTGCGTCTACTTCTGCCATCGCCCGACCCGCTATTTCATCTGGATCATAGTCAAAGACAACGTTTTTGCCACTTACATGAGCTGGCGGCCATTGCTCGTCTAGAGACGACTGAGTTGCTTTTCCAAAAGCATCTTCCCTGACACCGTTACACGCAAATATGTCGGCGTCTTCGTCGTTTTCTGGATCAGAAATCGCGTTTGTAAAATCCATATTCCAAAAACTGACGCTGCCTGCTGCCAGAAAAATTACGAGAAGGATTGCTATTCTTTTTTTCCAGTTGATCGACATATGGATTTAAGTTTGGTTTCTATTTGCTTTACGCGGCATCATACTGCGCAAGACAAGAAAGAATATTAACGTGATAATTCCAATTGAAATCACAGAAATAATATAGGTTCGTGGATTCTGGATAAGCGATGCTGTAAAACGATTAAAAAGACTGGTTTCGTATGAAATGGGGCCCGCGCCAACTTGATATTGGCCTATCGCCTCTGCCGATTGAAATTCTTCACCAGTAGTTTTTGCCGAAATATTTATCTTATAAATTTCATTATCATTACCTGCTGTAAACGACATCGTCCCTGCTCCTGCTGCGTTGATGTCTGATCCGACCTCCGCCCCATCAAGCTCAAATACAAATTCTATCTGAGAAGCATCATTAATATCGTCCTGATCGGTGTCTAGATTTCGTGGAAAATTAACAGCCTCAGCCACGACTGTCACCGTCTCTCCTGGCTGTGCTATTTCAGGAATAAAAGTTAGCTCAATAGATGGACCGGCGATAGGAAGATCAATTTGTTGCCTACCAACCAAACGGCTATTACTAATGTCGAAGAGTTCAAGCTTTACCCGATGATAGCCGCCAAAATCCTCTTCTACATCAAATGTCAAAGAATTATTACCAACCCCCGAAGCTCTTTCATCTAAAGAGTTATCGACATACCACTTGAAAAGAAAATCGCTCGGATCTGCGCCGGATATTAGATATGTGTTAACTGTTGTACTAGAACCTGGGACAATGTCAGCATCCATCGGCACGAGATCGATAGGCTCAGCTACAAAATATGAACTTTGAATAGTTGTTAATTGCCCCGTTGATGGATTGACCACCTCCAGATCAACATCAATTGCGGAGCGTGGCTCATGCTCAGTAGGACGAATCAGATACTCAAATATCTCAGCTGATGGCAGAGGATTAGTTTTTGGCTCACCATCAAACCGCCATTCGTAAGCTAATGCTCCGGGATCAGCATCCGTTTGAAGAGGTTGGAATGTAAATGTAACCGTCTCTCCAGGCGCCGCTATATCCGGCTGCATATTTAGGATTCCTTCCAGCTTCTCTCCAGTTGAGATAAAAACGTCTTTGACATCACTATCTAACTTAACTAATTCTTCAGAGTCGTGAGTGTCGTCTGTCAATGTTTGGAAGGAAATTCCTCCGACTGTTGCGCGCAATTGATGCGGCGGGAAATCGTGAACGCCTTTGGTTGGTGTGAATTTAAGAGAAAGTTGACCGCGTCCGGCAATATCTTCTCCGTCCAAGTATCCATCATCATCAGTATCAGGGTCTGTTGGATCAGTTCCCCAAATATATTCTTCGAGATTGGTGTAAGCTGAGTCTTGAATATCTAAAGTGCCTGTCGGCACAGTGGCAGCTGTGCTCAGTAGCGGTGTTAAGATCAATGGTTGACCCTGAAGATTGACCAGATCAATAGGCGCAAAGCCATCAAGGTCTCCGTCGTCCTCCGGTAAGACATCTGCGATGGAATCCGCCAGATTGCGGCGCACAAAATAGCGCTCTTCCCACGCATCATCCATGCCGTCACCGTCAACATCTGTATCTGGGATGCGCGTCACTGTCGTGCAGGAGTCGCGCAGAGATGAAGGCAGGAGATCTAAAGGATCGCCCCCGGCCACAACACCCATCATTGAAACTCCGTCCAACGACCAGGCAAAATAAGTATCCATGCTTTCCATATCTGTCGAACGCAACATTTGCACTGCAGCAGTCGCTTCAATTTCTTGTCCTTCTTCTGGAGCTACCGGACTCAAGGCAATGTCCAATTGCGGAGATTGCATACTTAAGCTACCCTCGCTGATCATTTGATTAAATTGAGTATCGGACATCCAGTCTTCGTTGATATCTATATCCTGATCATCCCAGTCAATATCTGCATCCACTTGTACTGGCGGAAAGGAATTGTTATATGATCCTGTGGGTGCCTGCATGTCTTCCTGAACGCCATTACACGCAAATATGTCGTGTGGACCACCCGCATGTACATCCGCCTCGTCATTTTCGTGATCAGTCCACGTTTCGCCATTTACATAAGAGTAATGCGACCACAGCCAAAACGACCCTCCGATAAGAGCTATTAAAAATATACTTATGATTACTGATTTACGCGTCATTATAAGGACGATTAGTTGCTTTCTTGATTCCCAGAAGACTTATGAAAATCACGAGGACAATGCCACAGAAAGTTAATATTGGAATAGGTGAGGAAACATTTAGGCGCGCTAGTATTTTCCCGAACGATGAGTTTAAAAAACTTGAACTACTGATCGATGACGGGTAAATCTCGATAAACGCAATGGCCTCCGCATAATCACTGTGTTCTCTATCGTTTTGCACGCCAAGCTCTACAATATGCTCAGCTCCTATTTCGCCTGCTGTAAAACTAATTTGACTGCTTTGTTTTTGTTCGACTTCGAACCGATCAATAGTCCAATCAAATTCTACAGAATTTCCAGGAAAACGAGTCAGGTCTGCTATAACTGTGACTGTACTGCCGGCTTGCGGCCTCTCTGGTGCGAGTATTAAATCCACACTTGGCGCTACAACAGGAATTTCTTCTTCCAATTCTATGACCATTTCACTTGAATTGATCTCGAAGACCTGCACTTTCACATCCATAGTATCGCCTTCGATTTGCTTGGTTATTTCCAGCGGCAGTGTATTGCGACCTGGGCCAGAAATATCTTCCTGCCATGTGTTATCAATGAACCATTTATAAACGTAATCTTGGCGAGCATTTGGATTTAAAAAGTTAACCGTAACTGGCAGAATTTCGTCTGCAAAAGCTTGATCTGCCAGATAACTCATCACCATCGGCTCTCCGATACGGATCACTTCGCTTATTCTTGATATTTGACCGGTTGTTGGATTAGTGGCCGCCGCCGCTATGACAAGATAATCTCCTGTCGTTTTATCGCTTGGTATTTTAAAGTCCAAGACTGTTTGGGAAAAACCGGATTGCGCCGTCTGCAAGTCTCCATCGACATACCAGTTGATTTCCAGAGTCTTCGCCTGAGCCCCGGTTCCGATTGGCTCGAATCTAGCCACGCCCGATTCATTTGGCAGGATATATTTATCTTCTAAGATAATGTGTCCGTCCAGGTTTTCTTCATTGGTAGTAAGGATGTCTATGGTCGTACTGTCGATCTTGATCAAACGCTCGTCATTGGAGGTGCGCTGCATAGCTGTACCGACTGCTGTTGCACGGACAACCGTAGCCTCCTCACCGAATTCCTTTTCGTTCATATAAAGGAAATGGATTTGACCCGTTCCCAGGATGTCGTCCCCGTCTCTGTGGCCGTCGCCGTCTGTGTCTGGACTGGTTGGATCAGTGCCCCAAACGTATTCTTCTAAGTTGGTATATTTTCCATCCAGAGAATCTTGTCCTAAGACTGCTGGAACTACAGTTATGAATTCACCGGCAGTATTCACCGCATTGATCGGCAAAGCTCCGTCGCTGTCAAAGTCATCATCAGGCAGAACCGCTTCGATAGACTCTGCTAGATTGCGATCAACAAAGTAGCGACGCTCCCATTCATCATCGAGACCATCTGCGTCTGTATCAAGCGCAGCTAAACGACTCACGGAATTACAGACTGGAACCGGGTTACCAATACCTGTTACCGTTAAACCCTCCAGAGTAGAAAAGTCTGCACCCGCTACCACGCCCTGCATCGGAAAGTCATCCCGAAACCAGGCAACATAAAGATCGCTGAAATTGGTCGTCGTTAAGTTGAAAAAGAGCGGGTTTAAATTTAGAAATACCTCTGCGCCCACCGGAAATGAATAAGATGGTGTAAAGATCTCTGCTTGTGGCGTTCCGACGAAAGCTTGAGACGAGTCATAGATCTGATCTGCGTCAAAATCGTACTCAATCAGATCGCTTCCCTCATCTATCGTCACATCAACCGGCTCATTGTAGTCACTGACATCCGCATCGGCTCCAAGACTATCTTCCGTTGCTCCATTACAGCTCAATGTGTCATTGATTTCATCGTTTTCCTGGTCTGTAGTAGACCCAAAGCTTGGCTCAGGCATTACCACCAAAGTCACAAAAAAACAAAACATAAAGACCAACAACAATATTGTAAAAATCCAATATTTATTTTTGAGCGACTCTAAGGCCATGTTATTTCACTGGGGGAAAGAGCGGCAAGAAGCCAAACACCATCCTCATTAACTAGACGAATGGTTGCAGAAATTTCTTGCTCCTGGACTTCTGCACCGAGACGATAATGTTGAATCTTCAAAGTGTAATCGAGGGCTGCGGCACGCTCCCGAATGTTTACGTCAGTGGTTTCATTTACTGTTGCTACCTGCACAAAGCCGCCTTGCGTTTCTTTTCTTGTTTCAATGAGCTCTGCGATTTGTTTTTTCGCATTTGTTGTGGCGCTTGTCTGGAGACTCTGCAGCAACATCGGACTATCGCCTGCTGAATATGTATAATAAAGCTCGACTATTTGTTGTGCTTTAGTTTTGACCATTTCAATCGTTTCTTCTTCAGCAACCTTGCCGCTCATAAGTGAAGCGGTCGGCATTTGCATCCAATAACTACCGATCCAAAAAACACCCGCCACAATGACGACTATTATTAAGATATTGAGCGCAATTTTGTAGCTAGCCTTGCGCTTCGGCAAATTCTCGTTTGGCATCTTCAATTTGTAATAATTGTCTTGGATCACTAGTAATAATTTGGTCTTCTGAGTAAGACGCGACAATGTGAATCGCGGCATGTTTTAGACCTGCAAAGAATATCCCCTCTCCGACATCGCTTTCGAGAAGCAGGAATTTTTCTTCATCCGTCAAATGGAAGACTTCTTGAATCAGATCGACTGTTGAAGGCGACTGTTTCAACAGCAATTGAAGTGAGGAGTTGGATACCACCGCTCTGCCATAACGCGATGCCAAGAAGTCTGAGACATCCTGGCTGATCGTGGTTACTCCCAAGAAATATTTACGAGCGCGTTTTGCCATACCAAATAGGAAACGAGCTGAGTCATCATTTTGCATCATAATCCAGGCCTCATCGATGATTAGAATGCGTTTCTTAAGTTCCTGGCGAACTATATTCCAGATATAGTTTAAGATCAGATACATTCCAATCGGCCTCAATTCTTCCTCTAGATCACGAATATTAAATACGATCAGCTGCCTGCGCAGATCAACATTGGTTGGATTATTGAGAAGACCGGAGAAAGTACCTTCGGTGTATTTCTTAATGCGAATGAGAAGGTTCTCGGCGCCTTCAATACCCTCTAAGACCTCGGCCAAGTCCTGCATCGTCGGAAATTCTACTGTGCGTAGATCACTATTTTCATTGATGTCTTTCTTAGCATATGTCTCCAAGAGAGCACGATCCATAATCGAATCTTCCTCAGCATTGAGAGTCCCGAGCATAAGATTGATCAAGCCTTTCACGTTCGTTACGGCGCCACGGATGACATCTGCATTTTGCTCATCGCTTTCACGCGGCAAGTCAAATGGATTAAGCCTGTTTTCTGAAGCCAATGAAATATTCAAATATGCGCCGTCAACCGTTGCCGCCATGTGTTCATATTCATTTTCTGGGTCAATAATAATCACATCGCTTCCCAGCATCATGCTGCGCAACACCTCAAGCTTGGTCGTATAACTTTTACCAGCACCTGATTTAGCGAAGATAACGGAATTAGCATTCTCCAAGCTAAAGCGATCAAAAAGAATCAGACTATTGTTGTGGCGATTGATGCCGTACAAGATTCCGTCATTACTTGTGAGTTCTGATGAAATGAATGGGAAAGATGTGGCAAGCGGCGATGTGTTCATGTTGTTCGTTACCGCAAGCTCATCATTTCCAAGTGGCAATGTTGAATTGAAACCTTGTTCCATCTGGAACGAAGTATGCTTCGTCAAAATCATGCGCGCACCCAAAATAGATTCGATCTCAGCAGTGAGCTCATCAAGTCCTTCTTCAGTCTTAGAATAAAGAGTAATGTACAGTGCGTATTTATAAAGGTGTTCTGTGCCTTGGATCAACTGGTCGCGCAACACCTCAACGTTTTCCTGAGCAGATTCGATCAGAGGATCACGAACTTTTCCTTTTTCAGCATCCATTCTTATTTGTGAAGAGATTTGTGCGGCCCGCTTACGCAAGGTTTTCAAAATCTTCTCAGACGAAACAGGATAAACAAACATAGAGATATCCATCGCCTGATTCATATTGACGATCGGTGAAAGCCATCCGACCTGCAAAAAGCGCGGGTATGTATATACAAAAAGTGTGCGTGCTAGATGATCTCCGACTTGGATCTTGTCAGCAGACACCTTCATTGCAGAAGGCGCGATAATATCCTTGACGGTTGCGATGCCCTCACGGTAAACGCGCTCTGCTTCAAGAATTTCACGCTCACGCGTAACCTCTAGCTCCTCTTGACCTGGAGCTACTACTTGCTGAGGAGCAGCAGTTGCCGGCGGCACTACGCCGGCTTGTTGATTTGTTTGATTGTTGCGGTTGAAAATAGCCATATATTTTAGCTTGTCTGATCTAAATCTAATTCACCGATATCTGGCAGGCTCTTTTGCCCAACATTTTCGGTGTTATAACTTTGATAAAGCAGCTCGATTAATTCCTGGGTTCCTAAGGCTAACGATTTCAGTCCAACTGCTCCTAGTCCTCCCTGCACTTGCATTACTCGTTGCTCTAACTGGCTTTTATATTCGGCAAATTTTTGCGCCTCCTGCTTAATGACGCGCGTTGGATTCATAATCTTACCGAGACGACCAAAAAATGAATCCTTCTTGGCGCCAACTGGAGAAAACGAAACCACTATATAAAAGTTCTTATTCATGATATTGGAGATCTTCACAAGCTCACCAATATATTCTCCGTAGGAAGCGGTTTGGATGCGCAACAGCTCGTTGGATTGTTGTTTTTCAAGCTCTGCTAGCTTCGCGATGTATTCAGTAATGTCTAAGACACGGGATTGCATAACTATCTGAATCGGGAAATCCAAAGAGTTCAAGAAACCCTGATAGCCAAGAATTATAGCTTCCTGCTCTTCATAAGACTTCAGAGCAAAGTTCATACTGGATACCAACAGAACAGATCTTAATGCGCCATCCTTTAAGACAACCGTACCTTCACGGATCTCTTGGACATCCAGATACATCTGAGTACTCTGCTTTTGGCCTGGTCTATTTGCTAAACCTGAACTCTGCATCGTCTGTACTAATGGTGTTGTGTTTTTCTTTGCCATAAAAAATAATTATTATTCAACTTCACCGCGGCGGATTTTTTCTTCAGCCACCTCTGTATATACTGAGCTTTCCGTAGATGCGTGATCGAGAATATATGATAAACGCTCAATGCCTGTCCGTGGAAGTTTCTTAGTTTTACGTTCTTGTGCCTCTAATGTTTCCTTGTCAGACTGTTTCGCTTTAACTGCTGGAAGAGTTGGGTCTCTGCGCCACACCCTCAACCGCGGATGGTAAATATATCCTGTTAAATGTGCTAAGAAAAAATAGAAAGGACGTCCATTGATTTTTAAGAAACCCAATGCTCCCACAAATACCACGACCGGGATGCCCATGATAATAAACGCGATCATCGGAAGCATAAAATAAAGTATTGCCAAAGCCACTGCACCTACGACCATCGTCAAGAACTGGCGAATAGTAAAAGGCCCGATAATTTTATCTTCAACTTCGATAAATTGTGGAACTTCGTATTGCATATTAATTAGCTAAGCGCCTTACTAAGTGCAGTAATTTTTTCAAATTCTTCAAGAGTTAATTGACTACCACTTTCCTGCAAGACCTCTTGAATTGGGCGACCAGATTGCATACTTGCCTGTCCTACCTGAAGATATTTTTGATAAAGTGGACTTTGCTTCCAGTTGTTGGCCAAATTATTTTTTGCCGCAGCATCTGCTTGTATACGAGCCTGAACGGACGAGTTTAATTGATTGATATATTCCACTCCGCCTTGAGGGTACGCCTTGATCGCATTCTCAGAAGTTGTTTGCAGGCTATTTTCTAGTGTCGGCTGAGCGGTAACAGGTTGAGCAACTGTCGGCTGAGGTGACACAACCTTACGACCAGCGCTTTGTATCGCAGGACTATCTTGGATCTGCAAACCTCCGTGATTTTGTTTTTTTCGACGACCAAAGAATCCTTTTTTAGGCTTAGTCAGCTCGCTTGGAATAGGAGCTGCTAAAGTTTGGCCCGCAGGTGCCAAAGTAGCTGTCGGAGCAGGTGCCGGTGGTTTAGGTATAGCCACACTCGGCTGTCCCGCTAACGGATTTACTGCTGGTCCCGTAGCTTGCGGCCGTCCTTGTATCTCCTCATCCGTTGGCTCCAATACATCCTCTGGCGCAGCAGAAGCTAAAACCTGAGCTTGCTCAGATTGAGCAACGGCCTTCTTACTAATAAGCTTCTGTAATTCAGCCGCTCTCTCTGGAGACTCACCAGCTATGGCCAAATCTCCCGTTATTATCTGAGGAGGCTTCATGCTATTAACTATTTTAATAATAGTGGATAGTATTTCCTTCTCTCCCTCGTCAAGCTTGCGAACATTATCGTTTTGCCTGAAGTATTCAGATATTTTTTCGGTGGATACTTGCATGCCTCCAGCAAATTTATTGAAATCCTTGATCCAGAATTTGATTTGCGGGCTTACTGGCTTTGTATCACCTGCTATTACAATATTTTCTGTTCCGATTGTTTCTTGATTATTATTCAAAGCACTTGTAATTTTTTCTGCTTCTACTAAGGCAAAGTCTTCATCATAATAATCAAAACTTTCAATTATATCTTCATAAATATTCTTATTACTTTGATAAGCTGACAGAAAATTATTGCGCAAAATCTCTTGTTGCTCTTCAAGTTTCAAAATACCAATAACTTTTGCTCGCATTTCAAGGATAAGATCCTGATATTTCTGATATAAAACTGCGTCTTGACGCAAGTCAAGCATATCTTGGTTATTAAACTTATCTTCTAAGAGACTGGCGAATATTCGGGCACTTAGAGAATCTTCCTCCCAAAAAAACATAGCCCGATTTTTCAATAAATCTAAAGTGCCGGGGTCTTTAGCGCGTTCCAGCGTAAGCGACTTAACAAACTCTTTATCTTGTTCTGTTATTTCTGGCATAAATTAATCTAACTTAATATTTTTGATTCTTAAACTGCATTGCCTTCTTCATCTCGTTTAACACCAAACTCATCCACATAAGTCTTACCTGGCTTCTTCTTACCCTCTTTTCCCTTCTTTTCACGCATCTTTTCAATGCGTTTCTGAGAATCTTTGCGCGCAACGTTCTTATGTCCAACTGCTTGTTTTTCATCTATAAAACCTGCCGCCTGCATCCTATCTGTAGCAGCTCTAAAATCATTTCCCCGAACATCATTTCTGGTAGTCATATCTTTATTGGCACCAATTGATCCATGGGCAATCATTGCTTTTTCTTTATCTCCATCTTTAATAGCCTGGTCCATTATTGCGTACTGGTGTTCTGCGCTTACATAATTGCCTGGATCCTTATTTTCTTTAATTCCCTCACTGATGCGTTTTTTATATTCAGGATCTGCTGTTTCATCAAAGTGTTTGCCGCCCAAAATTGCTTTCTTGCGATACTTACCCGTCTTAGCTGTAACTCCTTTTTGGTAATCTTTTTCGCGTGACAAGCCGGCTTGCTGTCTTGCCTTGGCGCGTCCTTCAAGAGCTTGAGAAGCCTGCTTCAATCCAGGCGCGCGACGAATCAAGCCGCCAGTGCGCTTGCCTGTCTTGGAGTCCTTCCTGCCGAGAACTGCGCCCGAAGCCTTTCCTCCGGCCCATTTTCCAAGATTCTTTGCTCCTTTATTGGCATTGTTTACGATTGCGCCCGCGATGGAACCGCCCATCTGACGCGCCACCATCAACGAACCTATCATAAAGATTGAGGCCACAATCAAAAGTCCTAGCCCCTGCACTCCATTTAATACAACCTGTGAGAGACCAACATTTATATTGCCGCCAGGCATATTATCAACGACAACTTGCATTGGCGTCATAACCAAAATCCCCACGTTTATCAAAATCAAAGTCAGCGGACCAAGCAGAGCCCACCGGAATAACGCATTCCACCATTGGCTAGAGTACGGTCGAGTACTCGGCAAAATCATAGCAACATAGGCAAATGGCGAAATGGTAGCCAGGATCCATAAGACCACCATACGCACCAAGAGTAGAATGGTAACTATAGCGATAGCAAACAAGAAGATAGAAAAGAATACCATCATAAAGGCAGACTTAATAGCCACATCAAGTGCTGCGTCGGTACTATCTGTCGCCATGAGAGTATCAAAAATTTCCATTTGTCCTCCTACAGACGATTCCCAGTTCAAATCTCCGATACCGACCAGGTTTCCTATCGTACAGCTGATCGGAACACCCGCCTCTCTACACTCAGGAAAAACAACTGCGCCATTGGTGAAAATATTTTGAATCGTATCCGCGCCATTAGTGATAATCTTTGTGAAGAAGAAGCTGAAATTTATTAGCAAAACAGCCACGATAACGCGCACAAACAAGCGACGAATTGAAAATTGTTCGACGCGGAATATTGTTGCGATACCGATAAACAGCAATATTAAAATGAAGACCAGGTTTGCGACGTTCACCAACAGCGTCCAGCCGCGCAGCAATCCTTCGTTAATCGTTCCCTGACTAAAGACGCCAAATCCCGCTACCCAGTCAAAAATAACAGACATAAAGGCGATCAGAATCGCTAGAAGCGCTACATAGAGCTGGAGCATAAATGCAATAATGCGGAATACCCAGAGACCTAAAGACTCTGCAAATCCAGCAGCATAGGCCCCCGATGGCACCACAAAGATAACAATTGCAACAACCGCAAGTATCAATCCGATCGTAAGCAAAACTTCGTTCTTACGAATTTTTTCTTTTATATTTTTAAATGTTAGAGTGTTTATTTTTTTCACGAATTTTTTATTGTTTAACTACATATCCAAGGAAGTAAATCGCAACCATAAACGAAAATTAATATGATAACAATAATGACTACTACAATTATTCCAATGATTGCCAGTGCTTCTGGAGCAATAGCTGCGGCGACCGCCTGTACTGCTTTCATCACTGCCTGCTTCGCGACTTTTTTTGCCACCTTCTTACCCGCCGCCTTTGCCGCCTTCTTACCCGCCGCCTTAGCCTGAGTTTTTGCCTGCTTCATTGCTTTGGCTCTATCTTTTTTCATTTCTTTCGCAAGATTTCGGGCGCGTTCCTGCTCAATATCTTCAGTAGACTTCGGCTCTTCTTCATCTGCTTTTTCTTCAGCTCGTTCTTGGGATGGAAAAGCGCCACCAGGAAAATCCATTGAATCCTGCTCTTCTTCCTCTTCAATATTTTCAGGAATTGGCTGTTCAGCTAAACCCGCTGCCGGGGTTATGACTTTTCTTTTCCGTGGAATAAGCGAAGCTGGGGTTCTTGATACTCCATCAATTCTCTTGGATGAACTTTTTGGTGTATCTGCCATAAGCAAATCTTATTTTTAAAAAGATCTAGTTTACGTAATTATTGAAAACGTTGTTGATTAAGAGAGTCCCAATTATCATGACTATTGAAAACGTAGTTGATTATGAAAGCACCGATCATCGTTGTGACTGGTGAAGGTGTGTAGTCTTCTGAGTTTGAAATGATAGTTGCGAATTGCTGAACATTACCCTCGAGCATAGCTTTTGCTAAGCCCGGCCATTGCGTTTCATTACCATCCTTATCTCGTTCTGTATTGTATCCACTCAAGACCAAGGTACGTATAGTCTCTGATAATTGACTAGCATTATATTCCTTCATACCTTTATCAACTGCCTTCAATGCAGCCAACGAATCGTTACATGTTTCGCTTCCATTACACTGAACAACGCTATCTATAAACTGGTTGAAATTAGAGAAACTATTCTTCCACTGAGTTGGTACCGGATTATACGCAAAAGCGATCAATGGGTTATTTGGCGATAATGCTTTAGTTCCTACGAACTGAGCTTTGAAAAATGTCTTCACCCACGCCACAGTTTTCTGAGAAAAATTTTGCTCGGAATTATTTAGTAGGGCGGTCGATGATGTTGAGGATTGAGAAGTGCTTACTTGTTTGTTTGATGTAACGCTCTGCGTACCTAAAGTGTTAATCATGCCGTCTACACTCCGGATCTCGTTATTAACGATTGCTTTTGCTGTGCGTTTCACATTGGGACTTACAGTGTCCGGCAGATAGTCGTCGAAATAAACATCAATTGTATCTAAAGCTTTATCAGCAAGATCGTCGAAAATAAAACTTCGATAATTCCGCACCATTCCTCCGAGCTCAGTTTCATCAAGAGCCTTCTGGATCAACTTGATCGTAGCTTGAAGCTTTAAAAACTTACCAAGATCGATCAATTTTACGCGAATATAATCTCTCCAGGCTGTTTCCCAAGCAATCTTAATGCCAGCGTCCATGCCCCACATCGCATCAGCAACAGCTGGTTGCAGGAAAGGAGAAGTTTCGTTTGCGCGCTGGCGATTGACGCTAAGCGGCGCAAACATTATAGCTGCTAAGCCAACTACGATTATTGCTGCGATGATTTTGTGGGAAAATTTGTGCATTTTATTTTATTCAAAGACAAATGGCAAGTCGTAATTTCGACTTATTGCTGAAATATTTGTCACTAATGACTGTGTCTGGTCTACAAGATACTGGATCTGAGAAAAGAGTGTCATCGTCTCCTCTTCACCGCCAGCACCACCTACTCCCTGTAAAGCAATCAAGGAATTGCTACCGCCAATTAAGAGCTTCAGTCCTTGAGTGTGCAGATCGTACATTTCTTCAGGAACTTCAATCTCGGCTAATTCCTTCAGGCCTTCTTCTTTTGCTTCAATGACTCCGCCGACGCGCGCATAATTACCCTGCTGTACCTCTGCAATAAAGTTCGAAATATCTACCTCGTCATCAAAAGGAGCCCAGCGTGAAAATATGCCCAATACGTCGTACATATAGTTCTCGACTGGTGTTTTACCGGAAGTCTGCGTGATATTGATTGGGATGCCGCTAATATCAGGCATCGAATAATTAGTTAGCGTATTTACCTGACGCAACATATCTGAGATCGCTCCGCTATCTAATATCACCTCATCCTCACCACCTAAACCTCCGACTCCCGCCTGCGCTTCAGAAGTTGCGGATGCGCTCGTCATTGTTGGCTGCATATTTTCATACATCACCCGTGGTTCGCCGAAAATCTTCACTGAATTCTGTTGGCTGCCATCTATTGCAGCAGATAAAGGATTGTATCCGTTGAAAATCTCTTCACCGTCAGTGAAGCCATCGTTATCTGTATCACTGTTATGGGGATTTGTTCCGAGATGCTCTTCTTTAGCGTCAAAAAGACCGTCACCATCAGTGTCGAGATCGGATACGCTTTCAATTCCTTCCGCCGGCTTGATCTGTGCCGCAATGGAGCCAGGATCAATGCTCCCGATTTGTTTTCTGATGATTTGAATTGCAGATACACTAACGACTGCGATTCCGATCAAAACAAAAACAATCTTCCAAGATTCTGTAGATGAAATATTTTTGGAAATGGTTGTGGGGAAAGTTTTTTTCAAATCCGTTTTAGTCATTTGTCTGAAAAATAAACTTGAGAAGTAAAATAAAAAACCAAGGGTCAGGAAAAATATTTGAATCGACCTTTTGGTTTTTGTTTTTGTTTTTTTGTTTTCCCGGCTCCATTAACCGAAACTAGTTCCGGCTATTAGGTCGGCTTATGCAAAAGCCTCTTAATTCATTCTCTGCCCAATCTCATGAGGCGTTTACGTTAGCTAAATTATACCATTTAGAGACCCTCAATCCAAAAAATAATGGCTTATTATTGTGGACAAAAGCCATTATATTTCGCCATTATCAAGTCTATTTGTCAATATCTAGAGTGCCTCTGCAATTCTTACCCATTCCTCAATTTTCAGATGTTGCGCTCTCACAGAAGGATCAATATTGATACTTTTTAACTTATTCTCTATTTCCTTCTTATCCTGCGCTAAACCCCCTGAAAGTGCGTTAGACAGCGTTTTTCTTTTTTGGGAAAAACCTGCTTTTACTACTTTAAAGTACTTTTTACTGTCTAAATCGCCAAATAACGGCCTTTTATGCATTTTAACGCGGATTATAGCCGAATTTACGTTAGGTTTTGGCATAAAGCTGCCAGGTTTTACTGTACTGATAATTTCCGCCTTTCCGTATGTTTGCACGGCAACTCCCAAAATACTCATCTTTGGCGGATTGGCTACCATTCTTTCCGCTACCTCCTTTTGAACTAACAACACTATGGAATGCGGACCTGGTTTTGCTTCTAAAATCCTGCGAATCATTCTCCCTGTGATGGAATACGGAAGATTCGCGACTATCTTGTATTGCTTTAATTCGGAAGATTGATCAATAGAGCGTTGTGCTAATGAGCCAATATCGAAAGTCAGCGCGTCTTCATTTATGAAATTAAGATTATCGAACGGCCACCGCGCGAAAGTCTGCTGCAAAATGGCGTAAAGCTTCGGATCGATTTCGATTGCCGTCACCTTGCCGGCTTTTTGGATTAATTCTGCCGTAAGAGCTCCCAGTCCCGGCCCAATCTCGATCACCAGGTCTTCCCGCGATAAACTAGCGGCACGGGTTATCTTATCTAGCGCTGATGAGTTAATAATAAAATTTTGACCACGGCTTCTGCGCGGTACTATGCGAAAAATCCTCATCAATTCTTTTATCGTTCCAGGGTCTGTGAGATTTGGGAGACGTTTTGTATTAAATACGGCTTGCTTCGTCGGCATTAGAACTTTCTATTTAAGACAAACCGAGCCACGGCAGTAAATAATGCGCGCGTCTCTTGGTCTGTTATATTCTGTCTTGTCCATTTCTCTGCTAACTTCACTTTTTTACCCGCCACATCGGCAACAATGTCATAGGCATTGCTATTTTCGATCACTCGCTTCATTTGATTTATGTCCGCGCTGTTGCGCGATGGCTTTTCGAGAAGCTGAGTGAGTTTTTTCTTTCCGGCTTGGCCGCTTTCCTGCATTGCGATTTTGATAAGAGGCGTTAACTTGCCTTCCCGCAGGTCTGCAGCGGGCGTTTTGCCTATTTTTTGGTTGCCCTTATTGCCTTGGATTCCTAGAATATCATCCTGCAACTGGAAAGCAGATCCTACTAAGTTTGAATACTCTGCTAAAGCCTCGAAGGCGGCTTTAGAGCCTCCTGCTGCCAGAGCGCCGAAGACTAAAGGACCCTCAAAACTATAAGGAGCGGTCTTGAGCTGTTGGATTGCGAGGAGCTCGGTCCAATCCAGATCTGGACGCTTCCCGGCGCCGAGCTGAATATCATAAACCTCCCCCTGCGCCGTCAAGAGACCTGTGCGCGTTGCCACCTCTAGTAAGAGGAGTTTGCGCGAATCAGTCAGGTCGGTGTTCATTAAAATTTCGTTGGCCCAGGCTCCCAGGATATTGCCGCAGGTCATGGCATTCAGATATCCAAGCTGCTTTTTAGGTCGTTTGGTGTCATTACGCCAGTCTTGGGATGCAATATGTAATGTCGGCTCCCCGCGCCGCAGAAGATCTCGATCGATAATATCGTCATGGACCAAAATACCAGTGTGCCCAAGCTCTAAGCTCGCTCCTAAGTCTAATAAGTTCTTTTTAGATATTTCTTTATCGACAAAAGCAGCGCCCATATTCACCAAATAAGCCCTTAAGCGCTTGCCGCCCGACATAGTGTATCGCTCTAATCTCTTATAGGTAGGCTTCAGCTCGGGATCAGCCTGCTTTTGTTTTTCATGAAAAAGCTGTCGCAAGCGACCATTCACGTCTTTTCGATGTTTTTTGATACTTTGGATAAATTCGAGCATTTGCAATAATACTTATATACTTATACTAGCGTAGTCTACTTCACGACCCAAGTGTATGCGTGCTAGGCTTAAATATAATGAAACAGCGAAACAAACTCGACTGGCTTAGGGCCGCTATCAAATTTGTAGAAAAACCGAGAGGCGGTTTGGTCTTTTTCGTCTTGAGCCTGGTGGCTTTGAGCGCACTGCGCATCTTTCTAGAACAGTTTTCTTCGCTCGGTCGGACCTTCGTGCCTTTTTTGGGAGCGATTATTCATCCGACCTTGTTGTATGCGGTTATTATTTTGGTGGTGAGTGCGATCGTAGCTTTGATCACGCGCGAGAAGATCCGCCGGATCACCAGTGCGACCTTACTCGCCTGGTCTGTCGTGCTGATCGTGCCAATCGTTGATTTTATCGCGTCGAAAGGTGTTGGGAACTACCGGACCGCCTATCTTTTCGAAGGCTGGCCGACTTTATGGAGAGACTTTTTGTCTTTCTTTAGTTTTGGGACTGAGGTCAACTTCGGAATCACTCTGGGCATGCGCGTACAGATCGGCTTGTTTCTGCTACTGGCTCTGCTCTATCTAGCTATCAAAACAAAAAACTGGTGGAAGACAATTGGCGGCACCGTCTTACTTTATGTCGTCACTTTCTTTTTTGCAGCGCTTCCCTCTCTGATATATGTCGTAACGCAAGGTTGGCGAGAAGCGGGCTGGGCCACCGCTAATAATGTTATCGGCTTCTGGATGGGATCTGGAGAGCTTTGGAACGCACCGTTGACGATGCAGGCTGTGCAGGGTTTTGATTTGCGCATCATTATGGTGCTCCTACCTCTACTAGGCATAACGGCGCTCGGCTGGTTTGCGATCTATAAATGGAAAATTCTCAAAGAGCTGATCAAAACTTTTCGCTGGCAGAGACTGGCGCTTTATTTCTTTGCGATCGGCGCAGGATTCTTGCTGGCCCTGAAAGTATTTCCAGACTCCCAGTTTGATCATTCTTTCTTCGGCATCGCCGCTGCTTTGCGCGTGATCATCGGCGCACTTGGCGCTTGGGGCTTTTCGAAACATCTTAACGATCATTTTGACTACAGCGGAGATAAACTCAGCCATCCCAAACGCCTTCTCCCCCGAAAAATTATTACCCCGGAGTTAAACTTAACTCTAGCCTGGCTGTTCGGAGGACTAGCCTTAGTCAGCGTCTATCCTCTCGGATTTTCGTTCACCTTTACCGTGGCGGCGATCCTGTTTGTTAATATTTTGTATTCGGCTCAGCCGTTTCGCATCAAGCGCTGGCCGATCGCCACTCAGTTTTTCTTAGGGCTGAATATTTTGCTTCTAGTTTTCTTGGGATTCTTACTTTTGAGTCCGGCGCGCGACTTTACCGCCTTCCCGCCATTGATCATCGTTATGGTTTTGCTTTTTGCAGGACTTCTCGCGCCTTTGAAAGATTTTGGAGACGAGGAAGGAGACGCAGTTCAGCAAGTTCTCACCTTGCCGGTCATCTTTGGGCCGAAGCACTCCCGCTGGATCGCTGCCCTGCTCGTTTTCATCGCCTTCATGTCGGTACCGCTCTTACTGCAGACTCAGTCTCTGCTGCTGATTTCACTTGGCTTTGGAGTCTTGGCTGCGATGCTAGTCTTAAGGCCTAAAATATATCAGCCTTTGTTTTTCTTAGTCACCGGAGCCTTCTGGCTGGTGACTTACTTGGTTGCATTCTAAAATATTATCGAGATAAATAGGATATTTCTCCTTATAAAATGTTGATCAACGAAACTTTAAGCTATCAAAAAACAGCCTAGTTATTAAGCTGTTTTGCTTTTCTTTTATGAAAACTATTGGATCACATCAAGCCTGACTGTGATCAGTCCTGCACTTAAAGATCCAATCTTTGAGAACGGAGTTCGGCCCAGATCGATGATGCGACTTGGACTTTGCGGTCCACGGTCGTTGATCGTAACGATTACGCTTTTACCGTTAGCGGTATTGGTCACTTTGACGCGCGTGCCCTTCGGTAAAGTGCGGTGTGCCGCACATGAGGAAGAACAATAACTGTTCGTGTAGTCGAAGTACCAGCTGGCAACACCTGTACCTCCGTAAACTGTTTCGATTTTAGTTCCGACCAAGACGATCTGCTTGACCGCCTCTTCCAAGACTTCTTCCTTAAGAACTTCACGGTCAACCTCTTTGCCGTCTTCATAGGTGATCAGATATTTTCGTTTTACTTTTCCGTTCTTGCCGGCTTGCTTGACTTTTGTCGTACCCAAAGCGAGTGTGTCGTCGTTGACATGCTGAGTTGTAAATTCCACAACCTCCTCTGTGGTCACCTCTTTAGTGCTGACTCGGATCACTTCAACCTTGTCGTGCGCATGCAAGAGCGCGGTGAGCGGAGGATCAATCTTGTCGTTACCTCCTAGTTTGATATTTTGTTCATTTAAAAGATCTTCAACAGTCCGCGCGTGCGTCTCGATCTCTGTTGACTTGCCATCAACTACTAGCGTCACTTTCGAGGAACGAAATATGTAAATACGCGTGCCAATCGTGACGCGGTCATCACGACCCGGAAATACTAAATCATTATCTGCAATATTATAACCTAGGTTTGTAAGAAGCTCAGCGACTGTGCCATCCTGGGCCTCGACCCCGAAAAGATAACCGTTGTCGACGATAGAGACTTGAGAAGAATTCGGGATTTGATAGGCGAGCCCTTCCGTATTTCCGAATATGAAGAAGCCTCCGGCAACGAGAACGACAAAGGCCAGGAGACTCTGGAGGACTTGATTTTTGAGAGTGTTAGAAAGTGTAGTCATAGAAAGGCGACTATCATCAAATTACAGTCTCTAGCGCCAATTCAGTAATATTATACTTGAAAATAGGGATAAGTCAATGGCTCGTCTTAGAGCTTTTTAAGCGGCACGTAGCCTAAGGCAATTTTCTTCGTGCCGATTTTAGCAAACGTCACTTCAATAACATCGTCGTCAATATCGCCCACGATACCTTCGCCAAACTCCTGATGGAACACCCGATCCCCTGCGACAAAAGGATTTTCGATCACATCTACGCCGTCTTCCATAAATTCTGAGTCGTCGACTTCTATATTGGAATCAGAAAAACTATGTCGCGTCTTCTTGCTTTCCGTCAGGTCAATAAATTCAAAGTCCGTATCGTCTAGATCTTCAATAAAGCGCGATGGCGGATTGCTCTGGATATTTCCAAAAAGCATGCGTTGCTGAGTGTAGATCAGATAGAGCCGCTCCTTGGCGCGCGTCATCGCGACATAAGCCAGGCGCCGCTCTTCATCGAGCTCAGCTGGGTCAAAGAGAGAACGCGAGTGGGGGAAGATCCCCTCTTCCATTCCGACGACGAAGATCGCCGGATACTCTAGGCCTTTCGCCGTATGAATAGTCATCAGCGTCAAAGCTGGCGCGCCTTCCGCGACCTTATCCTGGTCTGACATCAGCGCGACCTCTTCAAGGAATTCTTGAAGATCCGGGTGTTGCTCAGCAACGGTCATCAGCTCCTGCACGTTTTCCCAGCGCATCTCGCCTTCGTCAGATCCGTCCCGCAGCATGCGCTCAAATCCAATCTGCTTGATGATCCATTCTAAGAGCTTGTCGACAAACATTTTCTCGGAATACTTGCTGCCCTGCTCGATCAACGCTGCAAACTTAGCAAGCGGCAAGGATTTATTGCCTAAGCTTCCGCTTTCTGCCGCCATGCGACACGCCATCACTAAGTCGTTGTCATTTTGCGCTGCCCATTCTTTGATCTTGCCAATAGTAACCTTGCCGATCCCGCGCACCGGTACATTCACAATCCTTTGGAAACATATAAAGTCCCTGGGGTTCGCCATCAATCTCAAGAAGGCAATCAGGTCTTTAACCTCTTTGCGTTCATAGAAGCGCACGCCGCCCACGAGACGATAGGGAATATTCATTTTCAGACAAGCCTCTTCCAGAGCACGGGACTGCGCGTTGGTGCGATAAAGCACGGCACAAGAATTAAGGCTCGGGAAATACTCCGCCTCTTCCATCGTCAGGCGCTCCACCTCCCGCAAAACAAACCGCGCCTCCTCGCGCTCATCTGCCGCCTCCACGATCTGCACCTTTTCGCCCTCGCCCCGCTCAGTCCATAGTTTTTTATCGGTCTTGAGAGCACTTTCCTCAATCACTACGTGCGCCGCGTCTAGAATGCGTTGGCGACTGCGGTAGTTTTGCTCTAGCTTGATGACCTTGGCGTCCGGATAGTCTTTTTCAAATTCTAAAATGTTCTTAACGTTCGCTCCGCGCCATCCGTAGATGCTCTGCCAGTCGTCTCCGACCACCGCTAGGTTGCGGTGCTTCTCAGAAAGCTGGGTGACCAAAGTGTACTGCGCATGATTGGTGTCCTGATACTCGTCCACCAATAAATATTCAAAACGACGCTGGTACTTCTCCAGGACCGCCGGGTGTTTGCGGAAAAGCAGAACTGTCTGCATGATCAAGTCATCAAAATCCAATGCATTACTTTCGAAGAGACGTGCTTGGTAGGATTCATAGGCTTCGGCCGTAATTTCTTCTGCTGGGCTTTGTGTTTTTTCGGCAACTTCGTCTGGCGTCAACAATTCGTTCTTGGCCTGGCTGACATGATGCAATACTCCTTGCGGATGATAACGTTTCACGTCGACACCCTGGTCTTTCAAGACTTGCTTCATCAAACTAAACTGATCCTGCGAATCGAAGATCGCAAAATCGCGCCGATAGCCGATCGCCTCCGCTTCGCGCCGCAAAACCTGGACGCAAAAAGCATGAAAAGTCCCGATAAAAGGGCCTCGCTCCTTAGAATCCTTCTGATTATCCAGTAAAGCCTGCACGCGCTCGCGCATCTCCCCCGCCGCCTTGTTCGTAAATGTCACCGCCAAAATATTCCAGGGCTTGATCACCCCTTGTTCGATCAAATAGGCAACGCGATGGGTCAGCGTTTTGGTTTTCCCAGAGCCGGCGCCAGCCAATATCAAGAGCGGGCCTTCTTTATGCTGCGCTGCCTCCTTTTGTTTTGAATTAAGAGAGTCGAGACTGTTCATTTAATAAATAAAAATCGACGTGATCTATGGTAGAACTGCCGATATTTTTGTTACACTTTCCTCTACCGAACATAACACGAACAGGCGAAAAAGGCGAACGATTTCTGTTCAGAACCGTTATCACTAAAGCCCTTAATTCCTTATTTAAGGGCTTTTCTTTTTCCCCTTTAAGAAGCCTTGATAGATGGACCAAAATTTGGTATCCTATATGTCGACCTAGTAATTGAGCTATTCTTTGTCGTACAACCTATTATTTGCGCTTTATTAAGCTCAAACTCTAAGGCCCAACCGGAATAAGTTTTACTTAAAAACTTGCTCCACAATTCATGACACCTTTTTCTTCGGAAAAACAAACAAAATCTAAAATCCTCTCTCCCTTAAGCTGGCTTAGGCGTGCTGAAAAGGAGAAGAGAGAAGTTGCTCCACGTCCTCATCATGAGGTTAACCGTGAAGCGCATATCTTAGCTAGAGCTGGTGGCGTTCTGCTTTTTGTTATGCGCTATCTTTTCTGGGGCTTGCGCAAAGTGCAAATCAAGCTGCCGATGACGATTGCGCTGCATACAGTTTTGATTGCGGCCGCCCTCTTGGTGATGGCCAACAACGTACGCGGCGACGAGAACGCTCAAATCGACCGTTCATTTAAACAATATTCAATTATTACGGAGCTGTTCTCAACTGATCCTGCCGAGACACTAGTCACAGAGACTATCGACACAAACAGCGTTGCGGGTGATGTGGAAAGCGATTACGGCAAAGGCACAGCCGCTTTTATTGCTCTGGCGATCGACGCAACCAACGCCCAGAAGACTCCTGAGATCATTCAGACTGACCAGGAATATCAGGAAGGTCAAGTTATTCCGATCATCAATAGCAGTGGAACGACTATGAAGCCGCAGATGATCCAGACAACGCGCTCCAACAGCGAACGCTCTATGCCGTTTGGATACACTGTCTTGCCTGGAGATACTATTACAGGCATTGCTAGTAAATTTGACCTAAAAGCGACTACAGTGATGTGGGCCAATGGCTTAAATTCCAAAAGTACCCTGAAGGCCGGAAAGGCGATCTGGATCTTGCCAGTTGACGGTGTGCGTCATGTCGTTAAGAAAGGTGATAGCTTAAGTGCGATTGCTAGTAAATATAAGGCCAACAAAGAACGTATTCTCCAGCTGCCTATGAACAACCTGCGCGGAGGCGGATCCTTAGTGATCGGCAAGGCGATTGTCGTACCGGGCGGAACAATGCCAGCGCCTCCTAAGCCTAAGCCAATAGTCAGCACCGCCACTGCCTATCGCAGTCCTTATTCAGGCTCTTCAAGTTATTCTGGAAGTACAGCCAGCACCGGACGTTTCACCTGGCCAACCAACCACAGTCGCATGATCAACCAGTATTATCACTGGGGTCATACCGGTATCGACATTGAATGTAAATACGGCAACACGATCAACGCAGCCGACGGAGGCGTGGTTACATCCCGCGGCTGGTATGGTGGCTATGGCTACCAGCTTACTATTCGCCATGACAACGGAATTGTGACGCGTTACGCCCACTTATCAAGCTTTAGAATCTCAAATGGACAGCGTGTCGGGCGTGGCCAAATCGTTGGAATGTGTGGATCGACAGGTTGGAGCACCGGAACGCACTTGCACTTCGAAGTTATCGTAAATGGCAGCACGCGCAACCCTCTGGGTTATCTCTAGAAAATCACTGATTTCTAGAAGTGTTGCAATAGGCTCTATAGAGCCTATTTTTAGTATGTGTTGACATATTTTGACAAAGATAGCTTGACCGAAATCGCGATAAGTGATAGCCTATAAGCTCGACTTAAATTCTGAAACACTTGGTGCACATATGTAGAAAGGCTTTTATAAGCCTTTTTTGCTTGCCCAGATAATCAGGATTTATGCACGAGCCTAGTATTTACTTATCACTTTTGTGAACAACTTGATCACGAACTATCGAGAAGCACAACGCGCTCTCAAACTAGTTCTCAGTCAAATTTATACAACTATAACTTGGCGCAAACTAAGTCAAAAGATCTGGTTTGCCAAAGTTTCTCAGAAAATTTCGCACGTGCGACATAATTTTCGTCGTCAGATCCGCCCGCTCTACCTCGGTATTGCGGTTACCGCTTTGGGCGTTGTGCCTCTAACGGCTACCCCTGTTATTGCGATATCTAAGAATGCTGATATATTTTTAATTACTGAAAAGGCTATCGTTACTGAACTCGACAACGAAACTGCACAGTATCTTGCTCTACAGTCCCTACAATCCATTAATGAGGATTGGCAGACTGGCGACAGTTCTGATCGTCAAACGCTTGCCAGCCTAATCAATGGCACGACTCTTAAACCATATATCATCGAAACATTTGATACGCGCGCTAAAGAAGAGGCTGCTCGTGAAGCCGCCGCTAAGAAAGCTCGCGAAGCTGAGTTAGCAGCTGCCCGCGCCCGTCGCAGCTACACCGCTGTCCGCACAAGCTCTTTTTCTGCAGCATCGGCTGTAGTATCCAGTGCGCCTGCTGGTTCACGTTACCTTACTCCCTACAACGGCTACAATCGTTTCTCTTGGGGTTGGTGCACCTGGTATGTTGCAACTCGTTTTCATATTCCTTGGGGCGGTAATGCGGGCACCTGGCTTTCCGGTGCTCGTAGCGCTGGCTATATGACCGGTAGCACGCCGCGTGCTAATTCGATCGTGGTTACTCGTGAAAGTGGATGGGGCCATGTTGCCGTCGTCGAGAAGGTCTCGGGCGGAATGCTCCACCTAGCCGAAATGAACTATTCCGGCTTTGGCGTTATCAGCCGTCGTACGCTTTCAGTATCTAGCGGCGTAATCAAAGGCTACATTTACTAATATTTAATCGGAACCTGTCGCTATTCGACAGGTTTTTTGTTTGTCTGAAAAAAGCTACAATAGATATATGTGCGGACGAATAGTCTTAACTGAATCACCCGAAGAGTTTACGAAGCGCTATCAACTTGCGCGTGAAATTAATTTTGAGAAGAATTATAATATCACGCCCGGACAGAAACATCCGATCGTGCATCGCGATAACAATGACAAGAATGTGGCAGACTCAATGCTTTGGGGCTTGGTGCCCCACTGGTCTAAAGAGCCTAAAACACAGTACAGCACAATAAATGCGCGCTTTGAAACCATTGAATCCAGTCCTGCCTTTCGTCAGCCCTACCGCTCTAAACGCTGCCTAGTGCCTGTGACAGGTTTTTATGAATGGCAGCAACGAAATGGCGCTAAAACCCCATATTATTTCCACGATAAACTAGATCGTCTGATGTCTATAGCGGGCCTCTATGATATTTGGGAGAATGAACAGGGCCACAAGCTTGAAAGTTTTACACTCGTTACTACCGGCGCAAATATAATCATGAAGCCGGTGCATGATAGGATGCCGGCCATTTTAGATAAAGCTGATGAGGAACTCTGGCTGGATCTCGAGACTCCCGATGATGTGATCAAGAAAATATTAAGTCCGCATAAAACAAAAAACCTAGAGACCCATGCCATCTCGGATGCGGTCAATAATCCGCGCAATAATAGTGCTGATTTAATAAAACCTATTAAATATTAGCGAATCTCTACGTCTAATACCGGCAATCCGATGAATTTACGTCGTCCGCCCTCTTGGCGGCGTATTTTTTCGTTGTTGTTTTGTGGGAGACGCTCTGTGTATCTACGATCTGGCTTAGTGTGGACCGGAAAACTACTACCTAGGAAAACTGTGTGCTTGCCAAAACGCTTGGAGAGTTCATCGATCGACTCGAAGATGTGTTCTTGTTTTTTGACCTGGATCGGAGTTTCAAATAAATTGAGTTGCAAACTTTCTAATGAATCTAAGTCATGTAACAAAACTCCGGTCGCTCTATATCTCTTACTTGAGCAATAAACTTGTTCAAACATTTTGCGGGCGATCTGCATGATGTCTTTTGGATAGGCCGTGTTCCGACTTAAGGTCGATTGCATTCCGGCGAAGTTATATTCCTGGTCCTTTAAGAAAATACTGATGCGCTTGGTGCCTAGTTTGTAGCGGCGCGCTTTGATGCAGGCGTTTTCTATATTTTTGGAAAGCTGCCCGAAGACATAGACCGGGTCACTGGTCGCGGGCGTGAAAGTCTTGGTTTTGGTGATGGTCTGGTACTTTTCCTTGAGCTCTGCCTCCACATTATAGACACTGTCGCCATTTAGCTCTTCCCAGATCTCTTGATGAGGCTTAGTAAGATTCTTTCGGATCCATTCTTCTGGACGCTTAATAAAATCCAATGGAGTTTTGATGTTTTGCTTGAGAAGAAAGTTGGTAGTCTGCGGCCCGATCCCCCAGACCTTGTCGATCGTAACTTTGCCAAGATACTGATCGATGTCTCGGCGCGAGATATACAGAAAGCCGTTGGGCTTGTTCCACTTAGAGGCAAGCTTCGCTAAAACCTTCGAAGTCGAAATCCCAACCGAAACTGTAATCCCCAGTTCGTTCTCTATGTCTTGCTGGAAGGTTTGGCCCATCTCGAGATAGGTCTTATTGAGAGGGCGCCTGAGGCCTGTTAGGTCCACGAATGCCTCATCTATTGAATACTCCTCTACAGACGGTGAATAACGCCTTAAAACGTCAAACATACGCTTAGAAAAGAGGCTATAATTCTCATAATCTGAGGGTAAAATAACGGCGTCTGGACATATTTTCTTGACGTCCTGAAGCGGGACACCGCGCTTGATCCCTAATGCCTTAGCCTCATAACTAGCCGCAGATACGATACCTCTTTCCTTGCCAGTGATAACAGGCCGGCCTTTGAGTTCGGGATGAAGCGCCTGTTCGCATGACGCAAAAAAGGCATCCGCATCAACATGCGCAATGACTCTATGTTCATGCTTCGGATAGAAAAACATCTTATTTATATTTACGGACTTGGCCTACGACGACTCCGTCGATCTGCAATTCTGCCTGCGGCTTGATGGGTTTGTATTTTTTATTAGCGGGATAGAGTGTGATTTGCTGGCCCTGCTTTTCATAGCGCTTAAGCGTCCATTCGTCATCGACTTGGGCCACCACAATATCGCCGTTGATCGGCTGCCTGCCTCTTTCGACGATTACAAGATCTCCTTGATTAATGCCCGCTTCGATCATAGAGTCTCCAGAGACCTTTACGATAAAACTGGCATTGCGATTGGTAATTAAATATTCGTCTAATGTGATGACATCGGTGAGCTCCTCTTCAGCGGGAGAAGGAAAACCGGCTTCGACCGTTCCCCTTACTGCCATTTTGAAAAACTTACTTCCAGGGATAATTTTGTCTTCTGTGTCACGTTTAAGATAACCAAATTTATTCAAGCGTTGGACTATCTTATAGATCGAGTTTTTAGACTTCAAATCAAAAAGCTTCAGCATTTCCGCATAACTAGGAAGACGTCTACGATGGCGGTAGTATTTTTGGAGTTGTTCTATTCTTTTTTGGTCAGCCGATAGCATAAATACAGTGTAGTGAACGTTCGTTCTCTTGTCAACACTTTTTATGCACACTACGCCACTACTACTGCCCTATTTCAATCTTGCCCCGAAACTGGAGGCTCTCTGCGATATGGTTTTCTTTAATTCTGCCTGAAAGGTCTAAATCAGCAATGGTACGGGCCACGCGCAGGATCCGGAAATATCCTCTCGGCGAAAGGTTAAAATGCTCAATAGCTTGGCTTAGAAGCTTCTGGCCAGCTGGCTCTAGATCTAATGTGCGTAAAAAATCCTTTTGTCTGATATTGGCGTTGGTGTGAGTCGTAGTTTGCCAGCGCTTGGCTTGAACTTTTCGTGCTTGCTCGACTCGCTCTCGGATGTGCAGAGTTTGTTTTTCTTTTATTTGCTTTCTGTCCATGATTTCTTCTTTAGATAAACGGGGAACATGGACACGCAGATCAATCCGGTCCAAGAAAGGTCCGGAGATGCGGCGCAGGTAATTTTGTTTGTCGCGATCATTGCATTGGCAACTGATCCGGCTGTCTGTCAAAAATCCACAAGGACACGGGTTGCAGCTAGCAACCAAAATTATCCTTGTAGGATATGAAACGACGCCTTGGATGCGCGCCACCGTTACAAAGCCATCTTCCAAAGGCTGCCTGAGTTGATCTAGTAAAGCACGAGGAAACTCCGGCAGCTCATCCAGGAAGAGCACCCCCTGATGCGCTAGACTCACTTCTCCGGGCTTGGGAGATGTTCCTCCCCCGATCAGGGCGGCGCCAGATACTGTATGGTGCGGACTTCGGTAAGGCCTCTCTTTAACAAGTCCATAATTTGGCGGAAGTAGACCGGCCACTGAATGGATACAGGTTGTCTCGATCGCCTCGGCAAAAGAGAGCTTAGGTAAGATTCCCGGAAGTGCGCGAGCGAGCATAGTCTTCCCAGAGCCCGGCGGTCCTTCCAGCAAGACATTGTGTCCGCCAGCGGCCGCGATCACGAGAGCGCGCTTGGCCTGCTCCTGCCCGCGAATCTCCGAAAAATCCAGCCCTGCAAATAATTGACGCTTCTTTGCGCTCTTTTTTTTAGCAGATTCGATAAATTCTTGCCCTGACAAATGTCTCACAAGTTCGGCTAAATCCCTGATAGGATAGACTGTAATTCCTGGTACGACACTGGCCTCGGCACAGTTTGCTTGGGGGAGGTATATTTCAGGTATTTTATGCTTAGCGGCAAATAAAGCCATTGCCAGCGCCCCCCTGATAGGCCGCAGGCGCCCGTCTAAGGCGAGTTCTCCCGCAAAGACCTTATTGGTAAGATCTGCATCTAATGCTCTGGTAGCTGTCAAAACAGCTAATGCGATAGGTAAATCATAAGCAGGTCCTTCTTTTCGTAGATCAGCAGGAGAAAGGTTAACGATCACTTTGGTGGCTGGGAATCTTGCTCCGCTGTTTTTAATCGCGGAACGGACCCGTTCTTTAGCTTCAGAAACGGCCGCGTCCGGCAGTCCCACGATCTGAAAGCCTGGCAGAGAACGGAAGATGTCCGCCTCGATCTCGACGCGCTCGGCCGCCAGCCCGACCAGCGCTGCGGTTGTAACATTAATAGACATACCGTGAAGTATGCCTGATCAAACATTAAATAATTATTAAAAGAAAAAGTCCGGCACACTTTGATAGGCGCGCCGGGCTTCTGGCATGACTTCGGAAATGATTTGAGGTATTCCTCGAAGGATTTTTGGGGCTAACCCTACTAGAAGAACGGTAACATGTCGCACTCCTTTCTTGGTGACATCGGAGTATGTGGTAATGTTTCGGGGTTTCCATCCTAGCTAGTAGAACGGTAACATGTCGTACTCCTTTTTGGCCATCTGTGAAGATGAGGTGATGTTTCGCCGAATAGGGCGAGTAGTTTATCAGAGCTTCAGACGTAAAGAGGTAGGAGGAGGTGGTGAAGCACCATGCTTCGCAAGTTTGGCTATCGCGGGGCATGATTGAGCTTTTTGACTACGAGTTCAACCGTATCTGTCCTGCATGCTCGTAGGGCTCAGATGCCTGGCGTGTGCCGGGTCCGCCGGTAGGTTTTGGATTCCCGGACGGCAAATCGCCGTGTGGGATAGTTTGCTGGCAGAGGAATCTTGTAGTCTGCGCCGTGCATAGCAAGGCGCGGTAGTTGTCGAACCACGACCACTTTGGTCATGGTGATTCCAGTGCCGCAAGGCAATAAACCGGCAGTGTCATTTCACCTCCTCCTGTTTCACCGATGAATTCGGGATAAAGAAGATATCAGTTATGAGAAGCAGCAGCTTTATATAGCTATAGGCACCTACGCCGCATATCCTTATTGGACCATGTAGCATAGACGCCCGCCGCTTCTCAAAACTGATTTAAAATGAGATATCGATTTCAAGAAAAGCAGCCTTAATATGGCTATGGCACCATGTACCACAGTATCCTCTCTAGACGTTATAGCGATTAGGAACACTCGGAAGAGAACTTATTGAAAGTCTCTATTGGAACCTAACGCTATAGCATCTTCTCTGGATATTGTGGTCGCATGACGCTTGCTAATCTCGAAATCGATTTAAAAGGTTGAGGGGGCGGGAAGCTAAAATGCTCCAAATTTGCTCGACTGGCGCAGCAAGTGCTGGCCGTCGGCTAAGCGCCCCCCATCAATCATTTCATTTTATTGGGTTTAAAGGACGGTCTTCGGCAAGAGATTTAATGCTCTTTTGGTATTGAGACCTTAGCATAAACATGCAGATCTCTACAGTTAGCGCTTAGCGCCATTAGCATATCGTTTTGCTCGGATTCCGTCCTTTATGAATCTGATTGTCAAAGAGATAGATCAAAGCATTCCTTATGGAACAAACTTTGACGACTAGCCATCTTAGCAGATATTTCATTTTTTGTCAAGAGCGGTCCACCACATTCTGTCAGAAAACTAACAAAAACAGCCCTTACTTAAAAAGACCGTTTTCCTAAGGTATCTAAATACTTTATTCGCCCTCGTCCATTAAAAAGTTTAATATCTCACAGCGAATTTCTTCGGGGCTGCGATCCGTTTCCTCATGTTCTATATGATGGATTCGGTTTTCGATAGCCCGCATTACCTCGTTATTAGGTGAGTTTTGTTCTGGCATAGTCCCTTAATTCTTAATTCTGTACTTACTATTCTACCTCAGGAGCATCACTTTTTGGAGTGGATACCTTTTGACGCTTTTTAGGCTTTTTTATGAGGATATAGAGGGTAACTAACACGCCTCCGAGAATTGCTAAATCCGCTAGATTGAAGATTGGGAAAAATAGAAAATCGATGTAGTCGATGACTGCGCCAAATCGGATGCGATCGATGAAATTGCCGGCCGCTCCTCCTAAGATCAGGCCGATCGCAATTGGCCCAAGATACTTAGAGCGAGACATTGTGGCTTTCGCTACAAACCAGATAATTATCAAAGCGACGACAAACAAGCCGATGTATAAATAGTTTGTGATCGGGATCGAGAAAGCCAGTCCTGTGTTTTCTGTCAGATTAAACGACAGTAATGGAGAGATCGATATTTCCTGATTGTCCGCGGTCTTCAGTGTGTCCAGCGCCCATTGCTTTGAAAGCTGATCGACCACGATAATAATTCCTGTCGAGACTAGCAGGAAGAGGCGCCTTTGCCAGGCGCGAGGTGAGAGCAATCCGAAGACCATATGTCTATCTAGAGATTAGGATCTGTCTTTGGAATTGCAATGCGCGCCGTTGGCTCAGCATCCAGTCTTTCCTTGGAAATCTCCTTGCCGGTCTCTTCACAGATTCCATAAGTTCCGTTTTCGATGCGCTGTAATGCAGTATTGACTTCGCGTAGTTTTACTTCGAGCACGTTCTCAACGCCAATGCGATCCGTGTATTCTGCAACCTCTGCTGGGTTGTCAGCTTCTTCATCGTCTCCAAAGTCTGTGAACTTCGCGTCGTAGTCATCTTTGACGTTTGGATCTTTTGTTGCTATTTCACGCAACTCTTTTTCCAGCTCGTATTTCTCACTTTCGAGCTGCGCCTTCATTTTTTCTATAAAACCTTGATCGTGCGTCACTTGATTAATGTTATTAACGGTTAAGTTACATTTAAATAATAGCAGATTTACGTTATTTTTCTCGGGGATAGATGAGAAGGTCTATTTTTTGAACTAAACCCAATTCCTTTCTAAATACAGGCCCGCCATCCCCCTCCCTGCCACCCGCATTCTATCCGATAAGGGATTAAATTATTGGAAAATTAGTATTAAAGCGATCTAAAAAAATTGGCAAAAGAAATAGGGCATTAAAGACCCAGATAAGATAATAAGAAGAGTCCAATGCCCTAGTAATGCTCAGGCTTACTCGATCCAACATCGCCCGCAGGCAATGGTGAATACATTAATAAGTCTAAGACCAGTGATCTGCCACCAACGGCAGATGTAGATTGGACACTTTTCCCATTCATATAGGGTTACAACAGATAATACTATTGTTTACCTAACAAAACTTTTGTTTTTCTTTTAATTTAAGATGAAGTTTGTTTTTGTTTTTGTGAGGATAGGTATCCTCGAGTAGAACAGGAAAAGGGGGACTTCGTACGAACGCAGTTTGTGACTCATGCGAAAACTCCCTTTTCCTCTCCCATAAGTTTTTACAAAGCTTTGGTGAGATGTAAAGGCCAATCAATATTTAGATGCAAATGAACTACTTACACAACTAGTATATCACGTAAAAAGCCCTCTGTCAATACAAGGAAATTATTAGCGACTAGCATAGTTTTAGCGTATTATTGAGCACTTTTAGTGTTCATCTGTGGAAAATTATATACACCCCATATTTGTTCAGTCTATTCCTTTTCCACAGCGCTTCTAAAGACTAAAGAAATCCTTTATTCGTTCTGTGATTTCATTTTTTGACCCTGTTTCCACGCCGACAGCTGGCAAAGATCTTTGGAATGCGAGCCCATACTCTTCAGACTCTACGCGCTTGTCCATAATTATTATTACTCCTCTGTCATCTGGGTGCCTAAGCAATCGTTGCACTCCTTGTTTAAATTTTAAGATCGCCTGCGGAATCGCAAAGTCCATAAACCTATTGTCATATTCTTTTTCACGTGCTGCGTAGACTGGGTCGCTTGGAACTTCGAATGGCATCTTCGCAATCACCAACGCTGATAAATCTTCGCCAGGAATATCAAGCTCCTCCCAAAGATTGCCGGTTGCCAATAATACGCCTGGCTCTGCAGATAAAAACTTAGAAAGAACCTTGCCTTTTCCTCCGGTCACGCCTTGACCCACAACATTTATGCCTGCTTCCTGTAATTCCGGAGCTATTCGATCATAAACTGCCCTGGCCGCTGCGATAGATGTAAATAAACCGACCGTTTTGCCCTTCAAAACCAGTGCTGTATCACGAATAACCTGCGCGACATCATCATGATGGCCCGGCTTGCTCGGTAATTGAGTGTCATTGGGGATATATACGAGCGCATTGTCCTGATATTGATAAGGGGAAGGAATTTTTATCTCTTTTACGCCAGTTCCAGGAACACCTAGCCTGTTACGCAGGTAATCGAACTTGTTTTCGGTAGTTAAAGTCGCTCCAATCAGGAAAACATGCTCGTTCTTCTCGAAAAAATTCTTGTTTAGGTAATCTCCCACCGCCACCGGAGCAAATCGGAACGTAGTTTCGGCGCGATCACTCACAGTTAGCCAAGTTGCCCCGCTATCGTGTTGTTCAAGGACGATTTGTTCAAGCTGCTTGATGATTTCTTCGCCACTTTGTATAGCCGCCTCAATATCATCCAGAATATTTTGATTGGACTTATCAGCCTTGGCAACATATTTACCAATTTCTGAAGCAGACTTGAATAACTCTCGGTACTGCGCAAAAAGAGTCTCAGCAGAAGACTTAATGCGACTCCAGTCAGCTTCACCGCGATTACTTTCATCCAGCACCAGCCGATCTATAAAGTACCCGGAACGCTCCGCGTGTTGACGGAAGAACATTCCGATTAGTCCAAGCCAGAGAGTTGTTTGCTCTTCTAGTTGCTTGATTGATTCTTTTAATTCTTTTACTTGTTCTTCTCCTTCTTTACCTCGTAAAAGTTTTACCGCTTCATTGATAATACCTATTTTCGGAAAATCAGCAGACCAGCTCGCTAGGTATTCGTAAATTTTCTTTTGATGAAGATAAATCCCTGTCTGACGTGTGATCGCCTCCTCCAAATGATGGGCTTCATCAAATAAAATAGTCTTGGCCTTCCGGGCAATGTTTCGTTTCTTGTTTTTAGCTTCTTCTGCTAACGCGGTTTGATTCAGGAAAACTAGCTGCGCTTTTTCAGCCTTATCATGTGCCTCGTTATAAAAACATTTGTTTGTGCCGCTCCCGCTACATTTGCCTTCCCGGCAAGTGGGATTATCAGCGCTAATTTCACCTATCAAACGTTCTTCCTGATTAGTCAGAGTCATTTCTGTGAAAATACCTTCGCGCGCACTATCCTGCCAAAGAATAATCTTAGTGATCAGATTGATTTCGTCTGTTTCTAGCGTCTTTTGCGCCATAAACTTCTCTAAACGGCGAGAACAGAGATAGAGATAAGGCTTCCTTAAGATGGCTGTCTTCAACTCGAAAGGCGTTACCGCCTGTACAGCCGGTAAGTCCTGATAATATATTTGCTCCAGAAGGTCACGTGTGTAAGGAACGATGCAGGCTTTGTTCTTCTGATGCTGCGTATAATAAGCGAGTGGCAAAAGATATCCGATCGTACGCCCGACGCCCGGCTCAGCCTCGATCAAAGCATGCTGGCCCGTTGCTAATTCTTCTGCAATATTCTTAGTAAGCCTGACTTGACTTTCACGCAGTTTGTATTCGGGGAGCACTTTTTTGAGCGGTCCTTTCTCTTCGAAGATCTTATCTATTTCTGACAGCTTAGCAGGACCTTTTCCCTTGATTGGCGCCTTTTTCTTAAGGGCTGGTTTTTTGCTTGCCTTAGATGCTCCAGCGGCATTCTCAAAAAGAATGCTCAGAGGCCATTCTCCGCGTTGTGAGATTTCTATAATCTGTTTTAAGTCTTTTTTAGGGACCTTTGCCAGCCTTTCTAATAGTGCGTAAAAAAGCTCGGCTGCCACACGAGCATCGTTTAGGGCACGGTGACTTTCCGGATAGTCGATCGCTAGATTTTCAGCTAGGGTCTCAAGACTATGTGACGCAACATTTTGAATCAGCATCGTGGCCAGTTGCCATGTGTCAAAATTGAGACTAGTCGTCTCCAAGCCTTCTGCTTTCAGAAAGTTAGTATCAAAATAAATATTATGGCCAACGATCGGATCATTGCCAATAAAATCCTGAAGTTTGTTTTTGATTTCAGAAAAACGGGGCTGGCCAGAGACATCCTCGTCAGAAATGCCCGTCAGCGAGGTAATAAAACTTGGCACCTCTACCCCGGGATCGATAAGCTGACGAAAATGATCGACCTCTTTTCCATCCACAAAACGAACCGCGGCAACTTCAATAATCTTGCCGTTCTCTGGATCAACGTCTGTGGTCTCAAGGTCGAGACTGATGATTGGTTTAGCGTAAATGCTCATAGTGCCTATTTTAGCACGTTCTGGGCTTAGTGTCGCTGTTTGATGTTAAATAGTCCTGCACTATAAATAAGCGCATATTCATTTGTTATAAAAATAAAAATAATTCTCTCAATAAAAAACGCCTCCCCGATGGTTGAGACCAAAGGGGAGGCGAACAGGAGGCGAAAGGAAGACTAGATATAATCCTTTATTATTCAATGAATAATTAGCTGTGAGCTTATTTATAGCATCTCTCAGCCTCTATTGTCAAGACGACTTTTTTGCCTACTCCTGAATTAATAAACCATTACTCTCCACCAATCCATAGCGCTGATCCACAAATTTGTCCTGGAAATACACTTTGACCGCTTCACTCGCTGAACCATCTAGAATCGACCAGTCAAATAATGTCTCGAAACGCGCACCATTTGAAGGCTCGAGATCTTGATGATTATTTTGCTTCCAGAAACCAAGATTGCCCTGCTTTGCTAGCAACATATCTGACAGTAATTCCATATCAGTCGCGATCAAAATGTAATCGCCGTCAAGAGCATACGCAATCGTGCGCTCTATATCAGACCCTTCAGTATAATAAAGCTCAATGTCTTTGATCTGCCTTGTGGAGATTGAAGCATCTACATTTACCGGTACAGTTTTTTGCACAAAAGTACTGCCGTCTGCGCGGACCTCAGCCTGTGAAACCAAGCTAGTATTTGCTGCCCAGCCTAAAATAACGCCCTCTAGCTCTTTTATTTTCTGTTCAGCTGTTGCATGACTATCCGCTTGTGCCACTAGAGCCCAATTTAACGCATCCTCTTCAAGGTCTGCCACTATCAGATATGCGCCTGAAAATAGTTTTAAAATATCTTCTTTGATGTCCAGCTGCAATGATTTCTCAAGCTGGCTTTGAAATGTCTCTACCAAGTACGCACCCAATGAATACTTATTTAGGTTAGCTGTCGAACGCAGCCAGGTTGCCGGAAAACTAGCACCAGCTGCATAAAAGGTAGTCTCACTTGGCAGATATTCCCGCAAACCAGAAAGATTGGCTTTTCGCTCTAAGATCTGGTCCTCTTCTCTGATCTGAGTCAGCTCAATTTGACCGCGAGAATAATTCGCCGCAATAATTCTTGGCTGCATCAAAGTGCGCGCCGCTGTGATCATTTTTTCTGTGAACGGCAGATCATGTTCTTCAAATATTGTTTCTAGAGAAAGATTTGTAGGATCTACATAGAGCCAGCCTAAGAGCCCACTATCCAGAGGACGATCCAGGTTGCGCTGCTGAATAATGCCGGCTAGGCCCGTGTAATTTTGTGAAAAGTTTTTGCCTATCTCCTCTATTTGAGTGCTTTTCTCGGTAATTACCAATACATTCTCAAAGACGGCCAGATAAACACTCTCGGAGGATCCTAGATAATATTGTGTGTTATCGATTCTTGTAGCGGCATATTTTTTCTGCAGCTCTGAAGTCAGTTGATCTATCTGCGCATCAGCCAGTTGCATCGCCCAAGCAGATGCTACCGCATCATCGTCTAAAGCTGTTAGTCCATATCCAAAACGTCTGACATTCTTCAAGTCTAATTCATCCAATTGCTCGTCTATCTCTTTTAGTTTTTCTAAGCCTATATATTCATCCAGCAGATTCGTCGCTTCACTCAACTGAGAATAATTCTCGACTTGTAGATAGAAGCTGGTATCGCGTGGCATGAATTTAGCCAGGGTCAGATTGACCCGGCTCTGCCCCAAAAAGGTAGCGGCAACTAATGCACCGGAGATCACAAATAAGACCAACGCTAGAACTAAGCGCCACGCATACTGACTTTGCTTGAAACTCTTGTGCTTGAAGGCAATTATCGGATGATCCAGTGTCTCTGCTGTTTTGCGATCAGCGGTAATTTTTGACAAACTCTCTTCGACAGCTTTTGTTTTTGGAATTTTAGCAGTACGCGCAAAGCGAGACTGATCCTTCTTGCGTAAATTTTCAAAGGTTACTACGCCGGTCGAACCCTTGACCTGCGTAATGGTTTTGCCACCTGTACCACGCATAGATGCAAGACGACCATAAAGACGGTTCGTTTGCTTGGTGGTCTTTGCTTGTAGACGAGCTTTTCTGATCGCCTGCTGTCTCTGCGCCTCTGTTTCAAAGCGTAGAATTTTTGCCTCCTTTATAGCTTGCTTCCTCTTCGCAGGTGCTTTGCGTACCGCCTTTTTCTTTGTATAAATCTTTTTTGAAGCTGGCTTCGCTTTCGCTGCAAGCTTTACTTTGACCGGCGCTGGTTTTTTCTTAGTTTTAACAATAACCCGCACGGCCTGCGCCTGAGCAGTTTTGCGTGTACTGGTTTTCTTCTCAGTATATGTAGATCGCCTTTTTGTGTTTGTTGCTGCAACGCGTTTTGGTGCTGTTGTTTTTTTCTTGGCTAGAACTTTTTGTTGCGTTGTTTTCTTTTTAGGCGTAGTTTTCTTTTTTGGTTTTGTTTTCTTTGGTGGCATAAGTAACTATTATTCTAACAACCAAGTACCCTCCCAGGCAAATCCGGTTTTCTTTTGCTTGCTAACAAGCCCTAGTCCTTTGGCAGATCCTAGTATCCCAGCGATACTGCCCGGGGCAATAAAGGTCCCTATAAGCTCTTCATCGGTCAATTCAATGTGCGGATCATAGTATACGAGGTACTGAGCAGAACGGAAGCCTAATTTGCTGTTCAGTCTCTTGTAGTTTTCGTTATTATATAGATTTTCCAAGGGTTCGCTGATCAGCAAGTCCTCATATGCGACTAAGTCCTGTAATCGTAAGCCGATAATTGCATATTCCTGTTCCCAACGAGCATAATAGGGCACGTCACCGAAAAATTCTTGACTTATCGGCACATCGGCCATGCTCAACTCTTCCGGAAGCTCTATCTCAAG
>JBHPHK010000001.1:0-93806 GCA_042569365.1 Patescibacteria group bacterium | reverse complement strand
CATTTAGGTTTAATAGTGATGATAAGTAGATCAGCGTCAATATGCCGTATCTCCTATTATTTAGAACTGGGATCTTTCTTAGAATTCTGACAGTTATAGCTTGGCATTTTTTCAGAACCAACTGAAAGCTTGAACTAGTTGCAATGTATCATATAAGACCGTTACTGTCAACAGAGAGGGGTTATAGTAAAAAACTTTTCCTACGAGTAACGGTTATTTTTACTTAGACGATAGACTTCTCTTAACTAGTATTCACCACGAGCACAGAACAACGGTCATCGCTCACCGTACGAGAGAAGCGACAACTTCAGCGTCTTTTGAAACTTTTGGTAGAAGCTCTCGCTTCATTTTGATAGCCTTGAGAGAATTAAGACCTGAAAGACTCAGAGCGACGGCGTTGGGCGCTTGCTCCTTCAATTTGTCGCGCATCTGCCAGGCCTGCTCACTGTCAAGACCATCGAGACTCCGGGCGACGCTCCTGCGCTTCCACTCCTCCAGTTGCATTAACTCGCTCCGAAACTGCCAAGCGCGTTCACTGTCGAGACCACGGAGAGTTAATGGGATTAAATAGGAGGATTTCTTCATTGTCTCATCGCGCAATTGCCAGGCGCGTTCACTGTCGAGACCATCAATACTCTGAACAACAGCAACTACAGCATTATTCGAATACTCCTTCAGCTCATCGCGCATCTGCCAGGCACGTTCACTGTCAAGACCCGCGAGACTAATAGCGACGTCCGATGATGCCTTCTTCTTCAGTTCGTCTCGGAGCTGCCAGGCTCGTTCATTATTAAGACCTCTAAGACTCCCTGCGACGACGTCGGGCGCTTGCTCCTTCAGCTCATCGCGCATCTGCCAGGCCTGCTCACTGTCAAGACCCGCGAGACTAATGGCGACTTGCATGGGAGCTTGCTCCTTCAGCTCATCGCGCATCTGCCAGGCACGTTCGCTATCAAGACCCTTGAGACTAATGGCGACTTGCATGGGCGCTTGCTCCTTCAGCTCATCGCGCATCTGCCAGGTTTGCTCACTGTCAAGACCCTTGAGACTACTAGCAACGTCCCAAGGCGCTCGTTGTTTCATTTCATCGCGCAGACGCCAAGCTTGTGGGACATCAAATCCCTCGAGATACCGAACAACACCCCAAGGCTCCTGTTTATTTAACACATCTAACTGAGCGTACACCGCTTCTTCTAACTCACTCCGGAGCTGCTCCGCTTCAGACTTCTCCGCTTCAGCGACAATTTCCTCTGATGGAAGCCTCTCTGACATGCTAGTGGATAGGTAAGTGCGTGAGCGGGTTAAGTGTCATACTGCAGTGTAATATAGAGGAATTTGTGGCACAGTGTGCTCGCAAAGAAACTATCTCGACTCTCTCCCTTAGGCGGGTAGGTACAACAGTATGGTCATTAGTGATTGTTCTGTGTCGCTTCTTTCTGATTACTACTCAACGTCAGGGGCCGGAGGTGATTGCTCAACAGAATGAGTAGCGGGAGACTGTTCGGGAACCTGTTCCGGCGATAGCTCGCCAGCGGGCTCCTCTGGTAATTCCTTTGCCTCCACTTCTTGCGATTCCTCAGTAATAGGTTCCTCTGCCTCTATTTCAGACAGCAGTTCTTCAACATCAGTTTCAGGCGATAAGCCAAGCTTTTCTGTGGCCTCAGCAATCATGCTGTCACGTTTTGCCTTTAAGGTTGCAACTTCACGTTCGAAATCTTCTGGCGTGCGAGATTCGATCTTTTCAGACGTCTGGGACACTGAATGTTGCTCTCTTTGCGCTTCTACTGGTTGAACTTGTTCCACTTCAGTCTTGTTGACTTCTGTGGCTGCCTTAGTTTTAGCGACCTCCGCTTGTTTTTCTAATTTAGTAATTTCCGCCTTAGAATCGTATGCGAGCTTCAGTTCTTTCAGCCAAAACTCTTTTCCCATCTTCTCCTTTTCCACATCACGCTTAAAGTCAGTCTGTTGCATATCTTCGAATTGCTCAGCAATGGTCCTGCGCTCTTTTCGATGACCATATTTTTCTGAATCCTTTCCGAAAGGGTCTTCGATATCTTTGATTTTTTTGCGAGCCTCAGCGTCTCTGATCTCTTCTCTTCGTTGTATGTCCTTTAATTCCTGTTCGGAAATCCGACCTAATCGTTCTTGAGATAATCTGTGACCAGTCTCACTAAGTTCATCTGCATGTCTTTCACTCCGTTCTAGTATTTTTTTATAATGTTGCCGATCACTCTCCCAGAGTTCGTCATAATGTTGCCGACCTTTCTCCCTGAGTTCGTCACGTCGCGAATCACGTGCTTCATCTTCAGTTTTATTTTTAGCTTCTTTAGCTTGACTAATTTTTTCCAATTCAGCAACTCCTTCAAAAGATGGATCAAAGGGTGAAGTTTCGGGTGATCTTGGCATTTTAAATAAGGTTATATAGAAAATATAGATAGCGCGATTGTAGCAAAAAAAGACGTATTTGTCAAATATAGACTTAATTAACCTCTATGTATTCAATCTTGAGCCAAGGGCACAGAGCATGAACCTTTCCCCATTTTCATACATTTCGATAGTCACATCGTGACTATCTTTTTTTATCTAAAAACAGCACAGCCAAAGGCTGTACGGTTTTTATTGGCTCCCGGGGCCGGATTCGAACCGGCGACCCACTGGTTACATTTATCCACTACTTTCGTAATGGGATGGACTATATCATCACCCGTTCTGGGTGTGGGGCGTTTCGGGCACGATCTTACACCATGACCTACTCTCTCGCGAGATAGTCTCTGAACCTTCCCTAACTCTATGTCAGGACTTGGCTGCTGATCACCAGCGCTTACGCGCTTAGGCTTCCAGCAGTTAACCCCATTTTACAACCTAGATTCCTCTAGGAAGCTGCATCTATTTACAGCCAGTTGCTCTACCGCTGAGCTACCCGGGAATAATGCCTATTTAGTTGTTAAGGTTTGCGATCTGATTTGACCGCAGATTCTCGACTCGTCACTAACGCTCCTCTCGGGAATGACATCCTACTATGCGTAATCTTCCAGAAGTTTTACATCCTCATGCTGCTTGATCTTCTCAAGCGCCTTGGCCTCGATCTGGCGGATGCGTTCACGCGTCACGCCAAACTCCTGACCAACCTCTTCCAGTGTGTGTGCGATGCCGTCCGTGAGACCGAAGCGCATCTCCAAAATCTTTTGTTCACGCGGAGTGAGGAACTTCAATATATTATTGACGTACTGTTTCAAAATCTTGCGTCCTGCAGAATCTTTTGGCGAGATCGTCTTTTGGTCTTCGATGAATTCTCCCAAAGTGGAGTCGTCATCATCCTCACCCACGGAAGTTTCCAGAGAAACAGTGTCTTGTGAAATTTTAATGATATGACGGACTTTGTCAATAGGCATGCCCATTTCGGCAGATATTTCTTCAGGGAGCGGGTCACGACCTAAGATCTGCAGAAGACGACGCTCAACCTGGATAAACTTATTGATCGTTTCCACCATGTGGACTGGAATGCGGATTGTGCGGGATTGATCGGCAAGCGCACGTGTTACCGCCTGACGAATCCACCATGTGGCATATGTCGAAAACTTATAGCCCTTTTTGTAGTCGAATTTTTGGGCTGCACGGAAAAGACCAAGGTTCCCTTCTTGGATTAGATCGAGCAGGGTCAATCCCCCGCGACCAGAATATTTCTTGGCGATCGAGACAACGAGACGCAAGTTTGCTTCGATCAGCATCTGACGCGCTGACTCATCACCTAGCTCAATTCGTTTGGCCAACTCTACCTCTTCTTGACGACTCAAGAGTGCTACCTTACCGATCTCACGCAGATACATTTGCACCGAGTCAGCTGAGAGAGAACTAATATCAATACTGCGCGCTTCTTTCGGCTTTGGCTCTTTCTTCTCTTTTTTCCTGCGACCTTTCTTAGGTTTGAGGAATTCTTCGGCCGTGAGGATTTCCGGCTCTTCCATCTGAACTGGTATTTCTAAGATTCCTTCCTTGGCCTCCAAGATTTCAACGCCCGCATCGTCTAATGTTTGTAAAAAATCTTCAAGCGCCACGATATTGAGCTCGATCTGTGGCATCTTATGTACAATCTCTATCTCCGTCACAAAGCCTTTTTGCTTACCGCGATCCATAAGTTCATTGGCTGCAATGCGAAAAGCCTCCTGGTTGAAGCGCGCCCGAGGAGCCCGAGGAGTAGCAGTGCGCCGTGCTGTAGCCTTGCGGCGAGTCGCTGTTGTGCGGCGAGTTGTTTTTTTAGGTGCGCGTTTGCGCGCGGTAGTTTGTCTTGGCTTGCGTGCAGTTTTGCGCGCAGCAGTTTTTTTTCTTGGGGACATAAGTTATATTAACAATCCGCAGCATCCTCATAAAATGGGGTAAGCCGCAGAGTCCTTTTAGTTTAAGGATTATTCTCCCTTCCTTGTGATTTCGGAAAGTTTTTGGGTTGCCTTCATAAATTTTTCTTGCAGACTCTGCAACTCTTCGGCTGCATTGTCTTTTTCTGCCTGAGCAATTTTCTGACCAATAACACGTAAGATATCGCGCCAATAGTCTTCCGTTAATTTATTCGCAAGCCAATTGATTTCCTGTTCTGGGTTGGGAGTATTTTCACTGCCTGATTGTAGCGCCATCTCTTGTTCAAGCGCCAAACAGCGAATTTCCAGCTGCTGATGCTTTGCTGGATCAATATTTTTAAGATCTGTACTAGGGTCTTTTTCGTAAGAACCTGTCTCCGTACTATACAATGATTTGAGAATTTTGTAAAAACCCCGCCATACAGGCTCAATTACTTGCTCTGGGATGTTCTCAAAAGCTGAACCAGCAAACTCTGGATATTTTATAAATAACGCGAGAAGACGCTCGGCACTGGAATATGCATTTGGATCAGTATTTGTCGTACTTTCTTCTTGAGAAACCTCTTGCTTATTTGGTTTTTCTGTTTTCTCATTAGCTAACGATGCGCGCAGGGTATTTTCATCGACATTTAGTATCTCACTTAGTCTCTGGAGATAATGAGTTTGTTCGATGGGATCGCTGACTCTTTTTAATTGAGGGAGAATGCCCTGGGCGATTTTTTTCTTGTCTTCTACCTTAGCAATATCGCGATCGCGCAGTGTTGTATCGAAATAATAATCCATAATGCTTACACTTTCTTTAAGTGCTCGCTTCCAGGCTTGCAGATCTGTCCGGATGAGATCGTCTGGATCTTTACTGCCGGGCAATTGTGCCACGCGAAGATTCATATCGGCCGCTCGGGCAAGGTCGATGCCACGTTTCGTAGCACCTTCACCAGCTTGATCCATGTCAAAAGCGATGATTATGTTTTTAGTGTAACGCTTGAGAAGATTAATCTGCGCTTCGGTCAGAGCTGTACCGGAAGTTGCCACAACATTCTCAACATCAAACTGATGCGAAGCGATCACATCCATCTGCCCTTCGACTAGGACCACATAGTCTTTGCGCTTCACTTCAGACTTGCCTAGATCCAAGCCATAGAGAACCGAACTCTTGTCATAAAGTTTTGTTTGCGGCGTATTGACATACTTGCCCATCTGATCGTCATCTGCCAGCTGTCTTGCTGTAAAGCCCACAACGTTACCGTGCACATCCCTCAAAGGAAACATCAATCGATTGCGGAAGCGATCTAGATAGCCGGGCTTGGGTGGCTTACGTTTGATCGCAAGACCCGCTTCAGCGATCAAAGTCTCCGGATATTTTTTAGAGATTAAGTATTTAACAAGACTATCCCAAGAGTCAGGCGCATAACCAAGTCCGAAATGTTCCTGCGTGACCTGATCCACTCCTCTTTCTTTGAGATATTCGCGCGCCTTTTTAGCGCCCGGACTTTTCTGCAGCGCCGCCTGGAAATATTTTGCTGCGAGCTCGTTTAAATTTCTGAGTTTGGATTTTAGATCTGAAGCTTGTTTGTTGTACTGAGGGAGCTGAACCCCGGCCTGATGTGCTAAAAGCCTAAGGGCTTCCGGGAATTCAGCGCCTTCCATCTCCATCACGTATCCAAAGATATCTCCCCCACGATCACAACCGAAACAGTGCCAGATCTGCTTGTCAGGACTTACTATAAAAGAAGGAGTTTTTTCATTATGAAAAGGACACAGGCCTTTGAAATTCGTGCCCGCCTTGTTTAGCTTAACAGTCTCGCCGACCAGCTCGACGATGTTGATCTTCTGCTTGATTTGTTCAGTTGCATCCGTCATATATATATTCTACTACAAATTGCGCTTTTTAGTTGCTTTTAGTTACGAAGATAACTAATCTAAGATTATCAAGTCAAGTATGTTAGTGTATAAAGAAATCACTCTTTTGTAAATGTTTTACCTTATCCTTCCCAATATTCGCAGTCGTTATAATGTCGGTTCCATTTTCAGGACAGCCGATGTTTTTGGTGTTGATAAAATTTTCTTAACCGGCTATACACCTACTCCCCCACATTCACGCATCAGCAAGGTTGCTCTCGGAGCAGAAGAAATGATTCCATGGGAACAGCACAAACAAACTGGTCGTTTGATAACAAAGCTTCGAAAGGAAGGAGTAAAAATAATTGCGGCTGAAGTCACGGTAGACTCGCAAGATTATCGAAAGTGGAAACCAAAAGAGCCGCTCGCTCTTGTCTTGGGAAATGAGGTAACAGGTCTGACGAAATCAATTTTAGAAAAGGCGGATCATACCATCCACATCCCAATGCTCGGCCAAAAAGAATCTCTCAATGTCAGTGTAACAGCAGGGATTCTTGCAGCCTATATACGTCAATTTACATAAACCTACCTAACTCCTGTTGTAAAAGAATAATCGTCTGAGGCTGCGTCAATAAAGTCCCACAGGTGAGCATAGCCCTTGCCGTATACTGTCCAGAGAACATCGTCAGCACCCTCGGCGCGTCTTGTTATATATGGCACGTAGCTACCGTAGACCTGCGTCTCTTTTGAAATGGATTTACCTTGAGAATCCTGATAGAGCCAAACGTAGTCTTTGCCGAAGCCAGGATTATACCAAAAGATATCTGTATAATCATCGCCATTTAGATTAGCAGCGAAAGGTTGATAGCTGCCGTAGACGTTGAGCTTGATATTAATGCGGCCAGTATCTTGATCTGGCTTTGATAACGAGAGCACGTCATAATCTGTCCCAGCGCGATAATAAAATATGTCATCGCGCCCATCATTATTAAAGTCGCCGACCAGCCATTTGGTTCCCTTTAGTTGTTTATTTACGATGCTGATAAAATTCTGATCTGTGCCGTTCGTTCCCCAGTAATAACTCGTGCCTCGCGGATTGCTCCACAAGATCTGATCTGCTCCCGTCTCTGTCCCCCAATACTTTCCAACAATCGGAGTGTAGGTGCCTGAAATATTTGGCTTGGTGATATTGCCATTCCCCCAATAGACTATGTCCTGTTGAACGCCTGGCAAATAATGGAATGTGTCCGTTTTTTGGTCTCCATCAAAATCTCCCGAGAAAGCATATTGCCCTTCTTGAGGCTGATAATATTCTTGCTGACATTGCCCTTGTGGGATTGGCGCGTTTTCATTGAGCAGGGCAACAATTTCGGAATTGAATACTTCGTACGTTGTGTACTCTCCTCTAAACCAGAGTAAGGCGGAGTGGGTACTATTCCCCTGAGGAATGATCGGTCGCAGATTATCCACCGTAGAATTTTGTGTGAGTGCCTCCCATGACCAGCCCAACAGACCGTATGTGCCTTCATAGATTTCATAATGGGCTTTCTCATCTGTTTCGCTATAAATATAGTCGCCAGTTTCGGGATCTACGTTTGTGGAAATAACAACACGTTCTGGATCGCTTGGATCAAGGGCGATCAAGCCTGTATAAAATATTTCTCGTTCATAGAGACTATCTCCTGCGAATGCGATTTCCTCTTGTTCCCATTCTGTACCTGTCCATTGACCATAGTAATATCGATTGCGCAAGTGCTCCTCCTCATCATCTGTCCTCACTGAAAATGCGACGTAGGGATTTCCATTTTCATCTAACTCAATATCAGCTGTCCAAGCGATCGCTGCTGACGAGCCCTCGAAGACTTTTGTCAGTTGTGAATATTGAACTCCGACACCAAGATCTCCTAGCTCTTCACCATAAGAATTGTATATTTTATCGTTCTCGATATATCCATGGTACACACTATTGCCTTCGGGCTCGACATAATCTCTCGGATGACTCTCCGTTGTTATGAAATGAATTTTGCTTTTACCATCGTCAGCATACTTTACATAAGGACGGATTGTTTCGTCCTCGATCAATTTTCCTCGATCCTGCCATGATGCGCCCTGATCAGAAGATGAAATGATATTTGGCTCCAGTCCTTCTCCGCGGAAGAAATTATAAATCTTGCCATTGCCGTCATTTTCATCTGCCAATTCGTGAACATTAGAATATGTTACTAAACCATCATCAATAAATTCGTTGGAACGACTCCAGCGTTGAGTTTCTGGAAAACGAACTAATGAATAGGCTGAGCGATTGCGTGAGTGCAAGGTATAAAAGGCCAGAAGCTTACCTGCATCCATTTCGATAACTGCGGGGGCACTATGATCATCACTGTATGTGTACCCGCTGACCGTATCTACTCGGCGTTCTCCTGTTTCAAGATTATATGTCGCAATATCGCTACTGCCTTGATATTCGGCAGAGGGACTTGTTCCATAATTAGCTGTCGATCCCACGATCAACTCGCACTCTGTAAAAATAGCGCGCGGATCCTGGAACCAAGACCATGCTCCATTGGCATTTATCACGATGGGCTCTTCCCCAGCCTCCGCCTGTACAAACACTGGAAATAATTCCATTCCGGACAACACAAAGGCCAGGGCAAATATAATAAAGCTGATGATTGTTTTCTTTCTGTGCATTATTTTCGTTTTATCTTGTCAAACATTTTTTCGAAGCCCGCTTCTTTTATTTCTTTAGGCCACTTGTCATTAAAATCTTGAAAGTATGTACGCGCCGCTTCGTCCTTAAGACTATCGATCTTGCCTTGTATCTTTTTAATATACATGGCAACAGAACTGTCATCCAAATGATTAATCAGTAGTTTATAGTGCGCAAGCTCGATATAATCTGCGACTCTGGCAACCAAAGCCTCGTCGGAAGAGCCCGATTCTAATTCTTTAGTCAAATCATTGAAGTACTTCTTGTCTTCTCCATGCAGATCATTGATAAATTTAATATTCTCCGCTTCAAATGCTTTTGCGGCTTGGCGCGCATCCGGATTGGCTTTCGCATACGGCATCGCAATATCTCCCCCAAATAATTCTCCGAGGTCATGCACCATAGCAAGCTCCATAATGCGTCCTAGATTTAATTTAGCCCCGGCCTGATTTGCTTTCAAGCCAAGAATCCACGCAATATATGTGACCATATACCCGTGCTGTGCCAGATCGCTTTGTTCTCCCTTTGAAATGCCTACAGGCCCCCAACCGTACTGGGGCTGAAAGCGCGTAAGCTCTATAATGCTGAATAGTTTATTTAGGTTGGTCATACCTAGATATTACCATTTATTTTCTAAATTGTTTTATTTTAAAATAAAATCCTCATCGCTATATGCGGGTGAAGAAAGACACAAAACTTCAAGATCTTCAGAACCACTTTCATTCTCCAAAGCATGAACTGCATTAATAGGAACATGTACCACTGAATCTGCCCTGACTTTATAATCTATGTTGCCAACTTTGATCTTTCCCTTACCTGAAATTATATAATAAACTTCTTCACTGACTTTATGTAGATGCGAAACAGCCTTTCTGTTCGGTGGCAATAATCCAACTGCCAGAGCCACATCTAGCGCTTTTCTTTCTTTGTTAGAAATTAATTCATAAATCTCAGCTCCGTCCTGTGCCATTATCGGTGCTTGATCTTGTTTGAATGTTTTGATTTGTGATTTGTTTGTCTGAGAACTTTCTTTTAATAACTCAACGTCTTCCGAATCAAATGGCGGAACTGCAAAAACCAGATGCACCAAATCCTTTTTACCCGTATTCTTCAGTTTATGTGGTGTCTTTGGAGGCAAAACAAGATGGGCACCTTTCTTTACTTTAAGCGCCCTGTCTCCGTAATACAATACTCCCTCTCCAGACAAGATAAAATATACTTCGCTCATGCGAGAATGCCGGTGCCACAAAGAAACATTCTTCGGATTCATTATAACGTGCGCCATACTTACCTTCGGAAGTGAAATCACTTCACGTAAGATTTGGTTGCACACATTATCGACAGTAGGCAAGTCGTAAATTTCAATTATTTCGGACTTATCCATATCTAAATAATAGCATTTATTTCTCGGGGCTGTATTTTGCTTTGTGCTCTTCCATATTGTTGTACTCTACGAACGTTGCGTGATGCTCTGGCTCGCAATAATTCTCGCGATCTTTCTTGTGCTTAATGCCGCACCAATACGCTTCTGTTCGTCCAGCAATTTCTTTGATATAGGCTACTCCTCCATTGGCATAGCCACAATATGCACAACCAATCTTCTGATACCAAGTCAAATATGAAAGTTTATGACGATCGATCTTGATATATTTTTTACGGGACACGAAAGGAATTCCATATAAAGGAAAACATATGCGATGATAGATTTCCGTCCAGACATCTAAGATGATTATAGGAATGATCATCATTAATATGAAGGGCAAACTAATAAGGTGTCTGAACCAACGTTCAGGGTATTTTTGATTCAACATGATGTTAAAAAATTATTTGCTAAGAGTTACTGTTCTTTGATTTGCTTTTCGAGTTTTTTAATTTTTTTTGTGAGATAGACAAAACCAACTATGATCAGCAGCTGCATCATTGTAAGTGCAAGCAAAATGATCTGGAATCCAATGTTTGGATCTTTCAGCCAAACTATATATCCCACCAGGACTCCCCCGATAACAGGGTTGATGATAGCCAAAATAAAGCCGATGGTAATTAATGCTGTCATTTTTTATTTAGTTAAACTGCGATATCGCGTTTATTAAACCAGACTACTCCGATAGCGGTACATATGATCGCAACCCCTCCAAGGACAATGATTGGCAAAAGCTCTAATTGTGAATCGAGCAATGCAGTGTTGTAATCAAAGTAATAGAACAGGGATATATATTTTAGATCAGAAATCTTATCTAGTAAAGATGCTGCCACATTAGCAAGATACATTCCAAGGAGAATCATTCCTGAAGCCATGTGTGTCTTGTTTCGTTCTGAAAAGATAGTAGAGAACATAAAAGAGATACTCAAGACCGCCCATCCGAAGAAAAAGCTCAGGGCGCCTACAAGCGCATGTGCTTTGAGAACATATTCAATGCCGGAGATCTCACACAGGAGAGCTGTTGAGAATACTCCAAAGATTATGAAGAGTACAAGTGCGAATATGCCGGCCAGATATTTTCCGAAGAAAACTTTTGTGCGTGAGATTGGTTTGGAGAGAAGATTTTCTATGGTTCCCTTCTCGACTTCTCTGGCTATCGCTGCTCCCGCTAGACCAAGCAGTAAGAAAATGATCATAATCGGGAAGAGGATGCTGTAGTGCTCGAGCGAGAGGAAACTTTCAATCGTATCAAAGCTCATTTGCTCGATTCCAAAAGCGGCCATGAAACCCTCCGGATAACTTTCAGCGAGCTTCGCGAAGTTTTCGGACTGTTCCTGAATGGTTGGGAACATCGCAATAAACATCCAAACGACCAATACCGCTCCCAGACAATATACGATAAGGGAGGTTTTGCGATCTTTAATTGTGCGCCAGAAAATTGTGAACATATTAGTGCTGATAGTATTCCAAGAATATATCCTCAAGGCTTCCGTAGGAAATTTCAAGGTCGTCTATATCGAGTGGCTCAAGTCTATCCAGAAGAATATTCACATCACCTTTGACTGTCATGACAAAGCCCTGGTCTAGCTCTTTAACGATCTCGATGCCAGGTGCAATAACTTGATCCTGGATGACTTTATTTTTGAAAAACACTCTCACTTCGTAGAGACGCTTTTCGCGCAGACTCTCAATGCTTTCAGTTGCTACCATTCTTCCTTTTTTGATAATGCCCACTCGGCTACAAACACGCTCGACCTCATGTAAGTTGTGTGAGGACATAAAGATGGTTGCTCCGCGACCTTGTGCTTCTTCAAGAAGTTTATAGACTTCATTTTGGAGAAGTGGGTCAAGAGCATTCGTCGGCTCATCGTAAATCAAGACTTCCGGCTGATGCATCAGTGACAAGATAATTCCAAGTTTCTGTCTATTGCCAGATGAGAGCTTCTTAGTGCGAACCGTTGGATCAAACTCTAATCGATCAGAAAGTTCTTTGGCGATGTTTTTGTCGCCGTTTAATTTCTGCATGTAGTTAAAGTGTGTCTGTCCGGTCCACTTGTCGTACAGATGAACAATCCCGGAAAGATAACCAATACTGCGCATCAATTTATCTGTCTCCTTATGCGCATCTTTACCAAGAATCTTGATATGTCCGTCTGTTGCTCTAATGAAGTCCATCATGCAGCGGATTGTAGTTGTTTTTCCCGCTCCGTTGGGACCCAAGAAACCAAAAATCTCTCCTTTTTCGATATTAAAGGAAATGTCGTTGACGGCTTTGTTTTTGCCGAAGTATTTCTTGAGGTTTTGGACTTCGATTACGGACATGTACTCATTATATATGATGACATTCAATAACTAAAACTATTATATCTCCCTAAACTTTTAGGGATATGACCTCATATTTTTTAATCTGGGATATAGTGTCACATCTTTAATATCATGGCGACATAATCCCCAGGCAATAAATCTTTCTATACCTAGTCCGAAGCCAGAAGTTGTCTGATATTCTGGATGCTTTCTAAGCTCTATATACCACTCATATGGCTTAGAATTGATTTTTTGCCTTCGTAAAGACTCTCTCATTTCCTTGACATTGTTTTGTCTCTGTCCACAACCAATAACTTCTCCTCCTATAGAATCTTTTGTAAGTGGCGGGAAAACCAGATCTGCGCTCAATGTCTTATCTAGATTGTCCGGATCTGGTTTTTGGTAGAAAGGAACGCGATCTCTATCATAATTAGTTATCCAGAGAGGAGTATTAATTTCTAATATCTCTGTCAGTTTATATTCCCCTACAGAGGTAATATCCCGACTAGTCGAGGTATACTTAATCATGTTTTTATAGCCATTTTTCTCAAGAACTTCCACGGCTTCATTAAAAGTGATTCTCGGAAACTTTTCAGTCTTCATAATGTTTTTTAAACAATTTAAGCTCTTCTTATAATTAAGACTGATCCCCCTTGATATATTTGGCATCATAACAAGTGCATGCGACAAGTATTTCACATATTCTTCAGCTATTACCATAACTTCTTCTACATTGCCAACTATTTCCGTTTCACAATGAAAAAATTGATTAATATGCCTTTCGTCTGGATCTTCGCCACGCATTGAAGGAAGATAGCAATACACCTTATTAATGTCATTCAGAAGCAAAGGCTCAAATCCAAACTGAGAAGAATCAACCAAATATTTAAATTTTCCAAACTTAATAGGTATAGGTTTTGAATCTGACCCAGGTCCCATAGGAGACGATATGCTGGGCGTCAACATAAATAGATCAATGTTTTTTGCGCCAACCACAAAACTAAAATAATAGTCAGAAAATAACTTAATATAATGTCGCAATGTTACAAGCGCTCGATAATAATCACTTCTGGTCAACTCTTTATAATATTCAGCGGGATTATATTTTGCTAAGTCAAATAATGATTCATTACTTTTCTTGAATAACAAATCATCATGTTTAATTCTATTTCTTAAATGCGCTGGAATCATGTCTTAATGTTCAATTATTCTTATCTCTGCATTTTGAGTTGTCGCAGATACTTCCATGCTTCCCCCGATTGGGAATGTGGCAATTGGTGTAGTATGTCCAATATCGACATTTGCAACAATTGGTATTTCCTGTAATTCCTTTTTTGTCTCAATAATCTTACTCAATAATTCTCGAGTCATTCCTGTTGCCTTTTGAAATCGACCTATTAATATTCCTTGAACTCCCTTAAAATCTGGTTGCTGGATTAATGATTGTAATTGACGATCAAAAAGCGGCGGATTAATTTCAGCATCCTCCTCAAGAAGTAAGATCGAGTCATCTAGTAGTGGCCAAAACTCAGTTCCTTGCAAAGAATTTAAGCACCGCACATGACCTCCTACAACACGTCCAAGTGCATGACCTGCATTCATAATCCAATATCCTTCATTTTTGATAAAGTCCCTCTTTTCTTGGTCAATGTACCAAGGATCATCACTCCATTCCTTAGATGAAAACAGATCATAAGCATTGTTCTTCATGCAACATTTTTCGAAATACTGCTGGGAATAATCAAAGCCATACTTCATTGCCCAGCTAGAATAATGGGGGCCGACGTAAGTAATCATTCCTGTTTTTGCTGTAATCGCGTTGGCAAATGCTGTCACATCAGAAAATCCACAAACTATTTTTGGATTCTGAGCAATAAGATCGTAATCTAAATATTGCAACAATTGATTTGAATTATATCCTCCTATTACTGTTAAAATTGCATCAACGTCTGGATCAGAAAATGCATTATGCAAGTCTTCAACTCTTGACCTTACCGCAGATGAATTAAATTCATCATTCTCTTCTACATGTTCTCCGAAGGATATCCTGAATCCATGATCTTCCAATTTTTTAGTTGCCTCTTGCCTACTTTCATCAGAAAGTATCTTGATGCTTCTTGAAGGAGCAATAATTCTCAAATGGGCGCCTTTTTTAATTTTTTTGGGCTTAATAAGATTTTTAATTTCCAACATACTCAATTTAGGTTAATTGTTGTAGTGCTTCTCTGATTTTATTTTCATCTTTTGTTAAAACTTTATTTATTAAGAGATCTCTCTCGTAAGCCTTAATATATTCTACCATAGCCTCCGCGACACCACCTGTTTTACCTAAATGTTCTCTATCCTCAAAACCCTTGATGCCTTGTCTAATATTTTCAACATCTAATCCTGACCTGGCGCGAAAATAACTTAAGGCTCTCATATATTTCTTAAGAATTCTGTTACGATTGTGTTGTCCAAATGGGCGAAGACCCTCACCATAAAGCACTGTTCCTGTTATTATTGCATCCTCAAACTTCCTCCTAATAATCTCGTTTTCTACGCCATTTAACTCACTTACAGGATTGCAGTCCTGAACATGATCTAATCCATGTAGCTGTTTTAAAATTGTAGTCACCCCTAATGCTGTTTCTATACCAAGCGTCTCCTTATTACTTTCCAGAAGAATAATATTGCCTATATCAGAATAATCATCTCCTTCAGGATCTTTTAGGGCAATATTAAAACTTCTGCCTTGTATTTCTTTAATCCCTATTTCATGCCTGTAATAATAAGGTGCCCTGCTATCGATTTCTAAACTATCTTCTGAACAGTTCTGTCTACATGCCTCTAACAAATCTGAATCCGCAGAACTAATGCGAACTAATATGTTTTCTGATGATATTTTTATCTGTTCTTCTAATAATTCAAAAACCTCACCAACTGCTTCGTTCAGTCTCTCCGGAGAAGCTAATGTGCCGATACTCGGAAAATATGAGCCCCACTGAGACTGATATTCATCGTCCAATAATCGATCTACATTATGTGTCCTGAGACAATCTTGGTGCATACATAAGCCTGGGTCTGGGACCTTTCTTTCATTAAGATAAGGCTTGAATACACTAATATGAGATCCGATAAATCGCACGGTTGGGTCGTATCCAGAGCTTATTTTTACTGACGGCTCTTCGACATAACCCTTGTCAATATAATATTCCTTAAACCCCTTAATTAAACTATCAACTCGCTCACGCGCTTCTTCTGGAAGAAGTTTTTCATTTCCATAAATATTCTTTTTCGACTCTTTTTCTAAGTCTTGTACGTCTTTTTCAAAATTTGGATTTTGTATTTCTGACATATTATTTTAATTTACAGGCTACCAAAATTAAAAACTTACTTTTGGGGAAAATGTGTTCAACTAATCTTCCTATTGTCTTTAGTATTATTTTTGGAGTTTCTATAATTAATGGATTACCGAAATATTTTACTTCTATATATTCAACTTTTTTATTTGAAATACTGATAGCTCTGTCAAATATTTTTTGAATTTCAGTGGCACTGTAAAAGTATTCTGTGTCCAATTTATATCCGGGGATGAGTTTTATCTTTTTTAATAACCAGGCTTTTAGTATTGGACCTGAAAATCGATTTGGTATTCCGACTGCTACAATTCCGTCTTTAGTGCATACTCTAATCATTTCCCGAATAGCAAGTTCTATATCATTCGCCTCATAATGTTCGACTGTCCCGATATTCCATACTAAATTAAATTCATTATCATTAAATGGCATATGAAACATATCTCCACCTACAAATATAACATCTTTTTTATCAAATTTGTTAGCTAAATATTTTGCATAGCGTAAAGCTGTAGGAGAAATGTCTAACAAAGTTTTATGAAATCTATTATCTGTTAAAATTGTTGTCTTGCCAGACCCGCTGCCAGCCTCCAAAATTGTTGTATATCCATTTTCAAGCATCTTCTTATTGACATATCCAGTTAGGTCAATATAATAATTCTCCCACCAATATGAAGAAAAGTCTTTCTTAGTATTCTTTTGTAGCTCATCTTGAAAAATCTTGCTCCATCTAGCGTTTTCATGCTCAATAATTCTTTCTTTATCATTATTCATTTTGATTTTCAGCTAATTCATATTTTAGCTCTACTAAAAAGTCTTTTAAAAATTGATGTCGTTGTTTTACCATATTTTTCGCTGTTAGCGTGTATAATCTATCTTTGATAACTAAGAGCCTGGTATAGAAAAGATCCACTGCATATTTACTATCATCTGGACTCCTGTTTTCACAAAATGGATCTGCTTCATTGTAAAAAGGTCTATTCATATTTCCAGAAGAAGAAAAAGTTCTCATGATAGCAATTGCTCCCACTGCCTCTAGACTATCAGCGTCATGTAATACTTTTGCCTCTAACGTTGCGGGTTTTTGGTTCTTAGAAAAAGAACAGCATTCTATTGCTTCACAAGTTTTTTTTATTTTTCTTTGTCGATACTCTTTTAATTGTCTCAGTACTTTTTTGGCATAAGCGGCGCTTTCTTTCGAACTATCAAGTCTTTTCTTATGATTTTTTGGATAACAAATGATGTCATGAAAAATAGCAGCAGGAACTACAATATCTAGATCAGCTTTTTCTCGAAGTGCAATTTTTTCCGCTATTGCAAGCACCCTTAGCACATGACCAATATCGTGAGAGGGATCATTTTCTTGAAGTCTTTTTCTGGTTAGAACAATTAATTTATCTCTTAAAGTTTTATCCATTCTTTTCTAATAAATACTCGAAATAATCCTTGCCCCAGGCCAATATTTGGCCATCTTTTTTGAGAAGTCTTTGGGATTTTGCCTTATATCTTTTATACTCCTCAAAGTATTTTGAATCGATCTCGGCCCATATGTCTCCGATCACACAGTCGTATTTTTTGTCTTCGGGGATATCAAAGAAATCCGAAATAATAATTTCTCCGTGAATAGGGCCGAATTCTTTCATCTTATCGATCACCTCTGGATATTTTTCGACTGTTGTTACTGATTTAACCTGGGGATTATCAAGGGCTAATTTAGTCACTATTCCAAACCCATAGCCTGCCACCAAGACGTCTCCATAAGCTTGATCAGCAACATCCTGCTGCAACTCTTGTTCGTGTGGCAAGTCCCACATCCAAAGATAATCATCTATGAACATGAATTTGTGGTTTTTGTGCTCGATTATTTCTATATTTGTCATATTATTTTAAATTTTTGAATAATTTACTGCCTTCTTCTTTCCAGTAAATCTCAAAGTTTTTGAGATCTTGCGTTAGCTTTTCATAATCGCCTTCAAATTTGATGCAGCGGTCATCAATATAGACTAATGAAGGAATTTTCTGGTTGGTCACTTCTAGTTCAGGGAAATCAAACTTTTTCAGCCACTCTTGGACATACAGAGCGTCGCGTACGGTAAAAACAACCGGCGTATAACCAGAGTCAATTAGTTTCTGGAGAAATTCCTTTGCGCCTTCAATAGGCTCATCGATAATTTCATCACCTTGCCAGCCTTTGTACTGAGACAGGACGCCATCAAAATCAATTGAGACTATGTGGTTTTTAGGTTTACTTTTTTCGCTACTCATCCGTTTAATCTATTTGTGCGAATAAGACTACGTAGTTTTTTCCGTATGCTTTAGCGCAAGCCGGGCAGGTAGTATATGAGAAATAAAGCTTCTTTATTTGCTTGCCTTTGTCTTCAACGTATTCCTTCATTTCTTTGGCCCACTCTCCAGCGTTTTTATACGGTCCTTCAAAAACCTTGGTAAGAAATGTTCCTGATAAAGTCGTCATCTGTGCACCTGGCACGTCTTTTGCGACATCGATATAAATATCTGAGCCCCAGGCTGATTTCTCGTCTGTGAGCATGAGTTGGTATGGCGCTTTTGCGTCCGCCTTTTCGATTAGCTCCATATTTTTGATGATCACCTTGCCCATATTGACTGGCATATGCATGACACTCTTCACACTGTCTTTGACGAAGATCTTGTCTTGCCAATTTATTTCTTGATCTTGCCAGGGCTTGGGATCAAAGGGATCGCAGCAGCCGGTGTGTTTAATTGGTTGGTCGTTCATTTTTTTTAATTATTAATGCTTTAAGTTGAGGTTTTTTTAAAAATTAGACAAACGTTTCCCATCAACGGTTTGATACGCAAGAAATTAACCGTGGCATCATAAGCCTTGCTGATGTATTTAATGACTGGGAATCTGTGCAAGTAGCCGTAAGTAAACGACCAGAGCTTCACTTCGACTGTCGTGAAGTACTTTTCGAAAACTGTGACAAATTCTTTGATATTTTTATAGGCGTAGTGCGTTTCGTGTGCATGACTTCCCTCGCCTTCTCCTTTGATAGCTTGGTGAAACTTGGTCGGTGTGTATTTTGATAAAACGAATTCAGGCGCTCTTGGATTTGGTAGAGATGTTATGAAATATCCGTCCGACTTCAAAACGCGGGCAATTTCTGACGCAGCCGCATCTAGTTTTTCGACATGCTCTAAGACATAATTAGCATAGGCAACTTCATATTTGCCTGACTCTATTGCCGGCATAGATTCTGCAGATGCAATAAAACACTCGCCCGCACCTGGATGATCAACCTGGCAGTCAATCACATCCATGCGATCGAAAGTGAACTCTGTACTATTTAATCCTGCCTGTATGCCCTTCTCCAAGACAAGACTTTTGCCAGCGCCCACATTGAGCATTTGCAGATTGCTAAAATCTCCGCCCTTTTCTTTGGACAGCTCTACAACTTTATCTATTAGATATTTTTCAGCTGGCGTTTGCATAAAGAAGTTTTGATATGCACATAAATGGCGGAGAGAGCGGGATTCGAACCCGCGAAACCCGTGAGGGTTTACACGCTTTCCAAGCGTGCGCCTTCGACCGCTCGGCCACCTCTCCGCGAATTTATTAGTATAGCGATATTCTTAGATAACGCAACTTATTTTTTGCGCTTCGCGGACTTCTTCTTAGTTGGTGCTGACTTACTACCTTCAAGCCGAAGATAGCCGGCAAAGAAATAAACAGCCGCACCAAAAAGGCTCAGGAAAATAATGATCAGGACCCAGGCTATTTTTTCGCCGTCTGACGAAAAGTTTGTGCGAGAAGCTGCGTCCACGATCATCCAGATCCAAAACGCGAGAGCAAGAAAGCTTATTATGAAGAGAAGGCTAACGATTATTACTAAAGCCATTCCCATAGATGATATTGCGTTCATAATTTATATTTGTTCAATGCGAATAATTTTTTGCCAATCTCCTAATGGTTCGTCAAGTCCGCCCACTAAGACTACTTTGCGTCCCGGCACTACTAATTTGCGCGTACGAATCTCTTTAAGAAGATGGTCTAGTAGTCGTCGCTTGGAGCCAATGAAATCTATCACGACAGGATAAACACCCCATGAGAGTTGAAGTTGATTGGCTATGCGCTGATGGGGAGTTAGGGCGATGATCGGAAGCTCTGGTCTATTGGACGCTATTGCTCTCGCCGAAAAACCGCTCTGGGTAGCAACAACTATCGCCGCTATATCTTCTGTCTTGGTTAGCTGGGTTGCCAGAACTGCCAGTGAGGCTGACTCATGTAAGACTCTGGTCGAGGCTATTGTTTCTAGGTTATCAAATGGTGAGTCTTCAGTTTGTTTGATGATATTTGCCATTGTCTGGACAGTCTTGATCGGATATTTGCCTGTAGCTGATTCTCCTGAAAGCATAGTCGCGTCCGCATGATCAATCACAGCATTGGCCACGTCAGAAACTTCGGCACGTGTCGGTCGAGGATGATCTTCCATTGAGGCAAGCATCTGAGTCGCGACGATGACAGGCTTGTGAGCTAGGCGCGCTTTCCGGATGATCATTTTTTGGTGAAGAGGGACTTCGGCCAGCGAAGTTTCGACTCCCAAGTCTCCACGCGCAACCATCACACCATCTACTTCTTCTATGATAGTGTCAATATTTTTCAAAGCCTCAGCACGCTCGATTTTTGCGATAATCTTTGGTGCAATTGTATTTGTAGGTTTGTGTTTATCAATAAGTTTGCGTAAATCTTTCACGTCTTGCGGAGTGCGCACAAAAGACAAGCCGATATAATCGACATCGTTTTTCAGACCAAACAGGAGATCTTTTTTGTCTTTAGCTGTAAGCGCCTTGACTGTAAGGTTGGCGGTCGGTACATTGACACCCTTGTGCGAAGTGAGCTTGCCACCCTCAATGACCTTCACCTTAATATCATCGCCTGTGACACTGACAACTTTTGTCTCAAACAGTCCGTCGTTCAGCAAAATGGCATCGCCTTTTTTGACATCTTTGGCGAGCGCCGCGTAATCGACAGGAATTTTTTTGGTTTTAGCGTAGCTGTCTTTTTTGTTGACTGTAAAAATAACCTCTTCATTGTTCTTGAGCTGAACGCCTCCTTCAGGCAAGTCGCCGACGCGAATCTTAGGCCCTTGAAGATCCTGCAAAATAGCAATTGGCTGTTTTCGTTCTTTTGCTAGATCTCTTAAAATTTTCAAGAACCTCTTATGCTCGGCGTGCGTACCGTGTGAAAAATTCAAGCGGGCCATATCCATGCCGGCTTGCATAAGCTCATTGAGTTTAGTTTTGGTTTTTACGGCTGGTCCGATCGTGCAGACTATCTTTGTCCTTTGAGGAAGTAGGGTTGGCATATTTACATTGGTTTACTGTTTTATTATGCCGTAATCTTGCGTTTATTGGAAGAAAAAGCCGCCTATGAGATATAGACGGCTTTTTAAAGATAGGATTATCTTTGGATTTTCAGGACAGGAGTCGGTCTTTGATCGATAGCGATGCGCTCCGGCGCATACAGAAGGCCGATTTCCTTCAAATGGACGTCCAAACCTGTCCGGTCAGTCAACGCAACTTTGAGCTTGGTGATTGTTCCTTGCCATCGCTTGTTATTGCGAAAATCAAGCTCAAACTCGTGCCACTGTCCGTCAGCCGGGATGTAATAATCCTGGCTTTTCAGGCTTGTGTAGAAGGGCTCGCTCGCAGTCTGGAAGTACACCGTACCGTGACCACTGCCGCTGGACCTTATGTAGACACGGATTTTTCCGTATTCACCGGCCGCGGCTGTGAACTGCCTAAACTCTACTTCCGGCTCAGGACCTGTGCTCCGGAAAGCGACGTAGCTTCCATCCACCGTGTTGACATAGCTCAAATCCGCATTCGATGAACAAAATTCCGACCAATCATCTATCCCGTAGCGCACAAAGAAAGGCGAGCTATCAGAGATGTAGATCGTGTCAAAATAGTTAATCGAATTGAAACGGTTGGAGTAGTCGATACGATACCTGGTCAGGATCTCGTCATCAGGAACCAGCCGACTCAGTGGCTGCGTATACCAGGCCCAGCCATCCGGATTTACAACCGGTCCGCGATAACGTCGCTCTGGAGAGAACGATCCGAATTTATTCGTCTGAGGAAAGATTTCATAGAAATCCGCGTCCAGTCTGGCTCTGAAAATCAGAAAGGCATCTTTCTCGGGATCCGCCGTAGCGTATCCTGAAAATTGAGACGAATAGATGTACGGATCTGAACCAGTCACCTGCAACTTCCAGTTGCCGTATGACAATCCATAGTCCTCACTAGCGCTATTGGCCATCAACGAAATCGGAAGGCTTCCGAAGTTTGTTTCGAGAGGACATTCATCACGCAAGTAGATGTAGTCGAATCCGTTCTGCAGGCCAGTCGACCCTTGCGAATCTATTCTGATTCGTTCGGGCTTATGGCCTTCAGGTACGATATCTGCAAGCGGAATCGTGTAGACCGCCCACAGACCTCCGTTCAATGTTTTATAGCGTTCATAAAGAGCGCTGGTGAAGCCACTGGTTTTATCAGTGTCAACATAAACATCGAAGTATGATCCGCGCAGCATCGCCCGAATGACGAGATAGTCCCCACGATCAGCCTCAAGCAAGAAAGGACTGGCAACATACGGGTCTGGTCCATTCGCGATCAGATACCACACGCCGCCGATCACGCCTCGGTCAGTGAAACTACCACTGGCACTCCAATCTTCTCGGCTACTGGAATAGTTCCATTCCAATGTACTCGTTGAGGTGTCGGAAACATACGGTCCGTGGCTAGCCACAAAAGAAACTGGATCACGGTAGTAGTACTCGACCAAATTTTCGTTGGTCAGCACCGAACAGGGCCAGCTTCCATTCACGGGGCCATAGCTGTAGTCGCCAATACACACTTCGACATGCAAATGGCTACTCGATGCTCCGATATTTCCCATCTCGGCAATCACTTGGCCTTTCGTCACGACAGAACCGGACTGAACATAGATCTTTCGACAGTGGAAAAAGCGCCAGTAATAGACTGCAGTCTTATACTGACAAGCTATCACTAAGCTGCCATAGCTTTCTGGAACGCCATCATTGTTGCTGTCGCCATCGGCGACCACAATGCCGTTCGACATCGCTCGAAGAAGAGTGCCCAGATCATAATCTCCCGAGCCTGGACCGTTCAAGTCCACGCCCGGATGATACAAGTAGCCGCAGGAGTAATAGTAAGCATAGTCTGTAAATTCATAGCCGTAATGGTCGTTGACCATCGGCATCTGAAATCCAGAGTTAGCTTCGGGATAGGCTGCAAAGACGGGAGATCCCATCAGAAGACAGCCAATGAACAGAACAACGCACAAAGTAATTGAGTTACGCATAGCGATTCTCCTAAGTTTAGGGGCTTAAATTGACAAGGAACAAAAAACCATCGACTTTTCTTGCCGATGGTTTAGTTAAGACTATTGAAAGATGCTAGGACTGCTGCAGAGTATTTATTATCGCGCCGAAGGATCGTTGAAGATCTAATAGTGACTCTGTGGCGCCGTCTCCGCTATTGATCAGCGCATGCCACTGATCAAGTCGTTCTGCTTGCGGACCTATTCGATATACATCAAGGAAACTGTCCGCAATATAGGTCATATCCAGTAGACTGATCTGCTTAAAGATCTCGATGCGATCGTTTCCAGAATAAAATATGTAGCTAAATAGATATCCTGGATCTTCGCCTATATAGCGCCTGAAGAAAATTCCTGAACCATCCGTATGCTCCTGAATTTCCAAGAACACTTGCTCTTGATCGGGATTTTGTCCAAGTCCATAGAGAGACTGCAGACCTGCCTGATCATTATTTTGCAATACCGTACGTTCTTGCTCTAGAAAACTTTTAGTGAACGAGTCTGGACTGGTAATTTCTTCTGAAACAGACTCTAGGTCTACCTCTCTTATGATCGACGCGGGCTGCAGATCTGTATTTGCTGGATCATACTGAAAACTGAAGCGCCCAGCCGGATCGTTATAGGTCGCCAAGCTTTCTGTCGATTCCTCGGACCGAGCTTGCTCGCTTCTGAAAAAGTTAGCAGAGTCAGCGCTAGTCGGCGTAAGATAACTCCATGTAAAGTAGAGCATCGCAATCGCCAGAACAATTATCAGCGAGCTGATTATGTAGAAAGCTCTTTGCTTTTGTTTGAATTTTGGATCTGGATCTCTAAGTAATGATGTCATAAATTTGTTTAGTTAAATTATCTAAATGCATAGTACCTGACAGCACATTAAATAAATTTAAAAAAATCATTAAACTCCCCAAAGCAATCCACATACAAAAAACATGCCAAAATAAGCATGCTTTTTGTTTTAGAAAATTTTCTAAGTCTTATTCGTCGTGTGGTTTTTCTATCTCACCCTCGACTTTACCAAGTAGGCGTTGTGCCCAGTCTTTTCCTCCCAAACCAAATGCAAGACCGCCAGAAATGGCGAGCATAGCAATAAAGCCTGTGAAGAGGATCTGAATTAGTTCTGGAGCAACGCGAAGTTGGATCAAAGCTGCTAGGAAAGCGAAAATCCAAATAGCCCAACGGGAAATAGTAGCGGCATAGCCGGCTGTTCCCAGTTTTGCTAAGCGGACACTTCCCTTTGTGAGGTTGGCAACAAAACTACCCAAGAGATAACCAGCAACAAGAATAACAACTGCTACTACAATGTTTGGAATGTAGAGCAATACCTCGTTCAAGAAACCGGAAACTTGGGAAAGTTGCAAGATGTCAGCGGCTGCTAAGACAAAGACGATAATCAAGAACCATTTTACGATTCCGCCCAAGAAGGCAGAAACTTTCAAACGGAAACCGACTTTCTTACTTACTCTGTCCAAGCCGAGCTTGTCGATAGCTTCGTCAATTTTTAGAAGCTTCAACAGGCGTTCTATCAAAAGACCAAGACCGACTGCGACGAGCCAACCAATGACGATCACCAAAATGGCGATAATCAAAGTCGGCAAGAAATCGATAAAGCGTGTCCAAAGGTCTGTAAATGCGTTTACTGTAACGTCAGCAAAATTCACTAAATTTCACCTCCTTTTAGTTAGTCTCAAAAATTCTAAAAATTTAGAATCTGCCTTAATTATATAGGTTTGCGGACTAAAAATACACTGGAAAACTGTTGTTTTTGGCTTTGTTGAGTGAATTTGTCATAGAAACCAAGACAAAAGAAAAGGCGACTTTTTGCGGTCGCCACTTCTTTGTTTATATTTGAAAAATTACATTCCCATTCCTGGCATTCCCATGCCTCCCATGCCGGACATATCTGGAGCGGCTGGCGCATCACCTTCCTTTTTTGGAAGGTCTGTAACAGCGGCTTCGGTAGTCAATGTCATAAGAGCTGCGGATGCTGCATTTTGCAGGGCGGAACGGGTGACTTTAGTCGGATCAACAACTCCGGCTTGTACTAAGTCTTCATAGATATCAGTCTTGGCATTGTAGCCTTCGCTGCCTTCTCGTTTCTCTACCTCTGCAACAATCACAGCGCCGTCCTTGCCTCCGTTGAATGCGATCTGACGAAGCGGCTCTTCGAGAGCACGCCACAGGATCTTCACACCGATGTCTCCCTCAGGAGTATCAGCCTGGAATCCTTCCAGAACTTTGCGAGCACGTAAGAACGCAACTCCCCCACCAGGCACGATGCCTTCTTCGACAGCGGCCTTAGTAGCGGCGAGCGCATCTTCGATGCGGTGCTTTTTCTCGGTCAGCTCAGTCTCGGTAGCAGCTCCTACCTTAATAATAGCAACACCGCCTATAAGTTTAGCAAGACGCTCTTGCAGTTTTTCTTTATCAAAGTCAGAATCAGACTTTTCAAGCTGCTGGCGAATCTGCTCGATACGCGCTTTGATCTTTTCTTCTGAGCCTCGGCCCTCGACAACAGTTGTGCTTTCTTTAGTAGAAACAACTTTGCGTGCCTGGCCAAGCATATCGATCTCGGTATTCTCGAGCTTAAGTCCAACTTCTTCAGAGATCACTTGCCCACCGGTCAAGATAGCAATATCTTCTAGCATCTCTTTGCGGCGATCTCCAAAACCTGGAGCCTTGATACCTAATGTATTAAATGTTCCTTTTAGTTTGTTTACGATCAGGGTAGCGAGTGCTTCACCCTCGATGTCTTCGGCGATAATCACAAAGTTTTTGTGACCGGCTTGTGCTACTTTTTCGAGCACTGGTAAAATGTCTTGAATCGCAGAGATTTTCTTGTCTGTGATCAACACATGTGCATCTTCAAAAACTGCTTCCATACGATCAGTGTCTGTGATCATGTAAGGAGACATGTAGCCGTTATCAAACTGCATACCTTCAACAACTTCCTTGTCGAGACCAAAAGTTTGCGACTCTTCGACCGTGACGACACCATCGTTTCCGACTTGATCCATCACTTCGGCGATCAGCTTGCCGACCTCGTCATTGTCTGCGCTGATAGAGGCGACCTGTGCGATCTCTTCTTTAGTAGAAACTGGTTTGGAAATATTTTGAAGCTCTGCTGTTACTGCTGCAACACCTTTTTCAATACCCTGACGCATTGGCATCGGGTTGGTACCAGCTGTTACGTTCTTCAAGCCTTCTGTGATGATACTTTGCGCAAGCAAGGTCGCTGTTGTAGTACCGTCACCAGCTGCGTCATTAGTTTTTGTGGCAACTTCCATCACAAGCTGCGCTCCAAGATTTTCAAATTTGTCTTCAAGCTCGATCTCTTTCGCAATCGTGACACCGTCATTGGTGATCGTCGGCGCACCAAAGCCTTTGTCCAGCAATACGTTACGACCCTTAGGTCCCAAAGTTACTTTGACAGCTTCGGCTAGCTTATCGACACCCGCCTTGATGCTTTGACGAGCCTCTTCGTTGAATTTAATTTGTTTGGCCATGGTAAGAAAATTAATAATTAAAAATTCACAATTAACAATTTTGGAAATTTATTAAGCTAGCTTAGCTAAAATGTCTTTTTCTTCCAGAATGAAGTATGTTTCTCCATCCATTTTAATTTCGGTTGGACTATATTTTGCAAACACAACTATGTCGTCAGCGTAAATAGGCATCTCTGCACGCTGGCCACTGTCAAGCTGGCGTCCTGGGCCAACTGCGATCACTTTGCCCTTTTCAGGCTTTTCGCCTTCGACGGTATCAGGGAGAACAATGCCGCTCTTAGTTGTTTCCTCTTCTTTGATTGGTTTAACAACTATGCGGTCGTTTAATGGTTGTAGATTTGTAGGAGTCATATTTCGTGTAAGTAATATAAAAGTGGCGTAAAAATAGGACTAACCCGATTTCTAGCCTTAATTCGCTAGCACATTCCTGTTTTAGTGCTAGAGACCATAATAGATCTTAATGCCGACAATGTCAAGGTTTTCTATTTTTTCTGCTCTGTCCGTTAAATTAAGTTATCCAGTTTTTTTTGGAGTTTATCGACGTACTGCTGACGACGATCTATTTCATGGAACTTTAGCATCTTGTCGCTGACGATCACATTTGCGCGCTTGTCTGGCTTTTGTTTTTGCTGGCTTTTTGTGATGCGTTTCTTTTGTGAACGAGAAAGTGTCTTCTCGATGGATTGTCCGAATTTCCCTTTGAGGATCTTTTCAAATAACTCTCTAAGCCAGGAATGATGCTGATAATATGATCGGAAACGAGGGCCAAGATGAACCGGCTTGGCATACGGCACATTTTGTAATGTTTTTTTGTTGGCTTGCCAGAATTTATCATATGTTGCCTGACCCCAGAGCGGACTAACTTGCGTAATCCAGTATGCAAGATAAGGGTCTTGCGGTTTTAATGCGATTTTGTTGAGATCTAAGTCATCGCTCGTCACAATAAAACTCAGGCACGCGCGATTGCTGATCTTGTTCTTCCTGCGGCGCTTGCCGATCAGAGACGTGACGATAATCGCACCGAGCCTGACCATCCAGATGCGACCCGGCCTGGCAATTAAGAAAAAGTCGATATCACTTTTTGTGTGCGCCACTCCCCCGGCCACAGTATTGCAAATGGCGATCATCTCCAGGAATGGAACATGACGGAGCCATTTTGTGATCTTGAGAGCCTGGCGCCATTTATCTAGCTTGAGATAGTGGCGTCGTTGCCGTTCTGGGACATTCTGCTCACTACCCTTGAGATAATAGAATCCGTTCTTCTGTCTGACCAGGTTATTGAGTGTTTTATTGTTTTTGATGAGGTCTTCGAGCTCCGATAATTTTGGCTTATTGGGAATGTGTTCGAGGTGATCAAAGTATAAAGCCTGGCGCAATTCTAAAAGCGTCAACGGGAAGGCGTTGAGGTCGAAATATGCCAAAGCTTTGAGTACCGCCCTTCTTAATCTCTGAGGCAATACTTCCATTTGATCAGTGTCCATGTTTTTATAATACCAGGATCTGACTATTTTTTCTTGGCGGTCGGTTTCTTTTTAGGTTTTGCTGCCGTGGCTTTCGCGAAAACGACTTTAGACAGGAAATTGCCGGTATAGCTTTTCTTCTCTTTCGCCACTTGCTCCGGCGTTCCTTGCGCGACGATGAAGCCGCCCTTATCTCCGCCTTCTGGACCAAGATCAATCACATGGTCAACAGATTTGATGACATCAAGGTTGTGCTCGATGATTAAAACGGTATTGCCTTTGTCGACTAGCTTATTAAGGACTCCAAGGAGGCGTTTTACGTCGTCAAAGTGCAGACCAGTGGTAGGCTCGTCTAGGATGTAGAGAGTTTTGCCGGTAGAACGGCGGGAAAGCTCGGTCGCGAGCTTAACGCGCTGTGCTTCACCTCCGGAGAGCGTCGTTGCAGACTGACCTAGCTTGATATAACCCAAACCGACGTCCTGCAAGGTTTGAAGTTTTGCCTTGAGGGCTGGAATATTCTTGAAAAAGTCGGATGCCTCGTTGACTGACATATTCAAAACCTCGGCAATCGTTTTGTTTTTGTAATGGATCTCGAGCGCTTCTTTATTGTAGCGTTGACCCTTACATTCTTCACATTCAACATAGACGTCCGGCAAGAAGTGCATCTCGATCTTCACAAGTCCGTCACCGCGACATGCCTCACAGCGTCCGCCTTTCACATTGAAAGAGAAACGACCAGCTTTGTAGCCGCGCATTTTTGCCTCTGGAGTTTCTACGAAGAGATCGCGGATGTAGGTAAAAACGCCTGTGTAGGTAGCAGGGTTGCTACGAGGTGTCCGGCCGATCGGAGCCTGGGTAATCGTAATGACTTTATCAAGATGTTCTGTGCCGATCAGTTCTTTGTGCTTGCCGGCAGGTCTTTTGGCGCCGTGGAACTCTTGTGCTAGCGCACGCGCGAGAATGTCGTTCATGACAGTGCTTTTGCCTGATCCAGAAACACCAGTGATAGCAGTGAAAGTACCGAGCGGAATGTTTACATTTATCTTTTGGAGGTTGTGTTCAGTGGCCTCTTTGATTTCCAAGTTTTTGCCGTTGCCATTGCGGCGCTTGGCCGGAATTGCGATTTTGTCTTTGTTGGCTAAGTAGCGTCCCGTCAAAGACTCATTATTTTTCATAATTTCTTTCGGCGTACCCTCGGCGACGACATGTCCTCCAAGTGCACCAGCTCCCGGTCCGATATCGACAAGATGATCAGCGGAACGCATGGTTTCTTCGTCATGTTCGACAACGATCACGGTATTGCCAAGATCACGAAGACGTTGAAGAGTTTTAATGAGACGCGCGTTGTCGCGTTGGTGCAGACCAATAGATGGTTCATCCAAAATATAAAGAACTCCTACTAGGTGCGAACCAATCTGGGTCGCCAGGCGGATGCGTTGTGCTTCACCACCAGAAAGCGTATTGGCGGAACGATCGAGCGTGAGATAGTTCAAGCCGACATCCTGCAGAAAACCAAGACGCTCGACGATCTCCTTTAAGACCTGATGTGCAATCTTAAGTTCTCTCTTGGACATTCCCTTTTCCTGCAATTTTTTGAAAAACTTAACATTATCGTCGATATTCATCGAGACTACCTCGTAGATCGACTTTTCGTTTACTGTTACGGAGAGTGCTTCTGGCTTTAAGCGCTTGCCTTCACAGACTGGACACGGCTTGATCGTCATATACTTTTCTATTTCACGGCGAATGTAGTCCGAGTCTGTTTCAAGATGGCGGCGTTCGAGATTATTTACGACTCCTTCGAACTTAGATGGATAAACGCGAGCACCGGACTTGACGATCACTTCTTTTTCACCTGTGCCATATAAAACTATATCCAATGCACTCTTCGGCAAATCTTTGACCGGCACATTGACTGAGAATTTATTGTCTTTTGCAACAGCGTATAAGATTTTTTGGTACCAAGTCTGGCGAGATGTAGTACGGCTCCAGGGACGGATTGCGCCCTGGGCTAGGGTTAGTTTTTTATTTGGAATAACAAGATTTGGATCTACTTCCAGCTTCGTGCCTAAACCTGTACAAGCCGGACAGGCACCATGCGGAGAGTTGAATGAGAAATTACGGGGCTGGATCTCTGGTAGGCTGATATCACAATCCAAACAAGCGAAGTGCTCGCTCTTGATAATGTCTTCTTTTGTATCTGGGTTGTGGAGAGTGAGGATTCCGTTGCCAAGATCTAGTGCTGTTTCGACAGAGTCTGCTACGCGGGCGCGGTCTCCCTTAACGCCTTCAAGTTTGAGACGATCGATTACGATATCGATGGAATGCTTCTTCTGTTTATCTAAAGATTTTTCGAGAGACTCTTCGATCATCATTAGTTCGCCATCAAGACGCACGCGGACGTAGCCGGCTTTCTGGATTTCTTCTAGCTCGTTTTTGTGTTCGCCTTTGCGATCACGAACCAGTGGTGCCATAACCAATAAAGCTTGACCAGTATCCAGGGCCATAATCTGATCTGTGATTTGAGTTGCGCTCTGGCTTTGGACTTCTTTGCTGCATTTTGGACAATGAGGGTGACCTGTCCGCGCAAAAAGCAAGCGCAGATAGTCGTAGATCTCTGTAACAGTACCGACTGTCGAACGCGGATTGCGGCTGGAGCTCTTCTGGTCAATGGATATTGCGGGGGAAAGCCCGTCGATCTGGTCGACATCAGGCTTATCCATCACACCTAAGAACTGGCGCGCATATGCTGAAAGAGACTCAACGTATCTGCGTTGGCCCTCCGCGTAGATTGTGTCAAAAGCTAAGGATGATTTTCCTGATCCTGAAATACCCGTGATGACAACAAACTTGTCACGGGGCAGTTTTAGATCAATATTCTTGAGATTATGCACCCGCGCACCGCGGATATTGATTTCTGTACTTGCCAATTTTTTGTTTTGTTAAAATTTTGATAAACGCAGTAGAAAAGTTTACTAGACTTTGTGAGTGCTGTCAAGTATGACAGAAAGTCATGGATACTAATTTGCCAGATCTGTCAAGTGTAGAGCTAAAGTCTGGATCAGAAGATTGATTTTTTGTCAAGAAAAAAGCCGTCCTCCAAATAAATGAAGAGACGGCTCTTTTGAAATTGTTAAGATTAACAGAAAGTGAGCTCCACTTGTTGAAGAGACTCACGCGCTTTAGTGATCTCGCCCGAGATCAGAAAAACTTGAGCTTCCCAGAAGCGTGCACGTAGCGAATGTGCGATGACGAGATCAGAATCCCCTAGATTCGACCAGCACTGTTTAACCTGCTTGATGCAGATCTCATACAGCTTTGGATCTTTGTTGAATTTTGGAGACCCTGTCGTGCCGAGCAGATAGACCAGCTGCGAAGCGAGGCCAAGATAGTCGAAAAGTTCGATCTGCGCGATCCAGTGCTCGATTTTCCTGCGAGACTTCGCGAACTTCCGCTGATGCAGATAACTGATCAATCCCGGAACCTGATCGTAGATGTCTGTCAGGGTTTTCGAGAAAGGATTAGCTAAGATCGTAACATCAGGCATGCGGTCATGTAGTCTTTTAGAAAAACCGCCGATCTCTCTTTTGTACCGTTCACCTGTCTGTCGACCCTTCAACATGGACGAACTAAGACTGGCCTTTAGAAACAGGAGCAAGTCCTTTACGTCTCTTAAGATTCTGTCCTGTTCGTTTTCTAGAACTTCTGCTCTGAGTGCCATGTAAGGACGGATGTTTTTGATCCTGCGCTGACGCCGGTCCAGATCGTTCACCGCTCCATGCAACTTTGAGGTTGTGGCGGTTGGATTTGGTCGATTGATCTTGTCCTTGACGCCATTCTGCATGCGCTCTGCTGCGCGTTCCTTGTCTTCGTCATAGTGCAGCTCAGGATGAGGCACAACAGTAGAACTGATGTCAACCAGGAACTTATCCAGCTCGGTTCTTTCTCGGTCGCTCATGAATTTCCAGAGACGCAGCTCGGTGGCTGTATCTTTGACAGCGAGATCTACAGAATGAAGAAGATTTTCTTCCTGATCATACTGCCAGAGAATGGTTTTCAACTTTCGGATTGCACCAACGATTCCTGCGGGATGGTACTGAAAACCTTTCGGAAGTTTTCCGTTTCCATAGCTCAGAAAGATGCTGCCCTTGGTCACGATATCGGACTTTTTGCCTTTCTTCGTTTCCGGCAGTTTGACCGGAAATGTTTTCATTGCGATAAAAATGTCTTGCCTGTCATGTAGCTGGCGAACCTTGAGACGCACTTCACCGAAGCGAGCAGTCTCCAAAGTCCTCACAACCACGTCTTGTCTGGTAGTCATATCAGACCTCCTGTATTTGGTTGTTAAGTAACAAAAAACACCACAGTGAAGGTTTCGCCTGGTGTCTTGACTGCGCGCCTCTCAAGAGAGGACACAGGAAACTGTTTGCAGGGAGCAACTCACATGAGCTACTCTTCACGTTATTTTCCCCAAGTAATAACTTGATGAAAAAAAGAACGCTTTGACTTTAACTTTTTTGGCGGAATCTGTCAAGCGTTAATCTTTTTTTAATGATGATTTAATTATCTCTTGTTTAGAATAGGGGTGGGCGGCAGGGGGCCCACCTCCTATATATAGTGGGATTTTTTTGTTAAACTCTAGGTAGTTATGACATCTATCGCTACTCAGCTAAAATCCCTCCCAGCAAAAACCGGAGTCTATGTTTTCAAAAACAAGGCCGGAGAGATTTTATATGTGGGAAAGGCTAAAAAACTCAGTTCGCGCGTGCGAAGTTATTTTGCGAAAAACGCAGACCTCTCCCCTGGCAAGAAGAAGATGGTGGAGCAGATTGCCAAGATCGAACACACGATCGTTGGTTCCGAGACTGAGGCTCTTATGCTGGAGGCAAATCTCATCAAAGAACATCAGCCGCGTTTTAATATTTTACTGCGTGATGATAAATATTATCTCTTTATAAAATTAACCTTGAGCGATGAGTTCCCAACTATCGAACTAGTGCGCCGCACTGGACCGGGGCCTGACAAATATTTTGGACCTTACACAAGCGCCCGTGACGTACGCCAAATGACGAAGCTTCTCCAGAAAGTTTTCCTTTATCGGACATGTAAACTAAACCTCCAGAAGTCTGGCGAGAAATATAACCAGAAGCTCTATCAAGAAAAAGGCAAGTCCTGTTTTATGCGCCATTTAAATAGATGTCTTGGCCCTTGCGTGGGAGAGATTGCGCCTGCCGAATATGAAGAGCGCGTCGTCAAACCTTTACAGGCTTTTCTATCAGGACAAACAGAGGAACTAAGCAAGCTCGTCCGAGAAGGAATGCGGGTCGCATCCCAGAAGAAACAATATGAAAAGGCTGCTACTTTCAGGGATCAGTTGCGAGGTATTGAAGGAATCGTCAGTAGACAAAGAGTAATCGAACAGAAGCCAGTGAATTATGATGTGGTTGGAATTGCTCGCGACCTCAAAAAAGCCGTTGCCACTCTTCAGATAATCCGTAACGGGCGCATGATCCGCCAGGAGAATTTCGAACTCAGAGCCCGCAAAGATAATCGAGACGCATCCATCGTCCAAGGCTTTCTCTTGCAGTACTACCATGACTCTTCAGACATTCCAGAAGAGATACTGCTCCCCACAAGACTAAAGAAAGAAAATCAAGTCTTGTTTGAACGATATCTCAATATTCGCCGTAAAGATTTATATGGCGGACGTCCATCTAAAATTATTTTGTCAGCACCGCAGAGAGGTCGCAAGCGCGCCCTGGTTAAGCTTGCCCAAGACAATGCCCAGGAACAGCTCGACAAACAAAATAGGGCGGCTGGAAAAGATGTTGAAGCTTTTGCGGCTTTGCAGGAGCTTGCACGTACGATCAATCTTGAGAAGGCGCCGAGTCGCGTAGAGATTTACGACATCAGCAATATCCAAGGAAAGAATGCGGTCGGCTCAATGGTTGTTTTTAAGGATGGTCTGCCAAGCAAACAGAATTATCGTAAATTCAAGATCCAAGGCGAAGAAACACCTAACGACGTTCGAATGCTTACAGAAGTTTTAGAGCGTCGCCTCCATAAAACATACAATGACGACCTCGAGCATAAGGCCTGGCCGACACCTGATCTGATAATTGTCGATGGCGGCAAGCCACAGCTCAATGCGATCAAGAAAGTCCTAGACAGTAAGAATATGTCGCTTCCTCTGATCTCACTTGCCAAACGTGAAGAGGAAATATTTGTTCCGGATAAATCCGATCCGATAATATTGCCTCGCAAAAGCAAGGCTTTATTCTTGATCCAGAGAATGCGCGACGAAGCCCACCGTTTTGCTATTGAATATCACCGCAGCTTACGCTCCAAACAGCAACGCAAATCCGCATTAGACAAAATTCCAGGCATCGGACCAAAAAGCAAGCAGAAGCTTCTGCGGAAATACAGCTCTCCCGCTGGAGTACGCCGGGCCAGCGCTCAAGATCTTGAAAAATTAGTCGGCAAGAAACTAACTGCTACAATAAAAGAGAACTTATAAACTTATGGCAAACAATCACAAGCTTCAAGAAGAAATCGAAAGACAAGCAGACAAGCGCGCCAGGAAGCGCAAACCAAAAATGAAGGTCTCCGGCAAAGAAGTTTTCAAGTTGCAGAATATCATCCGCCAAGATAAGAAAACGTCGAAGAAGTAATATTGACATCTTCATATCCACATGGTATGCTCATTCAAGCAAATTTCTTTATTTTTAGCTTTCACTCCGCCCGTACCAGATAACGTCATATGAGGAGCTAAAGCGCCCACTAGACCACACTAGCTCAAATGAGTATTTCCATATTCAAGCTAATTCTAAACATCCTCGGGACAACCTTGGCGCTGTATCTGGCAGTATTGATATTCCCTGGCGTCACAGCTAGTTCGACTAGCATTCTCATCCTAACCGGTGTCGTCCTCGGACTCCTGAACGCTTGGCTCAAGCCGCTCCTAAAGATCCTTTCGCTCCCCCTGACCATCCTGTCCTTCGGATTTTTCACCTTTTTTATAAATATACTTGTTCTGGCTCTCGCAGTTTTCCTAGTTCCAGGATTTGGCATCGCCACCTTCTGGTCAGCTGCCGGAACAGTTGTCTTAGTCAGCTTAATCAACACCGTTGTGCGTGTCGCAACATTCCCGCGCAGCTTATCCCCCTTCTAATTTAATCATATGATCTCAATCTTACCTGTCATTCAGATCGTTATTGCCATTGTCTTGGCGATTATCATATTAATGCAAAGCGCCAACGCAGAATTAGGTGGCGCCTTCGGGGGTTCCGGAGAAGTTGTCAAACATACTCGCCGCGGCTTTGAAAAACTCTTACACCGCATCACGATTATTCTGGCCGTTCTCTTTATAGTCGTGTCCATCACTAGCTTTATCCTAGGTAACTAAATAATCTCTCATGTCTTTTAATCGCCTGATTGGTAAATTTAAAACTGGTTTCAAAATTTTGAACTGGCGACGCCTTTGGCTATTCAAGAAACACCTGTCAGTCGTTGAGCAAATTATTGTGGTAGCCTTGATCGTTGTGGCGCTTGGTAGCGCAGGCTGGTGGGCCACTCGCTCATACCTAGGACGAACAATTTCTGTTCCGGCCATAGGTGGAACATATACAGAAGGAATGGTGGGCAGTCCAAAATATGTAAACCCGATTTTGGCGCAGACCAACGAGGTCGACCTTGACCTATCTAAATTAGTTTTCTCTAGCTTGATGAGCTACGACGAAAACCGCGTTCTCGCTTATCAATTAGCCACAAATTATGAAATCAGTGAGGACCTGAAGACATATACTTTTACATTACGGGATGACGTCAAGTGGCACGACGGCGAACCATTGACCGCGCATGACGTCGTTTTTACGGTCGAGAGTATCCAAGACCAGGCCTTCAATAGTCCGTTGCGCCTTGGTTTTAAGAGCGTAGTTGTAGAGGCGCCCGACGACCTGACTGTTTCATTCACATTGAAGGATCCTTTCGTTCCTTTCGTTCACCAGCTTACTTTTGGAATTTTACCAGCTCACATTTGGGGAGAAATTCCAGCAGCAAGCGCTTCTTTAGCAGAATACAACCAGAAACCGATCGGCTCAGGTCCGTTTAAATTTGAAGAGCTAAAGAAAAACCAGGAAGGCGACATCCGCGTTTACAAACTAACTGCCTTTAGAGACTATTTCGAAGGCCGCCCGTACTTGGACGAGATTACTCTCCGTTTTTATGACAACTTTGATGATTTGATCGTTGCTTACAATGACAAAGATGTTGAAGGAGTTCATTTCTTGCCTGCTAATTTTCAGGAAAGACTGAAGAGGCCTACTAAGACGCAGATTTTCGACCTAAACTTGCCTAGCTACCAGGCAATCTTCTTTAACAAGAATAATAACAGCCATCTTACCACTAAGGTTCGCACCGCGCTGTCACAGGCGATCAACCGTGACCATTTGATCCAAGAGGGTCTGCTCGGGGCAGCGACAGCAATCTATTCCCCATTTGTACCAGGCGCGCTTGGCTATAACGAAGGATTAGCTCAGCCAGAATATAACAGTGGCTTGGCAGGAATCCTGCTCGGTCAAGAAGGCTGGGCTTACGCAGAAGAAGATGGAATCCGCAAAAAAGACGGTAAACCGCTCACCGTTAATTTAACTGTTCAACGCGGCACAGAGACGAACAGCATCGCAGAACTTATCAAAGAAGCTTGGAGTAATATTGGCGTGGTTGTGAATATTGTCGAGATGGAAGTGGCGGAGCTGCAAACGACTTTGCGCGACCGCGACTATGAAGCTCTGCTTTACGGCCAGCTGATCGGCGCCGATGCCGACATTTATCCGTTCTGGCATTCCACCCAGACTCAGGATCCTGGCCTGGCTTTGACAAGCTACTCTAATAGCGACATGGATAAATATCTGGAAGATGCCCGCAAGGAAGAAAATTCCAAGAAGCGCCGCGAGCTGCACAATAAGATCGAGAAGATCTTAGTCGCTGACCAGCCTGCGATCTTCCTGTTCTCCCCTCTCTATCTTTATGCACTAGAGTCGAGCGTAAAAGGCATTATTGCTGACAAGATTGTGCTTCCGAGCGACCGCTTCTTTAATGTTTCTAAATGGTATCGCCGCACAACGCGTATAAATAAAGCAGAGGAAGAACCTAAAGAAACTGGCGACGAAGCAACGGAAGAACAACCGGCTGAGGAGCCTGCTACAGAAGAAACAACGACTGAATCCACAGAAACACAAGAGTAAAGTTTTCATGTTCGGGCAGTTGGTGCCGAAATCAACCGCCTGAGAATGAGAGTTTAACTCTAACTAGCACAAGAGCTAGAATTGTACTCTTCGGACAACCTTTTGAGTGCAATAAAAACTAAATAATTAAATTGATTTATTTTTATGAATCCACAAAAAAAAGCTGCGCAAGCAGTGAAATCTAATAATGTAAAGACTAATAAACCTTCAAAAAGCACAGGCAATTTGAGGATTATTCCGCTGGGCGGAAACGACGGTGTCGGTGAGCGCAATATGATGCTCATCGAATTAAACGAAGATATCCTGATCATCGACATGGGAGTCTATTGGCCGGACGAAGATATGCCAGGTATTGACTACATCATTCCTAATATCGAATACTTGCGCGGCAAAGAGAAAAATATTAAAGCTGTCGTAATTACACACGGTCACTTAGATCATACGGGCGCAATCCAGCACATCATGCCTGAGATCGGAAATCCGGTGATGTACACACACGAACTTACCAAAGGTTTGATCGAAGAGCGCATGAAAGAGTATCCTGATACGCCCAAACTAAATATCAAGACCGTTAAGCCGCGTGATCGCGTAAAGGCTGGTAAGTTTGAGATTGAATTTTTCAAGGTCGACCACAATATTATGGGTGCGATGGGTATTGCAGTCCGTACACCAGCTGGTACGGTCGTACATACTGGTGACTGGAAATTTGACCACAATCCTATCGAAGAAGAACCTTCTGATCTGGGCCACCTGGCTGAGATCGGCAGCAAGGGAGTCCTTGCTCTTCTTTCTGATAGCACAGACTCTTTCCATGAAGGCTATCAGAAATCTGAAACCGAAATCATGAATGAGCTAGATAAAATCTTCTTTGAAGCGGAAGATCATCGCATTATTGCGGCTACTTTTTCAAGCTCACTCTCACGTGTACAAGCAATTATAAACCTGTGCGAAAAACATGATCGTAAGCTTGTGATCGAGGGACGAAGCATGAAGACGAACGTCGATGTTGCACAAAGGCTCAAGTACATCAAAATCAAGCCGGGTATCGTGATCGAAGCTAAAGATGCGCGACGCCTACCTGACCATAAGGTCATGATTCTGGGTACAGGCGCTCAGGGCGAGGAAATGGCTATGCTGCAACGCATCGTTAACCGTGAACATCATTTCTTCCAGTTGAAGGAGGGAGATCGTGTTATCTTCACTTCATCCGTAATCCCCGGCAACGAACGTACTATTCAAAACTTGCAAGACTCTATCGTCAAACAAGGTGCTACTATCATTCACTATAAAATGTTGGATATCCACGCCGGCGGCCACGCTAAACGTGAAGAACAGAAAATCATGATCCGCTTGATGCGTCCTGAATATTTTGTTCCGATTGAGGCCAACCACTTTATGCTTCAAGAGCATGCCCGTATCGCTCAAGCACTAGGCATTTCTGAAAAGAAAACATTTGTTCTTGAAAATGGACAGGTTCTTGAGATTGATCACGCCAAAAAGGCTCGTATCATCCCCGAGCGCGTCTCGGCTGCCCGTGTTATGGTGGACGGACTTGGGGTTGGCGACGTCAGTAACGTTGTCCTCCGTGACCGTGTCGACCTGAGTCAAGACGGCATGTTCGTGATTATTGTTACACTGGGCGCTAAGGGTAAATTGATCGGAAATCCTGATATTATCTCGCGCGGCTTTATCTATATGAAAGATAACAAAGATATCATCGAGAATACGCGCCAGAAAGTGAAAGAGATGATTAATCAACAGTCCAAAGACACCAAGATTAATCAAACCTACATCAAGACCAAGATCCGCAACGATGTTGGACAATTCTTGTATAGCAAGACTAAACGCCGTCCGATGATCTTGCCAGTGATTATTGAGGTTTAATCTAGACAATATTTATAAGAAGCCGCACCCTGAGTGCGGTTTTTTTGGTGATTTTCTTTTTGGGGAAATGACATTCTGCGCAAGACTTGCTAAAATATCTCTATGACAAACAAACCTATCGCCTTTAGTGGCATACAACCAAGCGGAGCCTTGCATCTCGGAAACTACGTTGGAGCTATCCAACAATGGATCGAAATGCAGAAGACACACGATCTCTTTATAAGCATCGTGGATTATCATGCAATGACCGTGCCGTATGAGGCATCTGAGATGCCTGAGCGAGTCCGTAATCTTGCTTTGGACCTTTTGGCACTGGGTATAGACCCTGAGAAATGTACATTCTTTGTGCAGTCGTATATTCCTGAGCACACTGAGCTTGCTTGGATTTTTAATACTTTAACCCCTCTCGGAGAGCTCGAGCGCATGACTCAGTTCAAGGAGAAGTCAGAACAACATAAACAGCGTGCTAGTGTTGGCCTTATGACCTATCCTCTCCTGCAGGCGGCTGATATTTTGATGTATGATGCGGAGATAGTGCCGGTCGGGGAAGACCAGGTACAACACATCGAGCTGGCCCGTGATACAGCGCGTAAGTTTAATAATGCCTATGGTGAAACTTTTGTAGAAACCAAAGCCGCGATCAACAAGTCCTCTCGCCTCCTCGGACTCGATGGAAAAGGCAAGATGAGCAAGAGTAACGGAGAGAAGACTACGCTAATGATCAGTGATGATACTGATACTGTCTTGAAAAAGATCCGTAAAGCCGTCGTCAAGCCTGCCGATATGCCGGCTAATGCCCAGACTATTTTTGACTGGCATGATACAACTTTTGATACACCAGAGACTAAAGAGCATTCTGATCTTTGTCGCAACCAAGATTCCAACTGTAAAGAGTATAAAGAACTGGTCGCTAAGAATATTTCAGAATGGCTCGCGCCGATTCAAGAATGTCGAGCTGCGATGGAAAAGGCTGGCAAGCTTGACGAGATCTTAAAAGCTGGAGCGGAAAAAGCCCAATCGATTGCAAAAGCCAAGATGGAAGAAGTCCGTAAAATAATCGGTATTCGATAAAACTAAAAAACCGCCAGTAGGCGGTTTTTTTATATTATTCCTTCTGCAATTCGATTCCCGCTTCTTTCATCAAGGCTCCAATCTCATCCATGATCTGCTTCAAATTTTCTTCTGTGTCTGCTTCGAAACGTACCTTAATCGTCGGCGTTGTATTAGATGCACGCACAAGCGCCCATCCGTTTTCCATCTCTACGCGTGCGCCATCGATGTCAAGAAAGTCATAGCCTTTTTCTTTGACAAGCTCGACAAACTTTTCGATCGCCTTAAACTTCACGTCATCTGGTGAATCAATAAATATCTCAGGACTAGCGACTAGCTTCGGCAAACTCTCTACATAAGCTGGAAATTCAGCATCTTTCTCCGCTACAATTTCTGCGAGCTTTGCCGTGGCAAAGATCGCATCGTCATAAGGGTAATAAGTGTATGGGAAATATAAGTGTCCAGTGATCTCTCCTCCGAAAATTGCTTTGCGCTCCATGACTTCTTTCAAAATATAGGCATGGCCAGCTCTAGTAATAGTTACGTCACCGCCCTGTTTTTCAAGATCTTCGATCAGCGCCTTTGAAGTGCGCACCTCAACCACAATCTCGCCTTTATTGTCGTTTGCTTCGAGAGCTTGTTTAGTAAGTAAATGTAAAACTTGCTCGCCAGTCAGAATCGTTCCGTTTTTATCAACCAAACCAGCACGGTCTGCATCTCCATCGTATCCAAAACCAACATCGGCCCCCTGTTTTTTGACCTCTTTCTGAAGATCTACTAAGGTCTCGGCAATATAAGGATCAGCCGGATGATTTGGGAAATCCGGATCTGGATCTTCATACATCGCAGTTACTTCGCAGCCCAACTTTTCAAAGACGCGGCGCGGAATATCAGCGCCCGCTCCATTTCCGATATCGAGCACGACCTTCAATGGTTTCTTCAGATTAATCCGACCAACAACATCCTCCATATAATCCTCCAAAGGATCAAATTGGATCACCTCACCTGTAGGCTCGGCAGAAAAATCTTCATACTTATCTGCCGCGATCTGATCACGCATATCATAAATACCAATCTCGCCATAGACTGGGAAGGCATCATTTTTATTGAGTTTCAAACCGTTCTCGTTTTTGGGATTATGAGAACCGGTAATCATTATTCCGGCCGGATGCTTATAATGGGCAATTGCAAAATAGAAAACTGGGGTCGCGGTTGTGCCGATATCGATCACGTTGCGTCCTTTCTCTCGAAGCGCCTGGACGACTGCCTCCTGCAGTGCTGGTCCGCTTCCACGATAATCCCGCCCTACTACAAACGTGTGAGCCTCCGGAAGTAAGTCTGCGTACGCCAAAGCGATCTGACGCACAGCCTTTTCGTCTAACGTGTCTGGGTATACGCCGCGAATATCATATGCGCGAAAAATATCAGGTGAAATATCTGTCATATATATTGTATAAAAAATTATTAACGTTACTCTATTTTAGCAAAACTGGCATAAAAATAAACCTCCGCTCTGTTGACAAGGCATCGAAGATCAACTATCGTGGCAGAGATATAACCATTCGTCAAACATGTCATTTTCTGTCGGAATTGTGGGACTGCCGAACGTCGGCAAGTCCACTCTCTTTTCCGCTCTGACCAAACAGCAGGTCGAGGCCAAGAATTATCCTTTCACTACGATCGACCCGAATGTCGGTGTTGTTAAGGTGCCGGATACACGTTTAGATAAACTAGCGGAACTTTCCAAGTCTGCCCAAGTGATCCCGACTGTGATTGAGTTTCATGATATTGCCGGGCTGGTGAAGGGCGCTTCGAAAGGAGAGGGCTTGGGAAATAAGTTTTTAGAAAACATAAGGCAGGTGGATGCGATCGCTGAGAAGGTCAGGCTTTTTGAAGATGATGACATTACGCATGTGGAGGGTGTCGTTGATCCTGTTAGCGATATCGAAGCGATCAATATCGAGCTTGTCTTAGCAGATATTAATTTATTAGAAAAACTGATCGGACACACTGAAAAAGAAGCGAAAGGCCAGGATAAGGAAGCGGTTGCGCGCTTGGTTGTTTTAGAGAAACTAAATGCGGCGTTAATGGAAGAGAAGCTCGCGATCACTGTTGAGCTGTCTGAAGAAGAAGAGAGTCTGATCAAGGATGTGCACTTGCTCACGCGCAAGCCGATCTTGTATGTTTTTAATGTTAAAGAGGATCAGATCAAAGATATGGCTGCGCTCGTGGCGCAGGTCGAGGAAATTAGAGCTAAGTCTGCGTTCCCTATTGAGCGCTATGTGATCCTGTCTGCGAAGATCGAGCAGGAGATCGGAGAGCTTTCAGATGAGGACCAGAAGGAATTTTTGTCAGATTATGGCCTGGTTCAGTCTGGCGTAACAGATCTTGTGGCGGAGAGCTATAAGCTTTTGGATTTGATTACGTTTTTTACATCAGGAGAAAAAGAGACGCGCGCTTGGACTATTCCGAAAGGTGCGAAAGCGCCGCAGGCTGGTGGCGCGATCCATTCGGACTTTGAAGAGAAGTTTATTCGGGCTGAAGTGATCGGCTATACTGATTTTGCAGCGGGTGGCGAGCTCGCCGCGCGTGACGCTGGGAAAATGCGCCTGGAAGGTAAAGACTATGTTGTCGCTGATGGCGACGTCATGGTTTTCCGGTTTGGGAAATAATTACAATTAAAAAAACCCGCATTTCGTAATAGAAACTAACACGGGTTTAAATTTGCTTTGTTATTGTTTGAGAACAGCGGCGGGATTAGCATGGGTATTACCCCAATCATCATCCACACAGCCGCAATCCCATCCCAGTTCTTTCATGCCTCCACCAAGACAACGAACGAGAAGAGTGCCATCCGTATTCTCGTAAATCGTGCCCCAGAAGAAGATCTCCTTTCCATTCCATTCTTCGGGAATGAGCTCCGGATATTGGAGCAAATGGTCAAGGACATTGGCATTAAGAACGGGCATTCTGCTGAGCTCTTTGTAAAGCTCTCTTCCTGAAGCACTTTCTTTGTGCTGTTTTTTCGAAAGAAAAAGCTTGATCTTGGATGGATTCCATTCCAACCAGCCCTGCTTTTTATGTTTTCGAATTTTCCAGCCCATTTGCAGAGTGGCGGGTTCGGCGTCACAGTCAATGAAACGCTTGTCGAACTTAAACTCTGCAGTGCCTCTGAGAACAGCTTTAAGGCCTCTCAAAATTTCCTTCGTCTGGATCAATTTGGTCAGATCCTTGGAAGTGAATCCGAGAGAGTTCAGTACGCTTGCAAATCGGTTCATCAAACCGATAGAGAATTGTGTGGCCATAAAGGCCTCCTTTCGAATCTATCCCCCAGCTTTGCAACTGAAGAATTCATTCTACTTGTAGCTATACGGCTATTTAGGTTTTCCTATGTAGCCATAGCTAGAAACTACCCTAATACAGAGAAGTTTTTAGTAATGGCCAATAGGATTTGCATTGAAAAGAACGCATAATACTAGCATTTTTTGGGACTTTTGTCAACGCTGAAATAGTTATTTCTGTCACAATATTGACAATATCCCCCAAAAATATTAAACTACTAAATACAAATTAAAAGGTGCTGGCGCCCTCTCTAGAGGGCATACCCCATGCTGGCGCTCTAATTTTCTTTATATGAACCTCTACGAACTAGTTTTCATTCTTTCCGCTAACCTGTCTGAAACAGACCAGGACGGCGCCGTGAAAAGTGTGAAGCAGTTGGTTGAAAAATTCGGTGGCGCTGTCAAAGACGACGAAATCTGGGAAAAGCGCGACTTAGCCTACGACATCAAGAAGGAATCACAGGGTATTTACGTTGTGATGCACCTTGAGATGGAAGGTGAGAAAACGAACGAATTTGAAACTAACATGCGTCAAAACGAACAGATCTTGCGCCATCTTTTGTTGCAGCAAGAAGTTGGCGAAACCAAAGAAAAAGATTAAATAAGTTTAATTTTATTTTTAGGTTTTCTTAATCTCTCTATGGTATATTGGTCTTGTAAGGACTAATTTCCAATAACTAAAATAACAATGGACCTCAATAAAGCTATGATCATCGGGAATGTTACCCGGGATCCCGAAGTTCGCACAACTCCTAACGGACAAAATGTTGCTTCCTTTGGTGTCGCTACTAACTTGGTCTGGACAGACCAGAGCGGCGAAAAACAACAGAAAACTGAATTTCATAATGTCGTCGCATGGCGCAAGCTTGCAGACATTTGCGCGCAGTATTTGACTAAGGGTAAGAAAGTATATGTCGAGGGACGTATCGAGACCCAGACTTGGGAAGACAAAGAGTCAGGCGCAAAACGAAACCGCACTGAGATCGTTGCTGATAACATGATTATGTTGTCTGGCGGACCTAGTGGTGGCGGTGCTCCTGCAGGAGATGCTCCTAAGTCAGAAGCTCCAGCAGCCGATGCTGGTAAGGACAAAAAAGATGCAACGCAGTCTGAAGCAAACGGAGAGGAAGAGATTAATATCGAAGATATTCCATTCTAAATTAACCTGAAATGCCCACACCTACCGCAAAACAAACGCGCGTCTGTCGATTCTGTGTCGATCGGGACGTAAAGCTTGATTATAAGGACAGTAAGACTTTAGGACGCTATTTATCGCCTTATTCTGCGATTTTAGGACGTCGTAAGACCGGAACCTGTGCAAAGCATCAGCGTGAACTTACACGCGCTATCAAGCACGCACGTTTCCTCGCGCTTCTGCCTTATATTCCTGAATAAACATTTATTTATGTTTCTGAAAACATCCTCCCTTTAGCTTGAGGATGTTTTCTTTTGCCTGAATCTCTATGGTCAAATCCACTAAAATCAATGAAGAGTTTGTCTGCTCAAACTGCGGACATGAGAATGTCTTACACGTTTCGAGTTGCCGGAACCACTGTTCGGAGTGCCTAGTGTCGCAGCACGTCGATGAGGATGTTCCGGGAGATCGTATGAGCCAATGTCAGGGACTGATGCATCCCATAGGCCTTGACTTGAAAGATGGCCAAGAGATCTTGCTCCAGAAGTGCGATAAATGCAGCAAAGTGCAACGCAATAAAGTCGCGCCGGATGATTCTCGCGATATTTTAGAGAAGATCGCGAAAGATACGAATCCTCAAATTAAATAATGTAATCCTCGCAAGGCATATTGAGTTCCCTTCCGTCATCCTTGAGAGGAAGCTTTAGCTTCCGAGTCAAGGATCTGCGGCATATTGAGATAATTAGACTATGCAATCTAATTCATATTTTGTTTATATCATGACCAATCGACAAAATGGTGTTTTGTATATTGGCATTACGCACGATCTATACAAACGCTCATTTGAGCATAGATATGAATCTCCTTCTAGTTTCGTGAGTAAATACAAGTTATATAAGTTAGTCTATTATGAAGTTCATACAGAACCATATGAAGCTATTCGCAGAGAGAAACAAATGAAATTATGGAAAAGAGAATGGAAGATAAACCTAATAAATAAGTTCAACCCAAATTGGAAAGATCTCGTAAATGATCTGATGTAACCGCAGATCCTGGACTCAGGCCTGCGGCCTTCTCCAGGATGACAGGTTTTATTGTTTTGTTCTGGATTCTAGATAAGTTGCTTACGCAACTTTCCGGGATGACAAAATAGGAGGAATTAAATTCTATACTCATGAAAGAAAAAATCCGTCGGCAGAACGGATTTTTTCTTGAATTAAGAGACTGCGTTTAAATGTGTCTCGACACTATTTACCTTCCTTCTCTTTAGTATTCACGGCTTGCCAAATATCTTTCTCGATACGCTTAGCAAGCTTCTTATCATCTTTCAGGAAGCGTCTTGCTTGCTCACGACCTTGACCTAGCTTCTCTGGTCCAAAGTTGTACCAAGCCCCAGATTTTTCAACGATCCCGTGCACTAAACCTAGATCTATCAAATCGCCTTCATAAGAAATCCCTTCGTTGTACATAATGTCGAACTCGGCGTTCTGGAAGGGAGGCGCAACTTTATTTTTCACGACTTTCGCGATCACACGGTTACCAACTACTTCTTCGCCCTGCTTGAGAGAAGCACGACGACGCACTTCGATGCGCACCGAAGAATAAAACTTCAAGGCGCGACCGCCAGACGTGGTTTCGGGATTACCGAACATTACACCAATCTTCATGCGGATCTGATTTATAAAAATAACTGTTGTGTTGGACTTCGCAACTGCGCCGGTGAGTTTACGTAGAGCCTGTGACATTAAGCGTGCCTGTAAGCCCATATGGCTATCACCCATGTCGCCTTCTATTTCAGCGCGGGGGACCAAAGCTGCAACAGAGTCTACTACAACAATATCAACACCACCGGAGCGCACCAGGGTCTCGACAATTTCTAGAGCCTGTTCGCCAGTATCTGGTTGAGATATGAAAAGATCATCAACGTTTACGCCAATTTTCCGCGCATATTCAGGATCGAGCGCATGTTCTGCGTCAACGAAAGCCGCAGTACCGCCCATTTTCTGAGCATTCGCGACAATATGCTGTGCCAATGTAGTTTTACCAGAACTTTCTGGTCCATAAATCTCAACAATACGTCCTTTGGGAATACCTTTAATACCTAACGCCACATCTAGAGAGATAGAGCCGGTTGGAATAGCGTCAACATCAACTTTCTTCGCATCTCCAAGTTTCATGATCGATCCTTCTCCGAATCGCTCTTGAATCTGATCGACCGCTTCCTTTGCAGCCTTCAAGCGTTTATCAAAAACTTTGGCCTTATCCGCTGCTGTTTCGGCTAATGCTTTACCCAACTCAGAAGTTTTCTTGTCTTCTGTTTTGGCTTTTGTTGTTTTTTTAGTTGTAGATTTAGTAGTTTTAGTAGTCATGATTATAGTCTAACTCAAGATACTTAAAATTAATATAAAAATAGTATTAAACTATTATTAAATTTACCTCTAGATTGTACCCGAACAAAAACCGAATGTCAATCCCCTAGCTGTGGAAAAGCCTTATCTTTGCCTTAAGATAACAAAAACCCCGCTTTTTGGAGAGGCGGGGTTTTAAATCAAAGGAGAAATTTAGTCTAGAAACTCAATGCTCTCTATCGCCAGTTTAATATCCTCTTCGTCATAATAGTTAGTCGCAATTTCATACGTTTTTCCGTCTTTGAAGACATAAATTGTGCGAATTGCTGCATCTTCACTAAATGCATATGCAACAATACCATCTATTGTCATTTCACTATCCTCGTAATCATAGAAGTCACGCGCCGCTGCAATATCTGCAAAACGTGTATCTATCCGTACATTGAGAACACCCTGCTGGAATGAAGGTCGTGCGTCATCAAGAAATTGTACTGTCGGAGTACTTGTTTGAGCATCTTCAATGGTCCAGTTTCCTGGATAACGAAGAGTTACTCCGAGATCCTTATCAGGATAAGTCTTCCAATTTGCGGTTGCATCAGCGACAGGCGAACAGTTGAAGGTCCAACTCTCTATAAGAGCAGTAAACTCCGCTTGACCATCCTCAACAGACATCAGTTGAGAATCATAAGAGTGTGTAATGATATATTGATTCCTGTGAGCATTTTCAAGGAAGAGAAGATTAACACGCCCACCATCTACATTGTATCTAGAAAATTCTGCTGAGATACCTGCTATTGTGATGTCTTCTGTGCCAAGAAATGTGCCTCCTATACCACCTCTTCCGGGATGGTTTACATCTATAACTAATGATTCGTTTCCATCTTTCGTAAATTTAACTTGACGATAATTTGTAGCATCTGAGTCATCACGGACATTAGGATTATTCCACTCAGCAGGATAGTCAAATCCGAACTTAAATTTGTCATCACAGTAGGACTTAGTAGCAACTGTTGTTGTACCTGGTTCTGTAACTTCGGATCCGCCGTCAGTCACGTCTGTTACTTCTTCTGTCACCTGCTCTGTTGGCGCAGGAGTAAATTCACCTCTCTGAACACCGCTGGTCACAGTCGTTGCAGTCGTAGCTACGATAGCAAGCGATGCAACTATAGCCGCAGTCTTCGAGGCAATAGTTAAATTAGTAAACATATTAATTGTATTTAATGGATTAAGGGTTAATTGATTAGTGAGAGAGTTTAAAAGAGCGGTGGGGACGGTTTGCGTAGCTCCTGAGATAGTCTCTCCTGCTTTTGTTAGTGTTTCAATTATATCTGCTACATCGCGTAAGGGCAAAGGGATAAGTGCTAGGAGTTTCTTGCGCTCTTTTTTGTCTTTAGTACGCACATACGCTTCGATATATTCGTCCATTTTTTGGGCATCATCGGGCGAAAGCTCTTCCGTGCCTGTGATTTCCTTGCGCACTCTTTTGAGCGCACGGTGCAGGCGCGTACTGACGGCACCTGAGCGAATATTTAAAATCTCTGCAATCTCCTTGGTATCAAAACCTTCAAAGAAACGTAAAACCAAGATCTCCTGATCAGCTTGTGGCAGATTTTGGATCGCGTGCTGGAGGACTTTGGCAGACTGCTCGCCTGTTAATTTTTGAGTGTAGTCCGGTACAATCCTCCCTGCTTTGTGTTTTTCTGGCTTTTCACTCGCAAACTCCCGCTTAGTCGAAGCTTTACGATAATACTGGCGCATTTCATTGGTCGCGATCTGGAAAACCCAGGATTTAAATGAAGTATTTTTACGGGCTTTGAATCTAGGCAAATTCTCAACGACCTTCTCAAAAGTGCGCGCTGAAAGGTCTTCCGCTAACTCGTCCGTTGTTATGCGCTTACGCAAATAACCGAAAACGCGGGGATAATATTCTTTAAAGAGCTTGCCCAAGGCATATTTCTTGCCATTTTGCGCCTCTTCGATTAATTGTCGTTCTTCTTCAATATTCATACATTTTCAGTTATTTTTGCCCTACAATACAGTATAATGCATTGGAGTATTTTTGCTTACACAACGAAAACCCCGCTTTTTTAAAGAGGCGGGGCTTTCAGATATCAATAACTTAAGCTAAACCATTCACTAGAGAATCTTTACAGTATCTAGCAGCAGGTCAAACGTATCATAAGATCCTGTGTTTTCGCTGCGCAATTGCCAGCCGATCTTATGAAAACGATTTTCGTCATCCAAGAAATAGACTGTCCTAAAACCAAAACTCTGTGGACTCTTCTCAAAGACAACATTGATCGCCGGGATATTCGCCGCGCCGATCTTGTAGTTTTTGTTGATGGCGTCGCCGGTGTGCAGGGCTGCGCGATATGTATCGAAGTAGCCATTGAGAGTCAGGCCGCCTTCGTTATTGGCAACGCTCCAGATTAAGTAAGGCAGCGTGTCCTCTTGCGCTACCGGATAACCGAAGTCTGTGCCATAAGCATAAACTGTGCCAGTTGCGGAAGGATTATTGATCGTACCTTCATCTACGGACGCTCCTTTCGGATATTTGAAGGTTAGGCCGTAGGTCGTGTTAGTATACGTCTCCCAGTCTGCAGTCGGAGAAGCAGGCGCTGCTGGCACTGCCGGTTCTTCCTCTTCTTCTGGCTCTTCTGCGACCTCTTTTGTGACGTCAAAGAAGTCAATCGTATCAAAGACCGCTGCTTCAAAGGCAGAAACCTCAATGTCGCCTAGGAAAACGATCGTAAAGAAGGCATCGTTATTGATCGCAGCGTAAGCTAGGTAAGGCAAACCGCAGGATCCCATATCGCAATAACCTTCGGCGGATTCATAGACCGTTGCCTTCTCGCCGGCAAGCTTAGTCGTATCATCCGCTGCAAGATCGAGATAGAGATAATCTTCGACCGTGAAGTCCTCATCTTTGGCTGCAAGTAGATCGTAATTAGACTGGTCAATGTAAATCTGGAACTCACTCTCCCCGCCCTTGAAGATAAAATTATCGGTGCGCTCTTGCACGATTACTTCTGCCGGGATCATGAGCTCGAAGCCAAAGTCTTCGTTGCGGTATTCGACCCAGTCTGTAGTCGAAACCTCATCGCCGTTGCCAATAGTTGCCCCGAATTGGAACTCGCCCTGGTTGAAGGCCCAGATGACTGTAAAGACAGTTGCCGCCAAGATCAATAGTGAGGCGATCCAACCCAGGATCATGTTTGTGCTTAATTTTTGTGCCATATTTTTTGTATTTAAACTAATAAACCTTTTGTACTTAAGGATGCTTTAAGTATAACTAAATTTGCCGGAAACAAAAAACCCCGCTTTTTCCAGAGGCGAGGTTTTTGGTTAAAAGCTTAGTTCGTAAACACAAGTGTGGAGAGAATCTGATTGAAAACCTCGGACGATAACTCAGATCCTCGATCTCGTTGCAGGACGTATGCGTACCCGCCGTAAGAAACGACTGCGCCGTCCGGATTGGTAAGCACATTCGCATCAGTGGTAGTCTTACCGTCCTTACAGACGTTACCTGGAGGCCCAACCTCACAGGTCTGCACCTTATATGCTGACTGACTAGCGATCGTCGTATTGACACTTCGACGAACAATGTTGTTCATATCAACAAAATAGGCGTGGTCTGCGAGAGGATCACTCTGAGCTTCCCGGAAAACTGAGAAATACGTAGTATTTCCCGTACCAAAGAAAGTGTACTTTTCTGCAATTTCAGGAGCACTGCCCGACGGTGCACTGATAACAGAAATGTTGGATGGATGGCGTAACTCGTAACCTTGTTGGTCATTTTGATAAGTCTTCCAATCTGCAGTTGGGTCTTCCGTTGTTGTATCTTCTGCAACTGCATCATCAGTCGTAGTTTCTTCTACGGTTGTTGACTCTGTGGTGGCTGTATCTTTATCCGCAAACTGGAAATTCCATATAGCCCAAACAACTAGAGCAATGATAGCAAGTCCTACTATGATTCCACCAACAATCAGGCCAATCTTAGGGCCAGATTTAATTTCTTCATTCATAAAATATTGTGGGTTAATTTATTATTTTGTGTAGATTAGACGGTGGTATCCGTCCTTTTGTATCTGGCTTTAGTATAACCTTTTATGCCCCCCCCCGAAAAACAAGCAATGTGGATAACAAAAAACCCCACTGTTTCACTAATTGTCATCCCAGAATTCGAACTATAGTAAGAATATCTGGGATCCAGGATAGACATCTACATGTTAGACTATCTATTTAATGAACTTGATTGCGACCAATCCTGGATTCCAGATAAATTGCATACGCAATTTTCTGGAATGACAAAGGGGGAAACAAAAAACCCCGCTTTTTGGAGAGGCGGGGTTTTTTATTTTCTAATCTAAATGACGGTCAGTGTGTCAATAATGCCCTTGAGGTCTCCACCCATTCTCGAAAGCCAACCATAGTCCACCGATCCTGATTCATACGGCATATCGTAAGCGCTACATCCTAGATAATATACAGTATCACCGACTGTTTTGATTTCGCTTCTTCCCATACTGAATGGTCCACCATAGATATTAGGATCATCTCCCAATGCTTTCCATTCATCAAGTTTGCTCTTATTGATTGAATTCAGACAAAACAGATTGTACTCCTCAAGATTTTCTGAATCATAATCTAAAGAAGCAACATACCAAAACATTGTTCCTTTCTCTCCCCGTATTCCATTACTAAATGCTTCGCTTCTATAATGGCCTTCCCACTCTTTCGGTATGCAGATTGCAAATTCTGCGTTTTCATTCTCAAGGAGAATATCAGATCCACAGTCTAGTGCAGCAACAGGAGTTGGTGAACAATTAAAGGTCCAACTCTTGACAATATCTTCGAATATTTGCTCGGCTTCCACTGCCTTGTTTGTTGGGTAATTGAACGTTATCCAATATGTATTTTTATGTGCGTTATTAGTGCCCATAAATCTACTAGTACCTGTAAACCCTGTGTTATCTGAATCTGCTACGTATTCTTGAAAAGTAAATTCAATTCCTGCAACATCAACCTTTCGCTCTCCGGTTTGGGTAAAACCTAGAGTAGTACCACCAATTTCGAAAGGATTGACACGAACTAAAAAGGAATAGTCTTCATTACTAGACGCAACAGACATGGTCCAGTTTTGTTTTTGAGAAGCGTAAGATGGGTTGCCTCCCTCTACAAACTTGCCTTCAGTCACTGTCCATTCTGATGGATACTCAAACCCAAACTTGAACTCTGAGTCACAATAAGTCTTTGTCGCTACTGTATCCGTGTCATCCACTGTTGTGTCAGTGTCATCAACAGTCACATCTTCTGCAACCTGCGTCCCGAATTGGAACTCGCCATTGTTGGAAGCCCAAGTGACTGTGACCACAGTTGCTGCAATGATCAAGGCCACGGCGATCCAGCCAAAGACTCGTTCAGTTACATTTGTATTATTTGCCATATTTTTAATTAATTAACGAAAAGTTAGTAAGTCGCGTGGATGAGAATCTTGTGTAAACTCAAGCCGACGCAGTGTATCGCCCTCTTGGCCAAGATAGCCGATATCTTCACCATTAAATATAACACGCGTTTTGGCGGATTGGCCAGTCGTAACGGTAATACGCTGGAAACCGGCAAAAGACTGGCGCGTGTCGGGGGCGATGGTGCCTTGGAAAGTAGGCAGGCCGTCTACAAAGACGGAAAGCCAAGTAGAGGTATCTTCTACAAGAACTGTGACAGATAGCGGATGCGCTACCAGCGCCTGCTGGATGGTTACCGGCTGAGGCTGATAACTGCTGCTGCCGTCGATCACTGCTCTGATGCGCCTGATAATCTCGTTCTCCCGCCCCAGACGGTTGGTCGAGACGATCACGATGTCGTTGATGCCGGGCTCAAGGTTGACCATCTGCTGGAACATTCCCTGGTCGTCAACTGACACCGGCTGTCCATTGATCGTGACTGAAGCGTTGACCTCGGTCTCTCCGACGATGTGCACGACATTATCCTGGACTGTGATGTCCTCTGTCGGCTGGAGAATATCCATGGACGGAGGTTGTCCGAGGCGCGCTAATTGGAAGATGACATATCCCAAAGCTATTAAAATAATTCCTCCGACGACTAGACGTCTGAGGAGTTTCGGCGTGATGACCATGCGCGTGTTTTCCATGGTTGGGATGGTTTTCTTTTCGCCGCCTTTTTCTTTTTTGTTCTGTAGTTTTTCCTGGATCTTGCGCTCTTTACGATAGGCCTGGCACACTTGTTTGCCGTCCAAGTCTAAAGCTTCGGCATAGCGTTTGACGAAACTTTGGACATAAACGTCAGCGGGCAGGCTCTCGAAGTCCTGTTTTTCCAGAGCGAGGATATGCTCCTCCGCGACTTGGCTCTTTTCAGACGCCTTCTCCACGCTATAACCAAACTGGTTTCGGCGTGCCGCAAGCATTTCGCCGACTGTCTGGCTTTCCGCCACTGCTCTGGTTTCAAAACGGGCTACCATTGCTTTTTGTGGTTAATGTAAGGATTAAGCCCGTGATTTTCATGATTTTGAAATGCAAAAACAGCCTTCCCCACATGAGAAAGACTCTTGAAAATCGAAAAAATCCAACTTAAAACACCAAAAAAATTCACTGAAGTATCTCTTAATTCTTTGCCTTTCTATTGTCCCTGTGGCTTTGGTTTCTTTTTGTTTTTTGTTTGGTGTTTTTGTTTTGATCTAGAATTTTTTGTTTTTTATTCTATTTCAAAGCCGGACATCTAAACGTTTTACTGTTTAGAAAGCAAATTTTTGCGCACCTCAATGCATTTTTACACGCATGCGCAATAAAATAATAGTCTCAAAAATTTCTTACTGAAATTCAGCCAAACTATAACACGATAACTAGCAAAATGCAACATCCACAGGTATAATGAGAGGTGCATAACTTTCTGTGCCAAGAAAACTGCAAAAAATGTTATAGAAAGCGTGTTAGAATTAAAGAAATAACTAAAATTTTAGTGCCTGCGACGACACAAAGACCAAAACCAGTAGTATTAATGATATTTGACGGGTTCGGCAACCGCCCTTTGAGCGAGGGCAACGCTATTTGGGACGCTAAAATGCCGAATTACGATGCGCTGATCGCAAATTATCCCGCTACCTCGCTGGCGGCAGCGGGCATTTCGGTTGGTTTGCGTTGGGGAGAGCACGGAAACTCTGAAGTTGGGCACGGCGGCATCGGTACCGGGCGCGTGATCTACCAGAGCCTCCCCCGCATATCGATGGCGATCGAAAATGAGACTTTTTTTGACTCGCCTGTCTTGAAAAAAACAGCAGAGCATGTAAAAAAGAATAAATCGACCTTGCATGTGGTCGGCTGTGCCAGTAATGGCGATGTCCACTCTTCTTTGGAGCATCTTTACGCTATTTTGACCTGGGCTAAGGAAAAACGGATCCGTAAAGTCTATGTACACGCTATTTTGGACGGACGCGATGTGCCGCGAGACAGTGGTGCACGTTTTATTTCGGAAGTTGAGAAGTTTATGAAGCGCAACCGAGTCGGGCATATCGCGACAATTATCGGTCGTAAATATGCAATGGACCGCAACAATAACTGGGAACACATCGAACGCGCGTACAACCTGATGGTGCATGGCAAGGGTCTGCTGATCAAGAAACCTGATAAGGCTATCAAAGATTCTTATCGTACTGAGACTTTTGACCAGGATATGGAGCCGATGATCGTTGAGCAAAAAGGCGGGGAACTGCCGGTCGTTAAGGATAATGATGCTGTATTGTTTTTTAACTTTCGCCCTGACCGTGCTCGCCAGTTGACTAAAGCTTTTGTTTTGCCAGGTTTTAATAATTTTAAACGCGGCGATCGTTTGAAAAAGCTTTTATTTGTTACGATGACGGAGTATGAAGCGGATCTGCCGGTCGAGGTTATTTTCCCGGAAGGAGATATCGAAGATACGCTATCGGATGTGATCATAGATGCGGGATTGAAGCAATTTCATATTGCGGAGACGGAAAAGTACGCCCACGTGACATATTTCTTGAACGGCGGACGTGAGAAAGCTGGGAAGAATGAGGATTTTGTGTTGATCCCCTCTCCGCCATGTTCGAGCTACGATGAAAAGCCCGAGATGAGCGCCAAGAAAGTGACTGATCGCGCTGTGAAGGAAATCAAGAGCGGCAAGTACGATCTTATTGTGATGAACTATGCCAATCCGGACATGGTCGCCCACACCGGGAACATTAAGGCTACTATTCAGGCCTTGGAATTTCTCGATGAACAGATGATGCGCGTCGTGACCGCAGTCTTAGAACAAGACGGTGTCTTAGCTATCACGGCGGACCACGGCAACGCCGAGCAGATGCGCGATCCGCGCACCAACGAGATCGAAACGGAACACACCAACAATCCGGTGCCATTTATAATCATCAGTAATGATCGGCAATACCCGGAACCGCGCACTCAGGAAGAACTTGATTTATTTCTGTATGAGTCTGTCGGAGTTCTGGCAGATGTTGCGCCGACCATTCTGGACATTATGGGTCTAAAAAAACCGGCTGCGATGACAGGCATATCTCTTTTGCCAAATTTGACCTAGCTTTTTGTTTCAACAAACAAAAACCCGCTACTAACAAGCGGGTTCTTTTTTATAAAAAACTAGAGAGCTGAACAGATATCGAGCGCTGCAGCTGAAGAATTACGTAAAATATCAATACTGCTGACAATCAGAATATTACTAGTCTTAAATCCGAGCGTGTCAAACGTGCACTGATTTCTGAAAGCGCGCCGCAGACCATCTTCGATGTAGTAAACAGTCGGTGTGCCTTTCGCCCGAACAAGTGATCCGCTGCGGAATCCCATGACGGGGTATCGGGGAATACTCTCAAGAAAAGCGTCAGAAACGATATTGATATCACGCGTAGTACCCCACGTACGAAAAATATTCCCTGAAGAGAAAGGATGTTTTTTCCCATTGTCAGTATAATAGACAGTGGTGCCTGTTCCTTTAATTAAGGTTTGATCAGGAATTGTAGCGGAATTTGTGATAGCTGGGCCAGAAGAGTGAAGAGCCAGTTCTTGATCTGAAACTGTTAAAACTCGTTCAAAGGTATAGCCGAGCGCCCGGAAGACACTGCTAGACTTAAATGGACGCTTAACACCGTCTTCTACAACATAGACTGCCGGGGCAGATCCCTTGATTAAAGTTCCGTCTCGGAAATTCATGATAGTACTACTAGGTATGGCTGTTAGCGTAGCATCGGATACCACGCTTACATTGGCGAATGTTGACCAAGTTTTGAAAACGCGGCTTGAAGAGAAGGCGCGCTTCTCGCCTCCCTCAATATAATAAAGTGTTAAACCAGATCCTTTGAGAACCATCTGATTTAAGTAAATAGATGGTGGAACAGACGGTGCCACATAACCGCAATCATCGATATTAACCTGACCATCGTCATTTAAATCTGTGATGGGGATAATATCGAAGGTGTGTTCATCGTGCTCGCTTCCGACATTTACTTCCAGGAAAGACCACGGGCCAGTCGCGTCGCCTTCAGAGTGACAAATCTGGACGGTTTCGGATGGTGGCGGTGCAGGCTCACCCAACTTTGTAAGGAAGAGGTCGAAGCTCCCGTTGGAAGTGTGGTTGTCCGTTGTGCTGAGCGGATCGAAGTCGGTGGTACCAGCGAAGGCGCCGGCGAGGTAGACGTTCCCAACGACGTCCACTGCCACTTCGTAGACATAGTTGTCATTATTATTGCCCTCGAAATTGTACGTGTACCCGTAGGAGCCGTCTGCCTTGAGTTTCGTCACGAAGAGGCGGAAGAATGCCGAGGAGACGCGCAGATCGAGGCCGTCCGTTGGGTCGAAGTCGACGGTGCCGCAGCTAAAGTTCCCCGTGAGGTAGATGCTGTCATCCGGCGCCACCGCCACGTCCTTTAGGTAGACCCAAGTCCCGAATTCGCACTGCACCGCGTGGGCGGCGAAGACGGCGGTGGAGCTATAGGATCCGTCCGCATTGAGCTTGGTAAGGAAGCCGTCCCGGCCAGATGACCCGGCGGTGTAGCTGTCGTCGTCGGCAGTTGGGTCGAAGTCGACGGTGCCCCAGAAGTAGCTTGCCAAGTAGGCAGCTCCAGTGCTATCCACCGCCACGCTGGCGGTGGAGGAATCTTGCGCCGCGCTCCCCACGGTGTAGGCGTAGGCGTAGGATCCGTCCGCATTGAGTTTGATGAGAAAGATGTCGGCACTGCCGTTGGATGTGCGTTCGTCGGTGCCGGCGGTCGGGTCGAAGTCTGCTGTTCCGTAGAAGATGCCAGCGAGGTACATCACCCCAGTCGCGTCCACGGCGACGTCGTACGCCCCGACGTTCGATGCTCCGCTGATGGTAATGGTGGTGTCGTAGGACCCATCCGCGTTCAGCGTGACGAGGAAGGCGTCCGCGCCACCTCCGGAAGTACGGCTGTCGTCGCCGGCAGTTGGGTCGAAGTCGACCTTATCGCCGAAGTACCCTGCCAAGTAGACTTTATCGGTGTCGCTCGTGGTAACGGCGTTGGCGTAGTCGTTCGGATCAGAGCCGCCGAATGTATACGCGTAGGCGAAAGATCCGTCCGCGTTCAGCTTGACTAGGTAGGCATCGTAGCCACCGTTGGAGACGCGACTGTCCGTGCCGTCCGTTGGGTCAAGGTCGGCAGTGCCCTGGAAAGCGCCCGCGAGGTAAATGTTACCCGCCGCGTCAACCGCGATACTATCTACGCGGTCGTCTGCAGTGCCACCCAGAGTGAGAGTATAAGCGTAGGAACTGTCTGCGTTAACCTTTGTGAGGAAGACATCGGAGCCGCCCCTAGACGTGTGGTTGTCTACGCCATTGGTCGGATCGAAGTCCACGGTATCCCGGAAGAATCCGCCGTAGTACACATTGCCGCTACTGTCTGTGGTAACGGCATTGGAAACGTCGCTCGCCGGACCACCCGCAGTGTACGTGTAGGCGTACGGATCGTACACCGCCGACACAGCTTGTTGGTTAGGCGCGGCAGAGACGGAACGAAAAGAAACAAACGAAATTAGCTGCTGACGGGCAACAGGAAACACAATAAGCAACGCGACGAATATAGCCGCGCCGATAAAAATTTCTGCAAAAAGATTAAAATAAGACTTTCCCATGCACTTTTATAATACCATCTTTATTAACTATCCTATCTTTAATTAGATTAGAACAGACAAATTTAGCACATTGCATCTGATTTGTCAAGAATTACTAACAGGTAAATATATCAGAAAGATGACGGCTCTGATTTAAAAAACCCGCTCTTTTGGAGACGGGTCTTTTTTATTTAACTTAAGCTAAACGATCGGCCGCTAAATATCCTGCTTCTTTGCAGATTTTAGAGGTATATTCAGGTTGATAAAACCTTTGCGAGGTACGAAATCATCTCCAAGGTAATCGTTCTTCTTTTTAGCATCACGCACTGGGAAATCGTAACCCGACTTCACGGCATCCATGAAGTATTCCTTCTCTCCTACTAAGAAGCCAAAATTACCGCCGCGGCCAGTTACTTGCGAATCAAGTAAGCGTTGGTATTTCTTGTCATAGATCCGGACAACTGCATTACGAAGCGGCTGCCCAGTAACAAAGTCGTAGGCACGCCCCCAGGTTGGAGATTTATTAAGACCGGTGAGATAACGGAAGATGAAGAACAAGATAATATGTAAACCAAGAAGTAGCGCATTTAGAAGAGAAGGAGCGGAAATCATAAGGATAACGGCAACTATAATTCCAGAGTAAGCAAACACTTTTTTGATAAACTCACGGCTGTTACGACGGAATGCGACGATCGGATTGGCAATGCGCCTTGGCGGATCAAGTGGGATATTAATGACCATGTATTCTTGTTCTCCCTGCACTGTCAGCGTACCGCCATGGTACACGTTAGAGAATTTACCATCAGATTTTCCAGTCACTAGCGCGGATGGGAAAGCGTAACCAGCTTTTTTCACAGTGATCCGGTAATTGCCCGGGGGCACTTGCAGGATAAAGCGGCCTTCTTTGTCAGTAACCTTAGTTTTAACGACTCGCTCGGTTTCAATATCACGTATTCGAACCATCGCCAAAGGAATTGGACGCCTTGAAAGCGCATCATAGACGATGCTCCAGGATCGATTGCGACGATGGAAGAAGAGTTGGAACGGCTCAGTGAAAGCCCAGAAAAGATAGTACCAAAGTGAAGAGAGAGAACCAATAGCGGCAATAAGATTAACCAGTGCGAGAGCAGCAATAACTGGAGCAACAACATTGCTTAATACTTGTTGTTCCGGAGGAGAAATCAGGCCAACAACTTCTGATTCGTCTGCAATAAGCTGGCTAGCTTTTTCAGGTTCTATAGGCAGTGCTCCCAACACATGCGGAAGAATAGTGAGCTCTTTGTTTTGGACTGAATAAGTTTCAGATTCACCGCTTTCTGCAAGTGTCGAAAGAAATGCTGCAAAGTCTGTATCCGGCGCCTCCCCGCCCTTCAGCGCTATGAACTCTACCTCAAACGTAAGTGAGTCATTAGCATCGATACCAGCGCCGTCAGAGACATCACTCCAATTCACAGAGCCATCATTTATAAGATTGAGTGGATTTACATCAGCATCAACATCTGTAAGTGATAAATATTCCGTGCTGTAATCAAGCAGGAGTGAAATTGGCGACTCAAGAGGTGCGTCTTCAGGTGCCGTGACGGTAATTTGATAAATAACTGTGTTTCCGACAGTTACGAGTGGCGCAGTAACGAGCGCCGTACTGATCGTTCCTCCTATGGATTCTGGTTCCTCTTCAGGGTCCGGCTCTGGTTCAGGTTCCGGATCTGGTTCAGGTTCCGGATCTGGATCTGGGTCCGGATCAGGTGGTGGCGGAGGAGGTGGTGGAGGCGGAGGAGGTGGTGGCGGAGCAGAAGCTTTAAATTTTGTTAAGAAGAAATTCTCGTAAGCGCTAGGAGGAGTTCGTTCGTCTATACCGTCCGTTGGATCGAAGTCCACGGTCTTTTGAAATCTCCCAGTGACATAAATACCACCGTCATTGTCCATTACTAAGCCCTGTCCGATGTCTGCATTTGTGTTTCCGGCAGTGTATGTAGATATATAGGATCCATCGGCATTAAGGCTAACCACGAATATATCGGCAGAGCCTATTGGAGTATAAGTGTCATCGTCTGGGCCTGGGTCAAAATCAACCGCATCATTGAAAGGTCCTGTGAAACTCGCGTTGCCAGCATCGTCGACCGCAACAGCCTCTCCAGTAAATCTACCAGTTGATTCAGGAATATAAGTCCAGCCGTAGGTGCCGTCAGCGTTGATTTTCGTTACGAATCCATCGCCGTTTCCTCCGGTGCTATAAGTGTCCGTTCCGGCGGTGGGATCGAAGTCGTAGTTCGACCCATTGACATTACCTGTATAGTAAACATTATCAGAGCCATCTACTGCGAGATCTCTAATGCACTCAGACCCGTCAACGCCAATCTGATACATATAACCAAACGATTCGTCGGCATTGATTTTCACTAGAAACATATCTACACCCCAAGGAGGATTGACAGCGCTATGGCTTTCTACTCCAACACCGGGATCAAAGTCGATAGTGCCACGCCAGCATCCGCCGATGTAAACGTTGCCAAGTGAGTCTGTTGCGAGCGCTTCGCTGTATATTAAGTCTGTTCCCCATGTGTAGGTGTAACCGTAGGACCCGTCCCCGTTGATTTTTGTGAGAAAACTGTCCTGACTTCCGACTACGGCGTGAGAGTCGACTCCGGCAGTGGGATCGAAGTCCATTGTTGCGGAGAAGGTCCCCGTAAGATAGGCAGCGCCAGATGGATCAATATCTACGTGCTCTAATCGCTCGTCGCCTACGTCGCCCATTGTGCGGGTCCAGCCGTAGGTGCCGTCAGCGTTTAATTTTGTAAGGAAGATATCTCTCGTATTGCTCACCGAACTATGATTATCAACACCTGCTGTTGGATCAAAGTCATTTGTTTTCGTGAACCATCCTGCCACAAAGAGATTGTCACTAGAATCAACAGCAAGACTCTGACCTAAATCATGACCAGATCCTTTCAGAACCTGAACAGAGTCGTAGACACCATCTGAATCAAGCTTGACGATGAAGGGGTCACTATTTAAGGCTGATATGTTTTCAATCCCGGGGCCAGGTTCAAAATCGACTGCACCTTGAAAGTATCCTGTGAAATATGCATTACCGAAAGAATCAAGAGCTACATCATAGCCATCGTCAGTACTTGCACCACCATTAGCATAGGTCCAACCGTAAGTAAATTCACTACTTGCTGTAAGAGTTTCTTCTGCTGTCTTAAGGGGAACAGAAATGCTTTGAATAAATGAGGCAGTTCTATTCCGAACAGCGGGATAACCAAAATGCACCACAACAAGGACTGCTATTGCGCCAATTGCGATGATGGGAATTTTAAATTTTTGTAGATTCATATTTATTACTGATCTGAATCCTTATGTGACCCGTCAGATGATTTTTCCTCAAATCCACCAGGTAAAGGCATATCGTCTGTCGGTTCTATCATATCACTATCACTATCCTTAGCAACAAACTCTCCTCCCGGGAAAGGCTCTGCGCCGATCAAGACTTCGCGCGGCTTGGCGCCATCGGATGGGCCAATTACACCAGCTTCTTCGAGCATGTCAAGTAAGCGAGCGGCGCGTGCATAGCCTATTTTCAAGCGGCGCTGCAGAAGTGAGGCGCTGCCCTTGCCAGATTCTACAAATATTTGCTTAGCATCATTGTATAAAGGATCTTCGCTTTCAGGACCACCAGCCGCCCGAGTGCCCCTAGCTGCTCCCATGCCATCACGGCGCGGAGAAACAACGTCTGGATTATAATGCGGCTCGCCAATTTCTTTCAGGTGATTTGTGACTTTGACGACTTCGTCGTCAGTAACGAAAGCACCCTGGAGTCGTTTTGGCTTACTAAGCTCGCCGCTGACAAACAGCATATCGCCACGGCCTAGTAGTTTTTCTGCTCCTGAGAAGTCTAAGATAGTGCGCGAATCCGTACCAGACGCTACACTAAAGGCCATACGGGTCGTAATATTTGCCTTTATTAAGCCAGTTATGACGTCTACGGAAGGGCGCTGAGTTGCGAGTATTAAGTGTATGCCGGTTGCACGTGCAAGTTGGGCTAGGCGAACGATCAAAGCTTCCACGTCTTTAGCAGCTACGCTCATTACGTCTGCCAGCTCGTCAATAACGATGATAATGTATGGAAGTTGCTTGTCCTTAGTGACGCGGTTGTAGGCAGCGATATTGCGCGCTCCTGCTTCGCTCATAATCTTGTAGCGCTTGTCCATTTCTTGTGTTGCCCACTTCAAAGCGTTCACAGTTTTTTGCGGCTCGGTGATGACCGGCGTCAGCAAGTGTGGAATATTGTTATATGCAGAAAGTTCAACGCGTTTTGGATCGACCAAGATCATCTTTAGATCAGTCGGTCCATTGCGATAGACCAAACTCAGGAGCATCGCGTTGATTGCTACGGACTTACCAGAACCGGTCGCACCAGCGATCAGCATGTGAGGCATTTTATCTAATTCAGAAGTATAAGGCTTGCCGGCTACATCGCGACCAATCGCAATTGGCAACGGCGAAGTACTTCCCTGGAAATCCTTACTACCGACGATATCACGAAAGCGAACCATCGCTACGGATTCGTTTGGCACTTCGATACCAACCAGGGATTTGCCGGGAATTGGAGCCTCGATACGAATCGGATGAGCCGCTAAAGCAAGCGCAATGTCATTTTGCAGCGCTGTAATCTTGGAAAGTTTGGTGCCTTCAATCGGACGCAGGGTATATTGCGTAACTGTCGGTCCGATATGCGCATCCGCCATCTCTACCTCAATACCGAAGTTCGCTAACGTTTCCTTGATGATTCGAGCATTCGCCTGAACATCACCGCTAGTCGGCTTGTCAGTTTTTGACTCTAAGAGATCGATGCTCGGAGCCTCATAATCTTTGTGTTGTGTGGAAAGTGCAGGCGCAATATCTGCGACCGGCTCAATTTCGCCTCCGTCCTTAATCTCGATCGTTTCTTTTTTCTTATTAAGCAAATCAGGAAGCTTTTTAGTACGCAGTGAGAAGGGTTTTTTCTCCTTTTCTTCTGGATCCTCATCAGAACCATCAACTTCTTTGACGGCTTCTTCTTTTTTGTCCTCTTCTTTGCGCCCGAGACGGAGAAGCTCGCGCAAGGGACGGTTGGCAAATATTAAAATACCGATTATAAAGATTGCGATGAAAATTATCCAGGCGCCTAGTGCACTAAATGCCCGCAATAGAGGATAGCTGATCAAAAATCCGATCCAGCCTCCGCCCGATCCAGCCTGTGCCTCAATAAAACCTTCCGCATAAGGAAAGAATGAGTGCATGAGTCCTAAGATCGCCAACACCAACAATCCCACGCCAAAATATCCGGACTTGCCTCCAGATAATTTCATTGGGCGCAAAGATACAACACCAGCCAAGACAAATCCGAGTGGAACCAAGATGCGGCCCCATCCAAATATCAATTTTAGGCTGTAATCGATCCATTCGCCGACAGCTCCGACCCATCCGAAAAATGTTAATAAAGTCAGTAGTGCCAGTAAAAATAAAATAACCGCAGCTAAACCTCGCTTGGTTTCTGTAGTTAAACCTGATTCAGATTCCTTGAGTGTCTGTTTTTTAGAAGACTCCTCTATTCGCTCCTCAGGTGTCTTAGAAGCTATTGAATACTGTTTTGTATTTCTTTTTTTGGCCATTAAAAAATCTCTAAATCACTAATTCTTGGCCTAGTGTACCACAAAAAAGGCGTTTTGAAAAGGGTATTTGGTATAATATAGGACAGTTAACCTATATCTAGATGGACCCAGAAAAAGCAGCCGAAATATTAAAACCAACCCAAGAACTGGAAAAAGAGGTACTGAATCCAGAGACTTTTTATGAAAACGATTATGAGTTGGATGGCGAACTGATGAAGCTGCGTGAAGTGTATTTGTTTACCAATACCAAACCAAACGAGCAGGTCAGAGAGAAATATGCGGAGTTCTTTGAAGACCTTGAAGAAGCTCAGGAATTTTATAGTGAAACAAAAGTCGACATAAAAGAAATTGGCCGTGACAATGTATTTTTTCCGGCCATTATTGGAGAAGATGAAGACGGCGTACGTTTCATAGCAGATCGATCCGGCGAGATCAAGGAGCTAAGCAAGAAGGAGTATATTGCCTACCTTGGTTTTAGCGCAGAAAATATAGGCGACGATCGGAGAGATAAAGCCAAAGATCCGCTTCGTTTTTGGGAGAGGAAGCTGGGAGTTAGTCTGGATGCAAAAGACTTCGACGAAGAACAAATTAAGGAGGCATGGAAAAAATTGGTGATCCATCGCCATAAAGAAGCGCAAAGACTACAAAATAAGTTCCAATACTCCTCCGAAAGAGAGCGCGGTGAATGGGAGCGCCAAGAAGTTATTGAAAATTTCTTTGTAACCTTACTAAGTGAAGCAAAACGATTTGTTAAACAGGCTGATGAGCTTGTCGCTGCAGATCTTTTTAACAAAACTGATGCCATGATCCAGTTGGACTCTGGCAAATGGGTCGCAATCCAGCTCAAAACATGCGCTGATTATAACGATTCAGATTGTATTCCTGAGAAAAAATATAGAAACCTGGTAAAGACCAAGAGCGTTACCGTCCCTGAGTACTTAGACAGAGGAGAAATGCCTCTAGTCTTGATCCAAGATGCTCGCAAGAATTATGAAACTCCTATGGAAAGAGGCGGCTCACGAGAGTTTGCCTGGGATGCATACCAGAGAATGGAAAAGCTGGGTAAAGTCAAGCCGGCACATGTGGTTGCGAAAGAAATGGGCGATCCTCCCCAGTTTAGAATGAAATATTACTTCGAAAGTATTATCAACTATCTGCAACAGCAGTCCACAAGACATCCGGATAAGGCAGAGTTTTATTCACCTTTTATTGAGGAAGCGCAAGATCGTTTAGATGAAGCCGCCTAAATCATAAATAAAAAAAGAACCGCACTTGATGGTTCATCTGATGATGATCAAGTGCGGTTATATTTTTCGAGGAGTTCTTCGACTGCTATACTGGCATCACTGTGCCTTCCGTATGAGAAGAGATCCCAGGGAAATTTAGTCTGACGCCCGTCGATCGTCAGGAGAGCGTACCTCTCCTTTTTTACGATCTCATACTTGATGTGAGCTGCGTCCAGAACTCGCGCCAGGCTTTCGATTTTTGCCATAACAGCCTCTTTTTGTTGTGCGCTAAACAAGGCATAGCCCTCCTTTTTTCGTATTTAGATTAATATGTGTGAAGTGCGAAAAGGTACTCTAGCAGGTTCATAAGATATTGTCAAGTAAAAATGCCCACCTGCGGGGAGATGAGCATTTTTGTGCCTAGAACTGACTTTGTCCGTAAATTATTCTTTTACCTCTTCAGTTTTTTCTGTCGTCTTTATCTCTGGCGCTGCTTCTGCTTTAGGCGTTTCCTCAAGGTGTTTGTGACGGTCTTTATAAAGTTGATAACCAGTACCAGCTGGAATCAAACGACCGATAATCACATTTTCTTTAAGTCCGCTTAAATTATCAATACGGCCAGTGACCGCAGCATCGATCAAGACGCGTGCAGTTTGCTGGAAGGAAGCGGCTGACAAGAAACTGTCAGTCGAGAGGGATGCTTTCGTAATACCCAGAAGGATATCATCAGCGGTTGCCGATTCTTTACCCTCTGCTTTGAGGCGATCATTCTCTTCAGAGAAGACTGCCCAGTTAATAACTTCGCCTTCGATGAAGTCAGAGTCACCTGGCGTTTTGATCGTGACGCGGGACATCATTTGACGAATAATAATCTCGACGTGTTTATCGTCCACATCCTGACCCTGCGTAGAGTAGATTGTTTGCACTTCGCTCATGATGTAGCGCTGGATTGCCTCTCGTCCGGCTGCACGATGCAGTTCATAGAGATCAATATGACCATCAGTCAACTGCTGGCCAATCTCAATTTCATCTCCATCATTTACCCAGAGCGAAAGATCGTTGGATACAACGTATTCTTTTTCCGGCGCATGTGCATGCACAACCGTAAGCTTGGTTTTGGCAACGCGCACAGTGCCGTCTACTTTGGACTTGATTTTCTTGCGGCCTTCGGTATAGAGCAGTTCTCCTGCCTCAACATTGGCGCGATTTGAAACTTCCACTTTAGATTTTTCAGTTAAGGTGTAAGTATCTTCCGGTAGATCAACTGAAGTAATCGTTAGGATTTTGTTCTTGTTTGTAATTTCGATGCTGACTTTACCTTTAATCTCAGCAATCAAGGCTGGCTTTTTGATCTGTCTTGCCTCAAACAACTCTTCAACGCGCGGCAGACCCATCGTAATGTCGCCTCCAGCAACACCACCAGTGTGGAAAGTACGCATAGTCAACTGTGTACCCGGCTCACCAATCGCCTGGGCAGCCACAATACCGACCGCCTGTCCTATCTCAACCTCTTTATTATTACCGAGGTCATATCCATAACAACGCTTACAGACACCTCGCTTCGTGCGACAAGTCATGATGGAACGGATTGTAATTTCAGACAAGTCCAGCTTGGATAGTTTTTCGGCTGACTCTTTCGTAATAAGCTCATTGTGTTTTAATACGACTTCACCAGTCTTCGGATCAACAATCTTGCCGATAGTCACGCGTCCAATAACGCGATCCGTAAATTCTCGTCCAATTTCTTCACTGTCTTTCTTGGTAAATGTGAAACCAACGTTATCACGACAATCTTCCTCCTGGACAACAACATCCTGTGCAACGTCCACAAGGCGACGTGTCAGATAACCGGCATTTGCAGTACGCAGCGCCGTATCGGACATACCTTTTCGGGTACCGTGCGTAGAAATGAAGTACTCCAACACATTGAAGCCTTCCTTGAAGTTATCTTTCACCGGCAACTCAATCGTACGACCAGACGGATTGCTCACCAAACCTTTCATACCCATCATCTGAGTCAACTGGCCCCAGCTACCACGCGCTCCGGATTGGATCATACTGTATGCTCCCCCGTCGCGGTCCAGTTCCTTTTCGACAGCTTCGGTGATATTATCCTTGACCTTACTCCAAATCTCAATAACTTTCATAAAACGTTCGTCATCTGTCAAAAGACCTTGGCGGTATTGATCATGGATGTGCTCAACTTCATCTTCGGCATCCGCCACAAGCTTCGCCTTGATCTTTGGAGTTTTCACGTCATCCATACCCCAGGTAAGACCAGAACGAGTCAAATATTCAAAGCCGAGACCTTTAATGCGGTCTGCTACTTCAGCAGTCACCTCGCGGCCATAGAGATCCAAAACCTCTGCAACGATGCGTCGCAAGACTTTCTTATCCAAGAGCTCGTTAATGAACATAAATTCTTCCGGCAAAATCTTGTTGAAGATGATGCGTCCGGCACAAGTCGTAATTCGCTCTTTATTATCAAGCACAACTTCGATTTCATCTTTAATATTTAGATTGTTCATTTCGTAGGCAAGAATCACCTCTTGTTCTGTAGAGAAAATGCGGCGCTTATCTTTTGGTACTGGCTTAATGTCAGACATCCAGTAACAACCCAAGACCATGTCTTTTGTAGCCGTAACGATTGGCTGACCAGTCGCAGGTTTAAGCAAGTTCTTGCTGGAAAGCATGATTTCTCGCGCTTCCTCACGAGCCTTATCCGTCAAAGGAATGTGTACCGCCATCTGGTCACCATCGAAGTCAGCATTATACGCATCACAAACCATCGGATGAATCTGGATCGCTTTTCCTTCGATCAAGACTGGCTCGAAAGCCTGAATACCAAGACGGTGAAGGGTAGGAGCGCGGTTCAAGAGAACATACTGACCTTGAATCGCCTCTTCCAACATGTCCCAAACCTCTGGTGCTTTCGCTTCGATCAATTTACCGGCTGAACGGACATTGTAGGCAAACTCATGCTTGATCAAACGCTGGATGATGAATGGTTTGAAAAGCTCGAGAGCCATCGTCTTTGGAATACCAGCCTCGTGTAGTTTGAGCTGCGGACCAACCACAATCACGGAACGACCGGAATAGTCGACGCGTTTACCGAGCAAGTTCTGGCGGAAACGACCCTGTTTACCTTTAAGCATATCAGCCAAAGATTTAAGGGTGCGTCGCTGGCCAGTTGTAGAAGCAACAGCCTTGCCACGGCGAGCATTGTTGTCGATCAAAGCATCGACAGCTTCTTGGAGCATACGCTTTTCGTTTCGCGTGATAACTTCTGGCGCATTAAGTTTATGTAAACGTTTAAGACGGTTGTTGCGGTTGATGACGCGACGATACAAGTCGTTCAGGTCAGAGGCCGCAAAACGGCCACCATCAAGCTGGACCATCGGTCGAAGGTCCGGCGGCAAGATAGGCAATTTCGTGATAAACATCCATTCTGGACGAATATTCGCCTTGTCCATGCTTTGGATTAACTTTAGGCGGCGCTTCATCTTCTTACGCTTAGATGCGACGGCGCCCTTAAGCTCGCTTTTTATTGTTTTGATATTTTCTTTGAGATCAATCTTGCTGACCAGTTCTCGCACAGCTTCTGCGCCGATACCGGCCTGGAATACATGTCCGTATTTGACGGAAAGTTCGCGGTATTCTATTTCAGAGATAACGCGTAGTGGACTCAAGTCTCCAAGCTCCTGTTTGGCAGTAGAGACCGCCTCTTGCAAGTTGTCGAGCTCTTGTTTCTTTTCTTTGTTCTTCTTTTGGAGCTCTTCTTCAAAACGTTGTGCTAATTTTTTCTGTTCACCCGCTGGCTTATCTTTAATAACTTCAAAAGCTTTAGCTTGCTCCTCTTTCAAGCGCTTGTTGATCTCCTGATAACGTTTGGAGATCTCCTCTTTCTTAGCCTTAGCTTCGCGGGTCACCTGTTTCAAGGCTTCCTCGCGCGCATCTTCTTTTACGTCCGTAATGATATAGCTGGCAAAGTAAATAACTTTCTCCAGCTCCTGGACGGTCAGATCCAGGATCAAACCGATCTTAGAAGGAACGCCGCGCAAAAACCAGATATGGCTGACAGGCACTTCGAGAGTGATATGCCCCATACGCTCACGTCGGACGATGGAACGGGTGACTTCTACGCCACATTTTTCACAAACAATACCTTTATAACGGATACGCTTGTATTTACCGCAGTAACACTCCCAGTCCTTGGTCGGACCGAAGATTGCTTCACTGAAAAGACCTTCTTTTTCAGGGCGCTGTGTACGATAGTTGATAGTTTCCGGTTTGGTAACCTCTCCATAAGACCATTCTTCGATCTCATCGGGAGAAGCAACCTTAATACGAATAGCGTCAAAATCGGCAATTTTGCTGCTGAAAAAATCTGTTGATTTTTCTGGTGTAGACATGATGAATTAATTAATCGTTGTGAGAGATAAGATTTATTGAATCTGTGCGATCCAGAGTTCTCCTTCAGCGACCCAAGCGAGGTCTTTATGATTTGGCGCTAAAGAAAAATCAGAAATATTTTTTGAAAGTAGTGATGAAGTTTGTTGTTTTTCTATGTTATAGATGCTGAGGCCTTCGACGGTGCGAGTAATGATTAAGTTTTCTGAAATCCAGGCTGCCTGTTGCACTTCTCGATCTAATTCTTGTGTTGTGTCCTTCTCCAGGCTAATGATCTGAAAGTGTTCTTCAGTCGTATCGCGCTGGGCAAGTGCTAATACTTGCTTGCCTTCGGGTGACCAGGCAAATGGCCGCACATCCTCCCCCGTTTTAATTTGTTTGGCTGAACCGTTTTCAATCTGGAAGAGGGTATGGCCAGATCCGATCCAGAAACTTTGTCCGTCCGGCGCCCAGTCAATATCGATATCTTCAAATACGAGATGATTTTCAGGAACATGCGCAACTCCTATCGGCGCCATTTGATCTAAGCTGGCCGTCTCATTCATATCCAGGACATAGACTGAAACGTTATTGCCTGCTTCGTCTGTAGCATCCATTTTGCGAGTGAAGGCTATTTGTGAACCATCAGGAGACCAGGATGGCATAGAGAAACGGAACTGTCGCTCGCCATTTACTTCATCGATGCCGACTCCGAGAGGATACTGCTTATCGCCGTCCTGCCAGAGATACTCACCAGCCTGTGTTACGAAAAGTACACGCTCGCCTGATGCTGATGGAAATGCTTTGTCTTCTAGTTTGGTGAGAATGCGACTTTCACTCGGAACGTTTAGTTTCGTTTTATTGTTTGATGCGTTTAGAGCAACGCTGTAGAAACCATCTTTACTTGAGCTAAGTATGCGCGGCCCATTTACTGTCTGTTCTGATGTACTGAACAGTTCATAATAGAGAACTTCCGAGCCAGTCGCATTGAAACGAACACTCCCCCAACTTCCACCCCAACCGAGAGCTCCGCTAGTGCTGATTTGCTTGCCATCTTTTGTTTTAGGCGTGTATGACCAAAGATTTTCAGGAGCAATGCCAGTTTGTTGAGAAGCGTAGTCGGTGCGGTCGCTAGCTCTTGAAAAAAGAAGTGTGCTGCCATTCGGCGCCCAGCTTGTTCCTGGGTTTCCATAGCTGTCATTGGCGGAACGGATCAGTTTTTCGGCCTGATCAGTTGCTGTGATCTTTTTTTCATTTGCAAGCGCGACTGTTTCGACTTCGACTGCAATTATTTCAGGAGTTTCTTCTGGGTCCTGAGTTAACTGTGCTGTTGCTGATGGTGGAACCTGCGGAATAGTTTCGCGATCAATATTCGGTCTGCGAAGAGCTACTCCAGGGAGCGCGTCCTGCCACAAGAGAACCAGGGCGATTGCTGCTATAAAAGCTCCCGTCAAGATTCCAAACCAGAGCGGCTTTTTGCTTCTTTTCTCGATGGAATACTCTTCGACAACTTCATTAGCAGACACTGCGTCCACTCCTTGGGAGCGGTTTTGCTGTTTAGTTGTCTTGGAGGATAACTTCATCTTTATAAAGTACCGTTAGGTATTATTCTTCGGAATCGTTTTTTGCAGTTTCTTCTGGTCCAGTTCCGACTTCTGGTCCATCATCTGTGGTTAGCTCCATTTCTTCTTTCTTTCTATCGCGAGCTTGTTTGTCCTCATCTTCCGCAACTTCTGAAAGCTCACGGAACTTACGCGCCTGATGTTCTTGATCGAGCAGTTCGACCGACAGGCCGAGGCTCATCAATTCTTTCATCAAAACATTGAAAGAGGCAGGAATGTTTGGCTTGCGGATCGGCTCACCTTTCACGATCGATTCGTAAGTCTTGCTTCGTCCCATGACATCGTCCGATTTGATAGTTAGGATTTCCTGCAAGGTATGCGCAGCGCCGTAGGCTTCAAGAGCCCACACTTCCATTTCTCCGAAACGCTGACCACCGAACTGTGCTTTACCACCGAGCGGCTGCTGAGTAACTAGAGAGTAAGGTCCGATCGAACGTTGGTGAATCTTGTCTTCAACCAAGTGGTGCAGCTTGAGCATATACATGATGCCGACCGTTGTGCGTTCAGCAAATTCCTCGCCTGATCGTCCATCACGTAACTGAACCTTGCCATCTTCTGGCAAGCCTGCTTTTTTGAGCTCCGCTTTAATACGCTCTTCGGGAACACCTTCTAGAACAGGGCTGGCTACTTTATATCCAAGCTGGCTAGCAGCATAACCCAAGTGGGTCTCCAGGATCTGGCCAATGTTCATACGAGAAACCACACCAAGCGGGTTCAAGATGACGTCGACTGGCGTTCCGTCCGGCAAGAATGGCATCTCGGCCACTGGCAGGATCTTAGAGATAACACCTTTGTTACCATGGCGTCCGGCCATTTTGTCACCGACATTGATTTTGCGCAGCTTCGCGATGCTGATTTGAATCTTCTTTATAACGCCAGTCTGAAGGCGATCGCCCTCATCACGGCTAAATACTTTAATCTCGATAACTTTACCCTGCTCACCATGCGGCAAGTGCAGAGATGTGTCTTTCACGTCGCGCGCTTTTTCACCGAAAATAGCGCGAAGCAAGCGTTCTTCTGCTGTCAGATCAGTCTCACCCTTAGGGGTGATTTTACCGACTAGAATGTCGCCAGCAGAAACTTGTGCTCCAACGCGGATAATACCTTCCTCGTCGAGATCTTTTAGTTTCTCTTCACCGACATTTGGAATGTCACGTGTGATTACTTCTGGACCAAGCTTAGTGTCACGGACTTCGATTGAAAATGTTTCGATATGAACAGAACTGAAACGATCCTGCTGCACAATTCTCTCTGAGAGAATAACAGCATCTTCGTAGTTGCTACCGCCCCAGGACATGAAAGCCACAAGAAGGTTTTGGCCGAGCGCAAGCTCTCCCTTGTCTACGGAAGCACCGTCAGCAATCACGTCGCCCTGTTGGACGACCTGACCCTTGTCAACACGCGGACGCTGGCTCATAGCTGTCGACTGGTTGCTAATAGAGAAATTCTGCAACTCGTAATCGTGCATATTGCCATCGTCTTGAAGCACTTCAACGTGACGCGCATCAACTGCGACGACCTTTCCTGGCGCTTCACAAGTGGTGACCTGACCTGAGTCTTTCGCAGCACGTTCTTCGACACCAGTACCTACAACCGGGGACTCTGGTCGGATCGAAGAGACAGCCTGGCGTTGCATGTTCGAGCCCATCAAGGCACGGTTGGCGTCATCATGCTCCAAGAACGGAATTAATGATGTAGAAATAGATACAATCTGCTTAGGTGAAACATCCACGTACTGGATACGTTCTGTATTTCGAATACCGGACTCACCTTTACTACGAACCTGTGCTTTTTCTTTCACGAAGTGTCCTTTTTCATCGACTTCAATCGTAGCTGGCGCGGTCACGGCACGACCTTCTTCAAAAGCATCCAAGTAAACAATCTCATCCTGGACAATCGGTCGGATAGATACTTTTTTCACGCCTTTGCTAGCTAGATCTTTCTGAATTCCGCTTGTGATCTCTGTTCCTTTCTCAGCAATGAGCTTGCCTTCGACCTCTACATTGTCGCGTAGAGTTTCGCCGACCAATTTCTTGTCGTTAATTTCCATCGTGCGGATCGTTTTTCTGAAGGGAGTTTCGATGAAACCGTATTGATTGATTGTTCCGTAAGTTGCCAAGTGTCCAACCAAACCAATGTTCGGACCTTCCGGCGTAGCGATCGGACAGATGCGGCCGTAGTGGGATTTGTGCACGTCGCGCACTTCGAATCCGGCACGTTCACGGGAAAGACCTCCTGGACCCATCGCTGACAAGCGTCGCTTGTGTTCTAGCTCTGAGAGAGGGTTGGTCTGGTCCATAAACTGGGATAGCTGGGAGTTTGTGAAAAATTCCTTAATAGAGGCAATAATTGGACGTGCATTGATCAGCTGACCCGGAGTAACAGTATTTACATCCAAAGTACTCATGCGATCACGGACGATACGCTCCATGCGCGCAAGACCGACACGGAATTTCGCCTGAATCAATTCACCAACAGAACGAACGCGACGATTACCCAAGTGGTCGATATCATCTTGTTCACCCTGCTCTATATTAAGACGGATGATCTCTTTTATAATGCGGACCATGTCTTCTGGATCCAATGTACGGTGTTCACGATTGTTAGGAGTTTCCAGACCAAGGCGCTGATTAAGCTTATAGCGACCAACACGACCGAAGTCATAACGATCAAAGTCGAAGAACATCGACTCAAGCATCTGGCGCGCGTTATCGGCAGTCGCCAAGTCGCCTGGACGAACACGTTTGTAGACTTCTTTTAGACCTTCCGCTGTAGAACGGGATGGATCTTTCTTGATCGTCTCTGCGATGTAGTCTAGGTCTGGATCCTGTTTAATATCTTTAAAGAGGGCTGTGATTTCTTCGTTAGTACCAAAACCAAAAGCACGCAAAAGAGCCGTGATAGGCACTTTGCGCTTGCGATCAATCTTAACGCTGATCACGCCATGCGCATCTGTTTCAAGCTCGAGCCAGGCACCACGGTTTGGAATAATTTTCGCACCAAAATATTTATGACCACGGATATTATCTGCTGAAAAGAAGACACCCGGGGAACGAATAAGCTGAGCAACCACAACGCGCTCAACACCATTCACGACAAAAGTACCGCGATTGGTCATAATAGGAAAATCTCCCAAGAAAACCTCTTGGTCTTTGATTTCTCCGCTGCGCTTGTTGACTAGGCGGACTTTGGCGCGCAAGGGCGCTTCATAAGTTGTGTTACGTTCTTTGGCTGTTTTCTCGCTATTTTTTTCTTCGTCGAGATAATAATCTAAAAAGTGTAGTTCGAGATCTTTTCCGGTGAAGTCTTCGATCGGCGAGATTTCATCGAAAAGCTCGTTAAGCCCTTCATCTAAGAACCATTTATAGGACGCATTCTGAGTTTCAATAAGGTTTGGCAACTCCATCTTGTCGTGCCTTTTTGTGAAGAATACGCGTGGATTTTTTGAAGAACTAGTGGTTTTTGGGGTAGTAGTGGTTTTTTCAGCAGACATAAAAAGACCCTCCTCGTTAATTTATTAATAAAAGGGTGAGTTTAACTATTTGCGCAGCTCTAGACTGCAAAAAATGACATAGACTCAAAATACCAGGATGTGGATGAAGAGTCAAGGGTTTTGCCCGTTTTTTTCAATTTTTCGAAGTAATTTTAGCCTTTTTCGCTTAACTTAGCAAATATATTGAGGTCTTGACGTATTTTTTAAATATGCGCTTCCCCACCAGGCTTCCACACCTTTATTCACAGCTTCTCTGGATAAGTCTTAGTTAGCGCCCAGGAAGTTATGAGCGTCTTTAAGCATCTTTCTCTGTGTTTTGAACGCCAATTTCTTATGAGCATCTTTAAACGAGAGCCAAACATACTCGGTGTGCTCATGAGACAGCTCGATTTCTTTTTTCTTGGTTTCTGCTAAAAACAATATATTTTCTTTTTGGATTAACTTTCCGCTGTATCCCTGGAAATAATATTGTGCGTTAGTTTGGAATTTTGGAATAAAGTTTAAATCTTTTTTTGTAAGACCAGTTTCTTCTTTGATCTCGCGCAGAGCTGTATCGATATACTCTTCACCCTTCTCAATTCCCCCACGCGCAAATCCCCAGTGGCCGTGCACAAAATGCAACAACAAATATTTGATGTCTTTATTTTCTCGACGAAAAATTATCGCTCCCGCTGATGTAAGTTTTTTATTTGTGTTTTGGTACATCTTTCTTGGGAGTTATTGCAGGTGGTCTTATGTAGAGAGGTTGCACTGCTTCAAAATTTTTCATGTCTTTCTGTTTTAGAGCGGCCAAGCGGATGCTTTCCAAAACATCCTGCTCTTCTCTTGAAACATTGAGGATTTCTGCAGAGGAATTAATGCTTCGTATATTTTTCACTGCTTCTTCTGAAAGGTCTGTATAGATTTTGTAAAACTTCTCTATTATTTCTGAATTTTCGTGAGGAAGACCTATCCAAAAACTATTTTCAGGCGCGACTTTAGACAAACGCATAAATATTTTCTCATGATCAGCATCAAGAATGATGCTCTCACCTGCAGCGGCCTTGATATCATAGAAATTTTCCCACGCTTCAAAGCGATTCACTCCCTTGACTGAAATTTTCCAGGCAAAACCAAGAGCATTCACGAGCGTGACGCCGATCCGCAGGCCCGTGTATGAACCTGGACCCGATAATACCACAAGAGACTCTAATTCCTCTCCTGAAATAGCGTTCTTTTCTAAAAGCGCATCAATTTTTGGAAGTAAATCAATACTTAGGTTGCGACCAGCCTCCCAAATTTCAGAGTCTATTACCTTTTTTGCATCTGCAAGCGCTATTAGTGTTTTTGAAGCGCTCGTATCTATAATCAAAAACATATTAAACTGTCATTTGCTCTTTCCACTATAGCGCAAATTTGCGACATGCTATAGTTAATTTACTTATGGCAGAACAGACAGTATTACTCATTCTTATACCAATCCTCGTAGGAGGCGTTACACAGGTCATGAAAGGCATTGTGAAGTCTTGGCGCGCAAAAGAGCTTCGCTTAAAATATCTTTTTGATTATGGCGACTTTCCTTCGACGCATACCTCCTTCGTAATATCTGTTGTGACGGTGATTGGCTTCCATGAGGGAATTTCATCAACTATCTTTTTCCTTGCCGTCGCCCTAGCCGTCATTATTATTCGCGATGCCTGGTCTTTCAGACGCAAAGTCAGTCGTTACGGCGAAGTACTCAATAATTTGCGCCCAACACTTTCCAAAAAACAGCATGACGCAATCCATGGCGTGAGAATTGAAGAGCGCCTAGGTCATAATTTCTACGAAATATTCGGCGGAGCTGTCTTCGGCTTTTTCTTGAGCTGGCTTTTCTATTGGATTTTACTTCAATTGATCTAGCGATTCCTAAGTCTCATCTATACCTAAAAAGCCCTAACGTCTGAGAGGGCTTTTTGTTTATGCAGTTAAAGAAACAGTGTCTACCTATTGACTGACTTAAGTGGAATATTCCATTTGACGAAGCCTTTCTTAGATGAAAAGTTGCCGCCCGCATAGTTACCTTTTTTCTTTACATCACGCACAGGGAAATCATAGCTGTTTTAACATTTTCTCTATCTCTGCTTTATCGCTCCATTTGATAAACTTGCCTTTTGCCACGGCCATCGTCGTTTCAGATCCTTTACCAGTAACTATCACGACATCTCTTGGGCTCGCTAGTGCCATCGCTTTTTCTAGCGCCCCACGCCGATCTTCAATTTTGAAAATATTTTCGTCTAGCTTTTTGTCTTCGGCAAGTGCACCTTCGGCAACATCGTCAATTATTTTTTGTGGATCTTCATCATACGGATCTTCATTCGTAACAATAACGATATCTGCTTTCTCCCCCGCGATTTTTCCCATCACCGAACGTTTACTAACACTTCTTCCTCCACCCTGACTACCAAGGACTGCAATTAATTTTTGTTCCGGCAGCATGGCGGCGCGCAAGGACGCATATATTTCTATCAACGCCTCTGGTGCATGAGCATAGTCTACGAAAACATAAAAATCTTGCCCAGCTTTGATGCGTTCTAGTCGTCCAGGGATCTGAGGCAAGGTCTCTAAAGCTTTTATAATCGCGTTTTGATTGATCTTAAGAGCTAGCGCAACACTTGCAGCGCCTAAAGCATTCAAAATGTTGAATTCTCCGACTAAGGGCGCGTTGACCTGTCTTTTTTCACCGTCAAACTCCAGTGTAAACTGGATTTCCTGATTGCCGCGCTCTCCGAAAACATTATGCTGTTCAATATTCGAAACAGACACGCGATGATTTACAGACTTTTTCACTTCCGGCCCCCAACTTTCGGCTTTCAATCCGTATCCGTACTTTTCTTCAGCTTCATATTTCAAAAAATGCTGGCTTTCCGGGTCATCAAGATTCACAACTGCTGTTTGAGCCAATCCTGACCAGACCTGACTTCTTTCTAGCGCCTTAAATAGTAGTTCCTTCGCTTTACGATATTTTATTTTAGAACCATGTGCCTCAATATGATCCGTTCCAAGGTTTGTGAAGAGTACAGTATTGTAGTCGATCCCGAGATGACGCGATTGTGCCATGCCCTGAGAGGTAGACTCGATGATTGCGTACTGAATCTTGTTTTCGACCATCGTTTTCAGCATTCTCTGCATTTTGAAACGGCCAGGCATTGTTTGCTTGGTGGCATTGAGTGTTTCAGTTTCCCCTATTTTAAATGCGGCAGTTGTAATATAGCCAACCGGATAACCTGCTGTTTCTAAAATATGGGCCAGCATATGAATCGTGGATGTTTTGCCGTCTGTACCCGTCACGCCAATCACAATTAGCTTGCGCGATGGTCTCCCATACACAAAAACTGCGAGACGTGCCATCCCATAGTGATAAATCCGCCTGACCCACGACGGCGTGATTTTTCGCAATAAATGCAACATTATTATTCTGTTGTCTTTTTAGATGGAACTAACGGATCAAATCCATTAGCTATTTCAGTTCCGTCAGAAAAGCCATCTCCATCGGTATCAGGATTGAAGGGATCTGTTTTATGAATATCGCGCTCAGCATCATCAAACACTCCATCACCATCAGAATCGACGCCCGTTGTTGCAGGCGTAGTGTCTCCTGGAACATACTGGACATTTGGACCTGCCAAGAAATACCAAATACCCGCTCCTATAAATAGAATGAGCAGAATGATACCTAGATATAATGGTAGAGAGGGGTTTATGCGTGCCACAAGTGTGTAAATTAATCTTGATTATATTTTAACCTATCTTGCGTTCCTGTGCCACTTTTTATTAGCGGCGCATTTTTCTATATCCTGTGTATGCCTTATATAGCAAGGGTTTGATGACATGGTCGTGGGGGCCGATCCAGTTTTTTACATAACCGCCAAAACCTTCTTTGAAACGTGAGATGCCCGCCCAAGGATGGTCAGGCTTCGCATCTTCCGGCGCAATCCCCCAAAAGTCGTAGGTCTTCATTTGCTTTTCTTGTGCTGCCTGAATTGCCGCCCACTGAACAGCAAAGGCCGGCATCGCAGCGCGATGTTTATGACTAGATGCTCCGTGTAGATAGACGGCACGGTTTCCATAATAACTGACAATAATTGAAGCGGCCGGCTCTCCGTTGACAGTTGCCTGGAAAATTACAAGATTTCCCTGCGGACCAAAATATTCCAGCTGTTTTTTATAGTAACTTGCTGGATAGGCTATAAATTTGTCTCGCTCTGTTGTCTCTTTTAGAAGCTTAATAAAGTTATCTTGCAATGACTTATCGTAACCTTGTTCGACCTTTACTCCCTTGCGTTCTGAAAGACGAATATTGTAGCGCGTTTTTGGTTTCATCTCCTTAAGAAGGTCTTCTTTTGATTTTGTAAGATCAAGAATGCGCGTGCGTTGCGGGTTGGCACCTTTTTTTAGAGACGATGGAGCTGGATCAAAAAATTCGATACAAATCGGGTTGGCATCGACCTCAAACTCCGGTTCCACGCGTACAAAAATAACATCATGTTCATTTTCGATATGGTTTATCAGTGGACAGATGAATTTTTTCTGCTGTTCTTGAGGTAAGTTGGGATCCATAATCGGACCGCGCGGACAATGAGCGTACTGGTATTTGCCTCGGATAGTTTCATAGACAATCAGTGCGGCACCTATCAGTCTTCCTTCATCTTTGCATCCTAGAAATTCGATTTCCTTGTCCAAAGAGTTTTGAAAAAGGCCCCATTCCCATGACTGCAGAAAATGACCATATGGATGCTGGCTTACAAAGTCTTCCCAAACCTGCTTGTCCTTGATATCTGTTATCATTATCTTCCACCCTGTCTTAATGCGGCACGAATAATTTCGCCAACGTCCATTTTTTCACGACCTTCAACAGATTTGATGGCATCGCGTGCATCTTTAGCTGTATATCCCAGACCAATAAGCGCATCAACCGCTTCCGCCTGTGCGCCAGCTTCTCCGTTTTGTGCTACACCATCTTTTGTTTTCGTTTTACTCAAGTCTGCTTTTTCTAGCTTGTCTTTGAGATCCACGATAATGCGCTGAGCAGTTTTTTCGCCGACTCCAGAGACTTTTGTGAGAAGTGATGTGTCCTGAGTCGCCACTGCCGCTGAAATATCATCGACTGATGCAACCGCTAGTACGCCTAGCGCAGACTTTGGCCCGATTCCAGAAACACCAATCAACATTTCGAAAATCTCCAGTTCATCTGCGGACTGGAAACCATATAATTCCATGACGCCTTCGGCTACATATAAATATGTAATAACCTCAACATCGGAATCTGGTTTAAGATTTGCCAAAGCAGTCGGTGTCATATTGACCCTATAACCAACGCCGTGCACGTCTATGACGGCGTGAGTGCTTTTTTTATATTCTAAATTGCCTTTGATTTTTTCGATCATATAGATTTATGATACCAGTCTTCAAGATTTTAGGCGAGAAAAAGCCCCCTGGAGGTTAATGGGGGCTGTCAAAAAAATAACACATGAAGTGTTGAGTATATCAACTAGGCTCTTGGGCTAGGCTACGGAGGTAAGGTGCGTGGATCTAGAAAAGAAAAGTACGAAATGTAGTGCTTGGTTTGGATCTGAAAAGCAAAGTCCTATGATGATAGTCTTAACTTTTTCTGATTTTTGTGTCAAAATGCTTGCTTCGCGTGTTATTATCAATATATGCCTCTTAAACTGGAAACTAAATTAAAACCACAGGGAGACCAGCCTGATGCAATCAAGCAGATTGTCTCGGGTTTGAAGAAGAATATGCGTGAGCAGACGATCTTGGGCGTGACTGGCTCTGGTAAAACTTTTGCGATGGCGAATATTATTGCTAAGACCAATCGGCCGGCTTTGATCATTGCACCAAATAAGACTTTGGCAGCACAGCTTGCTAGCGAGTTCCAGCAACTGTTTCCAAGCGCAGCCGTGCATTATTTTGTTTCTTATTATGATTATTATCAGCCGGAGGCGTATGTACCGCGCACCGATACTTATATCGCCAAGGAGACTTCGATCAATGATGAGATCGATCGCTTGCGTCATGCGGCGACATCGTCTTTAGTAACACGTAAAGACGTTATTATCGTTGCTTCAGTTTCTTGTATCTACGGTATTGGCCGGCCCGAAATGTATGCCGAGCTAAGTTTTACCCTTAAGCATGGTCAGAAAATTTCACGTAATGATTTCTTGTCTAAGCTGATTGAGATTCAGTATAACCGAAACGATATTGATTTTCAGCGTTCGACTTTTAGGGTACGCGGCGATCTAGTGGAGATTTATCCGCCCTTTGAAGATGAGGTTGTGCGAGTTTCGTTTTTTGGTGACGAAATTGAGAAAATCCAGAAGCTTGACGGCCTGACCGGTGAAGTTTTGGGTGATATGGATGATGTTATATTCTTTCCGGCTTCTCACTTCTCTACTCCTAAGGAAGAGATTAAACGGGCGACCAAGGAGATCGCTGCCGATCTTAAAAAAGAGGTCGCTGAGTTTAAGGCGCAGAACAAACTAGTGGAGGCGCAGCGTTTGGAGGAACGTGTGCGCTATGATTTAGAATCCTTGAAAGAATTTGGGTTCGTGAGCGGTATTGAAAACTATTCACGCTATATAGAAGGCCGCAAACCCGGCGAGCCCGCTTCGACTTTGATCGACTATTTCCCGGATGACTTTTTGTGCTTCATAGACGAGTCACATATCACCGTGCCGCAGATCGGAGCTATGTATGCGGGCGATCATTCTCGTAAGAAGATGCTCGTCGACTATGGTTTTCGCTTGAAAGCAGCGTATGACAATCGGCCGCTGCAGTATAAGGAGTTTGATGAACGCATGAATCAGCTGGTCTATGTATCGGCTACGCCGCGCGCCCATGAACGCGAACGGAGCAAGCAGATCGTCGAGCTAGTCGTGCGCCCAACTGGGTTGCTTGATCCAAGTATTGAGATCCGCCCAATTGATGGGCAGATTGATGATTTACTTGAAGAGATTCAGAAGCGCACTAAAGATGGACAGCGAACACTAGTCACGACTTTAACGAAACGAATGTCCGAGGATTTGGCTGAATACTTTAAAGAAGCTGGAGTAAAGGTGGCCTATCTTCATTCTGAGATAGACACTTTTGATCGTTTAGAGATATTGAGGGATCTACGGGCAGGTGTTTATGATGTTTTGGTGGGAATTAATCTTTTGAGAGAAGGATTGGACCTCCCTGAAGTTTCTCTAGTCGCTATTTTAGATGCGGATAAAGAAGGCTTCCTGCGTAATGAGATTTCTTTAATTCAGACTATGGGCCGCGCGGCACGTCACGCGGACGGCCATGTGATTTTATATGCTGACAAAACAACACAGTCCATGAGGATCGCGATCAAGGAGACTGAGCGTCGTCGCACTAAGCAGGAGGCGTACAATAAAAAGCATGGCATCACACCAACGACGATCGAAAAGAATATTTCAGAAGATCGCCTCGCAGGAGCCAAGAGAGAATGGCCCGTTGAAAAAATTGAAATTGATAAGATTCCTGAAGAAGAGATTTCTCGCATCGTATCAGAGCTTGAGGCTAAGATGGATATCGCTGCACGTAATCTTGAGTTCGAAAAAGCTGCGGAGCTCCGAGATCAAATCGAAGATCTTAAGAAATAATAATAATGGACGGCTTCTTAATCATCAACAAACAAAAAGATTGGACCTCACACGATGTGGTCGCTAAATTGCGTTCGATCACGAGCTTACGTAAGATCGGCCACACCGGCACACTTGATCCTTTTGCGACCGGTGTTTTGGTGGTGGGAATCGGAAAGGCTACCAAACTGTTTGAATTTCTCACTGGAGATACTAAAGAATATCTCGCGACCTTTAAGCTTGGAGCTACCAGCGATACGGATGACAAGACCGGCACTGTCACCATCAGCCCAGATGCACAAAAAATTATTCGCGAGGATTTAGAGCTTGCGATCTTAAAATTCACAGGAAAAATCAAACAAACTCCCCCGCAATATTCAGCCATCAAGGTCAATGGTAAGAAAATGTATGAGCTGGCACGCAAGGGAGAAACAACAAAAGTAAAACCTCGCGTTGTCGAAGTCTTAGAGTTTGAAGTTCTGAGATACCGTTATCCTAAATTGAAAGTCCGCCTCAAGGTAAGTAGCGGGACCTATATTCGTTCGCTTGCAAGGGATTTAGGAGAAGAACTTGGTGTTGGAGGTTATGTTGAGAAATTAGAGAGAACTACAGTAGGAAATTGGCATATCGACCAGTCGGTAAAACTAAAACGTCTCAACAAAAACAATTGGGCCAAATATTTGCAGCCGGTCGAAGCAGTGCTCGACAATTTTGAATTGATTAAAGTTTCTTCAGAAGAGGCGAATGATCTACGTCTTGGCAAAAAAATTGAATATTCTCATGAAGACAGTTCCAAGAAATTGGCTGTAATTGATCCTGAAGAAAAACTAGTAGCTATTGCTGAATACAGCGATAATTTGCTCAATCCTCGTAAAGTATTCTAATCTTTATAAGGATTTGACTCTTTTTTCAGATAGTGTTAATCTCACTCTTACGTATGGCAAACCTAAAAGCATCCAAAAAAGCATTACGCGTAAGCAAGCGTCGCCACACAATCAACGTGCGTCGTTTGAAAACTTTGCGTGCAGAAGAAAAAGTTGCACGTGAGGCTATTTTGGCTAAGGATTCTAAAACAGACGATAAGATTAAGTCAGCGGTCAAAGCTTTAGATAAAGCAGCACAGACCGGAACTATTCACAAAAACAAAGCAGCACGCCACAAGTCTCGCTTAATCAAGGCAGCAAAAGCAAAATAATTTTCACACAAAAAGAAACACCCTATACAAGTGAGGGTGTTTTTGTTTATCTCGTTAAACTAACAGTGATCAGATCAAGTGCAAGCTCTGGCTCAGCCTGGCCAGACTTGAGAGCCGTGTCTGTGTCGATCAGTTTTTTATAGATCGCCTTTAGTTGCGTTAAGCTAAAAGTATTTAGCGCGGCAAGAGACTTCTTTACCACAAACGGATGCAGGCCCGATTCTTTAGCGATCTGCCCGGCCGGCACTCCCCGTTCCTGCAAATCTTTGATCACAAGAAGGTTACGGAACTGATAAATAATCATAGTCAGCAAATATAAGGGGTTTTCACCTTCACTCAAGTGATCATGTAGGAGCGCAACCGCTTGCGTGCGACGATTCTGCGCTAATGCGTCAATAAATTTAAAAATATCCAGCTCGACATGCGCTTTTACTAATTCCTCAATGGCATCTTGCGTGATCTCACCTGATTCTTTTGTGTAGGCGCATAGCTTTTCGATCTCATTGTAGAGTTTGTGTGTGTCAGCGCCGGTTTTGACAAGCAATAATTCGAGTGCGGACGCTTGGATCTTGATTTTTCGTTCCACTATTTTATCTGAGGCCCATTTCTTGAGCTTTGCTCCTGTGAGCGCTGTGAATTCTTGAGACTTTACGTCTTTTGTTTTCTGCAAATATTTGTAGAGCGCTTTGCGCTTGTCGACATCCCCCAGCTCAAAAAATACCACGACATTATCTGTGTTACAACGCTTGTCTTTCAAAAATTCTAAGATCTCTTCCTGCAAATCTTTCTTGCCTTGGCTTAATATATTTTGGAGAATAATAAACTGACTGCCGCCAAAAAAAGAACTCGCCCCGAGTGCCTGCGTGATTTGTCCGATATCGTGATCGTCCGCGTCCAAGCGTACAGGATCTAGCGCCTGCGGATTTTTCTTTTTATAAGCCTCCGCAAGCTCGCGCAGTTTTTCCCGCGCTCGATATTTGTCTTCTCCAAATAGAAATAAAAGCATCTTTTCAATAATTATTTAAGCTTTTGGCAACGTGGACAATAGTGGGTTCCTCTTTGTGCCACAACAATGCGTTTGACCTTGCCGGAACATCCGCGTTTGGCACATTTCTCGCCCTTCTTTTTATAAACCCGTAAATAGTTTTGATGTTTTCCTGACTTACCACGTGCATCTACATACTCACCGACTGTTGTGCCTTTATGCTTTATACCGTCACTTAGGTTTTTGCGAATCGCTTTGTATAGTTTTTTGAGATCCGCGTCCGTCAAACGGTCTACTCTCTGTCTAGGATGAATCCCCGCATCGTAAAGCGATTCATCTGCGTATATATTACCAATTCCCACGAGAACTGTCTGGTTTAAAAGTATGGGCTTGATGATTCCTTTGCGGCTACTCATTATTTCGCGAAACTTTTCGAAAGAAAAACTGTCTGCAAGCGGCTCTGGGCCAAGTTTTGCTAAGATGTGATTTTCAGCCAAGTTGGCAGTGTCAGTATAGTGAATTGTTCCGAACTTGCGAATATCCGAGAATAACAAGGCAGCGTTATTGTCTAGCTTCATCGCAAAACGGACATAAGGCTCTGTCTCCCAGAGCCACCATTTGTCTTTTGTGTTTTGTGAGTACAGAAAATGTCCAGTCATTCTAAAATGAACGATTGCAGTTTTACCTCCGCTTAAGTCCATTAAGATGTTCTTGCCACGTCTGCGGAAGGCAATGATCTTACGACCAACAATGTCTTTTTTGAACGCTACATAGCTTGTGCCATGCACTATTTTTTTAGTATCCGACCAAACGTCCTTGATCTTATGACCAACAACTAATTTTCTCAAATGACGCACTTGTGTTTCTACCTCAGGCAGCTCTGGCATTGTTTTATGAATAGTTCTCTATTTAATACTTTTTTAATCTTTTTTTAATGATTATTTTAACTGCTCCTTGATATAGTGCAGATGTCTTAAAATGTATTCCTATGGTATCACACACTGAAAACATAAAAGAGCGTTGTAGTGATCTAGCGGCTAGCGTCATTGCAGCTACACAGGAGGCTGCGCCATCTGCTGCTAATTATGTGATGAGTAAGCAAGCTGTTCGCGCCGCCAGTACGACAGGCGTGAATTGCCTTTCCGCAGAGACCGCTAGCAATTCACAAGAGTTTACCGGGTGTATGGACTTAGTCTTCAGTAATTTGCGAGAGCTTTTGTATTGGATCAATCTTATGAAACAAACACGCGTCATTTCTGGCGAAGTAGCCGATGTTTTGCAAGAGGAAACAGAAGAGATCCAAGATGAAATAGCGCCACTGGTTTTTAGCTCAGCGTCTTCTGGTTAATTTTTGTATTTTAGATTTCTGTTTTTTCTAATTTGTTCCAGTTGGTTCCGATTTCTATATCGACTGTGGTCGGCACGGTAAGTTTCACGACATTTTCCATGATTTCTTTGATTTGCTTAGCAAAATCTTGCCAGCCATCTTCGGGAACCTCAAAAACTAGCTCGTCATGAACTTGCAGGAGCAATCGATCCCGACTTTCTGGAACTTTTTCCCAGATTTGGATCATGGCTTTTTTGATAATATCGGCGGCTGTTCCTTGGAAAGGATGATTGAGCGCAGCACGTTCGGCTGCTGTCCTGACTTGATACTGAGAGGACTGTAAATCTGGCAGGTAACGCTTGCGTCCATCTATTGTCTCTGAGTATCCAAGCTTTTTAGCAGCGCCGACGAGCGCATCGAGGATTTTTTTGACTTGTGGATTGAATTCATAGTATCGATCAATGAAAATCTTGGCTTCATCACGGTCCATATCAGTGCGTTGTGCGAGTCCATAAGGAGAAACGCCGTAAATAATACTGAAGTTTACGATCTTGGCGATGCGGCGCTCGTTTTCTGTTACATCTTCGTAAGGTTTATCTAAAACAATAGCTGCTGTGGAGGTATGAATGTCACGGCCTTCATTAAAGGCGGCGAGCATGCGCTTGTCTTGGGAAATATGCGCTAGGATCCTGAGCTCTATTTGGTTATAGTCTAGGGCTAGGAATTTTTTACCCTTAGGAGCTACGAAAGCTTCGCGGATCTCCCTGCCCGCCTCTGAGCGGATCGGAATATTCTGCAAATTAGGATCAGAAGATGAAAGGCGGCCTGTGGCCGTCACTGTTTGATTGAAACTTGTGTGGATGCGTTTAGTTTCTGGGTTGATCAGCTTTGGTAAAGCTTCGATGTATGTATTTTGGAGTTTAGCCAGCTCGCGATACTCTTCGATTTGCTCGATGATCGGATGTTTGCCGTGAAGTTTTTCAAGCTCTGTTGCTGCCGTCGAATAATAATTCTTGCCTCGTTTGATATCTTCACGAGGCAAGCTTAGGTCTTCAAAAAGCACTTCCGAAAGCTGACTTGGAGAGCTGATCAGGAATTCTCTGCCTGCACTTTTATGTATCGCTACTTCTAGCTCTTGTATGCGCTTTTTATTAGTAATGGAAATCTTCTTTAGATTCTTGTCATCTAGCTTAATACCTAAGAACTGCATTTGCGCTAAGACAGGCACAAGCGGGAGCTCTATCTCGCGATAGACTTTTTGCGTATCAGCATCCGCCGCCTCTATTTTTTTCTCTAGAGCCATCACTAACTTATAAGTCCAAGTAATTTCTTCACAAGCCCAAAGTGCTGCCGTAGCTGGCTCAAGTTCAGAGAAAGATTTTTTTGTTTTCCCTGTACCAAGAAACGATTCCGGATCACGAAGCTCATGCTGAGTATGATTGAAAATTAATCCATCGAGACTATAGCCTCGACGACCTGGGTCTAGGACATACGCCGCCAGCTCTGTGTCAAAATGTATTTCTTCAAGATCAATTCCGTAGCGCTTTAGTATTAAAATAATAGATTTGAGATCATGACCATTGATTTCGACCTTATTGTCTTTCAAGGTGTTCTTGAGAAGTGCCAATGTCTCATTAATATTGAGCTGGTCTTTATATGTTAATTTTTGTTTTGCCTGGGTTTCTGTATCGTGTGCATGTGCAAATGGCAAGTAGTACGCTTCTTCTGGGCCAAGCGCAATCGACAGTCCAACCAAGTCTGCCTGCATGATTCTTTCATCAGTAATCTTTACCGAAAGCGCTATTTTTTTCTTTTCTGCTATTTTATTTACTAAACTCTGTAGCTGAACATCTTTTGTGATCAACTCGTGTCCTTGAGGTAATCTTTTTGGCAGTTCTGTTTTTTCTTCTGCCGCACTTGCAAACATTTTTGACTGTCCATTGCTTGATTTTGGTAGACGATCGATTAAGGACTTGAATTGGAATTTCTGGAAGAGATCCACGACTTTATCTCGGTCATAATCATGGATTACACTTGCTTTTAGGTCTAGTTTTATCTTGACATCCTTTTTAAGCGTTACTAAATCTTGAGATTCGAAAGCAGCATCTTTATTTTCAAGCAGATTTTCGAGAAGCTTGCCTTTTATCTTTACGTCACCTCTCTCAAAGCCCTTGAAATCATCACCAGCTTTTTTCTGTTCTTTCTCGATCTCTCTGTAAAGATTTTCTAAAGTTTTGAACTCCTGGATCAGTTTGACTGCTGTTTTTTCTCCTATTCCAGGCACTCCCGGTATATTATCAGACGCATCGCCGCGCAAGGCCTTGTAGTCGATCATCTGATCGGGCCTAAGGCCGTATCTATCGAAGACTGCCGCCTCATCATAGATCACAATATCCTTGATGCCTTTGCGCATCGTGAAAATTTTTGTCTGCTTATCAACCAGCTGGAGAACATCAAGATCTCCCGTCACAACCATTGTTTCTAGATCTGTATCTTCGCCGGCTTGTGTCGCTAAAGTTGCGATCACGTCATCTGCCTCAAACTTAGGCACTTCGATGATTGGAATATTGAGAGTCTCGATCACTTTCTTTACCAAAGGAATTTGCTGGTAGAGCTCATCAGGCGCCTTTACGCGCTGGGCCTTGTACTCTTTATATTGATCATGACGAAATGTGGGCCCGCGCGGATCAGACGCTGCCACTATATAGTCTGGCTTAATATTGTTTAACACGTTGAGCAGAATAGATGTAAAACCAAATACGGCGTTAATCACTTGTCCGTCTGATGTGCGCAAAGTCGGCGGAATCGCATGAAAACCACGGTGCAGGAGGGCATGTGTATCGATGAGCGCTAAAGTTTTTTTCTTTTTGGTAACCATATTATGCGATGATTAGTTTTCGCTCTTGAGGATTTTTTGTGTGTTCAAATCTTAGCCAGATAGTTTCAGGTGACAGCAAATCTTTTATTTTTTCTGCCCACTCTATGACTAGAACACCTTTCTTATCTGCCAGCCAATCCTCGAGACCAAGTGCTTTGGCTTCCTCAGAATTTTTTAGACGATAGGCGTCAAGATGATAGAACGTTATCGGTTCGCTTCCGACTTTACCGCTGTATTCGCGTGCCAATGTAAAGGTTGGGCTTGTAATTTCCTGCTCGACCCCCAGCTCTTTCGCTAAATATTTTGTAAATGTTGTTTTGCCAGCACCTAAATCTCCGACGAGCGCAATTACCGAGCCTGACTTGATAGTTTTGCTAAATTCTTTCGTAAATTTTGCCAGCGCTTCCTCTGAATCGAAAAGATAATCCGTCTTCATCTTAGATAAAGTTGACTACTAGTAAGATAACACCAAGCAGCAGCATGTATGATGCGAAAACTGTTAGGCTGTTGCGCTTTACGAAGCGTATAAAAGCATTGATCGCTAGAAAGCCTATGACAGCCGATACAATAAAGCCGATTATCACCGAAATGATTCCAAATTCACTAGTTCCTGAAACTGTTTCTGTAGCAAATTCATAGATGCCGTATGATCCGGCTAATAAGATAACGGGGAGTGATAACATGAAAGAAAAACGCGCGGCACTAGAGCGTTTAAAACCAAGGCTCATGCCGGTCATCATTGTGATTCCAGAACGAGACACTCCCGGGAAAAGAGCCAAGGCCTGAACGAGGCCGATCAAGCCCGCCTGCCACCATTTCATTTTCTTGAGAGTCTTGTTCATGTTGTTGCGGCGCACAAACTCTACAAGGTGGAAGATTACACCGGTAATGATCAAGAAGATTCCCACCCAGAACAGGCTAGTGAAAAATTGTTCAAAGAAGTCTTCCAGGAAATATCCGATTAGAAGCGCTGGGATCGTGCCGATGATCAGAAACCAGACCATTTTCTTTTCAAAGGTGTCAAATATTTTTCGCGTGCGAAACATGTCGCCAACAGACAATATCAATTCCCACCAGGTTCGCCAGAATGCAAAAATAACTGCCAAGGCTGTTCCCAGGTGCAAGATTGCATCGAAAAAGACGCCTGGGTTGTCCCAGCCGAATAATTCGCGCACAACAACCAAGTGTGCTGAACTGCTAATGGGGATGAATTCTGTTAAGCCCTGTACTATACCCAGAACTATCGCTTGTATGTATTCCATAGATTTTAGTATACCAGGAGATACGTTTTTTGGCTTGCATAAAAAGGGTGAAAAAAACTGTTGTTTTCGTTATTATTTAAATACTTGACGGATTCGTTAAAAACAACTATAATTATTAATTCTCTGAATAGTTCTAATTATCAATTCTTAAGCCCTTTATGGCTCTTTCGCACTTACAGCAAGTTGCCAATACACTCAAAAAGGACGAACACAAACGCGTCCTTTTAGTGGCGCCTGAGAATCCAGATGGCGATAGCCTGGGCAGCTTGATCGGCCTAGGGATTTTCTTACAAAAGATCGGGAAGGATGTCTATATGGCGGCTGGTGGAGAGACTTTGAGCGCCTATGATTTCTTGCCGCAGCGCGACAAGATCAAGACAAAGCTAAGTCTAGCGCCGCACTTGATGATTTCACTAAATACCCGCAAGGCAAATGTGGGCGAATTAACTTATGAGAAGGAAGGACGTCTTTTGAATATTCGCGTCATGTCGAAGGATGGGAAATTTGATGCCAAAGACGTGCAGATCAGCTCTGAGGTTGAACAAAGCTTTGATGCGATCGTCGTGATTAATTCTCCTGACCTAGAACAACTAGGCGACAGCTTCCGCGACAATTCAGAATTATTTTATGAGAGCACGATTATTAATATTGACCATCACGCCAGTAACGAAGGTTTTGGTCAGATCAATTATATTGATATGCGCGCTAGCTCTACAGCGGAATTGGTTTATAATATCGTCTCTGAAATGGATGATGAAAAGATCGATATTGAAATCGCGACATCTCTTTTGACTGGCATCATTGATAGTACGGAAAGCTTCCAAAGTGCGCGCACTGCGCCTGAAGCTTTTAACATTGCGGCTCAGTTAGTCGATAAAGGCGCCAAACAACAGATGATTATCAAGCATTTATATAAGACAAAGTCGATGTCTGCTTTAAAACTCTGGGGTCACCTTTTAACAAAGCTTAAGTATGAACAGGATCTGCATTTGGTCTGGGTTGCTGTTCCAAATTCTACTTTGGAACGCCATGATTCCAGTCATCGAGACTTGGGAGGTATTGTTGATGAGCTTTTGCGTAGCGCACCGCAGGCAGAATTAGTCTTGATCCTGCACGAAGACATCGAGAAACAATTTATCCGCGGTCAGATTCATGCGCCAAGCAACCGTAATGCTCGTGAGATTGCAGAGCTTTTCCACGAGGCTAAGGGTAATGAGAATTCTGCTAATTTCCGTTTGGATCAACAGGATCTGGAAGAGGCGCATACCTACGTTATATCTCAAATCAAGAATTTTTACGTTATTAATATTTAAGCCTTTGGCTTCACCTGTTTTTACCGGCTGATTGCCGGTTTTTTTATATTTATTTTAGATCAATTTGATGTCGTGTGTGTCATTTTGAGATGCCTGCCCACCCGACCTATAGTTACTATATAGATTAAAATATCGAAAATGGTGGGTGGAAAGGAAGCCAGCCTTCGGCAATTTAATAGAATGGTAGACCAAATAATGGAAATCACAGCTAAATAAACCAGTTTTTGCTACAATAATAGGTGATTATTTAATGCTTATACTTGTGGTTCAAGCCGATCTAAACAATTCAAACGATTCGCAATCCATCTCCGACCTGAATAATTCACAACAGCAGTCGGGCGACGGTATTGAAATTGGCGAGAAAACGCGCCAATTTGAAGAAAGCCAAGCGCGCATTGAAGCACAAGGTGCTGGACTTCCTTATATTAATCTTTACGGCTTCCCCGTTCGCCCAGAGACGCTTGCTCTCGTATCTAAAGAAGATGTGATTGAACATGAGATCGTGCCTTTCCTGCAAGAGGGCCAGACTGTACGCCTAGCGACACCAAACCCGAAGAATCCAGGCATTCAAGATATTCTTAAAAATATTCAGGAAGAGAAAGGTTTTACAACTGATCTTTACTTAGTTTCTCGTTCTAGCTATGACCATGTGATCGAGGCTTACCAAGCTCCCGTTGAGAAAAGAGTTGACGAGAGAGGCAAGGTCATGATCTCAGATGAAGACTTGAAGAAATTTCAAAAAACCATCAAGAGCCTCAAAGATATTGAAGAAACTTTTAAGAAAATCTCTACGACTGACCTGATCGCCTTGATCGTCGCTGGCGCACTTCAAGTGAAGGCCAGCGATATCCACATTGAAAAACAGGAAAATGACGTGCGCCTGCGCTATCGTATTGACGGCATCTTACAAGACGTTGCTATTTTGCCGGATGCCAGTTACAAACCGATTAATTCACGCATTAAGCTGGTCTCAAAACTAAAAATGAACGTGACAGACGTGCCGCAGGACGGCCGCTTCACAATTAATGTTGAAAATCGCGAGACTGACGTGCGTGTCTCCACGATTCCGTCGACTTATGGCGAGGCGATCGTAATGCGCCTGCTTGGTATCGGCGCTGTTTCTCTTATTGTCGATGATCTGGGTTTTATTGGTCGTTCACGTGAGATTATTGAGAACGAACTTAAAAAACCAAATGGCATGATCCTTACTACAGGTCCAACAGGTTCTGGTAAAACGACTACGCTTTATTCTTTTGTAAATACTTTAAACTCTCCCGAAGTTAAAATTATTACTCTCGAAGATCCGATCGAATATCGCTTGAAGGGCATCCAACAGACCCAAGTCGAACACGAGACTGGCTATGACTTTGCTAGCGGTCTTCGTGCGATCCTGCGTCAAGACCCGGATATTGTTCTGGTTGGTGAGATCCGCGACCTTGAGACCGCCGAGATTGCAGCTCAAGCTGCCTTGACTGGTCATGTTGTGTTCTCTACTCTGCATACTAACGACGCCGCGGGCGCTCTTCCTCGTTTGATCAACATGGGCTTAAAGCCTTTCATCATCGCACCAGCTATTAATGCCGTTATCGGTCAGCGACTTGTGCGTCGTGTTTGTGAAGAATGTCAGCAGGTCTCAAAAGAGAGTGCAAAGATCATAGAAGATATTAAAAAGGATTTAGGATCAGATCTGATCAAAGATCTTCCAAAAGACCTTAAAATAGTTAAAGGTAAAGGCTGCAACAAATGTAACAATACAGGTTATCGTGGCCGTATCGGTATTTATGAAGTTTTCACAATTGATGACCGGATGGAGAAGCTAATCATGAAAGAGGCGGGTACTGCGGAAATGCGCGATGCAGCTATTGCTTCAGGTATGATCACTATGCGCCAGGATGGACTCCTGAAAGTCTTGCAGGGCATCACGACCCTAGAAGAAGTAGATCGCGTAACTTAATTTAGCCTCTAATAAAAAGTCTCTTGCTTTCACAAGAGGCTTTTTTAAATATTGATTTAAGGATTCTACGTAGTCAGCTCAGTAAGCTTTGTTGCAAACACCTCTTTTGGCTGTGCACCCATTATCGCCTCTTCGACTTCTCCATTTTTTAAAATAACGATAGTAGGAATGCTCATCACGCTATATTTCTGCGCAATTTCAGGAGCATCATCGACATTAAGCTTAGCAATCTTAACTTTGCCCTCGAATTCCTTCTCGAGCTCTTCGATAATCGGCATCAAAGTCTGACAAGGACCGCACCAAGGCGCCCAAAAGTCTACAAGGACAACTCCTTCATACTGCATAACCTCTGCATCAAAGTTGGCATCTGTTAGTTCTAATGACATGTGTGTTTTAGTTAAATAATATTAAAAATTTCTCTTTTGCCACTTCGCAAGCGAAGAAAACATCTCCTTTAGGGCTCGCCCTGAGGAAGTC